>JASGGN010000034.1:0-21240 GCA_047605005.1 Microbacterium sp.
AGACGACCAAGAAGATCACGAAGGCGATGGAGCTCATCGCGGCTTCGCGCATTCAGAAGGCGATGGCGCGCGTGCGCGCGTCCTCGCCGTTCGCGCAGGCCGTCACTCACGCCGTCGGCGCCGTCGCGACGCACTCGAACGTCCGGCATCCGCTCACGACGGAGCCCGCGGTGATCCGCCGCTCTGCGGTCGTCATCTTCGCCTCCGACCGCGGGCTCGCCGGCGCGTTCAACTCGCAGATCCTCCGCGAGGGCCTGCGGCTGGGCGAGCTGCTGCGCACCGAGGGCCGCGAGCCGGTCTACTACCTGGTCGGCCGCAAGGCGGTGGGCTACTTCCAGTTCCGCCGGATGCCGTGGGCCGGGCAGTGGACGGGCGACACTGACACGCCGCACTTCCACACCGCGGAGAACATTGCGGGCGCGCTGCTGGATGCCTACGACGTCGGCGGCGAGGACGGCGGCGTCGACGAGATCCACCTCGTCTACAACCGCTTCGTCAGCATGATGACGCAGGAACCCGAGACGGTGCGCCTGCTGCCGCTGGAGGTCGTGGAGGCCGACGAGGCGGATGTGCCCGTCGTCCCGCACCCGGTGTACCCGCTGTACGAGTTCGAGCCGAGCCCCGAGGTCGTCCTCGACGCGCTGCTGCCGGTCTACGTGCAGAGCCGCATCTTCAACGCCCTGCTGCAGTCGTCGGCCGCCAAGCACGCCGCGACCCAGAAGGCGATGAAGTCCGCCAGCGACAACGCCGACAAGCTCATCACCGACTACACCCGCCTGCGCAACAACGCACGTCAGGCCGAGATCACGCAGCAGATCGCCGAGATCGTCGGCGGCGCGGACGCCCTGGCATCCGGCAAATAAACCCGGTCCGAACTTTCCGACCACACCGAAAGAGACGAAGAAATGACTCCCACCGCCACTGCCGAGGCCCCCGCTGCCGCCACGCTGGTCGTCGGTCGCGTCGCGCGCGTGACCGGACCGGTCGTCGACATCGAGTTCCCGCACGATGCGATCCCCGACATCTATAACGCGCTGAAGACGACGATCATGATCGGCGAAGAGTCCACCGAGATCACGCTCGAGGTCGCCCAGCACCTCGGCGACGACCTCGTGCGCGCCATCTCCCTCAAGCCCACCGACGGCATGGTCCGTGGCCAGGAGGTGCGCGACACCGGTGGCCCCATCACGGTGCCTGTCGGCGACGTCACCAAGGGCAAGGTCTTCAACGTCACCGGAGAGGTCCTCAACGCCGAGCCGGGCGAGACCGTCGAGATCACCGAGCGCTGGGGCATCCACCGCGCCGCGCCGAACTTCGACCAGCTCGAGTCGAAGACGCAGATGTTCGAGACGGGCATCAAGGTCATCGACCTGCTGACCCCCTATGTCCAGGGCGGCAAGATCGGCCTGTTCGGCGGCGCGGGCGTGGGCAAGACCGTCCTGATCCAGGAGATGATCCAGCGCGTCGCCCAGGATCACGGTGGCGTCTCGGTGTTCGCCGGCGTCGGCGAGCGCACCCGTGAGGGCAACGACCTCATCCACGAGATGGAGGAGGCGGGCGTCTTCGACAAGACGGCGCTGGTGTTCGGCCAGATGGACGAGCCGCCGGGGACGCGTCTGCGCGTGGCCCTGTCGGCCCTGACGATGGCGGAGTACTTCCGTGACGTGCAGAAGCAGGACGTGCTGCTGTTCATCGACAACATCTTCCGCTTCACGCAGGCCGGCTCCGAGGTCTCCACGCTGCTGGGCCGCATGCCCTCGGCGGTGGGCTACCAGCCGAACCTCGCCGACGAGATGGGCGTGCTCCAGGAGCGCATCACCTCGACGCGCGGCCACTCGATCACCTCCCTCCAGGCGATCTACGTGCCCGCCGACGACTACACCGACCCGGCCCCCGCGACGACCTTCGCGCACCTGGACGCGACGACCGAGCTCAGCCGCGAGATCGCCTCGAAGGGCCTGTACCCCGCCGTCGACCCGCTGAGCTCGACGAGCCGCATCCTCGACCCGCGCTACATCGGCGCTGACCACTACCGCGTTGCCACCGCCGTCAAGCAGATCCTGCAGAAGAACAAGGAGCTGCAGGAGATCATCGCGATCCTCGGCGTCGACGAGCTCTCCGAAGAGGACAAGGTCGTCGTGGCGCGCGCCCGCCGCATCCAGCAGTTCCTCTCCCAGAACACCTACATGGCGAAGAAGTTCACCGGTGTCGAGGGCTCCACCGTGCCGATCGCCGAGACGATCGAGTCGTTCGACGCGATCGTGCGCGGCGACTTCGACCACGTCGCCGAGCAGGCGTTCTTCAACGTCGGCGGCATCTCCGACGTCGAGGAGAAGTGGGCGCAGATCCAGAAGGAGAACAGCTGACATGTTCGTACTGAGCGAACGGAGTGGGTCGAAGTGCCGCTGAACGTCACACTCGTCTCCGCCGAGGCGGAGGTCTGGAGCGGCGAGGCATCCCTCGTCGTCGCCAAGACCGTCGAGGGTGAGATCGGCATCATGCCGGGTCACGAGCCCGTCCTCGCGATGCTCGCCGAAGGACAGGTGCGCATCATGCAGCTCGACGGCACGAAGGTCGTCGCGAGCGCTCTGGACGGGTTCCTGTCGATCGACTCGGACGAGCTGACGATCGTCGCCGGCCACGCTGCGCTCGTCTGATCCCGAGCGCTCTGAGGACGCCCTGGCTCGGTCGGCCCTGATCGGGAGGGCTCTGATCCGGACGACCCGGGTTCCGACGGCCCGGGTTCCGGCGGCCCGGGTTCCGATGACTCCGAGCGGACGGAGGGGACACGCGTGCTGATCTTGCTGCCGCCGTCCGAGACCAAGCGCCCGGGCGGCCGACGAGCCCCGCTCGAGGTGGCTCGGCTCGCATTTGCGGAGCTGGCGCCGCAGCGTGAGACGGTGCTCGACGCGCTCGTCGCGCTGTGCGCCGACGAGGAGGCGGCGGCGCGCGTGCTGAAGCTGTCGGCGCGGCAGCGCGGGGAGATCGCGGTCAACCGGGCCCTGCGCACGGCGCCGACGCTGCCCGCGATCGACCGCTACACGGGTGTGCTGTTCGATGCGCTGGATGCCGGGGTGCTGCCGCCCGCAGCGCGCCGCTGGCTCGGTGCGCACGTCGCCATCCAGTCCGCGCCGTTCGGCCTCGTCGGCGCCCTCGACGCGATCCCCGCGTACCGGCTCGCCGCCGGCACGTCGCTGCCCGGCCTGCCGCCGCTGCGCCGGGTGTGGGCGGATGCCACGACGGCAGCCCTCGCGCAGCGCGATCCCCGGTTCGTCCTCGACCTGCGCTCGGAGGCGTACGCGGCCCTGGGGCCGGTGCCGGGCGGCATCCGGCAGGCATACCTCCGCGTCGTCACGGAGGACGGCGGCGGCGCGGTGCGCGCGCTCAACCACTTCAACAAGCACGCGAAGGGTGATCTCGTACGCCGCCTGGCGACCTCGCGGCCGCGCATCGCGAGCGTCGCCACGCTCCTGGCCTGGGCGCGCGAGGCGGGGCTCGAGATGCGCCCCGGCGCCGCCGGTGAGGTCGAGCTCGTCGTCTGATCGGGCGATCTCGGTCTCCTCACGGCAGCCGTGCTATGCCGATGCGCGGCGCCCGGGCACCGCGACGCGCGGTTCGAGGCGCCCGCCCCGATTCTTGATTCGAGGGGCCCGGTGAGCCGTCCACTAGAGTGTGACCGTGCCCGAGTCCGTCACCCCGTCGCGCATCGTCCCGCTCAGAGACGGCGCGCTCGAGCTGCGCTGGGCCGAGGCGACCGATCGCGGGCGTCGCCGCGAGGTGAATCAGGATGCCGTGCTGGCGCAGTTCCCGCTGTTCGCGGTCGCCGACGGAATGGGCGGGCACATCGGCGGGGAGATCGCGAGCGCGAGCGCGATCGAGCGCCTGCGCACCGTCGTCGACGGGGGCGACGTCCGTCCCCGGACCATCGAGAAGGCCCTCTCGCGTGCCGTCGCGGACATCGCATCGCACCGGGAGACGACCGACGAGGGCACCGGCACGACCGTCACGGGAGTGTACCTGGACCTCTCCCTGCCCGAGCCGACCTGGGTGACCCTCAACATCGGCGACTCGCGGGTCTACCTGTTCCGCGACGGGGGCCTGGCGCAGGTGACGACCGACCACTCGGTCGTCCAAGAGCTCATCGCCGCGGGGCGCCTCACCCCCGAGGAGGCGGAGAACCACCCCTACGGCAATGTCATCACGCGTGCCGTCGGTCCCTCCGACGGGGTCTCGCCCGACTACGTGCGGCTCGAGGTCGTCGACGGTGACCGGTTCGTGGTGTGCAGCGACGGGCTCACGAAGGAGCTGACCGACTACGGCATCCTGCACTTCCTGCTGCAGCACGACGATCCGGCCGAGGCCGTCGCCGCCATGCTCGAGGCGGCGCTGGAGAACGGCGGACGCGACAACGTCACGATCGTCGTCGTGAACGCGCGCCTGTTGCCTGCGGATGTCGTCGCCTCCTCCCCAGACGGGCACTGAGCGCACTCATCCACCGATCCCGCCGGCGGCGCCCCACGCGCCGTGTCCGAGCGGTTTACTGGCGCGCATGAACGACGACTCCGATGAGCCTCTCCGCCTGCCCGCTGTTCCGGCGACGCCCGCCCGCCCGGCCGTGCCGCTCGCGGCCGCGATCGTGCCCGTCGTCGGCGCGATCGTACTGTGGCGGGTGACCGGGTCGACGTATGCGCTCTGGTTCGCCGCGCTCGGCCCGCTGATGGCGGGCGCGTCGTTCCTCGACGGCGTGCGCAGCGGTCGCACGATCGCCCGGCGCGCCCGCCGGGAGGCATCCGCCGCTGTCGCAGCACTGGAGCGCGACGTCGACGAACGGCACGAGAAGGCCCTGCAGCGGGCGTGGCGGAGGACTCCCGACGTCGCCGGGTACGCCGAGGACCCCGATGAGATCTGGCGCGCCGTGCCGGGGCGGAAAGAGCTGCTCGTCGTCGGCCGCGGCGCGGGCGACAGCGGCGTGCGCGTCGAGGGCGAGCCGTACGACGAACGGACGCGTCAGCTGCGTCGCCGTGCCCGGACGATCGACGGGATGCCGGTGCACGTGCCGCTGGCGGCGGGAGTCGCGGTGTGCGGGCCGCCGGTGGCCGCGGCGGCCGTCGTCCGGGCGCTCGTGCTGCAAGCGTGCCTCGCGCTGCCTCCCGGAGACCTCCGGCTCGCCGGCGGTGCGGTGGGGGAGCGGACGGAGAGCCCGGGGGCCGGCTGGGGGGAGCTCCCGCACGTCGACGCGACCCGCGGCGCTGTGCTGTTCGCCGGGACGGGGGACCGGCCCGTCCCGGCCGACGCCGACATCCCGATCGTCCAGGTCGACGAGGGTGCTCCGGTGCCGCCGCGGTGCGCCGCCGTGCTCACTCTCACCGGTGGTGACCGTGCGCGCCTGGACCACGGCGGCGCATCGCGCCAGGTGCGGGTGGAAGCGGTCTCGCGCGGGCAGCGGCGGGCGATCTGCGCGGCGCTCTCGGCGCGAGCGCACACCCTCGGGCGGCGGATCGACGGGGAGGTGACGGTGCCCGACCTGCCGATCGCGCCCGCGAACGGTCCCGACTGCCTCGCGGCGACGATCGGCGTGTCCGCCGGGGAGCCGGTGGTGCTCGACCTCGTCGCGGACGGTCCGCACGCGGTCGTCGTGGGGATGACGGGCTCGGGAAAGAGCGAGCTGCTGACGACGTGGGCCGTGGGCCTGTGCCGCACGCGTTCGCCAGGGGAGCTGGCGCTGCTGCTGGTCGACTTCAAGGGCGGTCGCACCTTCGACGCCCTCGCGGGGCTGCCGCACACCACCGGTGTCCTCACGGATCTCGACGAGGCGCAGGCCCTGCGCGCGGTGCAGAGCCTGCGCGCGGAGATCCGGCATCGCGAGCGCGTGCTCGCCGGCCTCGGCGCCCGTGATGTCGCCGAGGCCGCGGGGCGGCTCGGGCGACTCGTGATCGTCGTCGACGAATGCGCCGCCCTGGTCTCGGCCCACCCGGAGCTGCACGAGCTGTTCGCCGATGTCGCAGCGCGCGGACGCGCTCTCGGGATGCACCTGATCCTCGCCTCGCAGCGCGTCGCGGGCGCATTCCGCGACGGCGTGCTCGCGAACGCGCCGCTGCGGATCGCGTTGCGGGTGACCGATCCGGCGGACTCGCGGGCCGTCATCGGGCAGGACGATGCCGTCCGGCTTGCCGGAGGGCCCGCCGCGCGCGGGCTCGCCCTGGTGCGCACCGCGGCCGACAGCGGGCCGCGCACCGTGCGGGTGGCGCGCTGCGACCAGGCGACGTTGCGGCAGGTGTGCGCGGCGGCCGCAGGCTCTCCTCCCGCACGCAGGCCGTGGCTGCCCCCGCTGCCGGATCGCATCGAGGTCGCCGAGTTGAGGGAACGGGCCTCACGGGGTGGTGCGGGTGGTGCGGGTGGTGCGGGCGGTGCGGCGGAACCCGCGATCGCGCCGGGGGCGATCCTGCTCGGGCTCTGCGACGAGCCCGAGCAGCAGCGCCAGAGCGTCGTCGCGCTGGCGCCGGACGCCGCCGGCTTCGCGGTGGTCGGGGGCCCGCAGAGTGGCCGGTCGACGCTGCTGCGGGCGGTTGCGGCCCAGGCGACGCGGCCGGCGCGGATCTCGGGTGATGTCGAGGCGGCGTGGGACGGGGTCTGCGACCTCGCCCGTGCGGCACCGGGAACCGTCGTCGTGATCGACGACGCGGATGCGCTCGCGGGCCGCTTTCCGCCCGAGTACGCCGCGGAGTGGATCGCGATGCTCGAACGCACGGCCCGCGAGGCGCGGTCGCGGGGGATCACGCTCGTCGTGTCCGTCGCGCGGGTTTCGGGGGCGCTGGGCCGTGTGCTCGACCTGCTGCCACACCGTGCGATCCTTCCGCTGGCGACCCGCGCCGACCACGCCGCGGCCGGCGGCGAGGTGGTCGACCACCTCGCCGAGGCGCCTCCGGGGAGGGGACGCTGGGGCCGGCGCCTCGTGCAGTTCGCGTGGATGTGCGAGCAGGGCGAGATCGCGGGCAGCGACCCGGCGCCGGTGTGGTGGCCGGATGCGGGCTTGAGCCGGACTGCTGGGCCCCTCGCGATCGTCGCGCCGCCCGGGCCTCGCGCTCAGGAGCTGCGCACCGCGTGCGCGCACGCGGGCGTGCGCACCGTGGAGGTGGAGGATGCCGAGGCATTCGCCGCTGCCGGTCGCGGGGACGACGCCGCACGCGGCACCGCTCTGATCGGCACGCCCGAGGCCTGGCTCGCGCAGTGGCGTGTGCTCGCCGAGGCGCGCTCGCACGCCGTCATGATCGTCGACGCCGACTGCGCGGCCGAATACCGCGCCGTCACCGGTCGCCGCGACCTGCCGCCGCATGCGGCGCCCGGTGCCGGGCGGGCGTGGATCGTCTCGCCGGGCCTGCCCGCACGGCGGGTGCTGGTGAAGCCGCCGCCGGCGGTCGGTCGGTGAGCGGAGGTGTCCGCAGGATGCCGGAGACGAAACGTCCGCTATCGGCACTGTCAGTGTGCGCCCGGCAGATGCGTGCGACGTTTCGTCGCGCGCACCTCCGGCGCCCTCGCGATCCGGCCGGGACGCACAGTCGTCATCGGCGGGGTCCGAGGGCGGCTCGCCCGCGCACCCGCTCACTCGCAGCTCGGCGGGATCGCCGAGGACTGCCGTGCCGGCTGCCGCGTCCTCGGCATCCGACATCGACGAGCCCGCGCCGGCGCCGCGCCGCACGAAGAGCTCAGGGCCTGCTGCCACGAGGTCGAGCACGCCCGCGGGGGTCAGCGCGACCTCTCGATCTCGACCGGAACGCAGATGCGCGCGGGCTCCTCTTCGCCCGGCTCGCGACGGTCGCGTACCCGCGGACGCTCACACGGTCGGCCTGATCAGGCCGACCTCCCGCTCGCCACCGGTGATCCCCAGCGGCAGCTGCTTCATGGCCTGGGCTGCATCGCCGGCCGCGAGCGCGCCGACGCGCGCGAGCAGAGCGATCGCGATCGCGATCGCGGCCCGTCCGCTGCCGTCGAGGATCTTGAGGGCCACCGTCGCGCCGTTCGGGGCGACCATGATCGCGACGCCCTCGGCACCGCTCTTGGCGAAGACCCCCAACTGCTCGATCGCGATCGTGTCCGGCCGCCCCGGGCCGTCGACCGCCCACGGGTTCTCGCGCACAGCGCTCACGAGGGCACCGGCGTGGCGGTGCAACGCGAACGGGGACCGCGCCGAGGACGTCCCGATCCGATGCGCCGCACGCGCGAGGGCCGACAGGCTCATCGCGTGCACCGGCGCGCCGCAGCCGTCCACGGCGGTGGCGGCGACCTTCGCCCCGGTGAGGCGTTCGACGACCTCGCGCAGCTGCACCTGCAGTGGATGTCCCGCATCGAGGTAGCTCGCCGTGTCCCACCCGTTGGCCACGCAGGCCAGGAGCATCGCCGCGTGCTTGCCCGAGCAGTTCATCCGGACCCGCTGCGGTTCGACGGACGCGCGCAGGAGCGCGTCGCGCGTCGCCGTGTCGCCCGGCCACGAGGGCGGGCAGCCCAGGGCGGTCTCGTCCAGCCCCGCGGCGTCGAGGATGTCGCGCACGACGCCCACATGGCGGTCGGTGCCGGAGTGGCTGGAGCTGGCCACGGCGAGCCGTTCGCCCTCGAGCTCGGCGCCGGCCGTGAGGCATCCGACCGCCAGCAGCGGCTTCAGGCTCGAGCGGGGGAGGATCGGAGACTCGACATCGCCGAGGGCCAGCAGGGCGACGCCGTCGGGGTCGAGCACCACCGCCGAGCCGGCGTGGCGCGACTCGATGAAACCGCTGCGCTCGACGACGGCGAGTTCGACACAGGAGGCGACGGTGAAGGTCTCGGGCACCGTTCCAGCCTATCCGCGGGAGCCTCCGCGCCCGCCGCTCCGTCGGCGTCAGGGGGATGCCAGACTGGCGCCATGACGCGCGCACACGACTACCGCTTGCACAGCGAATGGACCGGGAACCGCGGCACCGGTACGAGCGGATACCGCGACTACGACCGGTCGGTCACGATCCGCGTCACAGGGAAGCCCGAGCTGCGGGCATCCAGCGACAAGCCGTTCCGCGGCGACCCGACGCGCTGGAACCCCGAAGACCTGCTCGTGGCGGCGCTGTCGGAATGCCACCTGCTGTCGTACCTGCACGCGTGCGTGGGTGCGGGGGTCGTCGTCGTCTCATACGAAGACGAGGCGACCGGCGTCATGGTCGAGGACGGGCGCGGCGGCGGCGCTTTCGCCGAGGTCGTGCTGCGCCCCCGGGTCGTCGTCGCCGAGGCATCCATGATCTCGGCGGCCGAGGCCGCGCACGCGCAGGCGCGCGCGTGGTGCTTCATCGCGAACTCGGTGAACTTCCCGGTGCGGCACGAGCCGATCGTCACCGCGGCCTGATGCTGTTCACCCGATGCCGTTCAGCGGCGTTCGTGCGGGAGCACCTGTTTGAGGCGCTCGACGGGGTTCGACGCGGGAGCCTCGTTGTAGGCTCCCGCGAGCTCCTGCCCCGATAGGGCGTGGATCGCGGCCATGATGTCGTCGGTCGCGAGGCGCCGTGCGCGCCCGCTGGAGGCGGGGCCGTGGTGCGACAGATCGAGCGGTTCGCCGAAGCGGACCGTGATCCGGGGCGTGCGCCGTGGGAACCTCGCGCCCACCGGCATCGCCTCGTTCGTGCCGATGAGGCCGACCGGCACGACCCGGGCCCCCTCGCCGAGGGCGAGGAACGCGACACCGGTGCGGCCCTTGTAGAGCCTGCCGTCGAGGGAGCGCGTTCCCTCCGGGTACAGCGCGATCGCGCGGCCGGATGCCAGGATCCGCCGCTGCTGGTCGAGCGCGTCGAGCGCCGCCTGCCCCGCCCCGCGCTCGACCGGGGTCGCTCCGATCGCCGTGAAGGCCTGGCGGCTGAGCCAGCCGCGGAGCCCCTTGCCGTCGAAGTACGACGACTTGGCGAGGAAGTAGACCGGGCGCGGAGCGAACATCGGGATGAGGATCGAGTCGATGAACGAGAGATGGTTGCTCGCGAAGATGATCTTGCCGGTGCGCGGGATGTTCCCGCGGCCCTCGACCCGCGGCCGGTAGATCAGCCGCGCGAGCGGGATCAGCACTCCGCGCGTGACGTAGTAGGCGGTGCCCACCGGCTCGACCTCGGCGGTCGCCTCGGGGGCGGCGGCGGGGCGTCGGCCGGGCTTCGCGAGCGGTGCCGATCCCACGGGCCCGGGTGCGTCTGGTGCGCTCTCGTGCTCTGGTGCCACCCGTCGAGATTACTCCCGAACGCATGCTCGTCCGCGCATCGCGGCGCGCTTTCAGCGGGGACAGAAG
Source organism: Microbacterium sp. (assembly GCA_047605005.1). GTDB lineage: Bacteria > Actinomycetota > Actinomycetes > Actinomycetales > Microbacteriaceae > Microbacterium. The sequence continues at coordinate 10,286 of JASGGN010000034.1, forward strand.
AAACTGCGCCATGATGACGGGAAGCCGTCGTTCTCGGCATCCTGTCAAAACTCTTCTGTGAGGTTCCCTCCTGTGAAGTCTCCTGCGCGCCTGCGCCCGCTCGCCGCCCTGTCCGTCGTCGCCGCCTCTGCCTTCCTGCTGGCGGGGTGCTCGGGCTCGACCGATGCGGACGCCACCGCCTCGGCGTCGGCTACCACTGTCGATCTGTGCGACTCGGCCGCCGCCAGCGGCGACACCTCGGATGCGATCTCCGTCTCGGGCGAGGTCGGGGAGATCCCGACCGTGGACTTCGCGACGCCGATCGACGTCACCGACCTCGAGCTGGAGCGCACCGTCGCGGTCGAGGGAGACGGCGACGAGATCGTCTCGGGTGACTTCGTCGACTACGCCGCGACGATCCTCGACGGATCGACGGGCGAGGTGCTGTCGCAGTCCGGCTACGAGGAGGGCGAGGTGCTTCCCGAGCAGATCTCGTCCGACAACGGCGGGCAGCTGTTCGGCTGTGCCACGATCGGGTCGCGGCTCGTGCTGGTCGGCGCGACCGGCGACGAGACCACCCCTTCGGTCGTGTACGTCATCGATGTGCTCGGCGTCACGCCCATCGCGGCCTGGGGCGAAGAGCAGGATGCCGTCGATGGCATGCCCACCGTCACCCTCGATGACGACGGCGCCCCGACGATCACGATCCCCGACGCCGACGCGCCGACCGAGACGGAGATCGTCGACCTGAAGATCGGCGACGGCGCGACCGTCGAAGAGGGCGATCAGGTGCTCCTGCAGTACACCGGCGTGCGCTGGTCGACCGGTGAGACGTTCGACTCCACCTGGGACAACGGTGGCGTGCCGACGACGCTGACCACGACCGACGTCGTCGACGGGTTCAAGGCGGCGCTCGAGGGCCAGACGGTCGGGTCGCAGGTGCTCGTCGTGATGACGCCCGCCGACGGCTACGGTGAGGGTGACATCAACGAGGACGACCTCGTCGGCGAGACGCTCGTGTTCGTCATCGACATCCTCGCGACCGCTCCGTCGACCACGGAGTGACGGGCAGAGGAGCGGCGATCGAGAGGCTGGCGCGATGCGTCGTGTCCTGATCCTCGGGTCCACCGGATCGATCGGGACGCAGGCGCTTGACGTCATCCGCACGCGCCGTGACCGCTTCGAGGTCACCGGCCTCGCAGCCGGGCGCAACGCGGAACTGCTCGCCGCCCAGGCGGCGGAGTTCGGTGTGAGTGCGACGGCGCTCGCTGAGCGTGACGGCGTGGACGCCATCGAGCGCCTCGTGCGCCAGACCGAGGCGGATGTCGTCCTCAACGGCATCACCGGCTCGGTCGGCCTCGGCCCGACGCTCGCGGCGCTTCAGACCGGCCGCACGCTCGCCCTCGCCAACAAGGAGTCGCTCATCGTCGGCGGCGACCTCGTGACGGCGATCGCCGCGCCCGGCCAGATCGTGCCGGTCGACTCGGAGCACTCCGCCATCGCGCAGGCTCTGCGCGCGGGGACGTCGGGCGAGGTGCGCCGGCTCGTGCTGACGGCATCCGGCGGGCCGTTCCGCGGTCGCTCGCGCGCGTCGCTTTCGGCCGTCACCCCGGCTGAGGCACTGGCGCACCCCACGTGGGACATGGGGCGCGTCGTCACGACGAACTCGGCGACGCTCGTGAACAAGGGGCTCGAGGTCATCGAGGCGCACCTGCTGTTCGGGGTCTCCTACGACGCGATCGACGTCGTCGTGCATCCGCAGTCGATCGTGCACTCGATGGTCGAGTTCTGCGACGGGTCGACGATCGCGCAGGCATCCCCGCCCGACATGCGCCTGCCGATCTCGCTCGGGCTCGACTGGCCGCACCGCTCTGCCGGCGTCGGCGTGCCGATCGACTGGACGACGGCGCAGACCTGGACCTTCGAGCCGCTGGATGCCGAGGCGTTCCCCGCCGTCGAGCTGGCCAAGGCGGTCGGCCGCGCCGGCGGCACCTACCCCGCGGTCTTCAACGCCGCGAACGAACAGGCCGTGGAGGCCTTCCACGCGGGCGCGCTGGGTTTTCTCGGCATCCTCGACACCGTCCGGCGCGTCGTCGACGCGCACGCGCCCCTCGGCGAGCTGACCCGCGCCTCGCTCGCCGAGGCAGAGCGCTGGGCCCGCGCCGCGGCCGACGCTCTCATCGCAGCGCGCTGACTCCGCCCGCCCCGCCAGGTCGCCCGGCGAGACTGCCTCTGCGCGCCCGTTTGCTGTGTTCGCTGTTACCAAACAGTGATGAGCGGTGAGTAGTGGGGTTCTGCCGTCCAATGTAGCGTGTCGCTCACAGTCCCAAAGATCACGAAAGGATCTGCGACATTTCCTGGCGGCAACAGCGTGCGTTACTCGCCTTATCAGAGCACGGCATACACAGCTGTAGCCTCAGCGGGGTTCTACACGGCTCCTGTTCCGAGCTGTGGATGAGCTTGTGTGTGTCCGGAAAGGGGTCGCGGCTCTCGTGCCTTGCGATTGCGCTGCCAGCGCTCGTCTTGTTGGCGGGGTGTAGCGGGGAGGCGCCGCAGGGGGAGCCGTCCGCGGTCGCATCAGCGGCTGATTCCGGTGCGTCGCTACCGGAAAGCCCCATCTATGAGACGTTGGTTTCCTGTTTGCAAGACCGCGGGTGGAATGCGTGGCGCGATGAGGTAGGTATGGTGGCATGGGATATCCCCGAAGGTCAGGAGTCTGTCGTGTCGGCCGATTTCGACGAGTGTAGTGAGATCAGCGGGTTTAGCACGATGGGTGATAAGAGCAGCATGTCGCAGGCTCAGCTGGAGGCGTTGTATGAGCAAGAGGTTGCTGAGCATGAGTGCATTCTGGCGCTGGGACTTGAGAGTGATGCGCCGCCTTCGCTGCAGACGTATATCGATACATATCAGACCGAGAACCAGTACTACGGAATGCTGCCCGGACTTGACAGTCTTTCCAGCGATCAGGCGAGCTATGCCAAGGCCGCTCTAGCCTGCCCGCCCCCCACGTGGTACATGAACCTTCCGAGCGGATAAACGCGGCCGCTCATCGCTGCCGCCCGGCGCCGGCAACTCCAGTGAAGCGCAGTAGGGCTGGCCGAGACTCATCTAGGAAGGGGAAGTGCGGGCATGTCGACACCGCGTGGGCGGGGCATCTTGGCGGGTGTTGCGCTGTTCCTCGCGGGGGCGGTTCTTGCCGGGGCGACGGTCTGGGCTGTCGCGACGGTGACGCAGCCGGTGGCCGATCCGCTGGATGCCTCCGATTTCACGCTCGTCGAGGTGGTTGAGGGCGACGTTGGCTCCAGCATGCAACTCAACACCGTGGCGGACTGGACGCTGACGCCGGTGGGCGCGAACCGTGCAGCAGGAGTCGTGACGAGCGTGAGCCTGGAGCCCGGGGCCGAGGCGACCCAGGGGGCGGTGCTTTACACCGTCGATCTGCGACCAGTGGTCGTCGCACAAGGTTCCGTGCCCGCCTTTCGCGACATCGGCGCCGGCACGTCGGGCGAAGACGTGCGGCAAGCCCCGCAGATGCTCACCGACCTGGGTTTCTACCGGGGAGAGGTCGGTGGCGTAGCCGGTTCGAGCACGGCGGCAGCAATCAGGGCGTGGCAGAAGAGCCTCGGGGTAGATCAGACCGGGATCATCGCTGCGGGCGATATCATCTTCGTGCCGTCACTGCCCATGCGTGTCGCGGTGGATTCCGCTGTGGTCTATCGCGGCGCGACGTTGGCAGGGGGAGAGCAAGCGATCTCGGGTCTGTCGGAGTCTCCTGACTTTACCGTTCCGGTCACCGACGCGCAGGCAGTGATGATCCCCGCTGGCACACGTGTGGAGATCACGTCGCCGGAAGGGGACGTATGGACCGGGTTCGCGGGGGAGCAGCAGCGCGACGACCAGACCAGCACCGTCACCGTGGGGTTGACCGGCGTCGACGGGGCGGTGATCTGCGGCGATCAGTGCGGCCAGGTGCCGGTGACGGGAGAAGCGACTCTCTCGTCGCTCATCGTGACGATCGAGTCGGTCTCGGGGCTCGTGGTCCCGTCTTCTGCCCTCGTCTCGGGTGCGGATGGGCAACTCGCTGTCATTGATGACGCCGGCGAACGGCTGCCCGTCACCGTGACGACCGCGGCGCGGGGCATGTCGGTGATCGAGGGTGTGGAAGCGGGGACGAAGGTGCGTGTGCCAGGGCAGGCGCAATGACACTGCTCAAAGCGCGCGACCTATCCTTTGGCTATCTGCCCGGCCAACACGTGGTGGCGGGGTGGAACGCACAGTTCCCGGCGGGCTCGACCACGGCACTCACCGGCCAATCGGGCAGAGGCAAGTCGACGCTGCTGTATCTGCTGGGGCTCATGCTGCGCCCGACGGCAGGGGAAGTTCTCGTCGACGGCACACCGGTCAGCTCCGGCCGAGACGCGGCAAGAGCGCACCTACGGGCGCGGCGATTCGGGTTCGTGTTTCAGGACGCCGCGCTCGACGCGACGCGCACCGTGCTCGATAACGTCACCGAAACGGCGCTGTACCGGGGTGAAGACCGTCGGAGGGTAGAGTCGGCCGCGCGGGAGTTGCTGGAGCGGTTCGGGGTCGATGTGCCACCGGGCCGCAGGCCAGGACAGGTGTCGGGCGGGCAGGCGCAGCGCATCGCGCTGTGTCGGGCACTGCTTGGCGGACCCGGCATCCTTCTTGCCGACGAGCCGACGGGAAATCTTGACCCCGCCACCGCAGACATCGTTATCGAGGCGATGAGAGAACATGCCTCGACGGGGGCACTGGTCGTCATCGTCACGCACTCGCCGGAGGTCGCTGCCGCATGCGACCGGGAGATCAGGCTGTGAGGGGAATGCTTCGCGAATCGGCGGCATCCGCCCGCTCCGGACCGATCGCCTCGATCCTCACGATCTTGATGATCGCTGGCATGGTCGTAGCTGTGATGATGACCACGGGCCGCACCGTTGCCGCCGAACAACAGGTGCTCGCGTCGATCGATGACGCAGGCACCCGCACGATCCAGGTGCGAGCCGACGACGACGCCGGCGTTACGAGTGATGTGCTGGACCGGATTCGGAATCTGGCGGGAATCGAGTGGTCGGCGGCGTTCACGGCGGCGACCGATGCGACCAACACGCTCATCCCGGACGGCACCCGGGTACCGGTGCGGTACGTCTACAGCGACGATCTCGACAGACTGGGCATCAATGACGTTCCCGTGCCGGGGGCCACAGCATATGCGTCGCAGACAGCGCTCGATCAGTTGGGTCTGCCGGACGTCGGCGGATCGGTGACCCTCACGACCGGCGCAACAGTTGCCATCGGCGCGCGGATCACGGTGCCTGACTTTCTCAGCGGCTTCGAGCCGGTCGTCTTTGTCCCCGCGCGTGACGCCGACACTCCCGCGACCGTCAACGTCGTGCTCGTGATCGCGAATACCCCCGAGCTTGTCGCCCCTCTGGCCGATGCGGTGACGTCTGTGCTCGCCGCCGATGACCCGACGAAGGTCTCGGTGCAAACGAGCGAAACTCTCGCGAACCTGCGTGGTCTCGTCCAGTCGCAGCTCGGTTCGTCATCGCGCGCCCTCGTGTTGGGCCTTCTCGCCGTGACGGTCGTGCTCGTGGCCGTCATCCTCTATGGTCTTGTCATGCTGCGCCGCAAAGACTTCGGTCGCCGCCGCGCGCTCGGTGCCACTCGCGGATACATCATCGGACTTCTGGTGACGCAGACCGTGCTGCTCGCTGTGATCGGAGTCGTTGGGGGCGCCGCAGTGGCGACAAGCATCGCATTGGCCCTGCACGATCCCTTGCCGGGTGCCGCGTTCACTGTTGCTCTCGGCGTCCTCGCGCTGAGTGCGGCCGTCGTCGCCGCATTGTTGCCAGCTATCGTTGCCAGTCGCCGCGAACCCATTCGTGAATTGCGGGTGCCGTAACGCTGAGTGCGGAGGCTGACGGTCAGCGCCAGTCGCGCGCGGGGTCGGACAGCGGGGTCTCGTCCTCGGGGTAGGGGACGGGCCACGCGGGCTCGGGCACGGGCCAGCCGGCGTCGCGGAGTGCACGGCGGGCGAGCTCGCGCGCCGAGTACGGGGTGCGGATGCCGCGGATGTCGCGATAGTCCTGGTGGCCGGGCCCGGCCCACAGGATCGCATCGCCCTCGCCGACGAGGCTCACGGCCTCGACGATGGCCCGCTCCGGCGGTGAGAACTCGTGGATCTCGGCATCGGGCCGGGCCCGGCGCGCCCCCTCGACGAGGGTCGCGCGGATCGCTTCCGGGTTTTCGCGACGGGGGTGGTGGTCGGTGATGACCAGGATGTCGCTGCCCTCCACCGCGGTGCGGCCCATGTCGTGGCGCTTCGTGGCGTCCCGGTCGCCGTCGGCGCCGAAGAGCATGAGCACCTTTCCGGGGGTCACGCGGCGGACGGCGGCGAGGGTCTTCTCGAACGCGTCGGGGGAATGCCCGAAGTCGACGTAGACCGCCGGGCCGGCGGGACCCGACACGAGCTGAGTGCGCCCCGGCAGGTGGGCGTCGATGCGCCCGCTGTCGAGCGCCGCGACGAGCTTCTCCCACGCGTACCCGGCCTCGAGGAGCATGACGACGGCGAGCCCCGCGTTGGCGGCCATGTGCCGCCCGATCACCGGCACGGTTGTCGTGAGCGACCCCGCGGGGCCGGTGAGGGTGAAGGTCGTGCCGTCCTGGCGCTCCGCGACGATCTCGACGGTCCAGTCGGCGCGGGCGGTGGCATCCGCCGCGATCGCGGGGGTGGAGATCGTCGTGACGGGGATCTCGGCGCGGGCGGCGACCTCCGCACCGTAGGCCGAGTCGAGGCACACGACGGCGCGCCGGGCGCGGTCGGGGCGGAACAGCGGCAGCTTCGCCTCGAAGTACTCGCGCATGTCGGCGTAGTCGTCGAGGTGGTCGTGCGTGAGGTTCGTGAAGCCCGCGACATCGAAGACGATCCCGTCGACGCGGTGGCGGCTGAGCGCCTGCGCGCTGACCTCGACGGCGACCGCCTCGACGCCGCGCTCGCGCATGAGGGCGAGGAGGGCGTGGAACTCGGATGCCTCGGGCGTCGTCAGCCGCGAGACGATGACCTCGCCGGCGATGTGCCGCTCGGCCGTCGAAGACAGGCCGGTGGTGACTGCGAGCTGGCCCAGGATGCCTTCCACCAAGTGCGAGACGCTCGTCTTGCCGTTCGTTCCGGTCGTGGCGAACAGGAGCGGAAGCTCGTCGCCGGGTCCGGTGCCGTAGACCCACGCCGACAGCTCGCCCAGCAGCGCCCGGGGGTCGTCGACGACGACGATCGGCACGCCGGCATCCGCCGAGATCCGGGCACCCTCGGCATCGGTCACGATGGCGACGGCGCCGGCCTCGACGGCCGCATGCGCGAACTCGGCGCCGTGGCGGATGACGCCGCGGATCGCGACGAAGGCCTCGCCCGGGCGCAGATCGGCCGTTGCCAGGGTGATGCCCGTCAGCACGATGTCGCCGGCGTCCGCGTGGATCCCCGAACGGATCTCGCTGCCGAACCGCGCCGCGAGATCGGCGAGCCGGCGCTGCGGCGGATTCTCGGGGCGGAGGACCGGCGGCAGGTTCGAGGGCGTGGCGGAGTGCGTCATGTCGCGTCCATTCTCGCACCCGCCGCCGGTTGGTCGCGGGGCCTTCGTAGGAGCGCCCGAGACGAGATGCCCTCCGGTCGTGCGGCGAGGGCAGCGAGGCGAAGCGTCGTTGGAGAGCTCACCACGTTTCGACTCGTCGCGCTGCTCCTCGCTCAACGACCGGGAGGGGTGCCGGTCGTGCCGCGAGGGCAGCGAGGAGAAGCGTCGTACCCTCTCGAGGACGCTCGCCACAGCCGCCCGAAACCGGCGTTTCGTCGCCGGAATCCTCCGGCGGAGCACCCGGTGGACGGCGCGGGGAGTGCGCGGCGGTCAGGCCTTGCGACGGCCGAAGAGCGCGACGCCGAGTGCGGCGAGGGCTGCGACCAGCGCCCCGCCGCTCAGCCAGCGTGCCACCGGGTCGGCCTCGCCGGCGGTGTCGGCGTCATCCGTGGCATCCTCATCGGCCTCGTTCTCGCCGACCATCACCACGGGCGCCGGGGACTCGAGGTCGTCCTCGCTCTGCCCGTCAGCGGCGACCTCGGACCAATCGGTCTCCCCGACGGCGCAGCTCTGCAGCACGGGGAACGCGACCGAGGTGCCCGCTGCGGACGAGGCGAAGATGACGTCGAGCGAGATCGTCGCCGAGATTCCCGATTCGACCGGGGTGACGGCCGTGTAGGTGACGCTGGTCGGGATGCCGTCGTCGCCGATCTCGCGCGTGATCGTCCACGCACCGTCGAGAACGGGGGTCGCGCCGTCGATGCCCTCGGGGATCGTGACGGTGAGGGAGGTCGTCGGCGAATCGTCGCAGCCGTGGCTGAAAGAGAACGAGAGCCGCGTGGTGGTGCCTGTTTCGGAGGAGTCGGGGGTCACATGGACGTGGGCGGAGGCGGCGAGCGGCGTCGCGACGACGAGGGCGGCCCCGGCGAGAGCCCCGAGAACCAGGCGCGTGCGGCGACGGGAGGGGGAGTGTGACATGACTTCTTCTGGTTCTCTTCGGGTGCGCGGGGAGCCCGGTGTCTCCGCGACGAGCCTAGCGGCGCTGGGCGAACTCAGAGCGGACCGCGGTACGGTGGGGAACCGTGACCGTCATCGCCTTCATCGTCGGCGTCGTGCTGCTCGTGATCGGGCTCGCGGTCTCGATCGCGCTGCACGAGCTCGGGCATCTGATGCCCGCGAAGAGGTTCGGGGTGCGCGTCGGACAGTACATGATCGGGTTTGGACCGACCCTGTGGTCGCGGCGCATCGGCGAGACCGAGTACGGCTTCAAGGCCCTGCCGCTCGGCGGCTACATCTCGATGTCCGGGATGTACCCGCCTTCGCCCCGCGCCGACGGTGCCGAGGGTCCGGATGGCGTCGATGGCCAGGTTGCCTCCGGCAAGGCCGGCGGATTCTTCGCGACCATGGTGCAGGAGGCCCGCACGGCGAACGACCAGACGCTGGCGGATGCAGGCGCTCGCCGCGCGTTCTACGAGCTGCCGGTGTGGCAGCGGGTGGTCATCATGCTCGGCGGACCGGTCATGAACCTGCTGCTCGCGATGGTGCTGTTCGGCATCATGCTCAGCGGCATCGGCGTCCAGACCGCGACCACGACAATCGCCTCCGTCAGCGAGTGCGTGCTGTCCTCCGACTCCACCCAGACCGAGTGCACCGCGGACGACCCGGCCTCGCCCGCCGCTGAGGCGGGCTTGCTGCCGGGCGACGTCATCGTCTCGGTGGACGGGACGGCGGTCGACACCTTCGCCGAGGCATCCGAGATCATCCAGGCATCCCCCGACGAGACCCTCGCCATCGTGGTCGAGCGCGATGGGGAGCAGCTGACCCTCGAGGTGACGCCGATGCTCGCGGAGCGTGAGGTGCTCGCCGACGACGGCACGACGACGACCGCCGAGGTCGGCTTCGTCGGCATGACCGCCGCCGTCGCCTACGTGCGTCAGCCGGTCTGGGCGGGGCCTGAGGCGGCGCTGGCACAGGCCGGTGAGGTCGCCGCGATCATCTGGCAGCTGCCGCAGCGGGTGTGGGACACCGCCGTGGACATGGTCACCGGTCAGGAGCGCGACGCCGACAGTCCGCTCTCGATCGTCGGCGCAGGTCGCCTCGCCGGTGAGGTCGCGGCAGTCGATGCGCCTGTCCTCAACCGGGTCTCGGGCCTTCTGGGACTGCTCGCGTCGTTGAACGTCGCCCTGTTCGTGTTCAACCTGATCCCGCTGCTGCCGCTGGACGGCGGCCACGTCGTCATCGCCCTGTGGGACGGCCTCAAGCGCGCCTGGGCGAAGCTGCTCCGTCGCGGTGCGGCCAAGCCGGTCGATGCCACGAAGCTCGTCCCGGTCACCTTCGTCGTCGTGATCGCGCTCGTCGCGATGGGCGGGGTGCTGATCCTCGCCGACCTCGTCAACCCCGTGCAGCTGCTGGGCTGACCGCGGCGCATGATGGCGCATAATTCAGGCAGAACGCCGGGGCGCCGGTCGCGAACCGCGCCATGACGCGCAATGTGCCTGAGTTATGCGCGATGGCTCAGGCTGATCCACGTGAGATCCGGCCCCGGCGTCAGGCGTCGACGGGCGCGAGGGCGTGGGTCACGAGGCGTTCGAGGGTCTCGAGTCCGTCGCGCGAGAGGATCGACTCGAGGTGGCCCTGCACGGAGGCGTAGCCGGGGCCGCGCAGCGCGTAGACGTCGCCGGATGCCGCATCCGCCGCGATCTCGGTGGGCCCGAGCCGAGTGGTTCCGGGCTCGACCCGCGCGGTGAACGTGTTGTAGAAGCCGATCGATGCGAGCTTTCCGAACAGGTCGACCGTCTTCTGCAGGCCCTGGTGCGGCGAGGCCAGCGGCCCGAGGTCGATCCCGAGCGTGTCGGCGAGGATCTGGTGGCTCAGGCACACGGCCAAAAGCGGCCTCCCGGATGCCAGCCGCGCGGCGACGACCTCGCGCATCCGCGCGATGCGGGGGCTGGCGCTGTCGCGCGGGTCGCCCGGGCCGGGACCGGTGATGACGAGGTCGGCGGCGGCGATCGTCGCGGCATCCGCCTCCGGCCACGGCACGATCGCGACCGCGAAGCCGAGATGGCGCAGCTGGTGGGCGAGCATCGTCGTGAAACGGTCTTCGGCATCCACCACGACCGCCGTGCGGCCCCCGCCCACGGCCGGCGCGACGGGCGCGGCATTCGGCGTCTCCTGGGGGTTGAGCCAGAACGGGGCGAGGCGCTCGTTGCGCGCCGCGAGCAGCGCTGCGATCGCGGGGTCGTCGGCGAGGGCCGCACGGGTGCCCGCGGGGGCGTCCTCGTCGAGGGCCGCACGCTCGGCCGCCTCGTCGCGTTCGATCGCGCCGATCGCGCCGAGCACGCCGGCCGCCTTGCCGTGGGTCTCGCTGACCTCGCCGTACGGGTCGGAGTG
>JASGGN010000035.1:0-20685 GCA_047605005.1 Microbacterium sp.
CCCCGAACACCCAGTACACGTGATCCCAGTAGTGCGGCACCGGATTCTCACCCTCGCGGTTGCGACGCGCCTCCTGCACGGCCGCCCAGTCGTAGTTCGCACCCCACGCGACGGCGAGCGCGATGCGCTTTTCGAACGCGGCCGCGCGCGGCACGTAGTAGCCGCCGAGCGACCAACCCACCAGGCCCACCCGGGCGGGGTCCACGCCCAGCTCAGCGGCGTTGGCCTCGACCCAGTCGAGAGTGGATGCCGCCCACACCTCGGTGTCGTAGCGGGCGTGCAGGTCGCGCATGCGCAGCGCCTCGCCGGAACCGGGCGGGTCCATCATGAGCGTGGAGATGCCGCGGGCCGCCAGCTGCTGCGGGAACCCGGACGTGTACATCATCTCCTTGGTGGAGTCCAGGCCGTTCCACATCACGATGAGCGGATGGGGGCCCTCGCCGGGCGCGCGGTAGAAGTAGCCCGGCAGCGCCGAGCCCTCCGGCGCGTCGTCGCCGTGGTAGGGGATGTCGACGGTCGTCAGCGGCACGTCGCCGAGCCGGACGTGCGTGAGCAGGAGGTCGATCGACTTCTGGTAGGCGGCCTTGCGGCCCTCCCACTTGGGCGACTGCAGGCGCTCGGCCTGCGAGGTGTACAGCGCGGCGCGGTAGTACTTGTCGGCGGCGCCCTTGCGCCACCCGCGGGCCTCGTCAGACTCGGCCGCTGCCAGCAGCCGGTCGGCGACGGCCTGCCACGAGCCGTACAGCAGCTCGGTGCCGACGTCGTCGCCCTGCTCCGAGGCCTTCAGCACAGGACGCGACGCCTTGTCGACGTCGTCGATGAGGCCGCCGTTGTTGAGCGTCGCGACGACCGACATGCTCCAGACGTAGTTGGTGGGGAAGTACATGTACACGGGGGTTGCTCCCTATGGCTGTGGGTGTGGTTCGGGCGTTTCGTCTCGCTGTGCTCGCTCAACGACCGGGGGGATGTGGCGTCTCGTCTCGCGCTACGCGCTCGCGGGGCGACCGGGGGAGGTGGCGGGGCGCACGGCGTCCGACAGGAACGTCGACACCCCGGACAGCTGCTGTCCCCCGTCGACGCCGATCTCGGCGCCGGTGACGTAGCTCGCGGCATCCGACAGCAGGAAGACGACGACGTTCGCCACCTCTTCCGGCTGGCCACCGCGGTGCAGCGGCGAGACCGCCTCGTTCGCGGCGAGGAAGGCGGGCGGCGCGGATGCCGTCATCTCGGTGTGGATGTAGCCGGGATGGACGAGGTTGACACGGATGCCGCACGGCCCGAGCTCCGTCGCGCAGGAGTGCGAGAGCCCGCGCAGCGCCCACTTGCTCGCCGTGTACGCAGCCGTGTAGTGGCCGGTGACGGCGGCGGCGGAGCCGATGTTCACGATCGACGAGCCCCGGCCCATGAGCGGCAGGAGCGCCTGGATGCCGAGCATCGCCCCCGTGACGTTGATCGCCATGACGCGGTCCCAGTCGGCGCGGACGACCTGGCCGATGCGGGTGCGCTGGGTGATGCCGGCGTTGTTCACGAGGCCCTTGACCGCACGCCCGCCGAGCGCGTCGGCCAGGCGCCCCCAGCCTGCCTCGTCGGAGACGTCGAGGGTGGCGTAGGTGACGGTGCCGGGCAGCTCGGATGCCGCGGCGAGCAGTTCCGGCGCCTCCGCGCGCACGTCGGCGGCGACGACGTCGGCGCCCTGGGATGCCAGCAGCAGCGCTTCCTGCGCCCCTTGTCCGCCGGCGGCTCCCGTGACGACGAAGAGGCTGCCGGCGATCCCGGGGAGGGTGATCCCGCTCATGCCGTCACCGGTCCTGGGCGATCGAGCAGCTCGATGAAATTGCCCTCCGGGTCGGTGACGAACGCGAAGCGCACCCCCGGCTCGGGCGAGGCGGCGGGAGAGGTCACGACCCCGGCGCCCGCTTCCACGAGCGCGTCGAAGAGCGCGTCGACGTCGTCGACGCGCAGGCACAGGTGCCCCCAGCCCTGCGCGAGCAGCTCATCCGGCGGGGTGGTCCCGGGGGTGCGGTGGGTCGAGCCGGCGCGTTCCAGCAACTCGATCGACACCCCGTCGGGGCCGAGCAGGAACACCCCGCGCAGCCCCACCGGCGCGATCTCGAACCGGCCCGCGGCCGCGAACCCGAACGCTCTCTGATACCAGGCGAGCTGAGCGTCGAGGTCACCCACCGACAGGCCGACGTGGTCGACGTGCATCATGCGCTCCCTTCGGTCGAGGCGGGGGCGTCTGCGCCGCCCGGGCCATCGGCACCGCCCGGACCCTCGGCGCCGCCCGGACCATCGGCACCGCCCGGACCATCGTGCGGTCCGTGGGTCATGAGGGCGGCGTGGACGTCATCCGGCAGCACCTGCAACAGCTCGGGGGTGAACTCGCCGTCGATGAGGATGAACGCGACGCGGCAGACCCGGTCGGCGCGGTTCGCCCACGCGTGGTCGGTGCCGCGCTGGATGACGACGTCCCCCGCCCGCAGCGTCACCTCGCTGTCATCGAGGATCAGGACGATCTCACCCTCCAGCACGATGCCGTAGTCGACCGACTGGGTGCGGTGCACCGGCGACTGACGCCCCTCGGCAGTCAGGTGGCCGGGGAAGAACTCGTTGATGCGGATCTTCGTGCCGCGCACCGGTGGTGGCACACGGATCGAGCCGACCGTCGGGTCGCCCTCGTCCGGCACGATCGGGGCCGGTGCCCCCTCGGTCTGCCACACCTCGGAGAAGCCGACGCCGTCCTGCGGCATGAACCGGTGCACGGGCACCGGCCCGTCGGAAAGGACGACCGAGACGCCGTCGCCGTCGTGACCGGTGACGACGCGGCGCGGAACCCTGAGGGAGACCTGCTCGCTCACGGCGCCGGCACCAGAGCAGTGAGGGCCTCGGCCATGACCCGGTCGGGGGCGGCGTCGGGCGTTCCGGGGTTCTGCTCCCAGTACGCGAGCTGCAACGAGGCATCCACGACGCCCTTGATGCGCGGGATGCGCCGCGCATAGAACGCGGCCAGCTGGTCTTCGAGGTCGCCGTCCTCGGTGACGTACTGCGCGAACAGCAGCGCGTCTTCGAGGCACTGGGCGGCGCCCTGGGCGATCAGCGGCGGCACGGCGTGCACGACCTCGCCGAGTGCGACGACGCGGCCGGAGTGCCACGGCCCCTCGACGAAGATCCACTCGATCTCCTGGAAGTTCAAGAAGGTGCCGGGGCCGATCGACTCGCGCAGGTCGTCGTACTCTCCGTGGTAGTTCGCCATGAGGCGTTTGACCTCCTGCCAGCCCTCCAGCCCGTTGTCGGGTCGCTGCGGACGGCACAGCACGAAGACGTAGCACTGGTCGGCGCTGACCGGCGTGTAGCCGACCTTGAAGGCTCCGCCGTCGTCCTCGGTCGGGAAGGCGATGCCGCCGGTCATCTCCGGCAGGCGCGAGGTGACGGCACGCCAGATGCCGAGGCCACTGGGGGCGCGGTCCTCCGTGACGCCGAGCTTCGGCCGGGTCTGCGACTTGATGCCCTCGGCGATGACGATGAGGTCCCACGTCTCTCGCGTGCCATCGGAGAGCACCGAGGTCGCCGTGTCGTCGTGGTTCTCGAACGACGTGAGCTCGAGCCCGAGGCGGATCTCTACCCCCAGCGACTCCGCCTTCGCCACGAGGATCTCGTGCAGGTCGGGCCGCAGCGCCCCGATCGTGGCCGGGAGATCGTCGCCGCCGGTGCGGGGCGTGGGCATCTCGGCGATGACGTCGCCGTTCGCCAGCGTCAGGGTGACCGAGTTCTCCGGCTGCCCGACGGCGAGCACGTCGTCGATGACACCGATCTCCTTGAAAACACGCAACGCGTTGCCCTGTATGGTCAGGCCGTGCCCGACGCGGGCCCACGCCGACACCTTGTCCACGAGCGTGACCTTCACGTCGCGCTGGGCGAGCGCGATCGCGGTGGTCAGGCCGGTGAAACCGCCACCGACGATGAGGACATTCCGAACGGACATCTTCGTCTCCTAGGTGCGTGCAAATGCGTGCAGGTGCGCGGGCGACTTCGCCTCTGCGCTCGACGCTATGGCCGCGACCGGCGGTTCACCAATCGCCGCCCGCGATGCCAGATATCGCCTCGGGCGGCGAGCGACGCCGACATCCTGGACGGGCCGAGGCCCGCGCGCTCCCCGCGTGCTCCCCGCGTGCATGAGGTCGGCCTCCTCGATCAGCGCGCGCAGCGCGATGAAGAGGTGCAGCTCGGGGCCGCCGCCGGCCGCAGATGCATGGTATCCGGCGCAGCCATGGCATCCGCATGCCCGGTCGGCCTACATTCGATGCGTCGCGCTGTGCCCGCGACCGGTCCCGATGAAAGGTCGACGATGACTGAGCGACTCGTTTCCCACCTGCGCTATGGCGCGCTCGCGATCTCGAACTTCGACGCGGAGCGCGAGTTCTTCGTGAAGCACTGGGGTCTCACCGAGGTGCACGCCGAGGACGGCCTGAGCTATCTGGCCGCCGAGGGATCGGCGGAGCCGTTCATCCTGCGCCTGCGCCGCGGCGAGAAGCGCGTCGACCTCGCCGGCTTCGCCGTCGCGAACCGCGCGAACGTGGATGCCCTCGCCGCGAAGCTGCACGCCGAGGACGTGCCGTTCGTGCACGAGCCCCAGGAGCTCACCGGCTTCAGCGGCGGCTACGGCTTCCGCGTCTTCGACGGCGACGGCCGCGTGCTCGAGTTCGCGACCGGATACCAGACCCGCCAGGCGCGCAAGATCCGCGAGCGCGAGCCGATCCCGGCGAAGCTGTCGCACATGGTGTTCAACTCCGTCGAGCTCAACACGACGGCACAGTGGTACATCGACCACCTCGACTTCACGATCTCGGACTCGCTGGTGCGCCCCGACGGCGTCGAGATGATGCACTTCCTCCGCTGCAACACCAACCACCACTCCATCGCGATCGCGGTCGGCCCGCACCACTCGCTGCACCACCTGTCGTTCGAGATGCGCGGCATCGAGGAGTGGATGCGCGGCGCCGGCAAGATCCTGCGCTCGGGAGCGCGGATGATCTGGGGGCCGGGGCGCCACAACGCCGGCGACAACACGTTCGCGTACTTCCTCGACCCGGCCGGCAACACGATCGAGTACACGACCGAGCTCGCCATCGTGGACGACGACCTGTGGGAGGCGCACCGGCACGACATCAGCCATCTCTCCACCCAGGACCAGTGGGGCACCGCCCAGGAGATGAGCGAGCTGGTCGCCCGCGAGTCGTTCAACGACATCGACAAGGGGCTGTTCGTCGCCCCGCCGGTGTGAGCGGCATCCCTGCCCCGCTCCTGACGCTGATGACGCTTGGACCCCGCCGGACCCCTAAGGAAGGTCGATCGACATGACCCGCATCCACTTCGCCGCCGACCACGGCGGCTACGAGCTCGGCCGCAGCCTCGCGGCCCGCGCCGCCGCGTCGGGCGTCGAGGTCGTGTGGCACGGCGCCGACCAGATCGACGAGGGCGACGACTACCCGATCTACGCGGTGCGCGTCGGACAGGCCGTCGTCGCCGATCAGGATGCCGGCGTCGACGCCTTCGCCGTGCTCGTCGTCGAGGAGGCGCTTGCCGGCGTCGTCGCGGCCAACAAGGTCAACGGGGCGCGCGCCGTCACGACGACCTCGCCCCGCGCGGCGATGAACGCCCGCGCCGTCGTCGACGCGAACGTGCTGGTCATCGAGGGCATCGCGTACCCCGAGTCGGCGTGGCTGAACATCTACGCCTTCGTGACCGCCGGGATGGAGCAGACCGTCGAGCGCGGCCGGCAGATCCTGCAGATCGAGGAGTTCGAGAACGCCGGGACGATCGAGGGCTGGGCGATCCAGCTCGAGCCCGAACAGATTCTGCGCAGCTACGAGTAGCCTCGGGCACGAGACCCGCTCCGCGCGTCGAGACCCGGAAAAGAACCGGGGGTCTCGACGGGAGAACCGGGTTTCGCCGGAACTCGCAGGGAAGGAAGGATGCCATGTCCCGCGCCGCGCTGTACGACACCACAGGAGGGCCCGAGGTCCTCTACCTCGGCGAGGTCCCCGACCCCGCGCCGGGAGCCGGAGAGGTCGCGGTGCGCGTGCGCGCGGCGGGCCTCAACCCGTTCGATGCGAAGATGCGCGGCGGGTTCTTCCCGAACGGCGCACCGTTCCCCCGACGGATCGGCGGCGACGTGGCCGGCACGGTCGAGTCCGTCGGAGACGGCGCGAGCTATTGGGACGGCTCCCCCGTCGCGGTGGGCGACGAGGTGCTCGGCCGCGCGAGCGGCGCAGTCGCCGAACGCGCCATCGCGCAGGCATCCGATCTGACCCGACGGCCGGATGCCGTTGCCGTCGAGGTCGCGGGCGGGCTCAATGTCGCGGGGCTGACGGCCGTCTCGGTGCTCGCCACGGCGCCCGTCAGCGCCGAGGACACCGTCCTGGTCGGCGGAGCCGCCGGCGGCGTCGGCCTCGTCGCGGCGCAGCTCGCCGTCGCGGCGGGGGCGCGGGTCATCGGCACGGCGTCCGCGCGCAACCACGAGCTGTTGCGCTCGGTGGGTGTCGAGCCGATCGCCTACGGCGACGCACTGGCCGAGCGGGTCGCCGCGCTCGGCGCCGTCACGACGGTGTATGACTGCCACGGCCGTGAGGCTCTGGACGCCGGCGTCGCCCTCGGAGTGCCGCGCGAGCGCATCGTCGCGATCGCGGGCTACGCCGCCGTCGACGAGCTGGGGGTCGTCAACGCGGAGCGCGAGGCCCGCACGGCGCGCAACCTCGCGGCTCTCGCCCAGAGGATCGCCGAGGGCGCGCTCGTCTTCCCCGTCGCCGCGACCTTCCCGCTCGACGAGGTCGCCGCGGCCTTCGCCGAGCTGGAGGGTCCGCACGCCCCCGGCAAGATCGTCGTCCTGCCCTGAGCCCGCGCGCGGCGCGCATGATGCACAGCGCCCGTGGGGAGCCCGTGGGGAGCCCGTGGGGAGCCCGCGCGGTCGATTCCTGCGCGCGCTGCGGAAAGTTCGGGCGCGCGGGCTGTTTTCCACCGCGCGTGCGCGCCCGCGACGGAGGCTCAGCCCTTCCAGACCGTCTTGAGGTTGCAGAACTCGCGGATGCCGGCCGCCGCGAGCTCCCGGCCCACGCCGGAGTCCTTGACGCCGCCGAACGGCAGCTCGGGGTAGGAGGCGGTCATGCCGTTGACGAACACCGCACCGGCATCCAGGTTCGTGATGAACCACTCCTGCTCGTCGGGGTCGGTCGTCCAGACGGCGGAGCTGAGGCCGAACGTCGTGCCGTTGGCGACCTGGAGCGCCTCCTCGCGGGAGCCGACGCGATACACCGTCGCGACGGGGCCGAACGCCTCCTCGAGGTGCAGGCGCATCGCCGGCGTGATGCCGGCCAGCACGGTCGGCGTGTAGAACCAGCCGGCCCGGTCGGGGATCGTGCCTCCTGTGAGGACGGTCGCGCCGTGCGCGACGGCATCCTCGACCTGCCCGGCCAGCTCGTCTCGGCCCGACTCTGTCGCGATCGGGCCGACATCGACCTGCTCGTCGAGCGGGTCGCCGACGGTCAGCGCCGCGACGCCCCGCGCGAAGCGCTCGGTGAACTCGTCGTAGACGTCGGCGTGCACGATGAAGCGTTTCGCGGCGATGCAGGACTGCCCGTTGTTCTGGTTGCGGGCGGTGACGGCGACCGCGGCGGCCTTCTCGACGTCGGCGCTGGGCATCACGATGAACGGGTCCGACCCGCCGAGCTCGAGCACGACGTGCTTGACCTCGGAGCCGGCGATCGAGGCGAGCGACCGGCCGGCGGGCTCCGATCCGGTGAGCGTGGTCGCCTTCACGCGCGGATCGCGCAGCACGCGCTCGACGCCGGATGCCGGGATCAGCAGCGTGTGGAACGCCCCGACCGGGAAGCCGGCGCGCTCGAACAGGGTGTCCAGGTAGAGCGCCGCCTGCGGGACGTTCGACGCATGCTTGAGCAGCCCCGCGTTGCCGGCCATGAGAGCGGGCCCGGCGAAGCGCAGCACCTGCCACAGCGGGTAGTTCCACGGCATGACCGCCAGCACGATGCCGATCGGCGCGTAGCGGGTGCCCGCCTGCGAGGCGCCGACCTTCGACGGCTCGGACAGCTCCTCGGGGGCGAGGAACTCCGCGGCGTGGTCCGCGTAGTAGCGCAGGCCCTTGGCGGATTTGAGCACCTCGGCGCGGGCGGCCTTGATCGGGCGGCCCATCTCGATCGTGATGATCCGCGCGAGCTGCTCCAGGTCATCCTCGAGCAGCTGCGCGGCGACGTTCATCCACTGTGCGCGCTGCGCGAAGGTGGTCGACTTCAGCTTCACGAAGGCATCCTGCGCCGCGGCGATGCGACGGTCGACCTCGGCATCGCTGTGTGCCTCGAAGGACTTCTCGGTCTGGCCGGTGAACGGGTTGATCGTGGCGATGGCCATGGATCGGCTCCTCATCGAGAGTGGGTTCGTCGCGAGCGTACGGCGCCGCGCGGTGACCCGTCCATTCTCCCCGACGATGGCAGTTATTCCGACCTGGGGCCGGGCGCGCGGTCGCGATCTTCGACGAGCGAGGCCGGTGAGCCGGCCCCGCCGCGAGGCGGCCGGCCGCCCCGGCTGCCCCGCCGGCGGCCCATAACTCAGGCAGAATCCGGTCGTGGCGCGCGCCCAGGGCGCTGCACGCGCCGTTCTGCCTGAATTGTGCGCCGGGAAGCGCCGGTATGCGCGGGTATGCGCGGGTATGCGCCGGGCAGCCGATGGGAGGCATCGCTGGATGGCGGTGGCCACCGGCATCCAGCCCCCGTACCGTGAACCCGGGGCACCGCCCCGACGACGACGTCCTGAAAGGAAGCCCCCATGGCCTTCATCTGCAGTGCCACCTGGATCGCCAAGCCTGGCGAGGAGGAGACCGTCCGTTCGGCTCTCGAGCAGCTCTCCCCCGCCTCGCGCGAAGAGCCCGGCAACATCTATTACCAGGCGTACCAGAGCCCCGAGGAGCCCAGCGTGTTCCGCATCTTCGAGGTCTACGCCGACGAGGACGCCTTCAAAGCCCACGGCACCTACCCGCACTTCGAGCAGTGGGCACTCGGCCAGGCGATCCCCGCCCTTGAGACCCGTCAGCGCGACTTCTACCAGACCCTGGACTTCTGAGATGGCGCAGTACGCGCGCTACGTGGGCCCGAACGGCATCGAGCACACCGGCCGCGTGCAGCACGGCAACCTGCAGGACGTTCCCGGCGACCCGGAGATCCTCGACCTGCTCCACCTGCCGGAGGACGTGCGCCGCGACCTCGACCTGCGCGGCGGCCGCTACCAGAAGCTGCCGATCGAGGATGCCGTCTTCGCGGTGCCGGTGCAGCCGCGCGCCATGCGCGACTTCCTCGTGTTCGAGGCCCACATCGCCGGCATGAAGAAGACCGAGGGCGGCGACGGCAGCGTGCCGCCGGCCTGGTACGAGGCGCCGAGGTTCCTGTTCATGAACCCCTGGTCCGTGCTGCCCACCGGGGCGGAGATCCCGATGCCCCCGTTCACGCAGAGGCTCGACTTCGAGCTGGAGGTCGCGATGATCGTGGGGGACACCGTCCGCGACGTGCCGATCGAGGAGGCCGCGGAGCACATCGCCGGCTTCTGCATCTTCAACGACTGGAGCGCGCGCGACATCCAGGGCCGCGAGATGAGCGTGGGCCTGGGGCCGAGCAAGGGAAAGGACTTCGCGAACACCCTCGGCCCGTGGCTCACGACGCCCGACGAGCTGGAGCAGTACCGCGAGGGCGACCGCTACGCGCTGGAGATGTCCGTCGCGATCAACGGCGAGGTCGTCGGCACCGACAACCTGCGCAACATGTCGTGGTCGTTCGAGGAGATGCTCGTGCACGCCTCCCGCGACGCCTGGGTCGGCGCGGGGGACGTGCTGGCGACCGGCACGGCATCGCAGGGCGCCCTGTCGGAGCGCTGGGCGCGCGCGGGGGGCGAGCTCGTCATCCCGCCGCTGCAGGTCGGCGACGTCGTGACGATGACCGTCGAGGGGCTCGGCAGCATCTCCAATCGCATCGTGGAGACCGCGAGCCCCGGGTACACCGTGCCGCCGGCCCGTCGCACCTACGGCGACGACCGGCTCTGACGAGGTTGCGCCCCTGCGCTTCGACGCGCTGCGCCGGCGCGGCGGCCAGGAAACGCCCGTCGGAGGGCTCCACTCGGCTCGCGCTACACGATCTTGCGCGCGCTCCTCATTTTTCGATAGCGCGTGCAGACTTCGACCGCGCGAGCCGCACGAGCCGCACGAGGCGCGCGGCATCGTCGGCGGCGCCGAGCACGAAGACGCGCACAGAAAGCCCCGCGAACCGCTGCGCGTCCGGGGCGTCGGCGAGGACGATCGCATCGAAGTTCTCCACCCGGTCGCCCGTCAGTTCCGCCTCGACGTGACGGTCGACATCGACGGCGCCGATCAGCTCGACCCCGCGGCGCACGTCGACGGCGAGCGCGCGCACGGTGTGCTCCAGCTCGCGATCGGCGGGGCCGGTGGCCGACCCGTCGATCAGCGCCGTCTCGATGCCGCAGCGCGCGAACGCGGCGGCGGCAAGATACGCCCGGCCACCGGACCCGGCGATGAGCACGGACGTCACGGCCATGAGAGCTCCTTCGCTGCGCGGCGCGCTTTCGACGTCGCGCCAAGAGGTGTTCTCCGGTCGTTGAGCGAGGAACGAAGCGACGAGTCGAAACGCCCCACGACAGACCGACAGCCGTTTCGTCTCGCTTCGCTTGCTCAACGACCGCGCCCTATCGGCGCGACCTCTTTCGACGCTAGGGCTGTCAGAAGGCGCGCAGAACGAGGATTGCGCGATGCCTCATATCTCTTTCGCGGCGTCCGCCTCGGCCCGGAAGGCCGCCGTCAGGCTCTCCCGGAACCAGATGTGCACCGGGTCGGCGTCGTGGCTGGGGTGCCACCACAGCCGGAGCGGGATGCCGACCGGCCCGAACGGCGCCTCCACCCCGACGGTGCCGGTCAGAGGGCCGAGCGTCTCGGCGAGGACGCGGGGCACGACGGCGACCAGGTCCGTCCCCGCCACGACGCTCGGCAACGGGAGGAAGGAGGATGTCGTCACCCGCGGCTCACGGCGATCGATCCCGAGCTCCCGCAGCCGCCGGTCGGCCGGAGTGAAGTGCAGTCGTCCGAAATGGGCGACAGCCTGCGGCAGCGCCACGAAGTCCTCGAAGGACAGCGCGCCGCCGGCGATCGCCGGGTTCGCGGCATCCACGAGGCACACGTAGTCGTCCTCGACCAGCGGAAGGCTGGAGCCGTCGATCCCGATGCCCGGCACCGAGACCACGAAGTCGTGCGTCACGAGGTCGCGCTCGCTCTCCATCGGCCGTTCGGGCAGCGGGAGGAGGTCGACGTGGATGCCGGGAGAGTGCTCCAGCACCGCTGCGATCGCCCCGTGCAGCCGCAGGATGCCGTAATCGGTGATCATGATCGACAGCTCACGCCGGGCGGTGCGCGGGTCGGGCTCGGGCTCGTTCATCAGAACGCGCTCGATGAGGGGCACGGTCGCCTGCACCTGCGGCAGCAGGACCCGGGCGAAGGGCGTGAGCTCGTAGTCGCGCCCGACGCGCACGAGCAGCTCGTCGTTGAAGACGATCCGCAGTCGCGACAGCGCCGAGCTCATCGAGGACTGCCCGAGCTGCACGCGCTGGCCCGCGCGCGTGACGTTCGCCTCCTCCAGGAGCGCCCGCAGGGGCACGAGGAGGTTCAGGTCGTACCCGGCGCCGGTCATGGCGGCATCCTACCGAGCGCGCACGATACCTCCCATCCCCGGCGCACGCAGCGCACGGGGCTGCCGCCCGGATAGCATCACGACACGGCGAGGGAGATCCGATGAGCACGACGAAGGCGACGGGCGCGTCGGCGGTCGCGCTGCCCCTGCTCGTCGCGCTGGGCGTGCTGTCGATGACCGGCCCGTTCAGCACCGACGCGTTCCTGCCGGCGCTGCCGACGATGGCCGACGACCTGCAGGCGCCGAGCGGCCAGGTCCAGTTCTCGCTCACCGGCGTCACGCTCGGCATGGCGATCGGTCAGCTGCTGGCCGGTCCGCTGTCGGACGGGATCGGCCGGCGGATGCCGCTGCTGATCGGCAGCGCCGTCTCCACGCTCGCCGCCTGCGGCGCGGCCTTCGCCCCCTCGCTGCCCGTCCTCGTCGCGTGCTGCGCGGCGATGGGCCTGGGCGTCTCGTTCGGCATGGTGATCGGCCGGGCGGTGCTCTCCGACCTCGCCGACGGCCCCGCCCTCACCCGGGCCTTCGCGCTGCTCGGAACGCTCATCAGCCTCGGCCCCGTGCTCAGCCCGTGCGTCGGCGTGCTCGTGATGTCGGCGTGGGGGTGGCGGGCGATCTTCCTGGCCCTGGGGCTTCTGGGAGCCGTCGGCCTCGTGCTGGTCGCGACGCTCGTGCCGGAGAGCCTGCCCCCGCGGGGTCGGATCGCGCGACCGCTGCGGACGCTGCCCGCCAATGCCCGCAGGGCTCTGCGCTCGCGCGCCTACCTGGGCGGTGCGAGCGTCGTCCTGTTCGGGTTCGTCGCGCAGTTCGCGTACATCTCGGCATCGGCCTTTCTGATCCAGTCGGTGCTGCAGCTGTCGGCGGTCGTCTACGCGATCACCTTCGGCGTGAACGGCGTCGGCCTCATCACCGCCGGGCTCATCGCCGCGCGACTGGCGCGCACCTGGAGCGACCGCGGCATGATGGCCCTCGGGCTGACGGTGCAGGGCGCCGGCGCCGCCGTCGTCCTGGTCACCGCCCTCACCGGCACGGTGTCGGCGTGGACGCTGCTGCCGGCGCTGCTGCTGATCGCCAGCAGCATGGGGTTGGTTTTCGGCGCGGCGACCTCGTACGCGCTGCAGGGGCTGCGCCATGTCGCCGGAACGGCGCTGGCCGTCATCGGCGCCGCGCAGTTCGTCGGGGCCGGGCTCGTGGCCCCGCTCGTCACGATCGGCGGCGACCAGGACCCCCGGCCGTTCGCGATCATCGTCACCGCGGCGGTCACCCTCGCCTGGACCGGCTGGGCGGTCTTCCGCGACGACGGAACCACCGAGGCGCACCGTGTCGATGCGCCGGCAACGGAAGGAGAGACCCATGGGACGTCTTGAGCACAAGGTCGCGCTCATCACCGGGATCGGGGGCGGCATGGGCAGGGCCGCGGCCCTGCGCTTCGCGGCCGAGGGCGCGAAAGTCGTCGGCTGCGACCTGTTCCCGGAGGGCGCCGAGGAGACGGTGCGGCTCGTGCGCGCCGCGGGCGGCGAGATCGCGAACTTCGCGCCGGTCGAGCTGTCCGACGCGCAGGCGGCGTCGGCGTGGGTGGATGCCGCGGCCGAGGTGTACGGCGGCGTCGACATCCTCTACAACAACGCCTCCAGCCCGAGGTTCGGCGCGATCGACGAGCTCAGCGTCGAAGACTGGGATTTCGTCATCGACAACGAGCTGAACCTCGTCTTCTACGCGACCCGCGCCGTCTGGCCGCACCTCAAGCATCGCGGCGGCGGGGTGGTCCTGAACGTCGGGTCGATCGCCGGAACCCGCGGCGTGGAGTTCATGCCGCAGAACGCGCACGGCACCGCGAAGGCCGGCGTCATCAACCTCACACAGCAGCTCGCGGTCGAGGGCGGGCCGCACGGCATCCGCGCGGTGTGCGTGTCGCCGGGCTTCACCGTGACGCCGTCGACCGCGTGGCTCGTGGAGGGCGGGCCGCAGCCGTTCAAGGACAACATCGCCCGTATTCCGCTCGGGCGCGTCGGGCAGCCCGACGACATCGTGAACGCCGCGCTGTTCCTCGCTTCCGACGAGGCATCCTGGATCACCGGCGTCAACCTCGTCGTCGACGGCGGCGGCTCGGTGCTCGGCTGACCGCGCCGCGCTTCCCGCGCGGGAATGCCGAGACACCCGATTCCGCGTGACACGCCCCGTCTCGCCGTGTTGTCTCACGCGAATCCGGGTGTCTCGCGTAGGTCCGGGGGCCTCGCGGCCGGTACGCGCGAGGAGCAGATAGCTGGTATGCCGGGCGCGGCTTTCGCCTGCTGCGGCATCCTGCCTACTGTCGAGAGGGGAACCGCGCCGACGCGGCCCTTTCCCCCGAGGAGTTCGACGATGACCCTGGATGCCCCCGCCTTCGACGGCCGACTGGTGCTGCCCGCCGACCCGGACTGGGAGACGGCCCGCGTCGGGCGCGTGTTCAACGGTCGCAGGCCCGATCGGCAACCGGATGCCGTGCTCATCGCCGGTAGCGTCGATGACGTCGCCAGGGGCGTGCGCCTCGCCAAGGAGAACGGCTGGACGGTCGCCATTCGCTCGGGCGGACACTCCTGGGCGGCGTGGAGCGTGCGCGAGGGCGGGCTACTGCTCGACCTCGGCGCTCTGGACGACATCTCCTACGACGAGCAGACCCACATCGTCAGCGCCGGCCCCGCGACCCAGGGCGGCGCGGCGCTCTCGCCCTTCCTCGAAGAGCGGGGCCGGTTCTTCAACGGCGGCCACTGCCCCACGGTGGGTATCGGCGGGTTCCTGCTGCAGGGCGGCCAGGGGTGGAACCAGCGCGGGTGGGGCTGGGCGGCGGAGTCGGTCGTCGCGGTCGACGTCGTCACCGCCGACGGCGAGCTCGTCCGCTGCGACGAGGACCAGAACAGCGACCTGTACTGGGCAGCGCGCGGTGCCGGCCCCGCGTTCCCCGGTGTCGTCGTGCGCTTCCACCTGAGAACCCGCCCGCTCTTCGGCGCACTCGCGCATACGGTGCACGGCTACGAGCTCGAGGACTTCACCGAGGTGATGACCTGGATCTACCGGGTGCACCACCGCATCCCCGACAACGTCGAGATCGTCTGCGTGTCGAACCCGACGCCGCTGCCGGACGGCACCGAGAGGCGCCTGCTGTTGGTGACGGGCCTCGCGTTCGGCGACGACGAGGAGCACGCCCGCGCCTCGCTCGCCGTCTTCAACGAAAGCCCCGCCCTGGACCGCGCCGTGTTCGTGCAGGATGCCGCGCAGTCCACTCTCGCCGAGCAGCGCGCCCAGCAGGAGCTGCAGAACCCCGAGCACTGGCAGTACATCTGCGACAACGCCTGGATCGACGGCGAGAACACGCCGGAGGGCGTCGCGGCGATGGTCGAGGGCATCCGGCCCCTGTTCACGACGAACCCGACTGAGAAGGGCTTCGCGATCTGGATGAGCAACGCGCCGCGCCGTGAGCTGCCGGACATGGCCTTCTCGCTGCACACCGACGCCTACGTCGCCGCCTACACGGTGTACGAGGACCCGGCCGAGTTCGCCCGCAACCGCGCCTGGGTCGACGAGGTCTTCGCGTGCGCCGAGCCCGTCACCGCCGGCCAGTACCTCGGCGACAGCGACATGACCAGCCGGCAGCTGAGGTTCATGGCGCCGGAGAACTGGGCCCGCCTGCAGGAGATCATCGCCGTTCGTGACCCCGAGGGCCGCTTCCACCGCTACCTGGCCGCCGACCACGACCGGCTCAACGTCAACCACTGGGAGCCGGCAGACGCCGGCAGCCGAGGGCGCGGGTCATGCTGACGGGCTGCGCTCGGAACCGATGCACAGCGCCTGCGCCCGCTCAACAGGATGCCGACGATACCTACCATGAGCGCGAAAGAGTGAGCGCCCGCGGCGGCTGCGACTTAGCGTAAACCCGCCAACAGCACGCGCCGCAGCAATGGGGCGTGTCCATAGGAAGGACAAGGATGTTCGATACCACCACTAACGGCTCGGCGTTCCGCCGGCCCCGCTGCCGCCGGGCGCTTGCGCTCGCCGCCGCCACTGCCGCCGTCGGAGGCTCTCTTGCCTTCATGCCGCTTGCCGCGCAAGCCGATGACGACAGCGTGCTCACCGTCGCCGCCGACGAGACTTACACCATCAGCGAGACCACCGCCTACGACGAGGTCGTGATCGAAGACGGCGGCTCGCTGGTCGCTCCGACCGGCTACTCGGTGACCCTCACCGTCGACGGCGTCGAGACCGGCCAGGCCTGGGACTCGATCGAAGACGTCGACGGCACGCTGCAGGCGGGCGACTATGTGAGCACCGGCGACGACGGCGTCGTGCTGACCGTCACCACGCTGCACGCGGTGACGGGCTCGAGCCTGACCTTCCCGATCCGCCAGGCCCTGTACGTCGATGCGGACGGCGTCAACTCCGACTACTCGGTGCCGGCGGCCCTGACGCTCGGCTCCACGCCCGGCGACGACAGCGCCGATGGCCTGGATCTGCAGTCGACCGGCTCGACCTTCAACGGCATCTGGGTCACGGGCACCGACTACTCGCTGACCGATGCGAGCATCGCGCTGGAAGGCAACGGCCGCGACGACTTCGTGGCCGCCGGTTCGGCGATCACCGCCGACGACAGCGCCAACCTGACGATCGACGGCCTCGATCTGGACAACTCGGGCGTCGTGCGCACGGCGATCATCTCCGAGGGCGGCGCCAACGTCGTCGTGAAGAACTCGGACATCGACGTCTCGGGCGGCACGCTGCCCAGCGACTACGTCGCCAACGTCAGCCCCGACACGATGATCGCCGCGCCCTGGATGCTGGGCCTGGAGGGCACCAACCGCGCGACCCTGCTGCTGGGCGAAAGCAGCAAGGCGACGTACATCAACACGAGCGTCACCGCCGAGGACTGGGGCGCGCTGTCGACCGACTCCGGCTCCGACGTGAAGCTCACCGCGATCAACAGCGACATCTCCACGCTCGACTCCGGCTACGGCACCTACCTGATCGGCTCGGCCACCGGCGAGTACCTGGGCACCGACTTCGACGTCGCCAGCTACATCTCCATCTCGGCCAACGGCGACAACGTGCTCCACGTCGGCGACAGCGACGCCGACGACGTCGCGGCGCTGAACACCTCGTACGGCATCGGGCTCACCGACGACGACCTGTCCTCGATCGAGGAGCAGTCCTCGACCCTGACCTCGGCGAAGTACGGCTTCATGACGTGGGCCGGCGACAACACGGTGACCGTCGACGGCGGCACGACCGTCAGCACCGCCAACGCGCTGTTCGAGGACAAGTCGCAGACCGGCACCACGACCTACAACGTGACCGGTAGCGACGACGAGTCGCCCTCGCTGAGCGCCGACAACGGCGTGATCGTGCAGGTCATGGACCAGGACGACCCGGGCCCCGGCGGCACCTACACCGACCCGACCAGCGTCTCGCAGACCGCGACGACGGATGACCTCGCCGATGCCTCGCTGACGGCGCGGACGGACGTCAACCTGACCGACACCGAGGTCACGGGCGACTTCTTCAACGGCGCCACGGTGTCGAAGAACCTGGTCGTCACACTCGACGGCAGCACGGTCAACGGCCGCGTCTCGACCACGACCGCGACGCACGAGGGCACGGTCAGCGAGGACACCTACACCTACATCGGCGACGTCACCAACACGGTGTCCGAGCCGATCAACGGCGGTGCGATCGTCTCCCTGACCGACGGCTCCACCTGGAACGTCACCGGCGACTCCTACCTGACGAGCCTGACGGTCGACGACACCTCGACGCTCAACGGCGTCGTCACCGTCGACGGCACGGTCGTCACCCCGGTCGCCGGCACCACCTACACCGGCACGATCCTGGTGTCGGCGGCTCCGACGATCGACACCACGACGACGGTGACCACGCGCACCATCGGCTCGTACCAGTACCTGGTCACGACGGTGACGAACACCTCGGATGTCGCGGCCGACATCACGATCTCGACCACGTACGGCGACAAGACGTACTCGGGCGTTGCGGCCGGAAAGTCGGTGAGCGTGGCGCAGAACACCAAGTCGTCGGCGACTCCGACCGGCACCGTGACCACCACGGCATCCGGAACGGTCGATGACACCGCGGTGACCACCACCACGACGACCGACTACTGATCCGATCCTCCGGGGGCGGTGCGAGCCGCCCCCGGAGGGCACATCCTCTCTTACCCGATCCTCATCACCTCTTTGGAGAAAACATCATGAAGCGTTCAACCATCCTCCGCAGCGGCGCGGTCGCCTTCGGTGCGCTCGTGCTCGCCTCGGCCGGCACCGCCACCGCGTTCGCGGATGCCACCGACTACGGCAGCGGCGACGTCGACGTCAATGTGGACGTCACCTCGACGGACACCGGAACCCTGGCCCTGACGGTCGCAGCGGACTCGACGAACCTGTCCGAGGTCACCAGCTCGGATGTCGCATACCGCGAGTTCACCGGCACGCTGCCGGAGGTCACGGTGACCGACACCCGGTCGTCGGACAGCATCGAGTCCGGGGCGTACTGGTACGTGCTGGGCTCGGCCAGCGACTTCACCGGCACCACGGACAGCAGCAACACGATCTCGTCGACGTACCTGGGCTGGTCGCCGTCGCTGGTCACGGACGATGGCGAGGCGACCGTGACGCCGGGTGACGACGTGTCCAGCGTCGCCGACGACTCGTCCTCGACCGGTCTGCAGGACCAGGAGCTACTGTCTCTGACACTGGACTCGGCCGCCGCGGTCGACAGCGACCTCGCGGGGGTGTACACGGCGACGGCGGGGCTGGATCTGAAGATCCCGGCCACGACGACGGCGGACACGTACACCTCGGTGATCACGCTGTCCCTGTTCGAAGACATCGCGGGCTGATCGACAGGGCGTGCCGGGGCGGCGGGGCGTTCACCCGCCGCCCCGGCACAGCACACGTCTGCCGCCCGGTCACCGTCCCCCACGAGTCGCGCCGCGCCTCGTTCGTCTTTCAACGGAGAAGACATGAAGACGTTCCTTGCCCGTCTGGCCGTGGTGATCTTCGCCGCCGCAGCGCTGTCGTTGTCTGCAGCCGGTGCGGCGCTCGCCGACACGGACGACTCCGGCTCGGTGACGTGGGCGGTCAGTCCCAGCGACGGCACGGCCGCCGACGACCGCACGTCGGTGGAGCTGGAACTGGATGCCGGCGGCACCGCGACGGATTACATGATCGTCAGCAATTACAGTGACGCGGCGGTCACGTTCACGACCTACGGCGCGGACGGGTATTTCACCGACACCGGCCGCTTCAACATGCTCAGCGGGAGCGTCGAGTCCACGGATGCCGGGTCGTGGATCAGCATCCAGGACACGGTCACGGTGGATGCCGGCGGGTCGGCGGTGGTCCCGTTCACCGTCACGGTGCCCGACAACGCCACCCCGGGCGATCACCTGGCCGGGGTCGCGGCGGCGATCACCACCGCGGGCAGCGGTAACGTCGGCGTGGAGTCCCGCGTCGGCTTCCGGGTCACCGTGCGGGTGACGGGGGAACTGGCGACGACCCTGTCCTCCGTTGTCACGGGTGTGGACTACACCGGATCGATCAACCCCTTCGAGACCGGCAGCCTCACGGTCGGCTACACCGTCACCAACACCGGCAACACCCGGGTCGCGGTCACCCCGACCGTGGACGTCGCGGGCGTGTTCGGGCTGGGCGCGACCCAGGCGGTGGGCGACGTGATCGCCGAGCTCGCACCCGGAGAGACCCGGTCGGGCACCGTCACCATCTCCGGCGCGATCCCGGCCCTGTTCTACACCGCGACCCTGACCGCGACGCCCTCCGCGGTCGCCGACGACGTGCCGATCGCCGACGACGCGGCTCCCGTCACCGCGACCGGGGCCGGTGCCGCGATCCCGTGGTCGCAGGCGGTGACCCTGCTGATCGCCGCCGCCTTCGTGTTCGGCTTCTGGTGGGACCGCCGCCGTACCCGTCTGCGCACCCAGCGCCTGGTCGAGGCGGCCCGCGCCGAAGCCCGTGAGTCCGTTGCCGAGGGGAAGGCTCCCTCGCGAGCCCTCGCCTCGGCGCACCCCGCCCAGCGCTGATGCGCCCCTCTCCGATCGGAATCGAGCGCACAGCGATGCCGCGGCGGAATCAGCCTCCCGCCGCGGCCATGCCCACCGTGAGATGAGATCCGCCCGCCCTACGAAGGAGTACCTGGTGCACACGTCCGACATCCCCCCATCCGTCGGCGACCGACGCGTGACCGAGCGTCTGACGGCCACGCTGCTGCTGGCGCTGCTGGCGACGACGGGCCTGCTCGGTCTCGCGGCGAGCGCGCACGCCGCAGACGACTACGGCGACGGCAACGTGTCCGTCAACGTCGAGATCACCGACGCCGCCACACCGACGGCGACCGCGACGACCTCTTCGACAGCCTCGACCTCTTCGACCTCCGGCACCGACGACGACCTCGCCGTCACCGGCGGGGCTCCCGTGGGCGGGCTGGTCGCTGCCGGCCTGGGGCTCGTCGCCATCGGCACGCTCGCCGTCGGTGCAGCGCATCGACGGCGGCAGTAGCCGATCCAGAGCGCGTGCGCAACGATGCCTACCATCCGCGCAAACGCACTTTCGCTCTGCGGACCGCCGAGGTTGCATGAGCGTGGCAGCTGCCGGCCCCACGCAGTGACCGGACGCGGGCCGTCATCCCCCTGACAGCCACGAGGCTGCCGCCATCCGTCACACAAAGGAGTGTTCCGTGCACACGCATGCCCCAGCCCCCGTCCCGCCGACCTTCGCCGGGAGGCGACGCGTCCTCCGCTGGTGTTTCGGCGGCGCCCTCGTCACCGGCGTGGTCCTCGCCGCCTCCGCTGCCGCCTACGCCTCCACCGGCAGCACCCTCACCGTCACCAGCGACGGCGTCACGATCTCCGAGAACACCTCGCTGACCGAGCTCGTCATCGAGG
>JASGGN010000036.1:0-20359 GCA_047605005.1 Microbacterium sp.
CCGAACACCGAGCCTTCAGTTGCCATCCAGGAGCTTGCGGATCTTCTCCAGCCGCGCGGAGATGTCGCGCTCCACGCCCCGCCCGGTCGGCTCGTAGTAGTGCCGCCCGCGCAGTTCGTCGGGCAGGTACTGCTGTGCGGCGACGCCGACCTCCAGGTCGTGCGGGTAGACGTAGCCCTTGCCGTGCCCGAGGCGCTGGGCTCCCGGATAGTGCGCATCGCGAAGGTGCACCGGAACGCGCCCGAAACCCCCGGCGCGCACATCGGCGATGGCCTGGTCGATCGCGAGGTAGGCCGCGTTCGACTTCGCGGTCGTGGCGAGGTACGCCGTCGCCTCGGCGAGGGGGATGCGGCCCTCCGGCATCCCGATGAAGGCGACGGCGTCGGCCGCCGCCGTCGCGATGACGAGGGCGTGCGGGTCGGCGAGGCCGATGTCCTCGGATGCCGAGATCACGAGCCGACGGGCGATGAACCGCGGGTCCTCCCCCGCCTCGATCATCCGCGCGAGGTAGTGCATCGCGGCATCCACGTCCGACCCGCGGATCGACTTGATGAACGCGCTGATGACGTCGTAATGCTCGTCGCCCTGGCGGTCGTAGCGCAGCAGCGCACGGTCGACGGCCTGGGCGACGTGGTCCGCCGTGACGGGGCCCTCGCCCGCGACCGACGCGGCGGCCTCGAGCGACGTCAGCGCACGACGCGCATCGCCCGAGGCGAGCTGGACGAGGGCCGTGCGCGCCTCGGGCAGCAGCACGACGGCACCGTCGAGCCCCCGCGGGTCTCTGACGGCCCGATCGATCAGCACCCCCAGGTCATCGTCCGTCAGCGGCTGCAGCGTCAGCAGGAGCGAGCGCGACAGCAGCGGCGAGATCACCGAGAACGACGGGTTCTCCGTCGTCGCGGCGATCAGGATCACCCAGCCGTTCTCGACACCCGGCAGCAGGGCGTCCTGCTGCGCCTTCGTGAAGCGGTGGATCTCGTCGAGGAAGAGGATCGTGGAGGCGCCGTACAGGTCGCGCTGCGTCATGGCATCCTGCATCACCTCGCGCACGTCCTTGACCCCCGCCGTCACCGCCGACAGCTCGACGAACCGGCGACCGGACGTGCGGGCGATCGCCTGCGCGAGCGTCGTCTTGCCGGTGCCCGGAGGACCCCACAGGATCACCGAAACCGCCGTCTTCGCCCGTGCTGCGGGGTCGGCGAGGGCGACGAGCGGCGACCCGGGGCGCAGCAGGTGCCCTTGGCCGGCGACCTCGTCCAGCGAGGTCGGCCGCATCCGCACGGCCAGGGGGGTCTGACCGTGGAAGAGAGCGGATGCCTGGGCCACCCGTCCAGGCTAGCCGCGCCCGCCGACACGACCGCGCGATGTCAGAGCGCCCGCGGGTTAGGCTTTCTGCGGCCCGGCTGACCGGGGACGAGGGAGGTTCCCGTGGCGACGGGTGCAGGAAAGAAGCAATCGCGCGAGGCGCGCGAGCGGACGCGCGCGTATCAGGCGCGCCAGGAGTTCCATGAGGGCCAGGTGGCGCGGCGCAGACGAGACAACCTCGTCGCCGGCATCGCGGGCGGCGTGCTGATCCTCGCGGCTGTCGGCGGTCAGATCGCCTACTACACCCTCGGCCCCGGCGCTCCGGAGCCCACAGCGACAGCCACCGCGACCCCCACCGCGTCGATCACGTCGTCGCCGACACCCTGACCGCCCGCACGTCGACCGGTCAGGCCCTGACAGCCCGGGTTCGGACGGCCCACGTCGTGACCGCGTGCGCACAGCGTCATGCGCGGCTCCCCGTGGAGACCTCCCCGTATAGGCTGGGGCAGACCGAAAACCCCCATGCGGCGCGCGCCGCGACGAGGTGCTACCCGTGACTGACGCCACTCCTTCCTCGAACGACGAGACCGCTGCCGCGGAGGTGCTCGCCGACGAGACGCTCGTGCCCGAGACCCCGATCGAACCCGCTGACCAGACCCCCGTCGAGGAGACGGCGTCGTCGTCTGCTGTCGCCGCCGGGGCGTCCGTCCCCGACGTCCCGTCCCCTCGTCCCGTCCCGGTGCCGAGGCCCCCCGCGCGCCGCGCCGCGGTCACGCCGATCGTCGCGGCCCCCGCGCACGAGTTCGGACGCGTCGACGACGACGGGACGGTCTCCGTGCGCGAGGGCGCGGGCTGGCGCGTCGTCGGCGAGTACCCCGACGGAACGCCCGCCGAGGCGCTGGCCTACTTCGAGCGCAAGTTCGCAGACCTCGCCGGCGAGGTCACTCTGCTGGAGACGCGGCACCGCAGCGGCGGCGCCTCGGCATCCGATCTGCGGGCGACCTCCCGAGCCGTGCGCGAGCGCGTCGTGGGGGCTGCGGCCGTCGGCGACCTGGCCGCCCTCGAGGCCCGCCTGGACGCGCTCGACGCGATCCTGGCCGAAGCCTCCGCCGAACAGGCGCAGGCGCATCGCGAAGCCGTGGATGCCGCGATCGCCGAACGCACGGCGATCGTCGAGAAGATGGAGCAGCTGGCTGCCCGCGAACCGCGGTCGATCCAGTGGAAGCAGGCGACCACCGAGATCACCGAGCTGTTCGCCCAGTGGCAGGCGCAGCAGACGAGCGGCCCGCGTCTGCCCAAGAGCCTCGCCCAGCAGCTGTGGAAGCGGTTCCGCGACGCGCGTTCGACCCTCGACAGACACCGTCGCGAGTTCTATGCCGGCCTCGACGAGCAGCACCGCTCGGCCCGCGATGTGAAGTCCCGCCTCGTCGAGCGTGCCGAAGCGCTCGCTTCCCGGGGCGAGGACGGCATCGCCGCCTACCGAGCGCTCCTCGACGAGTGGAAGGCCTCGGGGCGAGCCGGGAAGAAGGCCGACGACGCCCTCTGGGCGCGGTTCAAGGCCGCCGGCGATGCGCTCTACGCCGCGCGCGCCGACCGCGAGCACGCGGATGCCGAGGCATCCCGCGAGAAGATCGAGGCCAAGCGTGCGCTGCTGCTCGAAGCTGCCGCAGTGCCCAAGGAGAAGAATGACGCGCGAGCGCGGACGCTCCTGACCGGCATCCAGCGCAGATGGGACGAGATCGGGCGCATCTTCCCGCGCGAGGCCGAGCGTGGCCTCGACGACGAGCTGCGGAAGATCGAGCAGGGGCTCAAGGCGCGCGAGGACGCCGCGTGGAAGAGCAACAACCCCGAGACCAAAGCGCGCCAGAACGACATGACGCAGCAGCTGCGCGATGCGATCGCGGGGCTCGAGACAGAGCTCGCGAAGGCGAAGGCATCCAAGGACACCGCCGCCGTGGCCAAGGCGACCGAAGCCCTCGACGCCCGCCGCGCCTGGCTGAAGGCACTCGGCGGCTGACGCGCGGCGTCTCGCCGCGCAGCGGCCCGCCGAGACCGCCTCTGCACGTCCAGACCGCGCGCCCGAAACGGCGTCTCGCCGCGCTCAGCAGGTCTCGCCGTTCCGGCGACGCCTCCTCCCCAGACGGCATCCGGGCCGCGCTGTCCACAGCTGGGCCACCGAGCACGCCACTCGCCCTGGCGGCCTGGCACACTGCCGTCATGTCGTGGCCGTTCCTGTACTTCCCCGGTGATCGCCTCTCCACCGCGGAGCTGACGTGTGCGCGGCTCGACGGCGACGTCGTCGAGATCGGCGATGCGTACATGCCGACGGATGCCGTGGAGACGCGTGAACTGCGCGCCAGCTCACTGCGAAACAGCGTCCTCGACACTCTCGCGGTCACGCGCGAGAGCGCGGTGTGGATCTACGGCGCTGTGCCCGAGCCCCCGCCCCGGCACACGGTGCAACGGAGGTCGCCCGTGCGGTTGCACCACGTGCTCGACGCGCGGCTCGAGTACCACGACCAGCTGCTGCGGCCCGATGCCGTCATCCGCATCGGCGGCGTGTGGGTGACGACTCCCGAGCACACTCTGGCCGACCTGGTGCGCGCGCTGCACGCCGGCGAGGACGTCGCCCGCCACGCCGAGGCCCTGCTCGGCTGGCGTCCAGCCCTGGCCACGGAGGCGCTGAACGTGCTGCGGGACGCGACCCGATGGCATCACAAACGGCCCGCGATCGCATGGCTGCGCGACCGCGCCCAGGAGAGCGCGGGCGTGCACGCGGGTGATCAGGAGGAGGTGACGCGGTACACGTCGTAGACGGCGTCGATGCGACGCACGGCGTTGAGAACACGATCCAGGTGCACCGTGTCGCCCATCTCGAAGACATAGCGGCTCAGCGCCAGGCGTTCATCGGTCGTCTGCACCGAGGCCGACAAGATGTTGACGTGGTGCTCGCTGAGCACACGCGTGATGTCGCTGAGCAGCCCCGAACGATCGAGCGCCTCGACCTGGATCTGCACGAGGAAGACGCTCTTGGTCGTCGGCGCCCACGACACCTCGATCATGCGCTCGGGGTCTTCCCGGAGCGCATGCACGTTCGTGCAGTCCGCGCGGTGCACCGAGACGCCGCTGCCGCGCGTGACGAAGCCGACGATCTCGTCGCCCGGGACCGGAGTGCAGCACTTCGCCAGCTTGACGAGGATGTCCGGCGCCCCGCGCACGAGCACTCCGGAGTCGGCACCGCGCGTCGAACGCGACCGGCCCGCGTGCGGGATGTTGATCGGGCCCGTGGAGGTGTCCTCCTGCGCGCTGACGAGGGCTGTGACCTTCTCGATCACCGACTGGGTCGACACGCGACCCTCACCGACGGCCGCGTACAGGGCGGAGACGTCCTCGTAGCGCAGCTGGTGGGCGACCTGGGTGAACGAGTCCTGGTTCATGAGGCGCTGCAGCGGAAGGTTCTGCCGGCGCATGGCGCGCGCGATGGCATCCTTGCCCTGCTCGAGAGCTTCTTCGCGGCGCTCCTTGGTGAACCAGCCGCGGATCTTGCTGCGCGCGCGGGTGCTCTTGACGAACGTCAGCCAGTCCTGGCTGGGGCCTGCGTCGGGGTTCTTCGAGGTGAACACCTCGACGACGTCGCCCGAGTTCAGCGGCGTCTCCAGCGGCACGAGCCGCCCGTTGACCTTCGCGCCCATCGTGCGATGACCGACCTCGGTGTGCACGGCGTACGCGAAGTCGACGGGCGTGGCGCCGGCGGGAAGGCCGATGACGCGCCCCTTCGGCGTGAAGACATAGACCTCTTTCGCGCCGATCTCGAAGCGCAGCGAGTCGAGGAACTCACCGGGATCGGCGGTCTCGGCCTGCCAGTCCGAGATGTGGGCGAGCCAGGCCATGTCGGCGTCGACCGACTTGCCGTCCGAATGCTTGCCGGAGAGCCGCTCCTTGTATTTCCAGTGCGCCGCGACGCCGTATTCGGCCTGCTGATGCATCTCGTTCGTGCGGATCTGGATCTCGACCGTGCGCCCGCCCGGGCCGATCACGGTCGTGTGCAGCGACTGATACAGGTTGAACTTGGGGGTGGCGACGTAGTCCTTGAACCGCCCCGGTATCGGCGTCCAGCGGGCGTGGATCGCGCCCAGCACGGCGTAGCAGTCGCGCACGGTGCCGACGAGCACGCGGATGCCGATGAGGTCATAGATGTCGTCGAACTCACGACCGCGCACGACCATCTTCTGGTACACCGAGTACAGCTGCTTCGGGCGGCCCATGACGCGTCCCCGGATGCGCAGCTCGCGCAGGTCGGACTCGACAGCGTCGATGACGGTGTGAACGTACTCCTCGCGCTGCGGGGTGCGCTGTTTGACGAGGCTCTCGATCTCGGCGTAGAGCTTCGGATGCAGCACGGCGAAGGAGAGATCCTCGAGTTCGCTCTTGAGCGCCTGGATGCCGAGCCGGTGCGCCAGCGGCGCGTAGATCTCGAGCGTCTCGGTGGCCTTCTTCGCCGCCTTCTCCGGCGGTACGAAGCCCCACGTGCGCGCGTTGTGCAGACGATCGGCGAGCTTGATCAACAGCACGCGGATGTCCTTCGACATCGCGACGATCATCTTGCGGACCGTCTCCGCCTGCGCCGCGTCGCCGTATTTCACCTTGTCGAGCTTGGTGACGCCGTCGACGAGCATCGCCACCTCGTCGCCGAAGTCCGCGGTCAGCTGCGCGAGCGTGTAGTCGGTGTCCTCCACGGTGTCGTGCAGCAGGGCCGCGGCGATCGCGCGAGGGCCGAGGCCGAGGTCAGCGAGGATCTGCGCGACGGCGAGAGGGTGGGTGATGTACGGCTCGCCGCTCTGCCGTTTCTGTGTGGCATGGGCGCGTGCCGCGACCGAGTACGCGCGCTCGATGATGGCGACGTCGGCCTTCGGGTGGTGCGTGCGCACCGTGTGGACGAGCTGCTCGACCCCGTTGCGCGCGGGCGTGCGCGAGAAGATGCGGGGCACGAGCCGGCGGAGCGACGGACTCTGCGGAGGCGTGTTCTGCGCGGACGCGGGCACGATCTCCGTCATCCGCTCACCCCCACCCTGATCGACCCGTCAATCCTACGCCGGGCCGGAAGCCTCGATCGTCACACCTCCACGGCGGCGCGGTCGCGCGCGGCCACGACACGCGCGTCGCGGTCTTTGATGGCAGGCTCGCTCTCGCGCAGCAGCGAATACAGCGGCGCGGCGACGAACAGCGTGGAGTAGGCCGCGACGATCGTGCCGACGAAGATCGACAGCGAGATGTCGGTGAGGGTCTGGGCCCCGAGCCACAGCGCGCCGATGAAAAGGATCGCGCCGGTCGGCAGAGCCGCGACGACCGTCGTGTTGATCGATCGCACGAGGGTCTGGTTGACCGCGAGGTTCACCGATTCGCCGAAGGTGCGACCGGACTTCTCGCCGTCCTCCCGCGTGTTCTCGCGGATCTTGTCGAAGACCACGGTCGTGTCGTACAGCGAGTACGAGAGGATGGTGAGGAAGCCGATGACCGCCGCGGGAGAGATCTCGAAGCCGAACAGCGCGTACACGCCGACCGTGACCACGAGCACGTCGACGAGGCCGAGGATCGCGGCGACCGACATCTTCCAGGTGCGGAAGTACACCGCGAGGATGAGGAAGGTCAGGGCGAGGAAGATCGCCAGGCCCCACAACGACTGCCGAGTGACGTCCTCGCCCCAGCTGGGGCCGATGAACGACGAGCTCACCTCGTCCTCCGACACGTCGAACGCCTCCGCGAGGGCTGTCGTGACCTCGCGGGTCTGATCGTCGGTCATCTGGTCCGTCTGGACGCGGATCCCGTCGTCGCCGATCGTCGTGACCTTGGTGCCGGCATCCGCGACGACCGACTCCACGGCCGCCGTCGCCGCCGTCTGATCGGGGTCGGAGACACCGCTCACGGTGAACTGCGAACCGCCGGTGAACTCGATCGAGAACTGGACCGGGCGGATCAGCGGCACGAGCGCCGCGCCGATGACGAGCACGGCGGCGATGACGAACCAGAGGTTCCGCCGTCCGACGAAGGGGAAGGAGGTCTTGCCGGTGTAGAGGTCGTTGCCGAACTCGTTCATGGAGCGAGCCATCAGTCGTCCTCCTCCGTCGCCGCGCGGGACTGGGCAGCCGCCTCGGCCTGTTTGCGCTCGGCGATCGTCTGACGCCGCTCGGCCTCGCCGCGTGAGCGGCCGACGCGCCGCGCAGCTCCCTTGCCGGTGCCGACAGCCACCGGCTCACGGAACTGCGCACGCCCACGGTAGACGGCGCCGAGAGCGTCGGGATCGAGCCCCGACAGCGGGTGACCGCCGCCGAAGAAGCGCGTGCGTGCGAGCAGCTGCATGATCGGGTGGGTGAACAGGATGAAGATCAGGATGTCGATGACGGTCGTCAGCCCCAGGGTGAACGCGAAGCCCTTGACCGTGGCATCCGCCAGGATGTACAGCACCACCGCGGCGAGGATGTTGATCGACTTGGAGATGTAGATCGTGCGCTTGGCGCGGCCCCAGCCGTCCTCGACGGCGCCGGTGATCGACTTGCCGTCGCGCAGCTCGTCCCTGATGCGCTCGAAGTAGACGATGAACGAGTCAGCGGTGAAGCCGATCGTCACGATGAGGCCCGCGACACCGGCGAGCGAGAGCCGGAAGCCCATCCGCCAGGCCAGGATGCACAGCGTGATGTAGGTCAGCACCCCCATCACGCCCAACGACGCGATGATGACGAAGCCGAGCGCGCGGTAGACGATGAGCGAGTAGAGGGCCACCAGCGCGAGACCGATCAGGCCCGCGAGCAGACCGATCTGCAGCTGCTGCGAGCCCAGGGTCGCGGAGATCGAGTTCTCGCTCTGCACCTCGAAGCTCAGCGGCAGTGCGCCGTACTTGAGCTGGTCGGCGAGGGTCTGTGAGCTCTCCTGGTCGAACGAGCCGCTGATCTGCGGCTGCCCGTCCAGGATGACGGCGTTCATGGTCGGCGCCGAGATGACGACACCGTCGAGGACGAACGCGAACTGGTTCTGCGGCGTGGTGCCGGCCTGCGTGAACGCGTACAGGCGCTGGCTCACCTCGCCGAAGATCTCGGTGCCCTCTTCGTCGAAGGTGATGTTGACGACCCACTGCCCCGTGTCGGTGTCCATGCCGTTGGAGGCATCCGTGATCGACGAGCCGTCGAGCTCGACCGGGCCGAGCAGATACTTGGCTGTCCCGTCGGCGTCGCACGCGACGATGGGCTCGTCAGCGGGCTCGCTCGCCGGATCGTTGGATTCGTCGGAGCAGTCGTAGGCGAGGAACTCCGCCTCGAGCGCGGGGGTGATCCAGTTCAGGTCGCTGCCGTCGGTCGGGGAGACGGTCGGGGTCGCGACGAGGGTCGGATCGGCGGTCGGGTAGGGCGTCTCGTTGCCGTCCTCGCCGATGTAGGTCGTCGACGCGGCGGTCGTGTACAGCACGGCGCGCAGCTGCATCTGGGCGGATGCCTCGATGCGGTTGCGGGTCTCCTCGTCGGCCTGGCCGGGGATTTGCACGACGATCTGATCGCCCGCCTGCGTCGTCACGTCCGCTTCGCCGACACCGGAGGCGTCGATGCGCTGGCGGATGATCGCAGCGGCCTGCTCCATCTGCTCCGTCGAGGGAGTCGAGCCGTCCGTGGTCTTCGCCTCGAGGATGATCTGCGTGCCGCCCTGGAGGTCGAGAGCGAGCTCGGGGACCCACGAGCTCTTGCCGAAGACGTAGACGCCGAGCGCATTGACGCCGAAGAGCACAGCGACGATCGCGAGCAGGCCCGTCAGTGCGCGCCAGGCATGACGAACAGGGGTGGTGGTGGCCACAGAGGTCAGCTTTCTTCGCAGCGCCGCGAATCGGATCAGGCCTGGGGCTTGTCGCGAGGCTCGGTGTCGAGCGTCGTGGACTCCACCTCACCGAAGAGATCGGAGGCCTCGTCGCTGTCGGAGCCGAGGCCCTCTTCGTCGATGACGGCGTCCTCTTCCTCCTCGACGACGCGCACGATCGCCTGGCTGTGCACCTCGACCTCGACGCCGGGCGCCAGGCAGACGCGGGCCGACTTGGAGAGATCCTCGCCGTCGTACTCGACGAGCGTTCCGTACAGGCCGCCCTGCAGCAGCACCTTCACGCCGGGGACCATCGCGCGCGCCTTGGCCTCCTGCTCGGCCTTCCTGCGCTTGTTGTTTCGGCGCGAGCTCCAGAACATGAAGCCGAGCATCACGATCAGGACGACGGGCAGCAGAAGATCCGACATGGGGGTACAACCTTTCGGGAGCGCACCACGGGCGCGAAGTAGGGCGGCGAAAGCCTTCAGCGATTATAGGTCATCGATTCGCAGCGCCCCGTCCTGCTGCGGCACGCGCAGGTGCGCGTACGCCTCGGGAGTGGCGATGCGGCCCCGCGGGGTGCGGCCGAGGAACCCGATGCGCACGAGGTAGGGTTCGACGACCGACTCGATCGTCTCGGCTTCTTCCCCGACGGTGACCGCGAGCGTGCTCAGCCCCACCGGGCCGCCGCGGAAGCGACGCACGATGGCGTCGAGGACGGCGCGATCGAGACGATCCAGGCCGATGGCATCCACGTCGTACAGTTCGAGGGCGGCTGCGACGTCGGCTTCGCTCGCGGCGCCGCCGCCGCGGTGCACGAGCGCATAGTCGCGCACGCGACGCAGCAGCCGGTTCGCGATGCGGGGCGTGCCACGCGAGCGCCGCGCGATCTCCTGCCGCGCTGCGGGAGGGACCTCGACGTCGAGCACGATGGCCGAGCGGGCGATGACCCGCTCGAGCTCTTCCGGTTCGTAATACTCGAGGTGCGCCGTGAAGCCGAAGCGGTCGCGCAGCGGGTTCGGCAGCAGACCCGAGCGCGTCGTGGCACCCACGAGCGTGAAGGGGGCGAGGTCGAGCGGGATGCTCGTCGCCCCGGCGCCCTTGCCGACCATGATGTCGATGCGGAAGTCCTCCATCGCGAGGTAGAGCATCTCCTCCGCCGAGCGCGCCATGCGGTGGATCTCGTCGATGAACAGCACCTCGCCGGGGACGAGGCTCGACAGCAGCGCGGCGAGATCGCCCGCGTGCTGGATCGCCGGCCCCGACGAGAGCCGCAGCGGACGCTCGCTCTCGTGCGCGACGATCATCGCGAGCGTCGTCTTGCCCAGGCCCGGCGGGCCCGACAGCAGGATGTGGTCGGCGGGGCGCTGCTGGATGCGCGCCGCGTCCAGCAGGAGCTGCAGCTGACCGCGCACCTTCTGCTGACCGACGAACTCGGCGAGCGAGGCCGGGCGCAGAGCACCCTCGACGGCGAGCTCGGACTCGTCCTCGGCCGTGCCGGGGTTGCGGGCCGCGTCAGGCACTCGCCCGCTCCCTCCTGGCCGGGCCCAGGTGCGCGAGGGCCCGTTTCAGCAGGGCGGGGACGGATGCCTGCTCGGCGGCGCCCGCGCTCGACGAGATCTCCTGCACCGTCTCGGCGCTCAGCCGCTCGCTCCAGCCGAGGGCGACGAGTGCCGCGACGACCTGCCCTGCGATCGCGGGCGAGCCCGGACCCGTTGCGGCTGCCGAAGCCGGGGTCACGGGTGCGCGCAGCTTTCCGGCGAGCTGGACGATGATCAGCTTCGCCGTCTTCGGTCCGATTCCGGACACACGGCGGAACGGCGCGTCGTCCTCCGCGGCGACCGCCTCCGCGATCTGCGGGACCGTGAGCGCCGAGAGCACGCCGAGCGCGGACTTGGGGCCGACGCCCGAGACGCCGAGCAGCAGCCCGAAGACCTCGAGCTCCTCCCGTTCGGCGAAGCCGTACAGCGAGAGGGAGTCTTCGCGCACGATGAGACTCGTATGCAGCGTCGCGTCGTCGCCGAGGTGGAGGCCGCGAGCGACCTGTGCGGTCACGGCGACCGAGAGGCCGACGCCGCCGACCTCGATCACCGCCGAGTCGGCATCCGTGTGCAGCACTCGGCCGCGCAGCGAAGAGATCATGCCCTCACCCTAGCCACGGGTTCGGACGTTTGTTCGAGCGACACGCACGTTCTGGCCGGGGGGATCAGCGTCGCGCTCCTCGCTCGGCATCCGCCCATGCCCGCTGTGCGGGTGTCAAAACGGCGCGGGGGTCGCCTGCGCTGGAGCCCTCTGCACTGGGTCCATCTGCACTGGGTCCATCTGCACTGGGTCCATCTGCACTAGGTCCATCTGCACTGGGGACACCGCGCCGCCAGGCGTGGCACAGGGCGATCGCGAGCGCATCAGCCGCGTCGGCCGGCTGGGGCAGCACATCGAGGCGCAGGATGCGGGCCACCATCGCCTGCACCTGGAGCTTCTCGGCCGACCCGTAGCCGGTGATGGCGGCCTTCACCTCGGTCGGAGTGTGCGTCGCCGCCGGCAGGCCGTGCTCGGCGGCGACGAGCAGCGCGACGCCGCTCGCCTGCGCCGTTCCCATCACGGTGTGACGGTTCTGCTGTGCGAAGACACGCTCCACCGCGACGACGGCGGGGCCGTGCTCCGCGATCACCGCGCGCAGGCCCGCGGCGATCGCGGCGAGTCGTTCGGAGACGGGCTGCGCGGCACTGGAACGCACCACTCCGACATGCACGAGCCTCGCGGAGCGATCGCGCGCGACATCGACGACACCGACACCGCACCGCGTGAGGCCGGGGTCGATGCCGAGGACGCGGAGGGAGGATGCCACTCCCCCACGCTAATCCGTCGCGCCGCGGCATCCGCGCACGCATCGCCGCGTGCGCCCCGCCTGGTCACCAGATGTGTCACGATCGGCCGCGTCGTGCGGTCGGAAGGGCGGATGCCGACACATCTGCGACCGTGCCGACGGGCGGGCTACTCGTCGTCGTCGAGCTCGGCCTGCACCTCGGCGCTCAGGTCGAAGTTGCTGAAGACGTTCTGCACGTCGTCGCTGTCCTCGAGCGCGTCGATCAGGCGGAAGACCT
Source organism: Microbacterium sp. (assembly GCA_047605005.1). Taxonomy (GTDB): domain Bacteria; phylum Actinomycetota; class Actinomycetes; order Actinomycetales; family Microbacteriaceae; genus Microbacterium. The sequence goes on from JASGGN010000036.1 coordinate 12,243, forward strand.
TCCGGGCCGTCTCGGCGTCGATCTCGACCTTGAGGTTCGGCACGAACTCGACGTCGGCCGATTCGTACTCGATGCCGGCATCGGTCAAGGCTGAGCGCACCGGCACGAGGTCGGATGCCTCGGTGATGACCTGAAAGCCGTCGGCGTGGGGCTCGATCTCCTCCGCGCCGGCCTCGAGGGCGGCGAGCATGACGTCGTCCTCGGTCGTCCCCTCCTCGGAGACGACGATGACGCCCTTGCGGGAGAAGTTGTAGGCGACCGATCCGGGGTCGGCGAGGGTGCCACCATTGCGCGAGAGCGCCGTGCGCACCTCGGCCGCGGCGCGGTTCTTGTTGTCGGTGAGGCACTCGATCATGAGCGCGACGCCGTTCGGGCCGTAGCCCTCGTACATGATCGAGGTGTACTCGACCGATTCGCCGCCGATGCCGGCGCCGCGCTTGACCGCGCGGTCGATGTTGTCCTTCGGCACGGACGTCTTCTTCGCCTTGAGCACGGCGTCGAAGAGGGTCGGATTGCCCGCGAGGTCAGGCCCGCCGAGCTTCGCGGCGACTTCGATGTTCTTGATGAGCTTGGCCCACGACTTGGCACGGCGCGCGTCGACGACGGCCTTCTTGTGCTTGGTCGTGGCCCATTTGGAGTGTCCGGACATGCGCTCCATTGTAGGAGGCGCGGTCGGTGCGGTCAGCGCGCGATCCGCCCGAGCGTGCGCAGATTGCGGTTGGTCGTGCGGGTGCGATACGCGGGCTTCGCGAGGATCTTGGCGAACGGCGTCTCGGTCGACGAGCCCTTCTGGGGGTTCCAGTAGACGACGCCCCCTCCCGCCGCGACGGGGTCGAGAGCGTCGTCGAAGGATGCCGCGGCCGCGATGAGCTCGTCCCGCGTCGCCGTGTCGACGCAGAACACGACCCAGGGCTGGCGAGCGGCATCCTCGGCGTCGAACGGGAATCCGTCGATCGCCCGCTGCAACTCATCGAGGGTGACCAGCACGATCCGCACGTCGTCCTCGAAGCGGACGCGCAGGGCCTGCTCGATGCGGCTCTTCAGCGCGGCACGGTGGGCGGGCACGGCATCCGTCTCGAACCGCACGTTGCCGCTCGCGAGCACCGTCGTCACGGCCTCGAAGCCGAGCTCATCACGAAACAGCGCACCGAGGTCGGCGGAGCGGATCGTGATGCCGCCCACGTTCACGCCACGCAGGAGAGCGACCCAGATCGTCATGCCACCATCGTGCTGCGCGGACGAGGTCGCGCGCGCCGAGACTCACGAAAGATGCCCGCGAAACGCCCTCGATAATGTCTGACATCAGTAATACATTGTTTTCATGTCGACGGTCAGCAAGCGTGAGCTCAATCAGAACACCGCCGCGGTGCTGGACCGCGTGACGGCGACCGACGATGTGATCGTGACGGAACGAGGACGGCCCCGATGGCGGGTCAGCGCAGTCACGGATGGCGAGAGCGTCCTCGCGCGGATGGAACGCGAAGGGCGGTATACCCCTCCTGCCGCCGCGCCCGCGCCCTGGCCGGATCAGCCCGGCGGCCCCGCGTACACGGCCGAGGAGGCCGACGCCCTGCTCGATGAACTGCGCGGCAACCACTGACTGTGACGAACAGCCTGATCTATCTGGACTCGTCCGTGGCGCTCCGCACGATCCTGGATGTCCCCGACCGGCCCCGGCTGCTGTCCTGGTTCCAGCGAGCGGAAGCGACATTCGTGTCCTCCCGTCTCCTGCGGACCGAGGTCATCCGCGTGCTGCGTCGCGACGGGCGTCCGCTCTCCGACGGCACCGCACTGCTGGAACGAGTCGGCACCATCGACGTCACCCCCGAGACGCACACGGTGGCCGAGTCCATCGAGCGGCACCTCAAGACTCTCGACGCCCTGCACCTGGCGACCGCACTCCTGATCGGCGAGCCGGTCACGGTCGCCACGCACGACGCGTCGATGCGGTCGGTCGCCGAGCACATCGGCCTCGCGGTGACGGATCCGGTCTCGGGCGTGTGAGCGCGACTCCTGGCTGAATCTATGCCTCGACTCGGCAACCAGAGCGAGGTCTGCCGTTGAGACCGCACATGACACGCGTCGCTCCGGCCGAAGGAGCGGGTACGCGTGCCTCTTCGGCTACTCGACAGTGCGGTCGCTTGACCTATGTCAACAGCCATCATGGTCTGTCACATAGACTGCATGACGTGAGGGAAGCGACGATGGCGGCACCGATCGCCGGCACCTCGGCGACAGAGATCGCCGACAGCGTGCGGCGCCAGGTCGAGCAGGGCTCCCTCACGCCGGGCTCCCCACTGCCGCCCGTGCGCACCCTCGCCGACCGGCTCCGGGTCAACCGCAACACCGTCGTCGCGGCCTACCGGCTGCTGACGCAGGCGGGCGTGGTCGAGGCCCGCGGCCGCGCCGGCACGCGCATCGCCCAGCGCACCCCCGTCGCGCAGGAAGGCTTCGCACACGGCACCGTCCTACGCGACCTCGGCACCGGCAACCCCGATCCGCGTCTCATCCCCGACCCGTCGAGCGTGCTCGATCGGATCGTCGGACGCCCCGTGCTCTACGGGGAGCCCGTGATCGACCGCGACCTCGAGGCGTGGGCGGCCACGTGGATGCGCGAGGCCGCCGGCGACGACCGCGCTTTCCGCCTGACGATCACCGGCGGGGCATCAGACGCGATCGAGCGGCTGCTCGCGCAGACCCTCACGCGCAACGACGCCGTCGCGCTGGAAGACCCCTGCTTCCTCGCGAGCATCAACACGGTGCGCCTCGGCGGCTACCGCCCGGTCTCGGTGCCGGTCGACGCCGAAGGCGTGAGCGTCGAGGGTCTGCGCGCGGCACTGGATGCCGGGGCCCGCGCCGTCCTGCTCACCCCCCGCGCGCAGAACCCGACCGGGGCGAGCCTGAGCGCGCAGCGCGCGGAGCGACTACGTGCTGTCCTCGCCGCCCACCCGTACGTGCTCGTCATCGAGGACGACCACTTCTCGCTGCTGTCGGCGCAGCCGTACCGGTCGGTGATCCCACGCGGCCACCGGCGCTGGGCGCTGGTCCGTTCGGTCTCGAAGTTCCTCGGCCCCGACATGTGCCTCGCGATCACGGCATCCGACCCCGAGACCGCCGACCTCCTGGCCCGGCGTCTGAACCCCGGTGCGACCTGGGTGAGCCACTTGTTGCAGCGTCTCGCGCTCGGGCTGCTGACCGACCCCGCCACGATGTCGGGCGTCGCCGCCGCCGGCGCGCACTACGCCGCGCGCAACGCGGCCGCCGCGGCCGCTTTCGGAGAGCGGGGCATCCGGGTTGCCGCGGGCGACGGCCTCAGCCTCTGGGTGCCGCTGCCGTCGTCCCTGTCTGCGCGCGCCGTTTCCGAGCAGCTCATGCGACGGGGGTGGCTCGCCCGAGCCGGTGATGAGTTCATCGTCACCGACCCGGCGGCCGCGCAGCACCTTCGGCTGACGGTGCACGACCTCGACGACGCGGATCTCGCGCGTCTGGCATCCGACCTCGCCGACGCGATCGCCGCGGCGGCTTCGACCACGACCACCACCACGAAAGCAGGATGAACTCCCCGTGAAGATCCTCTCGATCCAGTCCGCCGTCGCCTACGGGCACGTCGGCAACTCCGCCGCCGTCTTCCCGCTGCAACGCATCGGCGTCGAGGTGCTGCCGGTGTACACCGTGAACTTCTCCAACCACACCGGGTACGGATCGTGGCGTGGGCCGCTCATCTCCCCCGACGATGTCCGCGACGTCATCACGGGCGTTGAAGAGCGGGGCGTCCTCGGCGAGATCGACGTCGTCCTGTCGGGCTATCAGGGCAGCGAAGGCATCGGCGATGTCGTCCTCGACGCCGTCGCGCGAGTCAAGTCGGCCAATCCTTCCGCCGTCTACGCGTGCGACCCGGTCATGGGCAACGCGAAGAGCGGATGCTTCGTCGCGCCCGCCATCCCGGTCCTGCTGCGTGAGAAGGTCGTGCCGGCGGCCGACATCATCACGCCCAACCAGTTCGAGCTGGGCTTTCTCACCGAGACGGAGCCGGGTGACCTGGCATCCACTCTCGCTGCTGCCGACGCGGCGCGTGCGATGGGCCCGCAGGTCGTGCTCGTGACCAGTGTCGAGCGCCCCGATCAGCCCGAGGGCCGGGTCGAGATGCTCGCCGTCACGCCGGAGGGCGCGTGGATCGTGCAGACGCCGCGCATCCCGATGAAGGCGAACGGCTCCGGCGACGTGACCGCGGCCCTGTTCACGGCGCACTATCGCGCGACGGGAGATACGGCGGATGCGCTGGCCCGTACCGTTTCGAGCGTGTACGACCTGCTCCAGCTCACGCACGATTCCGGAGACCGCGAGCTGCGGCTCGTCGAGGCGCAGGAGTTTTACGCGCACCCCCGGCTGCAGTTCCCGGTCACGCGCGTGCGCTGACGTCCCGCTCTGGCCGCCCGACCGCGGGTCATAATTCAGGCAGATCGCGTGCTCTGCGCCCTCCAAGCCAGCGTGACCGGCGGGTTTGCCTGAGTTATGCGCCGACGCGAGGAGTCGACGACGCGGAGGCGAACGGCCTCAGGCGGAGGGCCAGGCCGATGCCACGGCCTCGCGCACCTCGCCGAGCAGCTGGGGCAGGGCCTTCGTGCGCGCGATGATCGGGAAGAAGTTCGCGTCCGACCCCCACCGAGGCACGATGTGCTGATGGAGGTGCTCGTCGACTCCGGCGCCGGCGACCGCGCCCTGGTTCATGCCGATGTTGAACCCGTCGCAGTGCGACACCTCGCTCAGCACCCGCATGCCGGTCTGCGTCAGCGCACCGATCTCGGCGACCTCCTCGGGCGTCGCCTGGTCGTACGTCGCTACATGCCGGTACGGGCATACGAGCAGGTGGCCCGAGTTGTAGGGGAACAGGTTCAGCAGCACATACGACGTGACGCCGCGGTGGACGATGAGCCCTTCGGCATCCGGCTTCTGCGGCGCGGCGCAGAACGGGCACCCCCCACCGCGCAGAGCCGCCGCGCCCGTGTTGATATAGGCCATCCGGTGCGGCGTCCACAGGCGCTGAAACGCGTCGGGCACCCCGCCCAGCTCTGCCGCGTCGTCCAGCTCGCTCACGCCAGGTCCGCGGCCGTGTTCACCAGCGCGTGCGCCGCGATCGCGCCGGTGATCTTCGCGATCGCCTCATCCACGGGGATGCCGTTGGTCTGCGACCCGTCGCGGAAGCGGAACGACACGGTGCCGGCCGAGCGGTCCTGCTCCCCCGCGATCAGCTGCAACGGCACCTTCTGCGTCGTGTGGGTGCGGATCTTCTTCGGCATGCGATCTGCGGAATGATCGACCTCGGCGCGCACGCCCGCCGCGCGCAGCCGCGCGATGATCTCGTCGAGGTAGGGTCCGAACTCCTCCGCGACGGGGATGCCGACGACCTGCACGGGCGACAGCCACACCGGGAACGCCCCCGCGTAGTGCTCCAGCAGGATCGCGAAGAACCGCTCGATCGAGCCGAACAGCGCGCGGTGGATCATGACCGGGCGGTGCCTCTCACCATCCGGCCCGGTGTACTCCAGGTCGAAACGCTCCGGCAGGTTGAAGTCGAGCTGCACCGTGGCCAACTGCCAGGTACGGCCGATGGCATCCTTCGTCTTGAGGTCGATCTTCGGCCCGTAGAAGGCCGCCTCGCCGGCGACCTCGGTGAGCTTCAGGCCCGATGCCCGCGCCACCTGCCGCAGCGCGTCGGTGGCGACCGCCCAGTGCTCCTCGTCGCCGATCCACTTCGACTTCTCGTCATCGCGCATCGACAGCTCGAGCTCGAACTCGGTGAGCCCGAAGTCACGCAGCATGGACAGGACGAAATCCAGCACCCGCGTCGCCTCGCCCTGAAGCTGGTCGGGGGTGACGAACAGGTGCGAGTCGTCCTGAGTGAAGCCGCGCACGCGCGTGAGACCGTGGAGCGCCCCGGACAGCTCGTACCGGTAGACGGTGCCGTTCTCGTACAGCCGCATCGGCAGATCGCGATACGACCGGCCGCGCTCCCGGTAGATGAGGATGTGCATAGGGCAGTTCATCGGCTTGAGGTAGTAGTCGACGCCCTGCTTGGTGACCTCGCCCGCTTCGTTGCGCTCCTCATCGAGGCGGATGGGGGGGAACATGCCCTCCCTGTAGGTGACGAGGTGGTTCGACTCGAGGAACAGATCGCGCTTGGTGATGTGCGGCGTGTAGACATAGGTGTAGCCGCCCTCGCGGTGGCGCCTGAGGGCGTGCTGCTCCATCTCCTGACGGATGATGCCACCCTTGGGATGCCACACACTCAGCCCCGACCCGATCTCGTCCGGGAAGCTGAACAGGTCGAGCTCCTTGCCGAGCTTGCGGTGGTCGCGCTTGGCGGCCTCCTCCAGTCGCGCCTGGTAGGCGCGCAGCTCGTCCTTGGTCGGCCACGCGGTGCCGTAGATGCGCTGCAGCTGGGGGTTCTTCTCGCTGCCGCGCCAGTAGGCGCCCGCGATGCGGGTGAGGTCCCAGCCGTTTCCGACGAGACGCGTGCCGGGCACATGCGGACCGCGGCAAAGGTCCTTCCACGCCGTCTGGCCGTCGCGGGTGACGTTGTCGTAGATGGTCAGCTCGCCGGCCCCGACCTCGACCGATGCCCCCTCGGTGGCGCCCGCGCCGGGTCCGCCGGCGAGGCCGATGAGCTCGAGCTTGAACGGTTCGTCCGCCATCTCGGCGCGCGCCTCCTCCTCGGTGACGACCCGCCGGACGAACCGCTGGTTCTCGCGGACGATCCGCTCCATCTCCTTCTTGATGGCCTTCAGATCGTCAGGGGTGAAGGGCTCGTCGACGCCGAAGTCGTAGTAGAAGCCGTCGGTGATCGGCGGTCCGATGCCGAGGTTCGCCTGCGGGCGGATCCGCTGCACCGCCTGCGCGAGCACGTGCGCCGTCGAGTGCCGAAGGATCGACAGGCCGTCGGCGCTTGAGACAGTGACCGGCTCGACGGCATCCGTCGCCGTCACGACGGACGCGAGGTCTTTCAACTCGCCGTTCACGCGCAGGGCGATCACGGAGCGGTCGGGGAACAGGGTGAAGCCGTCGGCGGGATAGCTCGCATCCGCCGCGGGTGACACGTCAGTCAAGGAAACGTCTCCAGATGGGTCGGAACCGGGGTGGCTCGTCATGGTCTGCTCAGCTTCGGACGCACCGCGTCCCGCCCGCTCAGGCGCGGATCGTTCGGGAGTGAAGCGTTCGCGTGCCGGTGCGCGCGACGACGGTCGCGCGAGCAGTCCGGCGGGGTTCCATGCGTCGAGTCTATCGTCGCGGCACGGCCCGTTCGTCCCAGAGGCGGCGGGTGAGCCGGGCCCGCAGGGCTTCTCCGATCGCTCCGGTGAGGTCCATGCACGTCAGGCGACGCTGAGGTCGACCTGGATCTCACCCGCGAGCTCTTCGAGAGCGCGCGTGATGACGGCGGCATCCGCTTCTGCGGGAACGCTGACCTCGACGGTCGCCTCGAACAGCGTGCCGCCCGCCATCGGGGCCTCCAGCGTGCGGCTGCGGAAGGCGTCGATCGACAGCGAGTGCGCGGCGATCGCCGTCGTGACGTCTCGAACGATGCCCGGACGGTCGTTGCCGAGTACCGTGAAGACGAGCGTGTGGCTGGATGCCGCCGGCTCCGTCACTCCTCCGCCGTGCACGGAGACCTTCAGCAGCCCTTCGAGGGTCTGCAGCGACTGGATGAGCACTTCGACGCGCGCGTCGGAGACCGTGACGAGGACGATTCCCGCGAAGGCGCCGGCCAGTTCGGCGAGCTCGCTCTGCTCCCAGTTGCCGCCGGCATCGGAGACCCGCTGCGCGAGTGCGCTGACCAGTCCCGCGCGATCGTCTCCGACGACGGTGAGCACGAGGCGGGCCATGCGTCGAGCCTAATTGCGATCCACGTGCGCTTCGGGAGGAGTTCTTCGTTGGGGAGGCGGATTTGGCCCTCTGGCATCCTCCGCACGGGAAATCTCCTCCGGAGTGCACAGGCTTCCCGGAGCCTGCGGGTATCGCGCAGCGGATGCCAGAAAGCAGAAAACCCCCGATGAGACGGGGGTTTTGTTGTGCGCGATACTGGGATCGAACCAGTGACCTCTTCCGTGTCAGGGAAGCGCGCT
>JASGGN010000037.1:0-19150 GCA_047605005.1 Microbacterium sp.
CGTAGTGCGGCAGGCCGTTGGCGAACGGCGGGCCGTCGTAGAAGACCCATTCCTCGGCGCCCTCACGCCGGGCGATGGAGGCGCGGAAGGTGTCGTCTTCAGCCCAGAAGTCCAGTACCTCGCGCTCGATCTCGGGGAAGCGCGGGCTCGGGACGACATCGGCGGCGGGGCCGAACGCGGCGCCGGTCCCTGAGCTCGTCGAAGGGCGGGGGTAGGTCATGTCACTCCAGCAGGTGCGTCTTGCGTCCTGCGAGGACGACGCTCCGGGATGCCGGAGAGCCGCGGTACCACCCCGCTTACCCTGTCCCCGGTGATCGAGTGCCGCGCGAAGCGCGATGTGTCGAGATCCGAGGGCAGGGCCTCTCTTACTGCGGCGGTGACGGGCCTGCCCCGCGCGGTTCTAGTGGGCATCCCCCGGTGATCGAGTGCCGCCGCATAGCGGCGGTGTATCGAGATCATCGAGATCAGACGTTCTTCCGCGAGCTCCCCGGTGATGGCCGGATCAGTGCTGATTCTCCGATTCTACGCGCAGCGAACCCGATCCACGACGCGGGACGGCGCTGACCTCTCCCGTCAGGGCCGCCTTCTTTCGCGCCCTTCACCCATGGTCGCTGGTCGGATGCTGGAGCGCGAGAACTCCTCAAGGAGACGTGCGAACACGGAAACGGTCTCGGCATCCCACTCCGGGACGGCCTGGTCGAGGAGCCCCAGTCGGTACGGGGTGGCTTCGGCGTTCAGGCGGACGCCGTCGGCAGTCAGGCGAAGGATCGTGCTGCGCGGATCGTCGGGGCTGGCCGATTTCTCGATGTAGCCCGCGACCTCCTTCGGAAAGCAATTGTGGGTGACGGCTTGTTCAGCGGAGTGTGTTGCTGGGTGGTTTTTCCGCGGGAACGAGGTGTCGCATCCTGTCCGAGAGGAACGCGAAGCACCTGACGGCGGGAGCCTGGCGGGTCATGCGTGGGTGCCGATCCGGTCGAGGGCGGCGGCGAGGCGGTCGCGCTGTGGCTCGGTGAGACCGAGGATCGGCTGCGGCGTGGATGGCTGGGTGGCGAGGCCGAGTTGTTCGGCGAGAGCGGCGATAGTGCGGAAGCTGCCGAACTCTCCGAACAGCTCCCACAGCGGGGCGAAGCGCTCAGACTCGGCCTGGGCATCGGTTGCGCGCCCGTCTTGCGCGGCGCGGGCGATGGCGAGCGCCGGTTCGGGCAGGGTGCCGCCGATGACCGAGTACCAGGCGTCGCAGCCTGCGTTGAGCCCGGCTGCTCCGAAGCGGTCGCCCGAAACACCGATCGTGACTCGTTCGGAGATCGCCGCTCGGATGCGATCGACATGGGCGCGCGCGTCTTCCGGGTCGGCGGGGACGCCGGGGATCTTGATCGACGCGACGCTGGGCAGTTGCGCGAGACGTGCGTAGAGGTCGAGGGTGAACGTGAAGTGTGTGGTGGCGGGGTTGTCGTAGACGATTACCGGGAGACGGGTGTGCTCGGTGACGGTGCGGAACAGCTCGAATACGTCATCGTCGGTGAGGGGTTGGTAGCTCGCCGGGGCCAGCAGAACCCCGGCGGCACCCGCTCGTTCGGCGGCGTCCGCGTGCGCGAGGACGTGGGAAGTGCGCAGTGCCCCGATGCCGACGAACACGGGGGTATCGCCCGCGTGCTCGACCGCGAGCTGCGCGACCCGTTCGCGTTCTTCCTTGGTGAGGTAGGCGTAGGAGCCGGTCGAGCCGAGTGCCGTGATGGAGTCGACGCCGGCTGCAGCGAGGCGCTGCACGAGCCGGACGAACGCCGGCTCGTCCACCCGATCATTGGCGAGTGGGGTGAGCGGGAACGCGCTGAGGCCTGTGAAGTGCACCATTGCTCGATCCTATTTTCGAGGGCCGCGGTTGCGAGCGCGCACCGCGAGCAGCGCGCACCCGATCACAGCGATGCCGCCGACGATGGTCTGCCAGCCGATGTGCTCGCTCAGCAGCACTCCGGCCCAGAGGATGCTCATCACGGGTTGCGTGAGTTGCACCTGGCTGACCTGGGCCATCGGGCCGATGGCGAGGCCGCGATACCAGGCAAAGAAGCCGAGGAACATGCTCACCGCCGCGAGATACGCGAACGCGCCCCACTCCACGGGCGTGCCCGTGGGTGGCTGCTGCACGACCGCGATGCCCGTCAAGAGGATCATCAGGGGTGAGGCGAGTACGAGCGCCCAGGAGATCGTCTGCCACGAGCCGAGGGTGCGGGAGAGCAGGCCGCCCTCGGCATAGCCGATCGCGCACACGATCACCGCGGCAAACAAGAGCAGATCGGCCACATCCAGGCCGCCGAAGCCGCCCTGGATCACGGCGAAGATCACGGCCGCGACCGCCCCGAATCCGGCTGCGACCCAGAACAAGCCGCCGGGGGGCTCGCCCGTGCGCAGCACTGCGCAGACGGCGGTCACGGCGGGCAGCAGAGCGATCACAATCGCCCCGTTGCTCGCGGGCGCGGTGGTGAGGGCGAACGATGTCAGCAGCGGGAACCCCACCACCGCGCCGCCGGCGACCACGGCGACCTGCCCCCATTGCTTCCCTCGCGGTCGTCTTTGCCGGGTCAAGAACAACACGGAAGCGGCCAGCACGGCCGCGATCACCGCACGACCGGAGCCGACGAACAGGGCCGACATGTGCCCGTCCTCCACCGCGACACGGGTGAGCGGCACGGTGAACGAGAACGCGGTGACGCCGAGCAGCCCCCACCTGAGACCGGCACGAGTCTTTAGTAGCGGTTTCCCCTGATGCGCGGTAGCGGTACTATCTACTTTCATGTCCCATAGTAGCAGCGACCGTATCGTGTCCGCACTCCGCGAGTGGATCGCCGCCGCGCCAGCGGGCGCGCAACTCCCATCGACCCGGCAGCTCGTCGCCGAGCACGGGGCCAGCCCGGTCACGGTGCAGAAAGCACTCCGCACGCTCATCGGGCAGGGCGTCATCGAGTCGCGCCCCGGCGTCGGCACTTTCGTGCGCGCGCTCCGCACGGCCCGGCCGAACGACTACGTCTGGCAGACCGCCGCGCTCGGTTCCCCGCAACATCGCATCCCCAGCACGTCGTCGACCCTGCGGACGACCCCGAACGATGTGATCGCCCTGCATTCCGGGTATCCCGACAAGGAACTGCTCCCGGAACGGCTGGTGCGGGCCGCGTTCGCCCGCGCTGCCCGCAGCGAAGCCGCGGTGAGCCGGCCGCCGGTCGCGGGCCTGCCCGAGCTGCAATCGTGGTTCGTGACCGAGCTCGGCGCGATCACCCCGGCAGGCCTGACACCCCCCGCACCGAGCGACGTGGTGATCCTGCCCGGCAGCCAGAGCGGCCTGAGCACCCTGTTCCGTACCCTCGTCGGCGCGGGTCGGCCGCTGCTGATCGAGTCGCCGAGCTACTGGGGGGCGATGCTCGCCGCCGCCCAGGTCGGCGTGCAGCTCGTACCGATCGCGTCCGGGCCGCACGGCCCGAACCCCGACGACCTCGACCGCGCCTTCGCGCAGACCGGGGCCAGAGCGTTCTACGCCCAACCGAACTTCGCCAACCCCACCGGCGGTCAATGGTCCGCAGACCTCGGCGATACGGTGCTCGGGATCGTTCGCGAACACGGCGCGTTCCTCATTGAAGACGACTGGGCCCACGACTTCGGCATCACCGCCGACCCCGCACCCCTCGCGGCCCGCGACGACAGCGGCCACGTCGTCTACCTCCGCTCGCTCACGAAGAGCGTGTCACCCTCGGTGCGCGTGGCCGGGTTGATCGCACGTGGCCCTGCTCGCGACCGCATCCTGGCCGACATCCAGGCGCAGGCGATGTACGTCAGCGCCGCACTGCAAGCAGCCGCGGTCGACGTCGTCACGCAACCGGCCTGGCACACGCACCTGCGATCCCTCCGCCAGCAACTCACTGCCCGACGCGACCTGCTCATCGCTGCACTCCGCGAGCACACCCCGACCGCACACCTCGAAGCAGTGCCCCGCGGCGGCCTGAACCTCTGGCTCCGCCTCCCCGACGCAACAAATCTGCAGCAGCTCGCACGCGAGTGCGAGAGCCAGGGCGTCATCATCGCCGCCGGCGACGACTGGTTCCCCGCCGAACCCACCGGCCGGTACCTCCGCCTGAACTACTCCGGCCCGAACCCCGGCGCATTCCCCGACGCCGCCCGAATCCTGGGGAACATGCTCCACGGGTGAACTGCACTGAGCAGCCAGCGAATCGACCGGCCCCGCTGGATCCCCGTCCCGGAGGATCACTGTCCTCAGGGCGACACGTCAGCAGGTGGCGCCGATGCTCACCGAATCCCGAAACACGCGCCCGCCGAAGCTGCCCGGTGTTCGAGGCACGAATGACCTTACGAGATGCGGCCGACCTCACCGCCCGCGGATGGATGCCGGGAGCCCTATGCGTCGCGCAGTCGCACCGTGAGCTCCCCCAGCCCGATCACGGTCACGCCATCGACCTCGTACGCCTCATCGTCGGTATCGGGATGCACCAGATATGTCTCCGGGTCGCCGAGATCGGTCCTAGCTCGACGCAGCCCTGCACTCACCTCCGGCGCCGTGGAGCGCTTGATTTCGATGGCAATTGCAGGCCGCCCGCCGCGCTCGAGGACGAGGTCGATCTCATCCCCCTTCGCCGTACGGTAGTGATGAGGGCGAAAACGCGACCCCGCCGCCGACACGAGATTCTCCACCGCGAAGCTCTCGTAGCTATGCCCCGCAACAGGGTGGCTGAGGACATCGTCGAGGGTCTCGAGACCCAGGAGCGCATGCAGGAGTCCGCTATCCCGGACCAGCACCTTCGGCGCCTTCACGACGCGCTTGCCGATGTTGACGTGCCATGACGGCAGGAGGCGCACCAAGTAAAGGTCGGCAAGGAGATCGAGATACCGCGTCACCGTCTGCCCGTTGATCGCAAGTGCTTGTCCCAGCGCCGACGCGTTGAGAAGCCCGCCGCTCGTGTGCGCGACCATCGTCCACAGTCGCCGCAGCGTCTCAGCAGGGATCCGCGGAGCGAACATCGGCACGTCGCGTTCGAGGTACGAGCGGATGAGATCTTCACGCCAGGTCATCGATGCACGAGCTGAGGCTGCGAGGAGGCCGTCGGGGTAGCCGCCGCGCACCCACAGCAAATCGGCATCCAGCTCGGCCGTCGCTGCCTCGTCCACGCGCACGCCCGAAAGTTCCAGGTGCGACACACGACCGGCAAGGCTTTCGGTGAGCCCGACGAGGTCGAGCGAGGCCGATCCGAGCAAGAGAAACTGCCCGACACGATGCCCGACACGCCGGTGGTCGTCGATGACCCCTCTCAAGACCTCGAACAGAGCGGGATCTCGCTGTGCTTCATCGATCACGACCAGACGAGGGCTTTGCGCTCGCAGGTAGGCCCCCGGGTCAGCGAGGCGCCGGCGGTGCGCTGGATTCTCGAGATCGAGATACGTGGCATCCTGTGGCCACGCGCCCGCAATCTCGCGCGCGAGAGTGGTCTTGCCGACCTGACGCGGCCCCAGAAGCACCACGGCGGGGCTCTCACTCAGGCGCGCCGCAACGGTCGCCGCAAGGATTCGCGCGATCTGCATGGTGCAAATCTACCAGCCGCATTGAAATTTGCACCATGCGCTTTACATCATGCGCGTACGAAACCGCCCTCGCGACAAAACGAGCTCCACACCATCGAGCTGGCGAGCGAGCTTCTCATGGAACGAAGACGACCTCGATGAGGGCGACATCCGGCACCGTGACGCGGGGATCCGCCGCACGCAGAGCATCGACCCGCGCAGTCTGCTCGGGGACGTCATCGAGCAGCCAGCGCAGCAGACAGTTCGCGTCAAGACTCGGCGTCACGCGCCTCGGCCTGGGCGACCCACCCGTCACCACTCGTCGGCTCCAGCTTCCAGGTCCCCTGCCGCTGCGCCTCCTGCCGCAACTCGTCGCGGACGCGGGCGATGTCCCCGAGCACATCGATCACGACACGTTCGCCTTCCACGCGGACAGCGACCTTCTGGCCCGGTGTGAGTCCCGGGCGCGTCGCATAACAGGGCGCGTCGCAGCTCTGCGGGAAGGGTGAGAAGTCACACGACGGCCGCATTGATAGGGTGACCGGATGGCGAAGCGCATCGAGACGCCAATACCTCCGCGCGACTGTGCGCCCGACCTGCCGGGCGAGCTCGATGACGTCTCGTTCGTGAACCCTCGCGACGACCTGTTCGCGGCGCGGCTCGTGCACTTGGCGGGCGAGGTCGACGCCTCGCACGGGCGACTCGTGGAATGCGCCGTGGACGCGGCATCCCTCGACCGGCTCCTGCTCGACGGGACGACCCTCGCCGACGTGCGGGTGAGCGACCTGCGCACGGCGGTGCTCTCGGCCCGCGACGGACGCTGGCGCAACGTGCTCATCGCGGGCGGGCGCCTCGGCACGCTCGACCTCTCGCGCACCGACCTCGACGGCGTCGAACTACGGGGCCTCCGCATCGGCTATCTCTCGCTCGCGTCGGCCAGGGTGCGCGACGTGAGGTTCGTCGACTGCGTGCTCGGCACCGTCGACGTGCCCGAGGCGCGCGTCGAGCGCGTCGCGTTCGACGGATGCCGCGCCAACGAGGTCGACACGCGCGGTCTGCGCGCGACCGACGTCGATCTTCGCGGACTCGAAGCACTGTCATTCACCGACCCGGCCGGTCTGCGCGGCGCGACGCTATCGGAGCGCCAAGCCCAGCAGCACGCGCCCGCCTTCGCCTCAGCTCTCAGCATCTTCCTGAAGAGCTGACGGATGATCCTGCAGGCGCCTCGACTCGCCCTGCGCGAGATGACGGATGCCGACCTCCCCGCCCTCCGCGTCATCTTCGAAGACCCGGTCGCGATGGCAGCTTACGAGGGCCCCTTCGACGACGCCGAGTCCGCTGACTGGGTCGCCCGTCAGCAGCAGCGGTATGCCGACGACGGGTTCGGGCTGTGGGCGGTCGAGCTGAGTGGGACCGGCCGCGTGATCGGGCAGTGCGGTATCACCCGACAGCACCTGGACGACGAGGCATCCGCCGAAGAGGTCATCGAGGTCGGCTACCTGTTCCAGCGCGAGCACTGGCACCACGGGTACGCCGTCGAAGCGGCATCCGCCTGCCGCGACTGGGCGTTCGAGACGCTGGAGATCAACAAGCTGTACGCGAAGGTGCGCGACACCAACATCGCTTCGATGAACGTCGCGATCCGGCTCGGGATGACGGTGCGCCGACGGTTCGTCACGCACTACCGCGGCGCGGACATGCCTCACCTGGCCTTCGCGATCACGCGCGCGGAGTGGACGGCGCGCGTCGGCCCGGCGCCACTCCCACAGGAGCCGCGCCGGGCCGACGAACCGGCTCAGTGAGGGCGACCCGTGCTGTGCACGTCCATCGCCGCGACCTCGGGAGGGCGGACCATGAACGAGCGCATCATGCCCATGTCCTCGTGATCGAGGATGTGGCAGTGGTACATGAAGGCGCCGTTGGCCCCGGTGAAGCTCCCCGCGACCGCCTGCCAGGTGCCGGGCCGGATGACGAAGGTGTCCTTCATCCCCAGCTCCCAGTCATCCAGCGTGAGATCCGCCGCGTTCGTGACGATCGGGCTGTCGGTCTTGCCCTCCGTCTGATTCCAGTGAGCGGTGAGGTCGATCGAGCGACGGAAGAGCGTCTGGAACTCCGTCATGTGGATATGCATCGGGTGCGCCGGGCCGCCGAGATGGATGACGTTCCAGATGGCGAACTTTCCGCTGTCGAGATGACAGTCGAGGAAGATCGTGTTGTGGTCATGAAAGAGCTGCGCCACCCTGCGGAAGGTCCGCAGCGTCCCCGAGGCATCCACGATCTGGATCATGCCCGTCTCCATGACCGTCGGCACGTCGGCGTCGGCCACCGCCTCCAGCTCCCAGAACACGGGGTGCAGGTCGCCCGCCGTGCCGGGCGGCACGAGCGCGATGTTGACGTGCCCGTGACCGTCCGGGATGACCAGCGTGGGCGCCGTGCCGCTCGCCACGGTTCCGTGTGAGTAGCGCGCGTAGTCCGGGTTGAGCGTCGCCGGCAGCACGAAGTCGTCGGGGACGCTGCCCGTGCCCACCCGGAACTCCATGCAGTGCGCGAAGGCCGCCGCCGCGCCGGCACCCCGGTTGGTCAGTCTCACGCGCTTGCCGCCCAGAGCGCGGAAGTCGATCAGGATGTCGAACCGCTCCGAGGAGTGCATCGGGAGTCCTGCCGCCGGAACCGGCGCCGCCTTGGGCAGAAGACCCCCGTCCGTTCCGATGATGCGCACCGCCGAGCTCACGTCGTTGCCGTTTTCGTCCACCAGGCCGAGCGTGTACTGACGGGAGTTGGATGCGTTCAGCAGCCGGAACCGGTACCACGCCGGCGCCACGTCGAGGTGGGGCCAGATCACCCCGTTGACCATCGTGAAGGGGCCGCTCACGGGTATCTCGGCGGAGTCGGGCTCGGTCTGCCCGGGCTGCAGCGGCTGGTCGATCCGCCCGACCTTGTACAGGAGCTGGCCGTTGAGCGCGCCGGTGGCGGGGTCGGTGTCGAGGTTGACGTCGCGGATCACCAGCGGAATCTCGCGCCGACCGCGAGGCAGGCGCAGGGCGGCCTCGTTGTCGTCCCGGATGAGGTACATACCGGCGAGGCCCGCGTGCACGTTGAACCGCGTGATGTCCATGGCGTGGTCGTGGTACCACAGGGCGGTCGCCTCCTGCCGGTTCGGGTACTCCGTCCACGGCGAGGAGCCCGCGCTGATCGCCTGGGTGGAGTAGCCGTCGTTCCAGCCGTTCGTCAGCGAACCGTGCAGGTGGACGATCATCCACGGCACCACCGGGTCCACGCCGTCCATGAGGCGGCATCCCGCCTGAAGCTCCCCTGCGCTGTCGCGGTAGCCGGGCACGGCGGCATCGGCGAGAGTCGAGGTGCTGACACCGGTCAGCGGGACCGTGCCCTGGAGGCGGTTCGCCCACTCGATCGTCAGCCGGTGCCCCCGCCGGGTGACGAGGGTCGGCCCCGGGAACGTGCCCTCGTAGGTCCACATCGCCGTCTCCGGCAACTGGGAATGCAGCCGCACACGCGCATTGATCGCGCGGACTTTCACCGGCTTCGTCTGCGTGGTCAGGTCCGACACCGGTGGGATGCGCAGCGGGTCGCGAAAGGGTACCAACCCCAGAACGGATGCCAGCGGCGCGAAGGCGGCGGCCTCCGGCGCATCCGTCGTCGTGGCCGTCGTGGTCTCGTCGAGCGCGATGCTCGGCTCAGCGATCAGAGTCATCGTCGGTCCTCTCCCCAATCGTCGGCGGACTCGAGTGGCCCGCTCCTCGTGGATGGGTGTCACTGACATCAGGAGCGGCCGCGCCAGGGTTCTGATACCTCCGCTGGAGCACGGCGGCGCGGCGACACGAGGAGCGTTTTGCTCAGATTGATGAGAATGATTATCATTTGTAAATCCGACCGATCCCCTGAAAGAGAAGGCCCATGCCTGAAGCCCTCCTGCTGCGGCACCTCGACGTACGCGCCGGGAACACCTCGCTCATCGAGGACATCTCGCTGACGCTCGACGAGGGCGAGAGCGTGGCCCTGATCGGCCACTCCGGCTCGGGGAAGTCGCTCACCGCCGCGGCGATCACCGGTGGGCTCTCTCGACTGCTCGACGCGACCGGAGAGCTCGCCCTCGACGGCACCCCGGTCGAGCTGTCGTCACCGCTGCGCCCACCCGGATGCGTCGCCGCGGTGGGACAGGACAGCTCCGCCGCACTGAACCCTCTCGCGCGGGTCGCCGCCCAGCTCCGCGTGCCGCTGCACCGGCGCGGGCTGTCCCGCGACGCCGCCCGGTCCCGTGCCGCCGAGCTGCTCGAGGCGTGCGGCATCGAAGAACCGCTTCGCGTGCTGCGCTCCTACCCTGCCGAGCTCTCCGGCGGGCAGCGCCAGCGGGTGTGCATCGCGCTCGCGCTGGCGTGCGAGGCGAAGCTCCTCGTCGCCGACGAGCCGACCACCGCCCTTGACGTGGTGAGTCAGGCGCACGTGCTCGACACGCTCGCCGCTGCTCGCGAGCGCGCCGGGCTCGCCCTGCTGTTCATCACGCACGACCTCGCCGCAGCCTCGCAGATCTGTGACCGCGCGGTCGTGCTGCAGGGCGGCCGAATCGTGGAGGAGGGCACGTTCGGCTCTCTCGTGACCTCCCCACGGCATCCCTACACGCGTGAGCTGGTGGATGCCGTCCGCTCGCGGCCGGACTTCGGCATTCATCAGGAAGATGCCGCAGCATGACCACCGCACAGCCACACGCCGCCTATGCCCCGGACGCCGCGCTGGAAGCCGTCGGTCTCAGCCACCGCTACCGGCGCGTCAGCGGCTCTGTGCTGCGGCGATCCGAGCACGTGCACGTGCTCACGGGCCTCGACATCCGCATCGGCACGGGCGCGGCGATCGGCATCGTCGGGCGGTCGGGGTCGGGCAAGTCGACCATGCTGCGACTCCTGCTCGGTCTGGAGCGTCCGGATGCCGGTGAGGTTCGCGTCGGCGGCATCCCGCTGCCCTCCCGCTCGCCGGCGGCACTCCGGGCCTTCCGCCGACATGTGCAGTACATCCCGCAGGAGCCCGCGACGAGCCTCGACCCGCGGATGACGGTGCAGCAGCTCGTCTCCGACCCGCTCCGCCGCCTCGGCGTGCCCGGCGATCACCGCGCGATCGCGCGCGGTGCCCTCGACGGCGTGCGGCTGCCAGCCGGGCTGCTCCGGCGCAGGCCCGCCGAACTCTCCGGAGGCCAGGCGCAGCGCGTCGCGATCGCCCGCGCCCTGGCCACCGGCGCACGCATCCTGCTCGCCGACGAGCCGGTGAGCGGGCTGGACCGGCCCCTGCGCGATGAGGTGCTGCAACTGTTCGGTCAGATCGTGCGCGAGCAGGGCGTGGGCGTCGGGTTCGTCTCGCACGACCTCGACGCGGTGTCGCTGCTGTGCGGCACGTGCTGTGTTCTCGCCGGCGGCCGCATCGTCGAGCACGGGCCGACCGTCGATTTGCTCACCAACCCACGGCACGAGGCGACCCGCGCAATCCTCGACGCACGGCCGCGCCTGCGCGCCGCCTGAGCCGCCCTGCCGAACCTCGGCCGGCCAGCTCGCACCGCCCCGCCAACACGTCCACCCCCTCACGCCGAGAGAGCCACCCGTGACCGACACCCTCGACGCTCCGCCGACCGCGCGCGGCCCCGTCGGCGACCCGGTGCCGCGGCCCGTCGTCCTCCTCGGCAGCCAGCTGCTCTTCAACATCGGGTTCTTCGCCGTCGTGCCGTTCCTCGCCGGCATTCTCCGTGACGACTTCGCGCTCAGCGGTCTCGCTGTCGGACTCGTGCTTGGCCTGCGGACCGCCGCGCAACAGGGCATGTTCCTCTTCGGCGGCGCCCTGGCCGACCGCTTCGGCGCGCGCACGCTCATCCTGGTCGGCTGCGCGGTGCGCGTGACCGGCTTCTCGTTGCTGAGCTGGTCGGCGCTCCCCACCGCCGACCAGACGCGCCTGACCCTGTTCATCGTCGCGACGGTGCTCACCGGATTCGGCGGCGCCCTGTTCTCCCCCGCCGTGGAGACCCTCGTCGCGCGGGCGGATGCCATCGAGCAGCGCCCACGCACGACCCTGTTCGCGCTGCTGGTGGTGTGCGGGGAGAGCGGCGCGGCGCTGGGGCCGCTGCTCGGGGCGCTGCTGCTCGGTTGGGGCTTCCCCGCCGTCGCCGCGACGGGCGCGATCCTGTTCGCCCTCGTCGCGCTCGTCCTCGCCGCGGTCCTCCCCCGTGCGCCGCGAACGTTCTCGAACCGAAGTGCCCTCACCACGAGCCACCGTGCTCCGCGCCGCGCAGGAGCAAGGCCGGACCGTCTCCTTGCGGTGATCCGCGACCGTCGTTTCCTCGCTCTCGCGGTGCTCGCATCGGTGAACCTTCTCGCCTACAACCAGCTCTACCTCGGCCTGCCCGTCGCCCTCGACCGGGCGGATGCCGGAGCCGGCGGCCTCGCGCTGCTGTTCACCTGGGCGTCGATCCTCACCATCGCCCTGCAACTGCCGGTCGCGCGGGCGGCACGGCATCTCGGCGATGTCCGGGCGCTGCGGCTCGGGTACGTGCTCCTGTCCGCCGCGTTCGCGGTGCTCGCCGTCGCCGCGCCGATGGCCCCGGCATCCGGCCCGGCAGCTCTCGCGCCAGCGCTTGCGGCCACCACTCTGCTCGCGCTCGGCCACCTCGTGCTCACGCCCCTCGTGCTCTCGCTCGTACCGCGCTTCGCCCCCGAACACGCCTGGGGCTCGTACTACGGACTGCTCGCCACATGCGGCGGCATCGCCGTGCTGCTCGGCAACACCCTGCTCGGCGCGCTATATGCAGCCGCCGAAACACCATCACCTGCCGCCGCCGCACCGTGGGCGCTCCTGAGCGCGCTGCCCCTGCTTTCCGCGTGGCTCGTTCCGCGTCTCGTTCCGCACCCATGAAAACAATCACGACACAGCAAGGAAGACACCCGATGATCCGCAACCGAAATCCCCGCCGCAGTACCCGCAGCGCTACCCACACCGCCACGCGCCGCGCCGCTGCGCTGCTCCTCGCCGGAAGTGTGGCGCTCGCCCTCACCGGTTGCTTCTCAGCCGCGGCGCCGAGCACGTCCGCCACCGACGGTGACGACGCACGCATCTCCCTTGCCATGCTGCAACCACCCCGCAGCGGACTGTCGCCCCTGAGCGACGACGCGTTCAAGCTCTCGCGGTGGAGCACCGCGGAGACCCTCGTCGTCCTCGACGACAACGGCGACGCCCAACCGGGACTGGCGACCGCGTGGGAGCAGGTGAGCGATACGGAGTGGCGCTTCACGATCCGCTCCGGCGTCACCTTCCACGACGGCACCGACCTCACCGCCGAGCGCGTCGCAGCCTCCCTGACCGCAGCGGCTCAGGCATCCCCCCTGCCGCGCATTCTCAACGGCGTGGAGCTGACCGCGACCGCCGACGGGGACGAGGTGATCGTCACGACGGCGAACCGCGATCCACTCGTGCCGCAGCGACTGTCGAGCCCTCAGCTGGCGATCCTCGCCGAAGCGGCATACGGCGCCGACGGTGTCGTTGATCCGGTGGGCCACGGCACCGGCCCGTTCGTGCTCACCGACGTCGACGGCACCGCGGGAGCGACCCTCGACCGCTACGACGACTACTGGGGCGAGCCGGCGACGGCAGCGGGCATTGACGTGACCTTCGTGCCGGATGGCACCGCGCGCGCAGCGGCACTGCGCACCGGCACCGCCGACGTCGTCGAGGCGATCCCGGTCGGCCAGGTCGCGCAGATCGAAGCCGAGCTGATCCACGAGGTGCCGATGCCGCGCACCAACACGCTGTACCTCAACACCGAGTCGGGGCCCTTCGCCGACCCCGCCGTGCGCGCCGCGGCCGCCGCCGCGATCGAACGCGCCACGATCGTCGCCACGGTGTATGAAGGACGCGCCGACGTCGCGGAGGGCCTGCTCGGCCCGGCGCTGCCGTGGGCGGCCGACCTGCGCGACACGTCCGCCTACGAGGACGAGCTGGCGGCGGGCACCACGACGCCGACGACGGTCGATGGCGTATCGATCTCGCTGGGCACCTTCACCGACCGCGCCGAGTTGCCCGAGGTCGCCGTGTTGATCGAGCAGCAGCTCGAGGCGGCGGGCTTCATCGTCGAGCAGGACGTGCGCGAGTACCAGTTCATCGAGGCCGACGCCCTGGACGGCGCCTTCGACGCCTTCATCCTCTCGCGTGCGACCATCATCGACTCGGGCGACCCGGTCGCCTACCTCGCGAGCGACTTCAGCTGCGACGGCACCTTCAACATCTCGCAGTTCTGCGACCCCGAGGTCGACGCGCTCATCGCAAAGGCATCCGAAACGGATGCCGGAGACGAACGCCGCGCGGCGATCATGCAGGCAGAGGCGGCGATCCTGTCCCAGAACGCCGCGATCCCGCTGCTGCACGAGCGTGTGATCCAGGGCGAAGCGGCCGGCGTCAGCGGCGTCGACCGTGACCCGAGCGAGCGCACGCTCATCACCACACAGAGCAGCGTCATCCGGTGAGTGCCGCACGCCCGCGACGACGGCTCAGCGCCGCTCTCACATCACCCGTGATCGTCGGCGCCTCGCGCGTGCTGGCGATCACCGGGGTGGTCGTCCTGGTCGGCATGCTCCCGTGGCTGTCGGGGCGCAGCCCCGAATACACGGTGCTGCGTGCCCGCTACGCCGACCTGGAGGCGACACCCGAGGCGCTCGCCGCGGTGCGTGCCGAACTCGGCCTCGATCGCGGGCCCTGGGCCGTGTTCGGGGACTGGCTCGGCGGGCTGCTCCGCGGCGACGCCGGCCGATCCTGGATCAACAACAAACCCGTGCTGCCGGGCATGGTCGAAGCCCTCGGGGTGTCGCTCACACTCATGGCCTTCGCGATCACCGTCGCCCTCGTCGTCGCGCTGCTCATCGCCACCCCGGCGCTGCAGGCCGGTCTGCGCGGCACGCCGACGCGCGGCTCGGGGATTGCGGCGGTCGCGCTCACGGCACTGCCGGAGTTCCTTCTCGCCTCCGTGCTGCTGGTGATAGGGGCCGTGTGGCTCGGCCTGTTCCCGCCCTACGGCTGGAACGGCCTCTCCTACGCCGTGCTCCCCGCGCTCGCCCTCGGCCTTCCCGCCGGAGGGCTCATCGGGCGACTGATGGCGGATGCCGTCACCGCCACCTTCGCGGAGACGTGGATCACGACGTGGCGCCTGGCCGGCTTCGGCAACCGCCGCATCGCGGTCGCCGTCGCCCACCGCGCCCTGCCGTCGATCCTCGGGCAGATCGGGCTCGCCCTCATCGGCCTCACCGGCGGCGCGGTCGCCGTGGAGGAGGTGTTCGCGATCCCCGGGCTCGGCCGGGCGACCCTGGGCGCCGCGGCGTCGCAGGACATTCCGGCGCTGCAGATCGGCATCCTGCTGCTGCTCCTGCTCGCGATCGTGACCGGCGTGGTCGTCGCAGCCCTGCGCTGGATGCTGCTCGGACCGGCCCTGCGCCTCGGAAGCCTGCCGATGCCCGCACCCGACATCCGCCGTCGGCGCCGCGACCTGATGGTCCCGATCGTCGCGGGCGCGGCGCTCGTGCTCATCGTGGTCACGGGGCTCCTGCGCGACCCGTATGCCGCGGTAGGCGCCAGGCTCGAATCCCCGAGTCTCGCGCTGCCGTTCGGTGCCGATGCGCTCGGCCGCGACCTGCTCGCCCGTGTCGGGCACGGTGCCGTCACGACGCTGGGCACGGCGGCTTTGGTCGTCGTGGTGTGCCTGGCGATCGGACTCTGTTTCGGGTGCTTCCCCCGCGCCGTCACCGGTCCCCTGGAGGTCACCAACGCGGCGCCCCCGATCATCGCGGGCCTCATCGTCGCCGCCGTCGCGGGGCCTTCCATCGGCGGTGCAGCCGTCGCGGTGGCCCTGGTGAGCTGGGCGCCGCTCGCAGCACACGCCGCCGCACTCGTCGTGGAGGCGAAAGCGCAGCCGCACATCGCGCTGCTGCCGGTGCTCGGCGTGGGTCGTGCCCGCATGATGTTCCGGCACGTGCTCCCCGCGATCGTCGGTCCGGTGTCGCGCCATGCCGTGCTGCGCCTGCCCGGAATCGCCCTGGCGCTCGCCGCCCTCGGCTTCCTGGGGCTCGGCCCGCACCAACCGACACCCGAGTGGGGACTCATCCTCAGCGAAGGCATGGGCTACGTCGAGCGCGCCCCGTGGACCGTGCTGGCCCCCGCGTTCGCGCTGATCCTGGCATCCACCCTGGCCGTCTCTCTCGCCTCTCTGCCGGTGTCGCCGACGTCGCGGAGGTCAGGCGGCGCACCCCCGGTGGAACCCCCGGCGGTGCAGTCCGTGCCAGGGGACACGATCGCGGTGGGCGGTGCCGCGTAGAGCCGGAGCATGATCGTCTGCGCAGGCATATGCAGCGACGAGGTCGCGCTGGCCAGACTGAGCCGGACGCGGAGGCGATACCGCCCTTCCCCGACGGCCCCTCCGAGCTGCTCCGCGCGCTGTTCACGACAGGGCACGAGCCCGAGATCACACGGCGGCTGTGTGCATCTCCTCCGGTCGAGCAACAAGTCAAGTCGAATATATATACTAGTATTTGATGCCTTCGACGCGTACAATGAGAACATGACTTCTCCACTGGGCACCCTGACCGACGCAGTCGCCGCGCTCGGTGAGCTGTGGCCGGAGGAGAGGGTCGAAGGATGCGAGCCGGGGCGCCTCGCGGAGCTGACCCGCCTTCTCGGTCAGGCGCGGCGCCTACTGGATGCCGCCGCGGTGCAGGTCGCCGCCGAGGTCTCCCGGCAGTCCCGTCCGGAACTCGGCGCGGACTCGCTCGCCAAGAAACAGGGGCACCGCAACGCCACCTCGATGATCGCCGCGACCCTCGGAACATCAAACGGTGAGGCGGCGAAACTCGTCGAGGTCGGAGATGCGGTCGCGCCACGGCTGCTCCTGTCCGGAGAGGCGGCGCCGGCCCGGCACCCGCACGTCGGAGCCGCCGTCACCTCCGGCAGGCTCGGGCGGGATGCCGCCGCGGCGATCATCCGGCTCCTCGACGGGATGAGCGACCGCGTCCGCTACGAAGACCTCGACGCCGCAGAGCAGATTCTGGTCGGCCAAGCGGTGGGGCTCGACCTCGCAGCCCTGCAGAAGATCCTCCTGCGCGCAGAGGCACACCTCGACCCGGACGGCGTGGAGCCGAAAGAAGAAGAGCTCCGCGAACGGACCTTCCTGAACGTCCGGCAGGACAAGACCGGAATGATCCTCCTCGACGGGGCGTTCGACCCCGCGCGAGGTGCCCCCATCCTGTGTCTGATCGAGGCAATGGTCACCGCAGAGCTGAACCGGCAACGCGACGAGAACACGCGCGGCAACGGTCTCCCTCCCCGACCCATCCCCGTCATGCAGGCAGAAGCACTGCTGGCGATCTGCGAGCACTACACCGGATGCGACCGCACGGGGCAGTCCCTGCCGGGCGCCACCGTCATCGTCCGACTCACCCTCGACGACCTCCAGAACCAGACCGGCATCGCCACCATCGACGGCATCCACCAGCCCATCAGCATCGGCACCGCCCGCCGCCTGGCCGCGGGAGGCGGCATCATCCCGTGGGTCATGGGCTCCGACAGCACCATCCTCGACTGGGGAAAGAGACGTCGCCTGTTCAGCCCCGACCAGAAGCTCGCCATCGCCACTCGGGATGGCGGGTGCGTCGGATGCGGGGCACCCCCCGGCAGATCCAAAGTCCACCACATCCGATGGTGGTCCCATGACGGACCCACCGATCTCGACAACGGATGCCTCGTCTGCGATTCCTGCCACCACCTGATCCACGACCAAGGGTGGGACATCCGCATCGACGGCTCTGGAACCGACGCCGCCGTGTGGCTGCTGCCGCCGGCCTCCGTCGACCCGGCACGCACCCCGCGCCCGGCCGCCCGCCGCCGCTTCGACTACCGGCCTGCTGCCTGAATCGTCCGGCGGCTGTCCGACACCCACCGGGCGCCCCGCGAGGGTGCCGCAGGCGCCCCTCGGTCGCCCCGCAGGCGCCCTCGCGGTCGTTGAGCGAGCGCGCGCAGCGCCCGAGTCGAAAGGTCGTAAGCATCTCGGAGACGGATGCCAGCACCGCCCGGTGCGCACGTTTCGACGCGCTGCGCTCGCTCAACGACCGTTGAGCGCGAACCTCGCGGGACCCCGCCGCCACCCGCGCAAAGGATAGAATCGACCCACCACCCACACTCAGGCACGCTCACACAGTGCCGCACATATCGCTCGAGGAGATTCCCATGTCGAACGCGCAGATCCCGAACACGCAGATTCCCGACAAGCCCGCCCTGGAAGGCCTCGAGCAGAAGTGGGACGCCGTCTGGGCGGAACAGGGCACCTACCTGTTCGACCGGGATGCCGCAAAGGCCACCGGCCGCGCGGGTGTCTACTCGATCGACACTCCCCCGCCGACGGCATCCGGGTCTCTGCACATCGGTCACGTCTTCAGCTACACGCACACCGACATCAAGACGCGCTTCGAGCGCATGCGCGGCAAGACCGTCTTCTACCCGATGGGCTGGGACGACAACGGCCTGCCCACCGAGCGCCGCGTGCAGAACTATTACGGCGTGCGCTGCGACCCCTCGCTCCCCTACACACAAGGCTTCGAGCCGCCGTTCCACGGCGACGCGAAGAGCCTGCGCCCTGCCGACCAGGTGCCGATCAGCCGGCGCAACTTCATCGAGCTGTGCGAGCAGCTGACCATCGAGGACGAGAAGCAGTTCGAGAACCTCTTCCGCCAGCTCGGGCTGTCGGTCGACTGGACCCAGACCTACCGCACCATCTCCGACGACACGATCCGCACGAGCCAGCTCGCGTTCTTGCGCAACCTCGCCCGCGGCGAGGCCTACCAGGCGCTCGCCCCGACCCTGTGGGACATCGACTTCCGCTCCGCGATCGCGCAGGCCGAGCTCGAAGACCGCGAGCAGCAGGCGAGCTACCATCGCATCGCGTTCCACAAGAGCGACGGCACGGGCGACATCCACATCGAGACGACGCGGCCAGAGCTCCTCGCCGCGTGCGTGGCACTCGTCGCGAACCCCGACGACGAGCGCTATCAGCCCCACTTCGGCCAGACCGTGCGCACCCCGATCTTCGACGTCGAGGTCCCGATCCTCGCGCACCCCCTCGCCCAGCAGGACAAGGGTTCGGGCATCGCGATGATCTGCACCTTCGGCGACGTCACCGACGTCGTGTGGTGGCGCGAGCTCGACCTCCCCAACCGCACGATCCTCGGGCCCGACGGGCGCGTGCTGCCCGACGCGCCGGAGGTGCTCGTGACGGATGCCGCCAAGGCCGCCTACGCCGAGCTCGTGGGCCTGACGGTCTTCAGCGCGAAGAAGAAGATGGTCGAGCTGCTGACCGCATCCGGCGAGCTGCTGGAGGTGTCCAAGCCCTTCAGCCACCCCGTGAAGTTCTACGAGAAGGGCGATCGGCCGCTGGAGATCGTCTCGACGCGTCAGTGGTACCTGCGCAACGGGGCGCGCGACGCCGCGCTGCGCGAGAAGCTCATCGAGCTCGGGCGGGGAATGCACTGGCATCCCGACTTCATGCGCGTGCGCTACGAGAACTGGACGAACG
>JASGGN010000038.1:0-18800 GCA_047605005.1 Microbacterium sp.
CCTCTGCGGGCTTGCCCACGCGCTGCGGAGCGCGCCGGGGGCTGTGCGTGCGGACGTCGTGTTGCGTGTCGTGCTCGACGGGCTCCGTTGCTGAGCCGTCATGCCGCAGAAGGCGGTGCGGGGCTTCGTGCTGCGCGCTTCGCCGCCGAGACTTCGCGATGGCACCGACGGCTCATGATCGTGGTATCCGGCGCTGCCTTCCTCTCGTCAGCTGAGCGTCGAGTGGCTCCTCTTCGACCCGCGGCGCGCTGAGACGCGTCGCAGGTCGAACGGCGGCAACGCGATCTGAACCAGCGGGCCGATACACAGCGCGAACGCGAGAGTGCCGATGCCGACGGTGCCGCCGAGCGCCCAGCCGGTCACGAGGACGCTCGCCTCCACGATCGAGCGGCTCACCCAGATCGGCCAGCCCAGGCGCGAGTTCAGCCCCGTCATCAGCCCGTCGCGCGGACCCGGGCCGAGATCACTGCCGAGGTAGAGGCCCGACGCGAGCGCAACGGTGCCCATGCCGATCGCGAAGGTGACCAGTTGCCAGCCGAACCCGGAGACGACCGGGACCACGAGGAGCGATGCCTGCATCGCCGTCCCCACCAGGAGGACGTTGGCGACCGTGCCGATACCCGGACGCTGCCTCAGCGGGATCCACAGCAAGAGCACACTGAGCCCGAGCGCATTGGTCACCCAGCCGATGCCGATGCCCGTCTGCCGTTCAATGCCCTGCGCCAAGACTGTCCACGGGTCCAGCCCGATGCCGGCGCGCACCATGAAGGCTAACCCGACCCCGTAGAGGACGAGGCCGATGAGAAGCTGCGCGAGACGACGAGGCATGCCTCCATTCCAGTGCCTGCCAGCGTGGCGTGGGACCAATGTGGACTGATGAGAGAAGTCCAATTCGACTATCGTGGCTGCATGGACTCCCGCCTCTCCGCCCGGGCGCTCGCGGCTGCCCTCGGCGGTTGGCGCACGCGCGAACCGGCGTACGAGGCTCTCGCTGACGGCATCCGCTTGCTGTGCCTCGACAACCGGATCGTCGCGCGCACCGGCCTTCCCGCGGAGCGCGAGCTGGCCGCCGCGCTGCACGTGAGCCGCACGACCGTTGCGGCAGCGTACCGGAGACTGCGAGAGTCGGGCCACATCGAGAGCCTGCGCGGGTCGGGGAGCGTCACGGTTCCGCAAGGAGCCCGCGAACCGGGTCGCTTCGCGTCCTCGCCGGATGCCATCGACCTGCAGCAGGCGAGCCCTCCCGCGTGGCCGGGCCTGGCGGGTCTCATGACCGATGCCGCGGCCGAGGCCGCCTCGCTCGTCGCGCGTCCCGGCTATGACGTCCGTGGCTCGCTCGCGCTGCGCACGGCGATCGCCGCGCGCTATGGATCCCTCGGCGTGCCGACGACACCCGAGCAGGTGATCGTGACGACGGGAGCGCAGTCGGCGATCAACCTGCTCGCGCAGGTGCTCCTGCGGCGAGGCGACCGGGCGCTCATCGAGACGCCGACCTATCCGCACGCCGCCGAGGCCCTGCGCTTCGCCGGTGCACGTCTCGTCGGCGTTCCCGTCACGACCGATCACGGATGGGATCTCGACCGTGCGACGCAGGCCTTCGCCCGCACGGTGCCGAAACTGGCATACCTCATGCCGCGATTCCAGAACCCGACCGGGCGATCGATGGATCTCACCGATGAAGCGGCGTTCGACACGGCTGCCGCGCGCTCGGGCAGCACTCTGATCGTGGACGACACGATAGCCGAGGTCGCGATCGATGAAACGCCCGCGGGGCTCGCGTTCGCGGGTGCGCCCGCCGCCGACGTCATCCGTGTCGGATCGCTCGGCAAGACCGTCTGGGGAGGATTGCGGATCGGCTGGATCCGCGCGGAAAGCCGCCTCGTGGCCCGCCTCATCGCCGCCCGTCCACCACGCGACCTCGGCACGCCCGAGTTCGAGCAGGCGGTCGCGGTGCGCGCGCTCGCGCGGATGCCGGAAATCCTGACGCAGCGCGCGCAGCTGCTGCGGAACGGGCGCGACGCCCTCGTGCAGGCCCTCGCTCGCGACCTGCCCGCCTGGCGTGTGCCGGTTGTGGCAGGGGGGCTGTCGCTGTGGGTGCGGCTCGACGCGCCGCTCGGCTCGGGCCTGGTCCTGGCCGCCCGACGCGAGGGCGTGTATCTCTCTGGGGGCTCGCGTTTCGCCGTCGACGGGGCGCACGATCAGCACCTGCGCATCCCGTTCACCGTGCCCGCCAACGACCTCCGGCGCGCGGTCGAGGTGCTCGTGCGCCAATGGCCCACGGTGCGATCGGCCGCTCCTTCGTCCGCCGAAGACGTGGCCGAAGCGATCGTGTGAGGCGGTCGTCACCGCAGGTAGCGCAAGCACTCCACGGCCTCGTCGAGGCTCCAGAACGCCCCCACCTCTCGCAGTCGTCTGCGAGCCGGGTCGAAGTGTTCGGCGTGGAAGCGCGCTCCCGCGTTCGTGGGCTCCGTTCGCACGTGCCCGAGGATGCGGCCGGCGCGATCGAGCAGGCGCGATCTCGAATCGGAGACGGCGCGCAGCGTCAGCCCGCGGACCTCTCTGCTCGTCTGCATATCGATGAGTGTCATGATCTCCCTCCTCGAGAGAACATATGTGCGACCTCGGACATGGGTGCGGGCGCCCGGTGGCGTGGCGCCACGGGGCTACCTGAGCGATCGCGAGTGTGTGCCGGCCGCTTTATCGCCTCCTCCCCAACGTCGTGTTTGTCCGATCGA
The DNA here is from genome assembly GCA_047605005.1 of Microbacterium sp. Classification (GTDB taxonomy): domain Bacteria; phylum Actinomycetota; class Actinomycetes; order Actinomycetales; family Microbacteriaceae; genus Microbacterium. The sequence continues at coordinate 2,736 of JASGGN010000038.1, forward strand.
TCCACAGATCCGCGCTTCGGGCGCTTTCGCCGGCCGCGATCCCGCGATGCTGAGCGTGCCCCGGCGTCCAGAAGGGCACGTGGACGCCGGGGCCGCCGCACAACCGCTGCGGTCGCATCGGAGAAAGGAATCTCATGTCAGACCTGATCGTCGTCACCGGCAACCTCACCTCGCCGCCGGAGCGCCGGGGAAGCGCCTCGGGGGTGGCCATGGCCACCTTCGGACTCGCGAGCACAGAACGCCGCCTCGAGAACGGCACGTGGAAGGACATCCACACCAACTTCTACAGCGTCGCCGCGTACCGCCGTCTCGCCGAACACGCGCTGAGCTCCCTCCAGAAGGGGCAACGCGTCATCGTGGTGGGCCGGCTCAAGGTGCGCACCTGGGAGGTCAACGGGCGCAGCGGCACCAGCGTCGACATCGACGCGACAAGCCTCGGACCCGACCTCCTCTTCGGCACGACGACCTTCGTCAAAGACGCACCCTCCGGGAACGTCTCCGAGGCACCCCCGGCGGAGGACGCCTCCGTGGGCGTGATGACCTCCGTGGGCGTGGATGCCTGGTCGGTCCCGGGTGCGGATGCCTCGGCGGGTGCGCCGGCGGCATCCGCCGCCCTCGACGCGGCGGCGCGGGAGCTGCGCCGGGGCGAACTCGTCTCCGCCGCGATCCTCGGAGACGACATGACGCCCTTCTGAGGGAGGAACGTTCGGCGGGCGCCCGTCGCCGGGGACATAGACTCGACGCGTGCTCCGCTCCGCCTTCGTCGCGCCTCGCCTGGCGAGCACCCTGATCATCGTGGGTGCGCTCTTCGCGACCGGATGCGCGGCCACGACGGACCCGAGCTCCTCACCCTCACCTTCGACATCGACCGCCGCTTCGACAGCGACAGCGACAGCGACGCCGGTGCTGGTCCCGGACGGGACGGCCGCCGACAACCTCCCCCTGTTCACCGAGGTCATGAACGCTGTGGCCGCCACGGATGCCGCGGTGCAGGGTCGCGCGTACATCGACGCGCTCGTGGCCGCGGGCTTCGAGAAGGCGGACATGGAGGTCACGAACGATCTCACGAGCGTCGGGAACCCGGCAGACTCCATCCAGTTCTCGGTGCGCTGGGGGGAAGAATGCCTCGTCGGACAGGTGGGGCCGTCGATTGCCGCACCCACAGCGCTCGTGATGCCGATCGTCCCCGGCGGTACCTGCCTGATCGGGCAGACGCGAACCATCGACTGGTGAGCCCGACCCACCCCACCCCACCCCGCCCCGACCCGGCCTGCCACGGAGAGCCGCGTAGACTTGGCGCGTTATGGCCGAATACATCTACTCCATGGTCCGCGCCCGCAAGGCGGTGGGCGACAAGCTCATCCTCGACGACGTCACGATGGCGTTCCTGCCGGGAGCGAAGATCGGAATGGTCGGCCCGAACGGGGCCGGAAAGTCGACGATCCTGAAGATCATGGCGGGGCTCGACACTCCCTCCAACGGCGAGGCAAAACTGTCGCCCGGGTTCAGTGTCGGCATCCTCATGCAAGAGCCCGAGCTCGATGACAGCAAGACCGTGCTCGAGAACATCCAGGACGGCATCGCGATCAAGGCGAAGGTCGACCGCTTCAACGAGATCTCGGCCCTCATGAGTGACCCCGATGCCGACTTCGACACCCTGCTGGCGGAGATGGGCACGCTCCAGGAGGAGATCGACGCCGCCGACGCATGGGACCTCGACTCCCAGCTCGAGCAGGCGATGGACGCGCTGCGCACGCCGCCCGGCGACGAGCCGGTCACGAACCTCTCCGGCGGTGAGAAGCGTCGCGTCGCGCTGACGAAGCTCCTGCTGCAGAAGCCCGACCTGCTGCTGCTGGACGAGCCCACCAACCACCTCGACGCCGAGAGCGTGCTGTGGCTCGAGCAGCACCTGCAGAAGTACCCCGGCGCCGTCATCGCGATCACCCACGACCGGTACTTCCTCGACAACGTCGCGGAGTGGATCGCCGAGGTCGACCGCGGGCACCTCTATCCCTACGAGGGCAACTACTCGACCTACCTGGAGAAGAAAGCCCAGCGTCTCGAGGTGCAGGGCAAGAAGGACGCCAAGCTCGCCAAGCGCCTCGCGGAGGAGCTGGACTGGGTGCGCTCCAACGCGAAGGGCCGTCAGGCCAAGTCGAAGGCGCGCCTCGCCCGCTACGAGGAGATGGCGGCCGAAGCGGAGCGCACGCGCAAGCTCGACTTCGAGGAGATCCAGATCCCGCCGGGCCCGCGCCTGGGCAGCATCGTGATCGAGGCGAAGAAGCTGCAGAAGGGCTTCGGCGACCGCTCGCTCATCGACGGGCTGAGCTTCAGCCTGCCGCCGAACGGCATCGTCGGCGTCATCGGACCCAACGGCGTCGGCAAGACGACGCTCTTCAAGACGATCGTCGGCCTGGAGCCGCTCGACGGCGGCGACTTGAAGATCGGCGAGACGGTCAAGATCAGCTACGTCGACCAGAGCCGCGCGAACATCGACCCGAACAAGACGCTGTGGGAGGTCGTCTCCGACGGCCTGGACATCATCACGGTCGGCAAGACCGAGATCCCCTCGCGCGCGTACGTCTCGAAGTTCGGGTTCAAGGGCCCCGACCAGCAGAAGAAGGCCGGCGTGCTCTCCGGCGGCGAGCGCAACCGGCTGAACCTCGCGCTGACCCTCAAGGAGGGCGGCAACCTGCTGCTGCTCGACGAGCCGACCAACGACCTCGACGTCGAGACCCTGCAGTCGCTGGAGAACGCGCTGCTGGAGTTCCCCGGCTGCGCCGTCGTGATCACCCACGACCGCTGGTTCCTCGACCGCATCGCGACGCACATCCTCGCCTACGAGGGCACCGAAGAGCACCCCGACACGTGGCACTGGTTCGAGGGCAACTTCCAGGCGTACGAGCAGAACAAGATCGAGCGGCTCGGGCCGGATGCCGCGAACCCGCACCGTTCGACCTATCGCAAGCTCACCCGTGACTGAGCGGATCCACGTTCCGATCCACCTGCGCTGGGGCGACCTCGACGCGTTCAACCACGTCAACAACGCGACGATGCTGAAGCTCCTCGAAGAGGCCCGTGTGCGCGTGTTCTGGGCGCCTCATGCGGGGGAGGAGGCGCCGGGGACCGCCGTGATCGACCCGGGAGCGGATGCCGAGGCGGTGACCCTCATCGCACGGCAGGAGATCGAGTACCTGGCTCCTGTGCCCTACGGACGCGATCCGCTCGATGTCCAGCTGTGGTTCGGCAAGCTCGGCGGCTCGAGCGTCGAGGTCTGCTATGAGGTCTTCAGCCCCGCCGGCCCGGACGAGCAGAAGCTCTACGCCCGGGCATCCTCGATCGTCGTGATCGTCGATGCGCGCACGTTCCGCCCCGCACGCCTGTCGCCGCGGATGCGGGATGCCTGGACGCCGCACCTCGGAGAGCCGATCGCGTTCACGCGCCGCTGACGCCGGAACCCGCGCAGCTCGCTTTCGCTACGGCGCTGCGGGGACGCGCACCATGACCTCCTGTGCGACGGTCGCGACCAGCACGCCCTCGCGGGTGAAGATGCGGCCGGTTGACAGCCCGCGGCCCGCCCGCGCGCTGGGCGAGGACTGGGTGTACAGCAGCCACTGGTCGACCCGTGCCGGCCGATGCCACCACATCGCGTGGTCGAGGCTGGCAAGACGCAGCCCGGGCTGTGCCCACGGCACCCCGTGGGCGCGCAGCACCGGCTCCTGGATCGTCATGTCGCTCATATACGCGAGCACCGCGCGATGCACAGCGGGGTCGTCGCCGATCGGCCGCCGTGTGCGCAGCCAGACGTTCTGATGCGGCACCCGCTCGTCGGGAACCCGCTCGTAGATGGCGCCCTCGGCGTGAACGACCTCGATGGGACTGTCGATCAGCTGCCGGCGCGAAAGGGGATGCAGCGCTGCGGCCTGCCGGTCCTGTGCCTGTTCCGGCGGCAGGATGCCTTCCGGCGGGGCGGCCTGATGATCGAGCCCCGGCGACTCGTGTTCGAACGAGGCGATCATCGAGAAGATCGGCACGCCGTTCTGAAACACCTGCGTGCGGCGCGTCGAGAACGAACGGCCGTCGTGGATGCGGTCGACGGCCAGCGTGATGCCGCGGGAGGCGTCGCCGGGCCGCAGGAAGTAGCCGTGCATCGAGTGCGGGATGCGGTCGGCATCCGTCGTGCGGTCAGCGGCGACGAGCGCCTGCGCGAGGACCTGGCCGCCGAAGATCCGGCCCATCGGCATCGTGTGCGATCTGCCGGTGAAGATGTCCTCCGTGGTTCGCGCCGCGCCTGTGTCGAGGTCGAGGTCGAGGACGTCGAGGTCGAGGATGTCGAGCATCGTCGCCACCGGGTCGGTGGCTCGTTTCTCCGGACTGGCTGAATCGGCCATTCTGCTCCCTCGGACGAGAACGCCGGGTCCCGCCGCGCGGGCGCATCGGTTCCGGTGCCCGTTTCGGCACCGGTTGGTAGTTTAGGTCGGATGCCGCCCCGCCTGCTCTTCCCCGATGCCGCCTCCGCGGCCGACGTGCTCGTGTTCGCCGAACGCAGCGCGCGCCTCGGCGACGGCGCCCTGCACCTGAGGGCCCGGGGCGGGACGCTCACGGTCACCAGCGCGCCGCTCGCGCCCTGCACGCTGCTGGAGGCGACCCCGACCGTCCTCGGCATGCGCGCCGCGCGGGTGGATGCCGAGCTGGTGTGCGATCTCGTCGTGGATGCCACGCGGCTCACCGCGAGCGCCGACGACCCCACCGCGATCGACCTTCCGGAGTCGGGCGTCTCGGCAGCCTGGGCGGGGATCTCGCCGCCGCGCACGGGGTGGGTCGAGGTCGACACCCTGGGTTCGGATGTTCTCCGCGCCGTCGCCGACCGGGGTGTGGCCGAGGTCGCCCGCGCGGTTCCGGTCGATGCCGGGGAGGACGCCGTGCGCGCTGTGCGCGTCGCGGTGTGGAGCGTGCCGGCCCCGGAAGCGGCGGGCCTTCCCGCGGGCGTCGCGTTCGCCGCACTCTGCCTGGGGTTCCTCGGCGAGAGCGAGCGGGCGAGGGTGCTTCGCGCCGGGCCGTGGACCCGGCTGAGCCTGAGACGCGGCCATGTGCTGCACAAGCTGCGCGAGCCGCACAGGGGGCCGACACGCGCAGGGCTCACCGCCGTTCGCGCGACCGGGCACGGCGGCATGCGAGGATGACGCCGTGACGGTGATCGGGAATGCTGTGTACGCCGGCGGGTACCGGGTGGCCACGCCGCGAAGCCTCGACGAGACCTTCGAGGCCCTCCATGCCGCGCCGGGCGGCTTCGCCTGGATCGGCCTGTACCGTCCCGATGCCGCGGAGCTCGACGTCGTCGCGCGCGAGTTCGATCTGCACGACCTCGCGGTCGAGGACGCCGTACGCGGCCATCAGCGCGCGAAGATCGACCGATACGGCGATCAGCGCTTTCTCGTGCTGCGACCGGCGCGCTACCTCGACACCGAGGAGCGCGTGGAGTTCGGCGAGATCCACCTGTTCATCGGCGACGACTTCGTGATCGTGGTGCGGCATGCCGAAGTGCCCGACCTCGCTCGCATCCGGGCTCGCCTGGAGCGCGACCCCGCGCTGCTGGCCCGCGGCCCGCTCGGCGTCTGCTACGCGATCCTCGATCAGGTCGTCGACGAGTACGACCCGGTCGTGGCGGGGCTGGAGAACGACATCGACGAGATCGAGGCCCAGCTGTTCAACGGCGACGAGGCGGTCGCCAGGCGCATCTACGACCTGTCCGGCGAGGTCATGGACTTCCAGCGGGCGGTGCGTCCGCTCGTCGGCATGATCACGACCATGCGCGCAGGCCTCGCCGAGGCCGCGGGAGTGGACGCCGACACCCCCGGAGACCCGGTCGCGCTCGAGCTGCGCCGGTCGCTGCGCGATGTGCTCGACCACGTCATCCGCGTGAACGAGAAAGTCGACGAGTTCCGCCAGACCCTGCAGAACGCGCTCACCGTGCACACGACGCTCGTCGCCCAGGTGCAGAACGACAAGATGCAGCGGCTCACCGAGACGAGCCTCGCGCAGACCGAGCAGGCCAAGAAGATCTCCAGCTGGGCCGCGATCATCTTCGCGCCGTCGCTGATCACCGGCATCTACGGCATGAACTTCGACGCCATGCCCGAGCTCCACTCGCCCTGGGGGTATCCCCTGGCGCTGCTGGCGATGGGCGGCTTCGCGTTCACCCTGTACCGCATCTTCAAGGCGAAGAACTGGCTCTGAGCGGTCGCGCCCGAGAAGTCTTCTCCGGTCGTTGAGCCCGAATCCATCGACGCAACGTGGCACCCCGGTCGTTGAGCGAGGAGCGGAGCGACGAGTCGAAACGGGGTGAGCCGTCTCGGAGCGTTTCGTCTCGCTGCGCTCGCTCAACGTCCACGGGGCTCTCGCGCCCCATCCCGGCCGACTCAGACGGCGGCGGCTGCCGCGCGCCCCGCGACGCGGCCGGAGAACAGGCATCCGCCGAGGAACGTCCCCTCCAGCGCGCGGTAGCCGTGCATGCCGCCGCCGCCGAACCCGGATGCCTCGCCAGCCGCATACAGCCCCGGCACGGGGGCTCCGCCCGGGCCGAGGGCGCGGCCGGACAGGTCGGCCTCGATGCCGCCGAGCGATTTGCGCGTGAGCACGTGCAGCTTCACCGCGATCAGCGGTCCGGCGGCAGGGTCGAGGATCTTGTGCGGTGCCGCGGTGCGCACGAGCCGGTCGCCGCGATAGGCGCGCGCAGAGCGGAGCATGGCGACCTGCGCGTCCTTCGTGAAGTCGTTGTCCAGCTCTCGGTCGCGCGCTTCGACCTCGCGGCGCACGCTCTCGGCATCCAGCGCCTCGCCGCCCGGCAGCGCGCGCATCGCCGCGATCAGCTCGTCGAGCGTCTCGCGCACGACGAAGTCGGCCCCGTGGTCGAGGAAGGCCTGCACCGGCCCGGCGGCGCCCTTGCCGAGGCGCGAGCGCACGAGCAGTGGCACGTCCTTGCCGGTCAGGTCGGGGTTCTGCTCGCTGCCGGAGAGCGTGAACTCCTTCTCGACGATCCGGTGCGACAGCACGAACCAGGAGTGGTCGTGACCGGTCTGACGCAGGTGCGCGAGCGTGCCGAGCGTGTCGAACCCCGGGAACAGCGGTGCGGGCAGGCGCCCGCCGGTGGCATCCAGCCAAATCGAGGACGGGCCGGGGAGGATCCGGATGCCGTGGCGCGGCCACACCGGGTCCCCGTTCTGGATGCCTTCGACGTAGTGCCACATGCGGTCGCCGTTGATGAGGCGCGCCCCGGCTGAAGCCGCGACCGGCTGCATCGACCCGTCGACGTAGGCGGGTACGCCGCAGATCATCGCCTGCGGGGGAGTGCCCAGGCGCGCGGGCCACTGCGCGCGCACGAGGTCGTGGTTGCCACCGATACCGCCCGAGGAGACGATCGTCGCGCCCGCGGAGATCTCGAACGAACCCACGGCGTCGCGCGAGGTCGCGACGCCGCGGGCGGCGCCGGAGGGCACCAGGATGTCGCCGCTCACGCCGGTCACCGTTCCGTCAGCCAGGGTGAGAGAGGTCACCCTGTGGCGGGGGAGGATCGTGATGCGCCCCGCGGCCTCGCCCCGCTCGACCTCCGCCTGGAACGGCGCGACGATTCCCGGGCCGGTGCCCCACGTGATGTGGAACCGTGGCACGGAGTTGCCCGGGCCGGTCGCCGTGTAGCCGCCGCGCTCCGCCCAGCCGACGACAGGGAAGAACCCGACGCCCTTCTCGCGCAGCCAGGCGCGCTTCTCGCCGCGCGCGAAGTGCAGATAGGCCTCGGCCCACTGCTTCGGCCAGTGGTCGTCGCCGCGGTCGAAGCCGGCGGTGGCGAACCAGTCCTGACGGGCGAGGTCGAGGGAGTCCTTGATGCCCATGCGGCGCTGCTCGGGAGAGTCGACGAAGAAGAGCCCGCCGAACGACCAGAACGCCTGCCCGCCGAGGTTCGTGCGCGGCTCCTGATCGACGATGACGACGCTCTTGCCGGCGGCGGATGCCTCGGCCGCGGCCACGAGGCCCGCCAGCCCCCAGCCGATGACGAGCACGTCGGCCCGGTGGCTGGTGGAGGTTGCGGGCATGACGACTCCTTCGTCGTATCGTGCTGCGGAGTGCTGCCCCCGGTGGGGCCTGTGGCGATTGTAGGAGATGGCTCCGACAGGCCCCGGTCGCCCGCGGCGGCATCCGGGGGATGCTCCGCCGCACAGCGACCACGATTCCGTCCGACGTGCGCGATGGCGACGCCGCGCACCGGAAGTGGCTGCGGCGGACGATCCAGGACATCGCCGCGCAGCGCGTCGGCAAGGCGAGCATTTCCGCCGTCGCCGCTCACCTCGACCTCATCGCCCGCGTCGCCGACGATGACGGGCGGGTGGATGCGACGCTCGCCGAGATCGAACAGCTGCGAGAGCGACTGCGCGGGCTGTCGTTGTCGGTGGAGTTCGCCCGGCAGAAGCCGGTAATCCCCACAACGAAGACAAGTCCACTCGCAACGGCCGCATGGACATCGGGCGGCTCTACGACTCGCCGTTCATCGACCACGGCGCACCGGAGGCCCTCTTTCCCGAAGACGACCTCGACGAGATCACGCAGAGATCACGCAGATTGCGGACCGGTTCAACTCCAATGTCGAGCCCCGCCCGGCGGCCTGATTCCGCCGACTCGGGAGCAGACACCGTGCTGCCGCCTCGTGGCCACCGGAATTGCGCCGTCCACGTGGGCGAGCTTCGCGGTCAAAGAGGCTGAGGTGCGCCGGGGGGCAGAGGGCGGGACCCGTTCATCCGATAGACTCGATGATCGGCCGTTGTGCTCCCCGCCGCTGCTCGGAATCCTGCGCGGAACCTTGCGCGGCACCCTGCGCGGAACGTGGAGGGTCGCGGGGTGGCGGATGCCTCAGGTTCATCTCCTGCCGCGCTGCGACTTCGGCCCCCGATACCCAGACCCCGGCAGCGTGCGCGCGGCCGAACACGAGGAGAACGAACAGGCATGGTCACCACCACCGTCGAGAAGCTCAGCCCCACCCGGGTGAAGCTGCACATCACGGTCACCCCGGACGAGTTGAAGCCGTCCATCACGCACGCCTACACGCACATCGCGCAGGACATCCAGGTCCCCGGCTTCCGCAAGGGCAAGGTGCCCGCCCCGATCATCGACCAGCGCATCGGCCGCGGCGCGGTTATCGAGCACGCGGTCAGCGAAGGTCTCGACGGCTTCTACCGCGAGGCCGTCACGGCGAACGAGGTGCGCACGGTGGGCCGCCCCGCCGCCGAGGTCATCGAGTGGCCGAGCGAGAAGGACTTCTCCGGCGACCTCAAGGTCGAGGTCGAGGTGGACGTCCGCCCCGAGTTCGAGCTGCCCGAGCTTTCTGCCGTCACGGTCGAGATCGACCCCGTCGCGACCGATGACGCGGCCGTCGATGCCGAGCTCGACCGCCTCCGCGGCCGTTTCGGCACCCTGATCACCGTCGACCGCCCCGCCGCCGCCGGCGACTTCGTCGAGCTCGACCTCGTCGCGACGATCGACGGCAACGAGATCGACCGCGCCCAGGGCGTGTCCTACGAGGTCGGCTCGGGCGAACTGCTCGAAGGCATCGACGAGGCCATCGACTCGCTCACCGCGGGTGAGGACACGACCTTCCGCAGCAAGCTCGTCGGTGGCGACCACGCCGGCGAAGAGGCCGAGGTCTCGGTCACCGTGACCGCCGTCAAGGAGCGCGAGCTGCCGGAGGCCGACGACGACTTCGCCCAGATGGCGAGCGAGTTCGACACGATCGCCGAGCTGCGCGAGAGCCTCGTCGGGCGCGTCGCCGAGCAGTCCGTCTATGTCCAGGGCGCGGCCGCCCGCGACAAGCTCGTCGAGGTGCTCATCGAGAAGGCCGACATCCCTGTCCCGGCGCAGCTGGTCGAGGACGAGGTCCGCCAGCACCTCGAGGGCGAGGGCAGGCTCGAAGACGACGAGCACCGCGCGGAGGTCACCGAGGCGAGCCAGAAGCAGTTCCGCACCCAGATGATCCTCGACAAGCTCGCCGAGACCTTCGACGTGCAGGTGTCGCAGGAGGAGCTGACGCAGTACCTCATCCAGTCCGCCGCCCAGTACGGCATGGCGCCGCAGGAGTTCGTCGACGCACTGCAGCAGGGAAACCAGCTGCCCGCGATGGTCGGGGACGTCGCCCGCAACAAGGCCCTCGCGATCGCGCTCGGCAAGGTGACGGTCGTCGACACCAGCGGCAAGGCGGTCGACCTGACCGGCTTCGCCGTCGTGGAGGAAGAGGACGCCGCTGCCGAGAGTGAGGCCGCCGAGGCCGCCGAGGCGGCGCCTGCCAAGGAGAAGCCCGCGGCCAAGAAGGCGAGCGCGAAGAAGAAGGCGGCGAAGACGGCTGACGCCGAGTAGAGCCTGAACCCAGCAGAGGAGGGGGTGGATGCCGAGGCATTCGCCCCCTCGCTGTGTCTGCGGATGATCTCGATCGCCGGCTGCGGCGCGCATAACTCAGGCTGTTCGTGCGTGCGCCGGGGTCGGGACCGCGCGATTGCGCAGATCTGCCTGAGTTATGCGCCGCCTCGTCTGCGCGAGGTATGCCGACGGCGAACACGCGCGGGGGCGCATCCGCGCGTCGGTAGATTCGATGACGGAACGAAACCCCGAATCAGGAGTACCCATGGCTGAACCACTTGTCGCGACGAGCGTCTTCGACAGGCTGCTGAAAGATCGCATCATCTGGCTCGGGTCGGAGGTGCGCGACGAGAACGCCAATGAGATCTGCGCGAAGATCCTCCTGCTCGCCGCAGAGGACACCGACAAGGACATCTACCTCTACATCAACTCGCCCGGCGGCTCGATCACGGCGGGCATGGCCATCTACGACACCATGCAGTTCGTCCCGAACGACATCGTCACGGTCGGCATCGGCATGGCCGCCTCGATGGGCCAGCTGCTGCTGACGGCGGGCACCAAGGGCAAGCGCTACATCACGCCGAACGCGCGCGTCCTCCTGCACCAGCCGCACGGCGGCTTCGGCGGCACGGCGAGCGACATCCAGACGCAGGCAGAGCTGATCGTCTCGATGAAGAACCGCCTCGCCGAGATCACGGCGGCCCAGACCGGCAAGACGGTCGAGCAGATCAACGCCGACGGCGACCGCGACCGCTGGTTCACCGCCGACGAAGCCCTCGAGTACGGCTTCGTCGACCACATCCGCGAATCGGCGGCCGATGTCATCGGCGGCGGCGGAACCGACACGAGCGCCGCGAACTGAGACCGAAGGAGACACCAGAATGAACACCCCCGCCTTCGGCACGCCGATGCACTCGGCACACGGCCACCTGATGCCGCCCATGCCGCAGAGCCGCTACATCCTGCCCCAGTTCGAGGAGCGCACCGCCTACGGCTACAAGCGCCAGGACCCGTACAACAAGCTCTTCGAAGACCGCATCATCTTCCTCGGCGTGCAGGTGGACGACGCCTCCGCCGACGATGTGATGGCGCAGTTGCTCGTCCTCGAGTCGCAGGATCCCGACCGCGACATCATCATGTACATCAACTCGCCCGGTGGCTCGTTCACGGCGATGACCGCGATCTACGACACGATGCAGTTCGTCTCGCCCGAGATCCAGACGGTCGTGCTCGGTCAGGCCGCCTCGGCCGCGTCCGTGCTGCTGGCGGCCGGCACCCCCGGCAAGCGGCTCGCGCTGCCCAACGCCCGCATCCTCATGCACCAGCCCGCCGTCGGCGAGTCGGGGCACGGGCAGGCATCCGACATCGAGATCCAGGCGGCGGAGATCCTGCGCATGCGCACCTGGCTCGAAGAGACCATGGCGCGGCACACGAACCGCACGCAGGCGCAGGTCAACAAGGACATCGACCGCGACAAGATCCTGTCGGCGACCGAGGCGCTGGAGTACGGCGTCGTCGACCAGGTGCTGAGCCCGCGCAAGCGGGTGACCGCTGCGCTCACGGCCTGACGCGTCGTCATCCGGCCCTCCTGCGAGAAGGCCCCATCGAGCGGTGGAGCCTTCTCGCGTGTTCACACATCACGCGCAATCCACCGCGATGCCGGGGGGAGCGGTTAGGCTCGAACCGGATCTTTGAGAGTTCTCCGGAGGAGGAGCACCATGGCTCGCATCGGTGAGAGCGCCGACCTGTTCAAATGCTCCTTCTGCGGCAAGAGCCAGAAGCAGGTGCAGCAGCTGATCGCCGGTCCCGGCGTGTACATCTGCGACGAGTGCGTCGAGCTGTGCAACGAGATCATCGACGAGCGTGCGGCCGAGCAGGGCGCGGGCGTCGTCTCCGATTTCGACCTGCCGAAGCCCCGCGAGATCTACGCGTTCCTCGAGGAGTACGTGGTCGGCCAGCACGACGCCAAGCGCGCGCTCTCAGTCGCCGTCTACAACCACTACAAGCGCGTGCGCGCGCACGGCACGCTGCAGCCGGCCGAGCAGAAGGCCGACGAGGTCGAGATCGCCAAGAGCAACATCCTGCTCCTCGGGCCGACCGGCTGCGGCAAGACCTACCTCGCGCAGACCCTCGCCAAGCGGCTCAACGTGCCGTTCGCGGTCGCCGACGCGACGGCGCTCACCGAGGCCGGCTACGTTGGAGAGGATGTCGAGAACATCCTGCTCAAGCTGCTGCAGGCCGCCGACTTCGACACCAAGCGCGCCGAGACCGGCATCATCTACATCGACGAGGTCGACAAGATCGCCCGCAAGGCCGAGAACCCCTCGATCACGCGCGATGTGTCGGGGGAGGGCGTGCAGCAGGCGCTGCTGAAGATCCTCGAGGGCACGGTCGCCTCGGTGCCGCCGCAGGGAGGCCGCAAGCACCCGCACCAGGAGTTCATCCAGATCGACACCACCAACGTGCTGTTCATCGTCGCCGGGGCCTTCGCCGGCCTCGAGGACATCGTCTCGGCACGCGTCGGCAAGCACGGCATCGGGTTCGGCGCGACGTTGCATCGCAAATCGGAGGACATCGACCTCTTCAGCGAGGTGCAGCCCGAAGACCTGCACAAGTTCGGGCTCATCCCGGAGTTCATCGGCCGCCTCCCGGTCGTCACCTCGGTCTCGCCGCTGGATCAGACCGCGCTCATCGAGATCCTCACCGGCCCGAAGAACGCTTTCGTCAAGCAGTACCAGCGCATGTTCCAGCTCGACGGGGTCGAGCTGGAGTTCGAGGACGACGCCCTCCGTGCGATCGCCGACCTCGCCGTGGCGCGCAAGACCGGCGCGCGGGGGCTGCGGGCGATCCTCGAGGATGTGCTCGGCCCGATCATGTTCGAGATCCCCTCCACCGACGATGTCGCCAAGGTCATCGTGACCCGCGCCGCCGTGGTCGACGGCGCCGACCCGACCCTCGTGCTGGAGCGCAAGCGCAAGAGCGCTTGAGCGTCATGCCGCCAGCCCGCGGCGCTTCAGGAGCGGCGCGATCTCGGCATCCCGCCCGCGGAAGTCGCGGTAGGCCTCGAGCGGGTCCTTCGATCCGCCGACGCCGAGCAGCAGCGAACGGAAACGGTCGCCGTTCGCGCGGGTGAGACCGCCGTTCTCGCGGAACCACTCGACGGTGTCGGCGTCCAGTACTTCGCTCCAGATGTACGAGTAATAGCCGGCGCTGTATCCGCCGGAGAAGACGTGCGCGAAGTACGTGGAGGAATAGCGGGTCGGCACGAGGGGGTTGTCCAGTCCGATGTCGGAGAGGACGGATGCCTCGAACGCGGCGACGTCGATGTCCGCGGAGGCGTCCGCGGCGCTGAGCGCGTGCCAGGCCTGATCCAGCCAGGCCGCGGCGACATACTCGCTCGTCGCGAAGCCCTGGTTGAACGCCTCGGATGCGCGGAGGCGGTCGACCATTTCCTGCGGCAGCGGCTCGTTCGTGTCGATGTGCCGTGCGTAGGCGGTGAGGATCTCGGACCACAGGATCCACATCTCGTTCACCTGGCTCGGGAACTCGACGAAGTCGCGGAACACGTTCGTGCCCGAGAAGTGCGGATAGGTCACCGTCGCGAACAGGCCGTGCAGCGCGTGCCCGAACTCGTGGAACAGGGTCGTGACCTCGTCGAGGGTGAGCAGCGTCGGCTCGCCCGGCGCGGGCTCGGGAACGTTCAGGTTGTTGACGACGATCGGCGCGGTGCCGCGCAGGTGCGACTGGGACGCGATCGAGTTCATCCACGCGCCGCCGCGCTTCGTGTCGCGCGTGTACAGGTCGAGCAGATACAGGCCGAGCGCCGAGCCGTCCTCATTGTGCACCTCGAAGACGCGCACGCCGGGGTGGTAGGCGGGCAGGTCCGGCCGCTCCGTGAAGGTGATGCCGTACAGCAGCGTCGCGGCTCGGAACACGCCGTCCTGCAGAACGCGTTCGGCCTCGAACCAGGGCCGCAGCGCCGTGCGGTCGAGGTCGTACTCCGCCTGGCGGACGCGCTCGGTGAAAAACGCCCAGTCGTGGGCTTCGAGGGGGAACGGCCCGGCATCCTGGTCGATCTGAGCCTGCAACGCCGCCTGCTCGCGCCGTGCGTTCGCGGCGGCGGGCTTGGCGAGTCGCCACAGCAGGTCACGCACCGCCTCGGGGGAGCCCGCCGTCTCGTCGCTCGTGACGTAGGCGGCGTGGCTCGGGTAGCCCAGCAAGCTGGCGCGCTGGGCGCGCAGGCGCACGATCTCACGCAGGACATCGCGGTTGTCGTGCGCGCCGCCGCGCGATCCGCGGGCGCGGGATGCCTCCAGCAGGCGTCGCCTGCTTTCGCGGTTGGTGAGGGTCGAGAGGTACGGATGCCCCGTGAACAGCGTCAGGGTGATGACGAAGCGACCCGGGAGACCGCGCTCCTCAGCGTTCCGTGCGGCCGCCGACAGCTCGCCTGCCGTCAGCCCGTCGAGCTCGGCGGCGTCGTCGAAGACGACCGCGAGGTCGTTCGTGTCGGCCAGCAGGTTCTTCTCGAACGTGGTCGTCAGAACCGAGAGGCGCTGGTTGAGCTGCGTCAGCTGTGCCTTCTGCTGGGCATCCAGCGCCGCGCCCGCGTGCGTCATCTCGCCGTGGGTGCGCTCGAGCAGGTAGCGGTCCTCGGCGGTGAGGTCGAGCTCGTCGCGGCGTGCGTACAGCGCGTCGATGCGGCTGTACAGCGCCGCGTCGAGCGTGATCGCGTCGTAATGGGCCGCCATGAGCGGCGCGAGGGTCTCCTCGAGCTCCTGGATCTCGGCGGTCGCATCGGCGGAGGAGACGGTGGAGAAGGTGCGGGAGACGCGCCCCAGCGTTTCGCCCGCGCGTTCGAGTGCGACGAGCGTGTTCTCGAACGTGGGCTGCACCTCCTGCGCGGTGATCGCGTCGACCTCGGCGCGATGCTCCGCGAAGGCCGCTTCGAAAGCCGGAAGGTAATCCGTGGGGGCGATCAGACGGTAGTCGGGGAGTCGGTAGGGGAGCGTCGAAGAGGTCAGGAGCGGGTTCGGCGCGGCATCCGTCATCTCTTCAGCGTAGAGCGTGACGTCCTGGTGCCAGCGTGTTGTCGTGCCGGCGGGGCGGATGCCGACACGTTTGCCGCGCGGGCGGGCGATCAGTCCTCGACCGCCCGCACGACGACCTCACCGGAGGCGTCGAGAAGCGCCTCCCACCCGGCATCCGACTCGGCGACGGGGCGGCCTTCGAGCCAGGTGAGCGTCCAGCGGGCATCCGCGCTGCCCGGGCGGGCGTCGACGTCCGCGATTGCCGCGCGCAGCTGAGCCGGTACGGATGCGGGCGGCTCCTGGCCCGCAGCCCACCGGGTTCCGAGGCGCATCAGGCCTCCACCGGGGTGAGGCGGATCTCGGTCACCGCGGTCTGCTCGCCCGCCACGAAGACGATCTCGGAGATGCGCCCCACCGCCTTGAGGTCGCCCTCGGCCGACGCGAGCGTGGCGACATCCTTCGCGGTGATCGTGACGTGCGCGACCGGCGTCTTCTGCGAGGCCTTGGCCTCGGTCTTGGCGCGGCGGATGCCGATGAGCGCCTCACTGACGGCGGTGAGCACCGCAGGGTCCCCCGCGATGCCACGCGGCTCCGGCCACGGCGCGGTGTGGATCGAGCCCTCCTCGAACCACGACCACGC
>JASGGN010000039.1:0-18503 GCA_047605005.1 Microbacterium sp.
GCGACATCGTCGAGGTGTTCGCGTGCGGCACGGCCGCCGTGGTCACGCCGATCGGCGAGCTGCGCGGCAAGGGCTTCTTCGACGCGCAGCCCACCGGGTCGCTGGCGCTGTCGCTGCGTGAGGAGCTCACCGACATCCAGTACGGCCGTCGCGAGGACACCCACGGCTGGCTGCTGCGCCTGGACGACTGAGCAGTGCCGATCCGCGGACGCCGCGGGCACGACCATACGGTCGGCCTGCGGCGTCCGTCGTTCTGGGGATCTGTTAATCTGCGTTTATGCGTACCACGCTCGATCTGCCCGACGACCTGATGCGGTCGATCAAGGTCCGTGCAGCACAGCGTGATTCCACGCTGACGGAGACGATCACCGGACTGCTGCGCAAGGCGCTCGACGCACAGGCCGATGGCCCCGTGGCGAGAAGGGTGGAGTTCCCGCTCATCCGCTCCAGCCATGTGGCGAGGCCGGAAGAGGCCTCGCCTGAGCGCATCGCGCAGCTCCTCATCGACGCGGATGTCGTCGACCTGACGACGCGATGACACGCTTCCTGCCGGATACGAATGTCTGGCTGGCGCTCATCCTCTCCGGCCACCCGCTGCACCGGCGCGCGACGACGTGGTGGGAGTCCGTCGCCGCGAATGACGAGGTCGTCCTGTGCAGGGCCACGCAGCAGTCGCTGCTACGACTGCTGACCACCGCCGCGGTGTTCGCGCCGTACGGAGATGAGCCGCTGTCGAATCGCCTGGCGTGGGCTGCGCTGGACGAGATCGCGGCCGACCCGTGCGTGACCCTCACCGCGATCGAGCCCTCGGACGTTGCTTCGGCCTGGCGTGCGCACTCGACGGTGACCTCCGCGTCGCCGAAGCTCTGGATGGATGCCTATCTGGCCGCCTTCGCGAAGACGAGCCATGCCGTGCTCGTGACCAACGACGCGGCGTTCCGTGCCTACATGGATCTTGACCTGATGGTCATCGGCGCGCCATAGGCTGGTCCGGTGAGGATCACCCGCTTCAGCCACCAGGACAGCATCCGCTTCGGCATCGTCGACGAGGGCGAGCTCGTCGTCCTCGCGGGTGACCCGCTGTTCGCGGGGTTCGAGACGACGGGGGAGCGCGTCCCGCTCGCCGAGGTCGCGCTGCTGGCTCCGGTCATCCCGCGGTCGAAGATCGTGTGCGTCGGCAAGAACTACCGCGATCATGCCGCCGAGATGGGCGGGGAGGCTCCTGAGGCGCCGCTGCTTTTTCTCAAGCCCAACACGGCGGTCATCGGCCCGGGCGACGCGATCGTGCGTCCGCCGCAGTCGCAGCGCACGGACGTCGAGGGCGAGCTGGCGGTCGTGATCGGGCGGGTCACGAAGAACGTCTCGGTCGAGGATGCCCTGGACTATGTCTTCGGCTACACGATCGCCAACGACGTGACCGCCCGCGACCTGCAGCGCTCCGACGGCCAGTGGTCGCGCGCGAAGGGCTTCGATACGTTCTGCCCGCTGGGTCCGGCGATCGAGACCGAGTTCGACCTCGACGGCGGCGCGCGCATCATCACGCGCGTCGACGGTGAGGTACGCCAGAACGGACCGATCTCCGACATGGTTCACGCGGTGCCCGAGATCATCGCGTATGCGTCTGCGGCGTTCACGCTGCTGCCCGGCGACGTCATCCTCACCGGCACCCCGGCGGGCATCGGGCCGTTCACCGCGGGGCAGACCGTCGAGGTGGAGATCACGGGCCTCGGCATCCTGCGCAATCCCGCACGGGATGCCTGAGCCCGCGGCTGAGGAGGCGTCTCGCACGGATCGAGGTGTTTCGCGGGCAGTCGGGGCACCCTCCCCGAGAATTAGACTGGACGGATGCCTGCCGAGATCCATCCCCGCACCACGACCGCCTCCGGAGCCGACGTCCGCGTGCGCTTCTGCCCCTCGCCGACGGGGCTTCCGCACGTCGGGATGATCCGCACCGCGCTGTACAACTGGGCTTATGCGCGGCACACCGGCGGCAAGCTGATCTTCCGGGTCGAAGACACCGACGCCGCGCGCGACAGCGAGGAAAGCTACCGGCAGCTCGTCGACGCGCTCACCTGGCTGGAGATCGACTGGGACGAGGGCGTGGAGAAGGGCGGACCGCACGCGCCGTACCGCCAGTCGCAGCGCCGCGAGATCTACGCGACGGTGCTCGAGAAGCTCATCGCGAGCGGCGCGGTATACGAGTCGTACTCGACCGCCGAGGAGATCGACGCCCGCAACGCCGCAGCCGGCCGTGCGAAGCAGCTCGGCTACGACAATCTCGACCGCGAGCTCACCGACGAGCAGAAAGCGGCGTTCCGCGCCGAGGGCCGTGAGCCGGCCTACCGGCTGCGCGTGCCCGACCACGACCTGAGCTACGTCGACCTGATCCGCGGCGAGGTGACGTTCCCGGCAGGGTCGTTCCCCGACTTCGTCGTCGTCCGCGCGGGCGGTCAGGCCCTGTACACGTTCACCAACCCCGTCGACGACGCTCTGATGGGCATCACGCACGTCATCCGCGGCGAGGATCTCATGCCCTCGACCGCCCGCCAGCTGGCGCTCTATTCCGCCCTGATCGACGCCGGCGTCACCGACTTCGTGCCCCGCTTCGGGCACATGCCGCTCGTGCTGGGCGAGACCGGCACCAAGAAGCTCTCCAAGCGCGATCCGCAGGCCGACCTGTTCCTGCTGCGCGAGAAGGGGTTCATCCACGAGGGGCTGCTCAACTACCTCTCGCTGCTGGGCTGGTCGATCGCCGCCGACCGCGACGTGTTCTCGCGCGACGAGCTCGTCGCCGCGTTCGACATCGCCGACGTCAACCCCAATCCCGCCCGCTTCGATCAGAAGAAGGCCGAGTCGATCAACGGCGACCACATCCGCCTGCTGGATGCCGCCGATTTCGCCGCGCGCCTCGTGCCGTATCTGGCCGCGTCCGGACTCGTCTCCGAGCCGCCGACCGCGTCGCAGCAGACGATGCTGGATGCCGCCGCCCCGCTCGTGCAGGAGCGCGTGCAGTTGCTCGGCGATGCGCCGGGCCTGCTCGGCTTCCTGTTCCGCGACGAGGTGAGCTACGACGAGGACGCCCTGAAGGGGTTGCCGCACAACGCGGGCGAGGTGCTCGTGGCATCCGTCGGTGCGCTCGAACTCGTCCCCGAACAGGGGTTCACGGCCGCTGCCGTGCAGGAGGCTCTCGCGGGCGCGCTCATCGAGGGGCTCGCCCTGAAGCCGCGGGTCGCCTACGGACCGCTGCGGGTGGCGGTGAGCGGCCGGCGGGTGTCGCCGCCGCTGTTCGAATCGATGGAGCTGCTCGGCAAGGCGGAGTCGATCCGCCGGCTCGACGCCCTGGTGCAGCGCCTGCCTCAGCCGCAGTCGTAGACGCCGGAGACCGATTCGCCCGTGACGGCGGTGCAGTTCTCCAGCACCCACGAGCGGATCTGCGCGCTCGTGCTCGTCTCGTCGGACGACCCGCTCGATCGGCCGGTGCGGGAGGTCACGACGTAGCGCAGCTCGCCGTCGGCGACGAGCTGCTCGAAAGCGGCGAGCGTGGGCACGGGGTCGCGAGAGTTGAATCCGCCGATCGGCAGCACCGCCTCCCCGTCCGAGGCGATGATCAGCCCCGCTGCCGTCTGCGCCCCGAAGGCCGCCGCGAGATACGTCTCGCCGTCGCGGTGCTCCTCGAGCCAGGCGATCGTCGCGGCGTCGCTCGTGCTTCCGCCGATCGCGTTCGTGATGCCCGAGACGCTCCCGCCGCTGGAGCGGCGACTCTGCCGCGAAGAGGACGGCCCGTCGTCGGATGCCTGCTCGCTGCGCGACGCCTCGCTGCCGCTCGCCTCGCTGCGACCCGCCGAGCTGCCGGTCGTCGACACGCCGGCCGCGACGGGGTTGGTGGAGTTCGGCGTCGTCATCGTCACGGCAGACCAGGCGGCGGGCGTCAGCAGCAGCGCCATGACCCCCACGGTCGCGGTGAGTTTCGTCGCGGAGCCGCGCCGGGCCTCGCGCAGCGCCAGCACGGCCGCGGCGACGGCGAGCGCGCACTGCACGATCGCGGCGATCAGCGAGAGGCCCGTCGCCGGAGAGGCGAGACTGATCCCGAGCGCCGTGAGGGCGGCCGTCAGCGGCAGCGCGAGCTGCGGCCACAGCAGGCCGCGGGCGCGCGCGACGGCGAACGCGGTGCCGATCAGTAGCGCCATCGGAATCGCCAGGGCCGTCGTGTAGAACTGGTGCATTCCGTCGACGACCGAGAACATGATCGCGAAGGTCGCGAACCACGTCGTCGTGAAGACGGTCAGAGGCATCCGGAACCGCAGCACGATCAGGGCCGCGACGGCGACGAGCGTCGTCGGCAGCAGCCAGCCGATCTGCGTCGCGAGCGCCTCGTTCAGCAGCCGGAGGACGCCCGGGTCTCCCGAGTACGGGGGAGAGAACGATCGGTAGGCCGAGGCATCCTCGGTCGCATCGCCGAACCTTCCGAGGCCGTTGTAGCCGAACACCATCTCCCACGGGCTGTTGTTCACCGTGCTGCCGATGTAAGGCCGGGCGGATGCCGGGATGAGCCAGACCGCGACGATCCAGACGAGCGAGAGGGCGAGGCTGAGGGTGCCGGCGATCGCGAGGTGGCCGATCCGGCGCCGCCAGGACTGCCGGGTGCACAGGTAGGCCACGGCGAGCGCGGGCCACACGGCCCACGCCTCGAGCATGTAGGTGTGGAACCCGGCGGCGATGAAGACCCCGGCCAGCACGAGCCAGCGCAGGCTCCGCCCCTCGAGCGCTTTCGTGGCGGCCCAGGCGGTGAGGGCGAGGGTGAGCACGAAGAACATCTCGGGCTGGTTCGAGCGCGACACCGCGACCAGGATCGGCGTCGTCGCGACGACCGCCGCCGCGACCAGGCCCGCGACCGGCCCCGCCCAGCGTCGCACCGTGAAC
This sequence comes from Microbacterium sp., assembly GCA_047605005.1. Lineage (GTDB taxonomy): Bacteria > Actinomycetota > Actinomycetes > Actinomycetales > Microbacteriaceae > Microbacterium. The sequence continues at coordinate 4,921 of JASGGN010000039.1, forward strand.
GCGGTGATGACGACGGATGCCGTCGCCGCCAGCGCATTGGGGAACACCGTCGCCCAGGGTGAGAACCCGAACACTTTGACGAACAGCGCCGGGATCCAGAACGAGCCCGGGATCTTGTCGAGCGTGACGGTGCCGGCCGGATCCATCGCGCCGAAGAAGAAGTTCGACCAGCTCTGGCTCATCGACAGCGCGATGGCGCCGTAGTAGTCCGACATCGAGTCGCCGACGCCCCAGCCGGTGACGACGAGGGTCGCCACGGCCAGCAGGCCGACGCCCCACGGCCAGAACGCGTGCGAGCGACGAAGAGCGACGACTCCGACAGGGGTCGTCGACAGCGGGGGAGCGGCCGCGACTGTCACGCGGTCACGCTAGTGCGCGACGCGCGGGGTTTCGGCAGGCCTGGGTTATGAAGTCGCTGGGGCCTGTGGCGCCGGCCTGTGGCGCCGGCCTGTGCTGCCGGGCTGTGGTGCCGGGCTGTGGTGCCGGCCTGTGGAAAACGCCCACCGGGGCTGCGAGACCTGTCTAGGCTGGGCGCTGGCGAGAGGAGCCCCCGTGACCGATCCCCAGAGCACCCCGGCACACGACGGAACCAGGCCCGCACCTCCCGCGTACGCGCCCCGCTACGGTGCGGCGAGCCCCCTCGAGGCCACGCCGGGCGTCCCTCCGCCCTTGCCCCACGGGTACGGTCCGGTGCCCCGCACCAACGGTCTCGCGATCGCTTCTATGGTCCTTTCCATCTTGGGCGTCATCGGCGTCCTCCCCCTGGTGGGGTCGGTCGCGGGCACCATCATGGGGCATATCTCGCTGCGCCAGGTCGTGCGCTCCGGCGAGGACGGCCACGCCATGGCGCTTGCCGGCGTCATCGTCGGATGGGTCGGGATCGGGATGGTCCTGCTCGCGGTGATCGTGATCGCCGGCGTGCTCGTCTTCACGACGGCTGCGACACCATCGACCGGCTACGCCTGATCCGCCGCGCCGCCGGCAAGAGGGGCGCGTAGGCTGAAGACACCGTGAAGAACAGTGCTCCCCAGTCGGCGACCTCGCTTCCGCGCGCCCCGCGCGACGACGCGCACAGCCGCATGACCAAGTACTTCACGATGATGGCGATCCGCGTCGCATGCTTCGTCCTGATGGTGCTCATCCAGCCGTACGGCTGGTACACGTGGCTGTTCGCGGTCGGGGCGATCGTGCTGCCGTACGTCGCCGTGGTCGTCGCGAACGTCGCGGCGGCACCCGCCGAGATCGCGGTCCCGCCCGAACGTGCGATCGCCGCCGGCAGCGAGGCCGCGGCCTCGCAGAGCACCGTGACCGGGGTCATCCGCATCCGCGAGGCTCATCCGCGAGGGGATGACGGGTGAGCGCGGTCGTCTGCTCGCGGGCCGGATGCCGCGCCGCCGCGCGCTGGCAGGTGATCTGGCGCAACCCGAAGATCCACGCCGCCGATCGCCGGAAGGTCTGGACGGCGTGCGACGCGCACGTCGGCTACCTGCGCGACTACCTCGCCGCGCGCGACTTCCCGGTCGAGGTCGCACCGCTGGCGCAGGCGCCGGAGCCAGCGACGGGGGCGCCGGCGACGGCATCCCAGGTGACCTCGTGAACCGCACCGCGCTGCGCTGGAGCGGCTACGTCGCCTTCGCAATAGTCTTCGCGATCGCGTGCGCGTTCCTGTCGCACTGGCAGTTCACCCGCAACGCCGAGCGGGAGCGGCAGCTTGCGCTGATCGCGGCGAACTACGACGCCGACCCGGTGCCGCTCGGCGATCTCGTCTCCTCGGGCGATGACGGATTCGACTCCGACGACCAGTGGCGCCCCGTCGAACTGGTCGGCCACTACCTGACCGAGCAGACCCTCCTGGTGCGCAACCGCGCGCACGGCGGGACGTCGGCCTTCGAAGTGCTCGTGCCGTTCCAGACCGAGGACGGCGCGGTGTTCCTCATCGATCGCGGGTGGGTGCCGCCGGGCGAGGACCAGCCCGAGCCGGATGAGATCCCCGCCGCTCCGTCCGGGACGGTGACGGTCATCGCGCGGCTGACCCCCGGCGAGGCGCTGCGGAACGCGACGCAGTCGGCGCCAGAGGGCCAGGTGCCGACGATCAACCTGCCCCTGATCGCCGAGACCACGGGCCTCGACGAGCTGATCACGGGCGCGTATGGCCTGCTCGTGTCGGAGGATCCGGCGCCCGCCACCGCGCCGACCCTGCTCGATGCGCCGTCCGAAGACCCGGGCCCGCACCTGTCGTACGCGATCCAGTGGATTCTGTTCGCCGTCATGGGCTTCGTCTTCATCTGGTACATGATCCGCACCGAGATACGACACCGGCGCGAGGATGCCGAGGAGGAGGCCGTCTCGCGGGGCGCTCCGCTGGTCGCGGGCGTCGCAGCGAACGCCGCGGGAGCTGACGCGGATACTGCCGCAGACGCCTCCCAGGCATCCCGCCGCCGTCGACGGGCCGGCCCCCGCGCGCGCGACCGCGACCGCGACATGCAGGACGAGGACGCCCTCCTCGACGCCTCGCAGCGGTGAGCTTCGTTCCACCGTGACTTCGGCAGTCGCTTCGGCATCGTGTGCGCCGGGACGACTGTGCGCGAGTGACTGCGGAAACCGGCGTCGGGGCTTCCGCCTGCGGCGGGCCGTGTCACGCCAGAGTGATCAGCTCGACGTAGTCGCGGCCCCAGATGTCCTCGACGCCGTCGGGGAGGATCAGCACGCGCTCGGGGTTCAGCGCCTGCACGGCACCCTCGTCGTGCGAGACGAGCACGACGGCGCCCTCGTAGTGCGCGAGGGCGCCCAGGATCTCCTCGCGGGAGGCGGGGTCGAGGTTGTTCGTCGGCTCATCGAGCAGCAGCATGTTCGCCGACGAGACCACGAGCGTCGCGAGCGACAGGCGCGTCTTCTCGCCGCCGGAGAGGACCCCTGCGGGCTTGAGCACGTCGTCACCGGTGAACAGGAACGAGCCGAGCACCTTGCGCGCCTCGGTCGCGGTGATGTCGGGAGCGGCCGACATCATGTTCTCCAGCACCGACCGGTTCACGTCGAGGTTCTCATGCTCCTGCGCGTAGTAGCCGATCCTCAGGCCGTGCCCGGGTTCGATCACGCCGGTATCGGCCTTGTCGACACCGGCGAGGATCCGCAGCAGCGTCGTCTTGCCGGCGCCGTTGAGGCCGAGCACGACGACCTTCGAGCCGCGGTCGATCGCGAGGTCGACGTCGGTGAAGATCTCCAGCGACCCGTACGACTTCGACAGGTTCTTCGCCATCAGCGGCGTCTTGCCGCAGGGCGCGGGCTTGGGGAAGCGGAGCTTGGCGACCCGGTCCTCCTGGCGCACCTCGTCGAGGCCGGAGAGCATCTTCTCGGCGCGCGCGACCATCTGATGGGCGGCTGCGGCCTTCGTGGCCTTCGCGCCGAAGCGCGCGGCCTGCAGCTGCAGCGCCGTGGCCTTCTTCTCGATGTTCACGCGCTCCTTCTTGCGGCGCTCCTCGTCGGCCACCCGCTGGCGCAGATAGTTCTTCCAGTTCATGTTGTAGACGTCGATGACCTGGCGCATGGCATCCAGGTAGAAGACGCGGTTGACGGTCTCGCCGACCAGCTCCACGTCGTGGCTGATGACGATCAGCCCGCCCTTGTAGGTCTTCAGGAACTCGCGCAGCCACACGACGCTGTCGGCGTCGAGGTGGTTGGTCGGCTCGTCGAGGATCATCGTCTGCGCGTCGGAGAAGAGGATGCGTGCGAGCTCGATGCGGCGGCGCTGACCGCCGGAGAGGGTCTTCAGCGGCTGGTCGAGGATACGGTCGGGCAGCGACAGGTTGTGCGCGATGGATGCCGCCTCCGACTCCGCCGCGTAGCCGCCGAGCGCCTCGAAGCGCTCCATGAGGTTGCCGTAGCGGCGCATCGCCTTCGCGGCGACCTTCTCGTCGGCATCGCCCATCTGCAGCGACGCCTCGTGCATCTCCAGCGCCAGCGTGCCCAGGCCGCGAGCATCCAGGATGCGCGTGCGCGCGAGCATCTCGGGGTCGCCCGACCGCGGGTCCTGCGGCAGGTACCCGAGCTCGCCGGAGCGCTCGACCTTGCCGTCGGCGGGCAGGAGGTCACCGGCGAGCACCTTCGTGAGCGTGGTCTTGCCGGCGCCGTTGCGGCCGACGAGGCCGATCTTGTCGCCGTCGGACACGCGGAACGAGACGTCCGACATGAGCGTGCGCGCGCCCACGCGAATCTCCAGGTCGTGCACGGCGAGCACAGCTGACGTCCGTTCTTCTGCGGTGAGGGAAGTGGCCGAGCGGCCGGCCTCCGAGTCTACCGGGGCGGGCGGCTCGGTCACCGCACGGGCGTCGTGCCGCGCCCGTCGCAGCCGGCAGCGCTCACCCGGTCGGGTCGATGAGCTCCGGCCCGTCGTTGCGCACGTTGCCGACGGCGCGGCCCACCTCGCGTGGCGACAGGGAGCCGACGATCTCGCCGGCGGCGTCGATCGCGGTATCCAGCACGTCGCCGACGTTCTCGGTCGTGGGGTCGAGCCACACGTCGGCGTGGTCGGGGTCGAGGAACAGCGGCATCCGATCGTGGATCGACGCGAGAGATCCGACTGCCGAGCGGGTCATGATCGTGAAGCTCAGCAGCCAGCGCGCCGGATCGTCAGCGGCCTTGGCAGGGTCCCGCCACCACTGGTAGAGGCCGGCGAACAGCAGTGGCGCATCGTCGGCAGGGTGGATGTAGTACGGCGTCTTGCCGCCCGCCTCGGCCCGCCATTCGTAGTACCCGGATGCCGGGACCACCGCCCGTCGCGTCGCGAGCGCCTGCCGGAACATCGGTCTGTGCGCGGCATCCTCGGTGCGGGCATTGAACGCCTTCGCGCCGATCGACAGGTCTTTCGCCCATGGCGGCACGAGCCCCCAGCGAGCGGGCTCGAGGCGACGGGTGGGCGGTGAGGTCTTGGCCGAATCGAGGAGGATCGCGACCTGAGCGGTCGGAGCGATGTTGAACGACGGCGCCGGGAGGTCGTCGCTGACGAGATCCACCCGGAGGGCGCCGACCAGCGCGGTGCCGCTGGCGGCGACGACGAAACGTCCGCACATGCCGTCAGCCTACGGCGGGCCTGCGACAGCGCTCAGTCCTCGTCGACGATGCCGAGCTCAAGGAGCCGGTCGAGCAGACCCGCCCCGTCCGACTCGGACACCCACGGCACTCCCGCGGCGGAGTGGTCGTCGACGGCGGTACGGCCGCCGGCGAGGACCGCCTCGGCGAGCGAGAGGCGCCGGATGGCGACGGCCGCGACGTGCGAGGGGAACTCTCCCGTGAAGGTCGTGTAGAGAGCGTCGTCGTGCTGCCCGTCGTCGCCGATGAGCAGCCACTTCACGCCGGGGAACTCCTGTGCGAGCCGGCGCAGGTTCTCGGCCTTGTGCTCACGACCGCTGCGGAACCAGCGGTCGTGGGTCGGCCCCCAGTCCGTGAGCAGCAGCGTGCCGGGGGGGAACAGGTGCCGGCGAAGGAACCTCTGCAGCGTCGGGGCGACGTTCCACGCCCCGGTCGACAGATAGATCACGGGGGAGCCGGGGTGATCGCGCACGAGACGCTCGAGCAGCACCGCCATCCCCGGCACCGGCTGTCGTGCGCGCTCGTGCACGACGAACGAGTTCCACGCCGCGAGGAGGGGACGGGGAAGCGCGGTGATCATGACGGTGTCGTCGACGTCGGAGACGACGCCGAACCGCACCTGAGAGCCGATCACGAAAACGCGGGTCTCGAACGGTTCGGACCCCTCGACCGACATCGTGATCGGATGCGATCCGGGCGTCAGCCGCGCGGGCAGGACGGCGTCGATGACGCCGCCCCGGTCGGAGACCACCTCGTGGCTCGTCCCGTCGATCGTGACGGTGACCTGCGCGTACCCCACCGGAACGGAGGCGAAGGCACGCCAGCCCCGCACGCTCGCGTACACGCCGCGGTGCCGTGTCGGCAGCGGTGGCACGATGAGCACGCGTCCGAGCACCCGCACCCACTCCTCGGAGCCGTAGCCCGGGTACGCGGCGACGCTCGGACGGTGGCCGCGACGGCGGGCGCGGCGTTCGCGCCAGGTGTGAATCCGGTATTCGAGGCGCGCGAACCACAGCACTTTCGTGCGGGCTGGGGCTTCGTCAGGCATCCCGCCCAGTCTTTCACGCTGCCGCGCGTCGCGGATGCCGCCGCGTGCCCCGACGCCCGCGGGGCGCGCTTGGTAACAGTCCGGTAACCTGGAGGGACGCCTTCGCGCGTTCCCGACTTCACGATAGGTGACCTGTGTCCACAATCCACGCCTCTGCAGAGCCCGCAGCCCCCGGCGACGGCTTCGACCCGTACGTGATCCAGCAGAAGTGGCAGAAGCGCTGGGCCGAAGACGACCCCTTCCGCGCGGGCGGAGCCGAAGACACCCGCCCCCGCAAGTACGTGCTCGGCATGTTCCCGTACCCGTCCGGCGACCTGCACATGGGTCACGCTGAGAACTACGCCTACGTCGACGTCGTCGCGCGCTTCTGGCGGCACCGCGGGTACAACGTGCTCAACCCGATCGGATGGGACTCGTTCGGCCTGCCCGCAGAGAACGCCGCCATCAAGGGCGGCGCAGGCAGCGACCCGCGCGAGTGGACCTACCACAACATCGACCAGCACAAGAAGAGCTTCCGCGAGTTCGGCTCGTCGTACGACTGGAGTCGCGTGCTGCACACCAGCGACCCGGAGTACTACCGCTGGAACCAGTGGCTTTTCCAGCGGCTGTACGAGCGGGGCCTGGCCTACCGCAAGGAGAGCCCGGTCAACTGGTGCCCGAACGATCAGACGGTGCTCGCCAACGAGCAGGTCGTCGACGGGCGCTGCGAGCGGTGCGGCGCCGAGGTCGTCAAGAAGAAGCTGACACAGTGGTATTTCAAGATCACGCAGTACGCCGACCGCCTGCTCGACGACCTCAACCAGCTCGAGGGGTTCTGGCCGCAGAAGGTCATCCGGATGCAGCGCAACTGGATCGGCCGCTCGGTCGGCGCCGACATCGACTTCGCCATCGAGGGTCGTGACGAAAAGGTCACGGTGTTCTCGACCCGCCCCGACACCCTGTACGGAGCCACCTTCTTCGTCGTCGCTCCCGACAGCGACCTCGCCGCCGAGCTCGTCGCCGGGGCGGATGCCGAGGTGCGTATGCGCTTCCAGGCATACCTCGACACGGTGCAGAAGCAGACCGACATCGAGCGCCAGAGCACCGATCGCCCGAAGACGGGCGTCTTCCTCGGCCGGTACGCGATAAACCCCGTCAACGGGGACCGGCTGCCGATCTGGGCCGCCGACTACGTGCTCGCCGACTACGGTCACGGCGCGGTCATGGCGGTGCCCGCGCACGATCAGCGCGACCTCGACTTCGCGCGCGCGTTCGATCTGCCCGTCAAGGTCGTCGTCGACACGACCGCTCCGGTGACGGGTGCCATCCCCGTCATCGAACTGGACGACGAGGGCGTCCCCATCGATCCGGGCCCGTTCCTGGGCGACCTCGACCCCGCCCGCACGGGCGTCGCGCTGACCGACGAGGGCCGGCTGATCAACTCGGGACCCCTCAACGGGCTGAGCAAGCGTCACGCCATCTCCCGGATGATCGAGCAGCTGGAGGCATCCGGCACGGGCCGCGCCGCCAAGTCGTACCGGCTGCGCGACTGGCTGATCTCGCGCCAGCGGTTCTGGGGCACGCCGATCCCCGTCGTGCACACCCGTGACGGTCGCGTCGAGCTCGTGCCGGACGAGCAGCTCCCGGTCACGCTGCCCGATGCGCGGGGCCTCGACCTCGCTCCGCGGGGGACCTCGCCTCTCGGGGGAGCGGCCTCGTGGCTGGAGACGGTGGACCCCCAGACCGGCGAGCCGGCGCTGCGCGACCCCGACACGATGGACACCTTCGTCGACAGTTCGTGGTACTTCCTGCGGTTCCTGAACCCGGGGGATGACACCCGGCCCTTCTCGCCCGCCGACGCCGACCGCTGGGCTCCCGTGGCCTCCTACATCGGCGGCGTCGAGCACGCGATCTTGCACCTGCTGTACGCGCGGTTCATCACGAAGGTCCTCTTCGACATGGGGTTGATCGAGTTCACCGAGCCGTTCACGAGCCTGATCAATCAGGGCATGGTGCTTCTGGACGGCTCGAAGATGTCCAAGAGCAAGGGCAACCTCGTCGAGTTCGCCTCCAGCATGGTCGACCCGGGAGCCGACGCCGTCCGCGTCGCGATCGCCTTCGCCGGCCCCGTCGAGGACGACATCAACTGGGAGGACGTCTCCACGACGGGCGCCCAGAAGTTCCTCGCGCGCGCGTGGCGCGTCGCGCATGACGTCGTGAGCGCTCCCGACGTCATCTGGGCCGAGGGCGACCAGCGCCTGCGCCGGGTGACGCACCGGCTGTGGGCGGATGCCCCGGCCCTCATCGAGCAGAACAAGTTCAACGTCGTCGTCGCGCGTCTCATGGAACTGGTCAACGCGACGCGCAAGGCGATCGACGGCGCCCCCGGGCCGGCCGACCCCGCTGTGCGCGAGGCTGCCGAGGCGACGGCGATGATCCTCGACCTGTTCGCCCCGCACACCGCCGAGGAGATGTGGTCGCTGCTGGGCTATGAGCCCTATGTGGGCCTGGCCACGTGGCGTCAGCCCGACCCGACCCTCCTCGTCGAGGAGGCGGTCACCGCTGTCGTGCAGATCGACGGCAAGGTCCGCGGCACTCTGACGGTGCCCGCGCGGATCTCGTCGGAGGATCTCGAGGCTCTCGCGCGCACCGACGAGAAGGTGTTGCGCGCTCTGGCGGGGCGTGAGATCGTGCGCGCCGTCGTGCGCGCGCCGAAGGTCGTGAGCTTCACCACCGCATAGCCTCCTCCCCAGGTGGCGGATTTCGCGATCCGTCCACCGATCGGGTGATCCGCGCTGCGCGCACCCGCGCGGGATGTCAAGGTGTCCGGGTGACCGGAGCGAGAAACGACGCCTTCGCCCGCCGCCGTCTCGGCGTGGGCGCGGCGATCGTGCTCGTGCTGGTGGCGGTCGCCGTGTCGGTCGTGATCGGGCTCGTGCGGTCGGCGGGAACCTCGGATGCCGACGGCGAGCAGGTCGTATCCGCATCGGCATCCGTCGAACTGCCCTCCCTGTACGTGCACGTCTACGGTGCGGTCGTCGCCCCCGGTCTGTACCGGCTCGACGAGGGAGCGCGGGTCATGGACGTGATCGCGGCGGCGGGAGGGCTGACGCCGGATGCCGATGACACCGCCGTCAACCTCGCGCGCCGCCTCACCGACGGCGAGCAGCTGCGGATCCCGGTCGCGGGGGAGGCTTCGGCTCCTGCGACGGATGCCGGCGCCGCCTCGGACGGGCGCGTGAACCTGAACACGGCGGACGCGACCGCCCTCGACACCCTGCCGGGAATCGGCCCCGCGATCGCGGAGCGCATCATCCAGTGGCGGGAGGACAACGGCGCGTTCACGAGCGTCGACGACCTGCTGTCGGTGTCGGGCATCGGCGAGAAGACGCTCGCGGCGCTGCGCGATCTGGTCACGGTGTGAGAGACGCCACGGGGAGCCCGGGGAGCCCGGGGAGCGCGGGGAGCCTCCGGCGTGCGCGGCGCCGCGATGCACGGCTCGTGCCGGTTGCGGCCGCAGCCTGGGCTGCCGCCGCGTGGGCGACGCTGCACGAGGAGAGCGCGGCGACAGGGGCGCTCGTGCTCTGGATCGCGACGGTTGCCGTCGTCGTCACGCTCGGTGTCGCAGCGCGTTCGCGCCGAACGTGGGTGGCGCTTCTGGCGGTGAGCCTCGCCGCGGGAGCGGCCGTCTGCACGCACGTCGGCGCGGCTGAGCCCGCGCGCGCCCAGGTGCGCGCCCTCGACGTCAGCGGCGGCCGCATGCTGACGCTCGAGGTCACGGCCGTCGGCAAGATCGAGCGCAGCGCGACGGGATGGCGATTCGACGCGACGCTCGACGGCGCGCGGCTCGGGGACTCCCTGACGGCCCGCTCCGTGCCGGCCGGCATCCCCGTGCTGGTGCGCCTGAGCGACGAGGCGGCCACTGCCGAGACGCTCGGGCACCTCGATCTCGGCTCGTGCGTGCGGCTGACGGCGACCGCCTGGTCCGCGGCCCCCGGCGAGCGTGCCGTGCTCGTCGTCGACGCCGCGCGGGAGCCTGAGCAGATCACTGCTCCGGCCGGCGTGCTCGCCGCGGCATCCGCCCTGCGCCGGGGGCTGATCGCGCTGACCGCGACGCTTCCGCAGCCGGGCGCGGGGCTCGTCGCGGGCCTGGCGGTCGGCGACACGAGCGCCGTGGAAGAGGACGTGGATGCCGCGATGAAGGCATCCTCACTGTCGCACCTGACGGCGGTTTCGGGAGCCAACTGCGCACTCGTGGTGGCGTTCGCCTTCGGTGCGGCGGCGCTGTTCCGCGCGCGGCGCGGGGTGCGGGTGGCCTCAGGCGCTGCGGCGCTGGCCGGGTTCGTCGTGCTCGTCTCGCCCGAGCCGAGCGTTGCGCGGGCGGCCGTGATGGCCGCGATCGCGATGCTCGGCGTGCTGCTGGGAAGATCCGGCGCCGGGCTCTCTGTGCTCACGAGCGCGGTCGTCGTGCTGCTCGTGATCGATCCCTGGCTCGGCCTGTCGCTCGGGTTCGCGCTGTCGGCCGCGGCGACCGGCGCGCTCCTGGTCGGTGCGGGGCCGCTCGCCGACGGCCTGGCCCGATGGATGCCGGGGCCGCTCGCGCTCGCGATCTCCGTCCCCTTGGCGGCTCAGCTGGCCTGCGGGCCGATCATCGTGCTGATCTCGCCGACGCTGTCGGTGTACGGCGTCGCCGCGAACCTGCTCGCGGCACCCGCCGCGCCCCTCGGCACCGTGCTGGGGCTCGCGGCGTGCCTGACGGCAGGCATCCCGTTCCTCGGTGCGGGGCTGGCGGCGCTCGCGTGGCTTCCCGCCGCGTGGATCGCAGGCACGGCCTCGGCTGTGGCGGCTCTCCCGGGCAGCGTCGTGGCCTGGCCCGGGGGATTCGCGGGTCTGGCGATGCTCGGCCTGCTGGGCGCCGCCGTCGCCGCGGCGATCGTTCCGGTGCCGGCTCGGGTGCGAGCCGCGGCGGTGCTCGTGCTGGCGGCGGCGACCGGCGTCGGAATCGCGGTGGGCCCCGTGTCGGAGATCGTCGTGCGCGGCGCGATGCCGGCCGAATGGTCGATCGTCGCCTGCGATGTCGGGCAGGGCGATGCCGTGCTCGTGCGTTCGGGCGATGAGGTGGCGCTCATCGACACGGGGCCCGATCCGGCCCTGCTGTCGCGCTGCCTCGACCGGCTCGGCGTCGATCGCCTCGACCTGCTCGTGCTCACCCACTTCGATCTCGACCATCGCGGTGGCGTCGACGCGGTCATCGGCCGCGTGGAGCTGGTGCTGCACGGGCCGCCGGATGGCGCCGACGACGAGCGCGGCCTCGCGCGCCTCGCCGCCGCCGGTGCCGTTGTGACGCAGGCCATGCGGGGGATGCAGGGGGACCTCGGCGGGGCGCGCTGGCGCGTGCTGTGGCCGCGCGCCGATGCTGCGCCGGGCAACGACGCGAGCGTCGTGGTCGACATCGCGGGTGGCTCCGGTGGCTCCGGTGAAAATGTTCCGACCGCGATCTTCCTCGGCGATCTGTCGGCCGAGGCGCAGAGCGCGATGGCGTCGGCGGGGTCGCTGCGCGCCGGCTATGACGTCGTGAAGGTCTCCCATCACGGCAGCGCCGACCAGGATCCAGCCCTGTACGAGCGGCTGCGCGCGGCGGTCGCGCTGTTCACCGTCGGGGAGAACGACTACGGGCATCCGCGTGCGACGACGCTCGAGCTGCTCGAGGGCACCGGCGCGCTCGTCGCGCGCACCGACCAAGACGGCATGATCGCGCTGTGGCGCGATGAGACCGGGCTCAAGCTCTGGCGCGAGCGGGCACCCGCCGTCGGGTAGGTGTCGCACCCCGTGGGCAGTGTCGCGGGTGCCCGGTGATGTCGGGGCCTGAGCGGGTGGGTGTCACACTCGGTCGGTAGGCTTCTCGCATGCCTCCTGCGCCGCGCCGACAGCCCTCCGGAGGTTCCCGGGGCTCGTCGTCGGCGATCCCGCAGGTGTCGTGGCGGTCGCCGCAGCCGGCGCCCGTCGTGCTCGTCTCGGGGCCCGAGGAGGTGTGCGCCGAACGGGCGATCGCCGGCATCCGCGACTACCTTCGCGCAGAGGATGCCAGCCTCGAGGTCTCCGACCTTCGCGCCGACGACTATGCGGCGGGGAGCCTTCTGACGCTCACGTCGCCGTCGCTGTTCGGCGAGCCGCGCCTCGTGCGCGTGAGCGGCGTCGAGAAGTGCGCGGATGCCTTCCTGACCGAGGCGCTCGCATATCTCGAGGCTCCGCAAGAGGGGGCGACCGTCGTCCTGCGCCACACGGGAGCGAGCGTTCGCGGCAAGAAGCTCCTCGACGCGATCCGCGCGGGTGCGGGGGGCGGCGTCGAGATCGCATGCCCCGCGGTCAAGCGCGACTCCGATCGGTACGACTTCGCGGCGGGCGAGTTCCAGGCCGCGCGCACGCGCATCGCCCCGGCCGCCCTGCGCGCCCTGGTCAGCGCCTTCGCCGATGATCTCACCGAGCTCGCCGCCGCCTGTCAGCAGCTGATCGCCGACGTCGCGGGCGACATCACCGAGCAGATCGTCGAGCGGTACTATGGCGGGAGAGTGGAGACCTCCGCGTTCACGGTCGCCGACACGGCCATCGCAGGGCGCTACGGCGAGGCCCTCGTCGCCCTGCGCCACGCCCTCGCCAGCGGCGCCGACCCGGTGCCGCTTGTCGCCGCGATCGCCTCGAAGCTGCGGACGATGGCGCGCGTCGCCGGCAGCCGCGAGCCCGCTCGTGAGCTGGCCGGGCGCCTGGGCATGAAGGACTGGCAGGTCGACCGCGCCCGTCGCGACCTGAGCGGGTGGAACGAGGCGGCCCTCGGCATGGCGATCCAGGCGGCGGCGCGCGCGGATGCCGAGGTCAAGGGGGCCTCGCGCGATCCGGTCTTCGCCGTCGAGCGCCTCGTCACGGTCATCGCGACGCGTGCCCCCTTCGGCGCCTGACGGCCGCGTCTGCGCTTCCGCTGGTATCGCACAGTGTCTGCGCGCCCTCCGGGGAGGGGGAGGTATCCCTTCGGCCGGGCGTTTGTGGCCTGCTCGCGCCCCGCGAGGAGCCCACGACTGCCACGCGAATCCCATCGCCCCGGCGAGGCTGCCTTTGGCTGAGCCTTCGTGGCCTGCTCGCGCTTCGGCGTCCGCCCACGACCGCCACTCGAATCGCGTTCCCCCGGCGGACGCGTCCTCTGGCTGGGCGCTTGTGGCCTTCGCGCGGTCCGCCAGACATCCACGACGGCCGCCCGGTGGATGCCGGAGCGCACTTTGTTGACGTGGCGCTTATGGCCTTCTTGCGCCACGCCATCCGTCCACGACTGCCACCCGAATTCCATCGCCTCGGTGATGCATCGCGTGGCTTGGCGCTTGTGGCTCCCTCGTGCCCGGCGAAGCGTCCACGACTGCCACCCGAATCCCATCGCCTCGGTGATGCATCGCGTGGCTTGGCGCTTGTGGCTCCCTCGTGCCCG
>JASGGN010000040.1:0-18339 GCA_047605005.1 Microbacterium sp.
TGGCGCCGACCGCTCCGCGCGTGATCAGCGTGCAGATCCCCGTCGACAAGATCGGTGAGCTCATCGGGCCCAAGGGCAAGACGATCAACGCCATCCAGGACGAGACCGGCGCGCAGATCTCCATCGAGGAGGACGGCACGGTGTACATCGGCGCGACCGACGGCCCCTCGGCCGAAGCCGCCCGCGCGCAGGTCAACGCGATCGCGAACCCGACGAACCCGGAGGTCGGCGAGCAGTTCCTCGGAACAGTCGTCAAGATCGCCGCTTTCGGCGCCTTCGTCTCGCTCCTGCCGGGCAAGGATGGTCTGCTGCACGTCAGCGAGGTCCGCAAGCTCGCCGGCGGCAAGCGCGTCGAGAATGTCGAGGACGTGCTCGGAGTCGGCCAGAAGATCCTCGTGCGCATCACGAAGATCGACGACCGCGGCAAGCTGTCGCTCGAGCCGGTGACCGACGAGTCCGCACAGTCGGAGAGCTCGCCCGTCCTCGCCGGGGTCTGACCCCGACACGGAGGCGCGGCGAGTCCGTGCGGGTGCCCGTTCCCTCTCGGAGGGGGCGGGCATCCGTCGTCCGGGCGCACGGACGAGATCAAAGCGTTACCGAATGTTTACTGGCGCTTTGCCGCAATCCTCCGAAGTGTCACAGCCCTGTCATAACCTCGATAGTGCGTATCGGAGTCTGCGCGCAGACGGGTTCCACTCACGTCCGCGAGGGGGTGTGACATAGGCGATTTCGGTGGAGGAGAGACTCCTCCTGCGGTGCGGCTGGAGGCCGGCGCCCAGATCCTCACGGCTCACACGGCGCCGGAGGGGCATCCCTCTGCGCCCATCCCCGTGCAGGGGCGGCCCATCGGCGACGCCGTCCGCGTGCCGCTGGGTGAGACCGGCGCGAAGGTCTTCCCCCTGATCGTCGGCGGCGCCGAGTTCGGCTGGCACGTGGATCTCGACGCCGCCCATCAGATCCTCGACGCCTACTGCGAGCGCGGCGGCAACGCGCTGCACACCTCCGACGCCTACTCCGCCGGTCGGAGCGAGCACATCATCGGCGCCTGGATGTCGCGCCGCGGCGCGCGCGACGAGATCGTGCTCGGCGTGCGTGTCGGGGCGAACCCCGACCACCCGGGCCTCGGCCCCGTGAACCTCGTCCGCTCGGTCGAGGCATCGCTCACTCGTCTGCAGACCGACCGGATCGACCTGCTGTACCTCGACGGCGCGAGCGAGACCCGCACCGCGCTCGAAGACACGCTCGCGACCGCTGAGTGGCTCATCGAATCGGGCAAGGTGCGCGCGCTGGGCGCGCTCGGATACTCTCCGGCACAGCTGGTCGAGGCGCGCATCCTGGCATCCGCCGGATACCCGCGCTTCGCCGCGCTCGATGTCGCGTACAACGTGCTGCGGCAGAATGCGTTCGCCGGTGATCTTCGGCTGGTCGCGGGCGCGCAGGGCATCGCTTTCACGCCGTCCCAGGCGCTCGAACACGGATATCTCGCCGGTGCTCACCGCTCACGCGCGAGCGTCGCGGCCTCGGTGCGCGGCTCCCAGCTGGCCGCGGCGATGAACCGCCGCGGCGGCAAGACGCTGCGCGTTCTCGACCGGATCGGGGCCGAGCTGTCGATCCCGACCGCGGCGGTTGCGATCGCGTGGCTGCTCGCGCAGCGCGCGGTCGTCGCTCCGATCGTGAACGTGTACGCCGTCAGCCACGTCGAAGAGGTCATGCAGGGCGTCGGGGTCGCGCTCAGCCGCGCGCAGCTGGCCGAGATCGCCAAGGCGGCGCAGTAGCGACCTCGGCCGCGCCGCCGTCTGATGCCCCACGGACTGATGCCGTTTCGGAGGCCGTGACGTAGGCTGGAGGGGACGTCGACCCGCACGAGACGAGGGATCCGTGACGCATTATCTGTACCTCGTGCGCCACGGCGAGCATCTGGACGCGGAGCACGGACTCGAGGACGGCCCGCTGTCGCCGCGCGGGCGGAGGCAGGCGGGACTGATCGCCGACCGGCTCTCGGGGGTGCCGCTGGATGCCGTGTGGCACTCGCCCCTCGAGCGCGCCGCCGAGACCGCGCGCGCCGTCGCCGAACGGCTCCCCGCCATCGCGCCGGAGCCGTCGTCGCTGCTGTTCGACTGCATCCCGACCGGTCCGCAGCCCGGGATGCCCGCGGCCTATGAGCCGTTCTTCGGCTCGTTCACCGAAGCCGATGTCGACGCCGGCAACGCGCAGATGTCGGATGCCGTCGCCGAGTTCCTCGTGCGCAAGCCCGACGCCCATGAGCTACTGATCACGCACAACTTCGTCATCGCGTGGTTCGTGCGTGAGGTGCTCGATGCGCCGCCGTGGCGCTGGCTGACGATCAACCAGGCCAACTGCGGGCTGACCGTGCTCGCGCAACGGCCGGGGCGGCCATGGGTGCTCGTGTCGCACAACGATCTCGCCCACCTGCCGATGGAGCTGCGCACCGGCCTGCCCGAGATCCCGCTCGTCTGAGCCGCGTGGCATCGGCCCCTCGCGTCGCGCCGAGCCGTCTCGGGGACTCGAGACAGCCTGCGCACGTCGAGACCCCGATCCGGGGTGCGGCGGGGTGCGGCGGGGTGCGGCGGGGTCAGAGGGGTTTGGCGTACCAGCGGGTGGCGTTGGGGTTGTCGTTGTAGGGAGCGATCTCGGTGAAGCCACTGCGGGCGTAGAGGGCGCCGGCGGCTTCGAGGGTGTGGTGCGTGTCGAGGACGAGCTCGCCGGCACCCCACTCCCGGGCCTGATCCTCGAGGCTCTCCAGCAGCAGGCGCCCCCAGCCGTGACCGCGCGCGGACGGGGCGACGTAGAGGTGCTTCACCTCGTAACGGATGCCGAGGGGGCCATCGTCGAGCCGGCGGATGCCGCCGCACCCCACATCCTCGCCGGCATCCTGCCCCGCATCGTCCACGAGCACCAGGAAGACGCCCGCGGGTGGGGTGAACGTCGCTGCCTCCGGGAACGCAGGCCGGTACGTCTCGCCCTTCGGGAACGCCTCGCCGCGCATCTCGAAGTACGCGCTCAGCAGTGCCCGGGCACGTCGGTCATCGGCGCGGAGGGGCACGAGCGAGACCATGCACTTAGGCTAGAGGCATGACGACGAGAGTGGCGCTCGTGGGGGCCTCCGGCAAGCTCGGCGGGATCATCCGCGCCGTCGTCGATGCCGAACCCGGGTTCGAGATCGTCGCGCTGCTGGGGTCGCGCAGCGATCTCGCCGACATCGACGGCGCTGACCTCGTGGTCGACGCTTCGACGCCGAGCGTCTCGATCGACGTCGTGCGCGCCGCGATCGAGCGCGGTATCAACGTGCTCGTCGGCACGTCGGGCTGGTCGAAGGAGCGCATCGCGCTCGTGCGCCCGCTCGTCGCCGCTGCCGATACGGGCGCGGTGTTCATCCCCAACTTCTCGCTGGGCTCGGTCGTCGGCTCGGCGCTCGCGGCGGCCGCCGCGACGCTGTTCCCCTCGATCGAGATCGTCGAGGCGCACCGCGACACGAAGGTCGACTCGCCCAGCGGCACCGCCGTCCGCACGGCCGAGTTGATCGCGGCTGCCCGCGACACGGCAGGCCCGGTCGCCGCGCCGCACGTCGACCAGAGGGCCCGCGGGCAGCAGGTCGCGAGCGTCCCGATCCACTCGCTGCGCCGACCGGGGGTCATCGCGCGGCAGGAGACGATCCTCTCCGCCCCGGGGGAGTCGCTCACGATCGTGCACGACACGGTCGATCCCGCGCGTGCGTATGCCCCGGGCATCCGCATCGGCCTCGCCGCCGCCCGTGACGCGCGCGGTGTGACCGTCGGCCTCGATGCGCTGATCGATCTCGGGCTCGGTGCACGTCCGCGCGGAGCGGGCGCCGAAGCGCCGTCGGATCACTCGTCGGGCTCATCTCCCGACGGGGGCACCGCGCCGCCCGGTCAGGTCGCCCGAGTCGCGGGAGCATGAGCACCCGGATCGCTGTCGCCGTCGTGGCGGCCCTCCTGGCGCTGTACATCGTGCTGGTCGCCCAGCGCGCCTGGTTGTTGCTCGTCTCCGGGGAGCCGATCGGCGTCGTGATGGGCGTCGCACTCGTGATCCTTCCCGTGGTCGCGGCGTGGGCGCTGTGGCGCGAGCTGGCGTTCGGCTTCGGCGCGCAGCGCCTCGCGCGTCGCCTGGAGACCGACGGGGCGCTCCCCGCGGAGGAGCTCGACGTGCGCCCCAGCGGGCGCCCTGACCGTGAGCAGGCCGACGCGCTGTTCCCGGAGTACCGCGATGCCGTCCAGCAGCGCCCCGAGGACTGGCGGGCGTGGTTTCGCCTCGGGCTCGCGTACGACGGTGCGGGGGACCGCCCGCGCGCTCGCGCGGCGATGCGCACCGCGCTGCGTCTCGAACAGGCGAGCCGGGGCACCTGACCGCGGGCAACGGCCGACGTATCGGTTCTCCTCAGCTATTGCGCTCCCGGCGCGTGCGCGGGCCTGCTGCGGGCCGGTCAGTCCGCTGCGACGGCAGCGGTCACAGCGTCCTCGACGGTGGGGTGCGCGAAAGCGAAGCCGGATGCCTCCAGCACGGCCGGCGCGACCTCGGCGTCGGAGGTGAGCAGCCCCTCGGTCGCGTCCTTCCCGAGTGCGAGCCTCAGGCCCCATTCGGGCGCGCGTACGACGAACGGCCGACCCATCCGGACGGCCAGGGCGAACCCCAGGTCATTGGCTGTCGCCCGCGTCGGCCCGGTCAGGTTCACCGGGCCCTCCAGCCCCGCGTCGATCACGTGCCGGATCGCGCGCACCTCATCGGTGAGCGAGATCCAGGGCCACGCCTGCGTTCCGCGCCCGATCGGCCCCACCGCGCCGAGCCGGGTCAGCACGATCAGCGGCTTCAACACGCCGTCGCGGTGAACGACGGGAGCCGTCCGCAGCAGTGCGACGCGCGCCTTCGGCCCGGCACCGCGCGCCGCCGCCTCCCACTCGCCGCACAGGTCGGCGAAGAACGTCTCGCCGCGCGGGGACTGCTCTGTGAGGCCTCGGCCGGAAGGGTAGTACCCCGTCGCCGACCCCGAGACGAACGTCGGCGCGTCATCACCGAGCGCCCGCACCGCCGCGGCGAGAGCCTGGGTGGGAGCCAGTCGCGACCAGACGAGCTCGTGCCGGTACCGCCGGGTCCACGGCAGGCGCCCGACGCTCGCGCCGTTCAGGCCCACGACCGCCCGTGCCCCCGCGAGGACCGCAGGATCCAGTCGCGTGCGCTGAGGATCCCAGGTCACCTCGCCGGGTGCCGTCGCCTCGCGCCGGACGAGCCGGGTGACCTCGACGCCGTCCGCACGCAGTGCGGCTACGAGCGCGCTGCCGATCAGGCCCGACGATCCGGCGACGACGACGCGGTCGGGATCAGGCAAGCGTCGCCTCGAGGGTGATCTCGATGCCGGCGAGAGCGGCGGAGACGGGGCATCCGGCCTTCGCCTCCTCCGCGATGAGAGCGAACTCCTCCGCCGACAGGCCGGGGACGACCGCGTTGACGTTCAGGTGCGAACCCGTGATCCCGGTACCGGGGATGAAGGTGACGGATGCCGTGGTCTCCACGCTCTCGGGAGGAGTGCCGTTGCCGGCGAGCGCGTGCGAGAGAGCCATCGAGAAGCACGACGAGTGCGCCGCCGCGAGCAACTCCTCGGGGGTCGTCACCGACGTCGATCCCTCGCTGCGCGCCTTCCAGTCGACGGCGAAGGGGCCCTGATTCGAGCTTTCCAGCGCGACCTGGCCCGACCCCTCGAGCAGGCCGCCCTTCCAGCTGGTGGTCGCTTCGCTCGTTACGCTCATGGCACGTCCTCCTCGATCCGCGGCGCGGGCGCGCCTGGCACGAGCCTAGACGGCCACAGCCGAAGAGGAAACGGGCCTCACGCCCTGGCGCGGCCCACGATGCCGACGCGCTGCAGGAGCAGATACATCTGGCAGCCGAGGCACAGCCCGAACACGGCGTTCAGGAACGCGGCGACGAACGCCATCGCGGCCGCGATCGGCAGCGCCCACGGAACCCCCGCGATATGCAGGATGACGCCGACACCGGCCACCAGCAGCCCTACCCCTTGAGCGAATCGCGGCGGACGCGGGTCTTCGAACTCGGTCGGTGGGGCCAGGCGCGGCTGCACGACCCGGCGATACACCGTGCCCCACGGCGCGGTGCGCGGCGAGAGCACGCCCCACAGGAACAGCAGCGCGATCACGACGAGCAGGATGAAGCCCGCGTCAGCGGTGCGCTCGGCGAAGGCCAGCGCGGGGAGGGCGAACGCCGACGAGGCATCCCGTGCCGTCGCGTTCCCGACGAGCCCGAGCAGCGTCGCGATCAGCAGCAGGACGGCGGTGATGGATGCCGCGAAGCGCGGCCCGCGGACGTCGATGCCCCTCGGTGTGGTCTCAGACACGAGTGTCCTCCGCGGTGACACGTGACAGTTCCAACTCGATCGCGGTGCGGCTGGGCGTCCCGCCGAAGCGGGTCTGGATCACGCCGTCGCGGTCGAGGATCAGGGTGGTGGGGGTCTGCAGCACGTGGAAGTGCTTCGCGATGTCGGGGCGGTGCGTCAGGTCGACGTCCAGGTGCAGCACGCCCTCGCGCTCGTCGGCGATCGCGCCGAGGGTGCGGTGCACGCCGGGGCACCGGCCGCACATCTC
The DNA here is from genome assembly GCA_047605005.1 of Microbacterium sp. Classification (GTDB taxonomy): domain Bacteria; phylum Actinomycetota; class Actinomycetes; order Actinomycetales; family Microbacteriaceae; genus Microbacterium. Next base: position 6,630 of record JASGGN010000040.1, read on the forward strand.
GGTGCTGAACTGCAGCAGCGTCGCGCGCTCGCCGAGGGCGTCGGCGCCCAGTCGCCGGGGCTCGACGACCTCGGCGGGGTCGATCCTCCGGGGACGGTTCTGCCGCCAGCGCAGGTAGCCGCCGACGCCGAGAGTCGCGGCCAGGAGCGCCGCGAGGATGAGGGAGGCGCCGAGCAGAGTCATGACCCATGATTCTACCTCCGCGCGACGGGCAGCGACGTCGGCGCCCGCCGGTAGTCTGGCTGCGTGAGCGCGACGGCATCCATCCCCACCCCGTACGAAGACCTCCTCGCCGAGGTGCTCTCCGGCGGCGTGCACAAGGACGACCGCACCGGCACGGGAACGACGAGCGTCTTCGGGCGCCAGATCCGGTTCGACCTGGCGGCGGGATTCCCGCTGATCACGACCAAGCGCGTGCACCTGAAGTCGATCGTGTACGAGCTGCTGTGGTTTCTGCGCGGCGAGTCGAACGTGGGGTGGCTGCAGGAGAACGGCGTGACCATCTGGGACGAATGGGCGGATGCCGACGGTGAACTGGGTCCCGTGTACGGCGTGCAGTGGCGGTCGTGGCCCACGCCGTCGGGCACGCACATCGACCAGATCAGCCAGGTCGTCGAGCAGATCCGCACCAACCCCGACTCGCGGCGGCTGATCGTGTCGGCGTGGAACCCCGCCGACATCCCCGACATGGCCCTCGCGCCCTGCCACGCGCTGTTCCAGTTCTACGTCGCCGGCGGCAGGCTGTCGTGCCAGCTGTACCAGCGATCGGCGGACATGTTCCTCGGCGTCCCGTTCAACATCGCCTCCTATGCCCTCCTGACCCTTATGATTGCGCAGCAGACCGGCCTCGAGCCGGGCGACTTCGTGTGGACGGGCGGCGACTGCCACATCTACGACAACCACGTGGAGCAGGTGCGCGAGCAGCTCAGCCGCGAGGCGTACCCGTACCCGACGCTGCGCTTCGCCCGGCATCCGGAGTCGATCTTCGACTACGCCTACGAGGACATCGTGGTCGAGGACTACCGGCATCACCCCGCCATCCGCGCTGCGGTCGCCGTATGAGCGAGGGGTCGGGCCCGCGCGTTGGTCTCACGCGCAGCGGTCTCACGCGTGTTGGTCTCACGCGCAGCGGTCTCACGCGCATTGGTCTCATCTGGGCCGAGGCTCACGGCGGCGTCATCGGGCGGAGCAACACCTTGCCGTGGCACGTCCCCGAGGACATGGCACATTTTCGTGCCGTCACGACGGGCGCGCCGGTGATCATGGGGCGGCTCACGTGGGACTCGTTCCCGGCGCGGTTCCGCCCGCTCCCGGGCCGGCGCAACATCGTCGTGACCCGCTCCGCCGAGTGGGCCGAGGCCGGTGCGGAGCGCGCGGGCTCGCTCGACGAGGCCCTGGCCCTGGTCGCCGAGGCGCCCGAGGCCTGGGTCATCGGCGGCGGTCAGCTCTACCGCGAGGCCATCGCGCGTGCCGACGTCTTGGAGGTCACCGAGCTCGACCTCGCCGTCGACGGCGACGCCTTCGCGCCGGACCGGTCCGGGTGGCGGGTCACGCACGTCGAACCCGCCGAGGGGTGGGCGCTCTCGCGCACCGGCGTGCCCTACCGGTTTCTGACCCTCGTCCGCCCGTGAGCCCGGAGCCGGCGCGAATTCGGACGTTCTGCAGTCGCTCTGGCACGGTGCTCGTGCCGGCGACCGTGCTCAGGGTCTGCCGAACGAGATCGAGAGCGGCATCCCCGCCGAACGTCACCCCGCTTCGACCCGATAGCCTGGGAGCATGACGCACACGGGCAACCCCTTCGGACAGGTTCTCGTCGCGCTCGTCACCCCGATGACGGCCGACGGCGAAGTCGACTGGCCTGCCGTCGAGAAGCACATCGACGACGTCATCACCGCCGGCGCCGACGGGATCGTCGTCACCGGCACGACGGGGGAGACCTCGACCCTCACCGACCCCGAGAAGCTGCGCCTGGTCGAGGTCGGCAAGTCCGTCTCCGCCGGCCGCGCCAAGATCATCACGGGTGGTGGCTCGAACGAGACGGCGCACGCGATCGAGCTGTACAAGGCCAGCGAGAGGGCCGGCGCCGACGGCATCATGATCGTCACGCCGTACTACAACAAGCCGACCCAGGCCGGCATCCTGACCCACTTCCGCCTCGTCGCCGACGCGACCGACCTCCCGGTGATCCTCTACGACATCCCGGGGCGCACCGGCGTGCCGATCAGATACGAGACGATCCTGCGGCTGGCCAAGCATCCGAACATCCTCGCGATCAAGGACGCCAAGGGCGACTTCAGCGAGGTCAGCCGCGTGCTCAACCAGACCGACCTGATGTACTTCTCCGGCGACGACGCGAACGCCCTGCCGCACCTGGCGATCGGCGCGACGGGGCTCATCGGCGTGACGGCGAACATCACCGCAGCCCCCTACCGGGTGATGGTGGATGCCGTCAACCGTGGCGACCTCGCCGCCGCGACCGCTGCGCACCAGCAGCTCGAGCCGCTCGCTCGCGCCGTCATGACGCACGTTCCCGGTACCGTGAGCGCGAAGTACATCCTGCACGGCCTCGGCCGCATCTCCAGCCCCCGTGTGCGTCTGCCCCTCGTCGGCCCGGAGGAGTGGGAGGCGGCCCTCATAGAAGACGAGCTGGCGCTCGTGAAGGACGTCCCGGGCGCCGACTTCTCGAATTTCCGCCCTGACCGCAACGCCGCCGCTGGTGGGGCGCTGCCCAAGGTGCACGGCACGACCCGCTGACACCGCGACAACTGATTGATGGCTGTGGATGCCTCAGCCATCCAGCCGCCGAAGGAGGCATCCGATGCCCACGACCGTTTTCGATCCGCCTGCGCTCGGTGCGGGCGCTCTGCGCGTCACCCCGCTCGGCGGCCTCGGCGAGGTCGGCCGCAACATGACCGTCTTCGAATACGGGGGCAAGCTGCTGATCGTCGACTGCGGCGTGCTGTTCCCCGAGGAGCACCAGCCCGGCGTCGACCTGATCCTGCCCGACTTCGAGCCGATCAAGAACCGCCTCGACGACGTCGTCGGCCTCGTGCTCACGCACGGCCACGAAGACCACATCGGCGCCGTCCCGTACCTGCTCAAGCTCAACCGCGACATCCCGCTCATCGGCTCGCAGCTGACCCTCGCCCTGGTCGAGGCCAAGCTCAAGGAGCATCGGATCAAGGCCTACACGCTCACCGTCGCCGAGGGTCAGGAGGAGCAGATCGGCCCGTTCGACCTGGAGTTCGTGGCCGTCAACCACTCGATCCCCGACGCGCTCGCGGTCGCGATCCACACCGACGCCGGCACCGTGCTCGCCACCGGCGACTTCAAGATGGACCAGCTGCCGCTCGACGGGCGCCTCACGGACCTCCGCGCCTTCGCGAGCCTCGGCGAGGACGGCGTCGACCTGTTCCTCGTCGACTCGACGAACGCCGACGTGCCGGGGTTCACCCCGCTCGAACGCGAGATCGGGCCGGTCCTCGATCAGGTGATCGGCAAGGCGCGGCGTCGCGTCATCGTGGCGAGTTTCTCCAGCCACGTCCACCGCGTGCAGCAGGTGATCGACGCCGCTGCCGCGCACGGGCGGCGGGTCGCCTTCCTCGGCCGCTCGATGGTGCGCAACATGACGATCGCCGCGGACCTCGGCTACCTGAACGTGCCCGACGGCGTGCTCATCGACTACCGGAAGGCGCAGGACCTGCCCGACGACCGGATCGTCTACATGTCGACCGGGTCGCAGGGCGAGCCGATGGCCGTGCTCTCCCGCATGGCGAACCTCGATCATGCGATCGAGCCCGGTCCGGGGGACACCGTGATCCTCGCCTCCAGCCTCATCCCCGGAAACGAGAACGCCGTCTACCGCGTGATCGACGGGCTCACCAAGCTCGGCGCCAATGTCGTGCACAAGGGCAACGCGAAGGTGCACGTCTCGGGCCACGCCGCCGCCGGCGAGCTGCTGTACTGCTACAACATCCTCAAGCCCCGCAACGTCATGCCGGTGCACGGCGAATACCGGCACCTGATCGCGAACGCGAAGCTCGCGCAGGACACCGGCATCCCGGCCCAGAACACGATCATCGCGGAGAACGGCACCGTCGTGGACCTCGAGGACGGGGTGGCGAAGGTCGTGGGTCAGCTCGACCTCGGCTTCGTGTACGTCGACGGGTCCACCGTCGGCGAGATCACCGACGCCGACCTCAAGGACCGCCGGATCCTCGGCGAGGAGGGGTTCATCTCCGTCATCGTCGTGGTGGATGCCGCGACCGGCCGCATCATCTCGGGGCCGGAGATCCACGCCCGAGGCGTCGCCGAGGACGATGCCGTCTTCGATTCGGTGCGCCCCAAGATCGCTGCGGCGCTCACCGAGGCGGCGCAGTCGGGCGTGCGTGACACGCACGCGCTGTCGCAGGTCGTGCGCCGCACGATCGGCCGCTGGGTCAATCAGAGGCTGCGCCGTCGCCCCATGATCGTGCCTCTCGTCATCGAGGCGTGACGAGCGCCCTCTCCCATGACCGACGCCTACCGCATCCGTCCCGCTGTGCAGGCGGACGGCGCTTTCCTCGGCGACATGGTCGTCGAGGCGGCCAATTGGCGTGAGGGCGGGGCCCGTCCGCGGCATCAGGTGCTGGCGCACCCCGACCACAGCCGCTATGTCGCGGGTTGGATGCGCCCGGGCGACGCCGGCTTCGTGGCCGTCGACGCGAGCGGTGAGCCCATCGGTGCCGCCTGGTATCGCGTGCTGCCGCGCGGCGAGTCCGGGTTCGGCTATGTCGGCACGGGCGTGCCCGAGCTCATCATCGGTGTCCGCCCGATCTGGCGGGCGCACGGAGTGGGGCGCGCGCTGCTGCAGCGGCTGTGCGATCTCGCGCGGTCGCAGGGGCACGGGCGGATCAGCCTGTCGGTCGAGCGCGGCAACTTCGCTCAGACGCTGTACCGCAGCGAGGGCTTCGCCGTGACGCAGGCCGGCTTCGGTCGCGACACGATGGTCAAACGCCTGCGCTGACGCGCGGCAGCCGGCTATCTGGCGCGGAGCGGTCGCCGCGTCAATCCGGGAGATTCCGATGCGCAGCGCCTACCGTGGAGTAATGGCACGCAGCAGCACGCCCACGAACGCCCGCGCGTCGAAGCAGGGCTCCGTTTCGCGCGCTCGCAAACCCGAACCCGCGCCGCAGCGCTACATCGATGACGTCGACAAGCCGCCGGTGCTCGCGCGGATGTGGCTCGGCCTCGCGCATGCCACCGGCGGAATGTTCCGCGCTTTCGGTCCCGAGAACCTCGAGAAGGATCAGCGCCGCGACGGCTTCCCCTTCCTGCTCGTCCTGCTCGCGGTGGCCGGTGCGATCGTGGAGTGGTTCCTCATCGGCACCGACCTCGGCACGAACATCAGCGCCTATTCGGTCGGCGCGCTCGTCGGGCGCGCGGCGTTCATCATGCCGGTGCTTCTGATGCTCCTCGCGGGGTGGCTGTTCCGGCATCCGCCGTCCGTGCACGACAACGGCCGCATCGGCATCGGATTCGGCCTGTTCGTGCTGTCGATCGCGGGCTTCTGCCACGTGGCGGGCGGCCTCGCTCAGCCGAGCGAGGGACTGCCCGCTCTCAGCGGTGCGGGCGGAGTGTTCGGCTGGATGGTGGGCCAGCCGCTGACCGTGCTCACCGAGATCGGCGCGTACGCGGTTCTCGGCCTCCTCTCGATCCTCAGCGTCCTGATCCTCACCAAGACGCCGCCGAACCGCATCGGGCATCGCCTCGGCGACCTGTACGTGTGGATGTTCGGCGCGGAACGCCCCGAGCGCGTGCCGACGGATGCCGCGGCGACAGGGCCGACCGTCGCCTTCGACGCGGCCGCGGCGGGCGACCAGACGGACGAGAAAGACTCCGGCACGCCCTGGTGGCGACGCAACAAGACCGGCCGCGAAGAGGATGCCGATGGCGGAATCGGCGCCGAAGACATGACCGTTCTGCTCAGCACCAGTGGTGACGGCGGATTCGACCAGACCGCCGTGGCGGTTCTCCCGCCCACGCTGCCACTGCCCGAGCCTGCGGGCGAGGCGGTGACCGAGGTCATCGACCCCGCGGTCATCGCGGGGGCGAAGAAGGCGGCGCAGCAGGTCGGCCGTGCCGACACCGCCATCCGCGAGGACAGCGGCGAGATCGTGCTCGACGACGGCATGCTGCCGGGTATCTCGGCGCTCGGCGACGACCACGACGGCCGTCCGCCCGTGCCCCCGTATCGGCTGCCCGCGGTGACGGCGCTCGCCGCAGGAACACCGCACAAGGCCCGATCCGAGGCCAACGACCGGGTGGTCGCGGCCATCACGGGCGTCTTCGAGCAGTTCTCGGTGGATGCCCGGGTCACCGGATTCTCGCGCGGCCCGACCGTGACGCAGTACGAGATCTCCCTCGGCCCGGGCGTGAAGGTCGAGCGCATCACAGCGCTGACGAACAACATCGCCTACGCCGTCGCCTCCAACGAGGTGCGTATCCTCGCGCCGATCCCCGGCAAGAGCGCGATCGGTGTGGAGATCCCCAACACCGACCGCGAGATCGTCACCCTCGGCGACGTGCTGCGCTCGCAGGCCGCGACGAGCCAGACCCACCCCATGACGATCGGCGTCGGCAAGGACGTCGGCGGCGGCTACGTCGTCGCGAACCTCGCGAAGATGCCGCACCTGCTCGTGGCCGGGTCCACCGGCTCGGGCAAGTCGAGCTTCGTGAACTCCATGATCACGAGTCTGCTGATGCGCGCGAAGCCCTCCGAGGTGCGCATGGTGCTCATCGACCCCAAGCGCGTCGAGCTGACGAGCTACGCCGGAGTGCCGCACCTGATCACCCCCATCATCACGAACCCCAAGAAGGCCGCCGAGGCGCTGCAGTGGGTCGTGAAGGAGATGGACATGCGCTACGACGACCTCGCGTCGTTCGGGTTCCGTCACATCGACGACTTCAACCGCGCCGTCGTCGCCGGCGAGATCAACCTCCCCGTCGGCAGCGAGCGCGTGCTCAAGCCGTACCCGTACCTGCTCGTGGTCGTCGACGAGCTCGCCGACCTCATGATGGTCGCCCCGCGCGACGTCGAGGACTCGATCGTGCGGATCACCCAGCTCGCGCGGGCGAGCGGCATTCACCTCGTCCTGGCCACGCAGCGCCCCTCGGTGGACGTCGTCACGGGGCTCATCAAGGCGAACGTGCCCTCGCGGCTCGCGTTCGCGGTGACGAGTGTGACCGATTCGCGCGTCATCCTCGACCAGCCCGGCGCCGACCGGCTCATCGGTCAGGGCGACGGCCTGTTCCTGCCGATGGGGGCTTCGAAGGCGCTGCGCGTGCAGGGGGCCTGGGTCGCCGAGAGCGAGATCGAGAAGGTCGTCAGCCACGTGAAGAACCAGGCGCGGCCGGAGTATCGCGCCGACGTGGCTGCTGTCGCCGAGAAGAAGGAGATCGACGCCGACATCGGCGACGACCTCGAGCTGCTCCTGGCCGCTGCCGAGCAGATCATCTCGACGCAGTTCGGCTCGACCTCGATGCTGCAGCGCAAGCTCCGCGTCGGCTTCGCCAAGGCCGGGCGCCTCATGGATCTGCTGGAGTCGCGCGAGATCGTCGGACCCTCGGAAGGCTCCAAGGCCCGTGACGTGCTCGTCACGCCCGAGCAACTGCCCGAGGTGCTCGCCCGGCTGCGCGGCGACGATCCGCCGCCGGCTGCCGCCCCCGCCGCCGACCCGTACGGGCCGGATGCCGTGACCGCGCAGTTCGACGGCTACGAGGTCGTCGACGGCGACGCCGGCTCCGAGGATGCCTGGGGCTTGACCGGGCGGGATTAGCTCAGCCCGCGGTGCGCGGCCCGGTGACGGGGTCGGACCGACTTGCGAACATGGGCAACGTGAGCACTGATTCTCGCGAGTTCCGTGCGAGAAGGGCGCAGTCGGCGATCGCGTGGCTGATCCTGGCCGTCGGCGTGGCCGTGCAGGTGTTCTTGCTCAGGCAGCTCGTCCTCCTCTCGATGTCGGTGGGCTGGGTCGGTGACGTCGAGGACAAGCCGGCACTGGCCGCGGTCACGATCGCATTCGCCGTGGTCGGCGTCGCGCTGGTGGCCGATGGCGTGTGGGCGGGGGGCAGCGGCGCGGGGTGCTGATGTCGCTGAGCCTGCTCGTGGGCGTCTCGTCGCTGCTGCTGCTGATCGCGACCGGAGTGGGGTAGCTCGTCGTCGGGGCAGCGAGGACCGGCAGCTGGATGGGTAGGCTCGACGCGTGGCGATCCCGCGGCAGCTCCCGAACGCGATCACGATCGTGCGCATCCTGTGCGCGCCGGTCTTCCTGTGGATGCTGCTGGCGGATGCCGGAGCCGACGGCCCCGTGCGCTGGTGGGCGGCCGCGCTGTTCATCGTCGCGATCGCGACCGACGGCATCGACGGCCATCTCGCCCGCACGCACGACATTGTCACCGACCTCGGCAAGCTGCTCGACCCGATCGCTGACAAAGCGCTCACGGGGTGTGCTTTCGTGGGGCTGTCGATCCTCTCCGAGCTGCCGTGGTGGATCACGATCCTCGTCCTCGTGCGGGAGGTCGGCATCACCGTCCATCGACTGATCGTCGCGAGCAGCCATGTGGTCGCCGCCGCGTGGATGGGAAAGCTCAAGACCGTCGCCCAGGCCGTCGCGCTGTCGCTCGCGCTGCTGCCGCTGTGGGCCGTGGTCGGGGACGGGATCCACGTCGTGAACGCGATCACGATGACCGTCGCGGTGCTTCTGACGCTCGCCAGCGGCATCGACTATGTCGTCACCGAGATTCGCGGGTCACGGGCATCCCGCTTCGATTCGAAGGGCGCGGCCTCGTGACGCTGGGCCGGCCCGGCGATCCGCCGCCGGATCTGCGCGATCCCGAGCGCCTCGTCGTGCGTCTGGCTGAGCTGGGCTGGACCCTCGGTGTCGCCGAGTCGCTCACCGGCGGGCTCGTGGTCTCGTCCGTCGTCGCGGTGCCGGGGGCATCCGCCGTGCTGCGCGGCGGGATCGTCGCATATGCGACCGACCTGAAGGCGCGGCTGCTCGGTGTCGATGAGACGCTGCTCGCCGCGCACGGCCCCGTGCATCCGCGTGTTGCGCGTCAGATGGCCGAGGGGGTGCGCCGGGCGCTGGGCGGTGCCGGGGCGCCCGCCGAGGTCGGCATCGCCACGACCGGAATCGCCGGCCCGGAATCGCCGGACGGCCAGCCGGTGGGCACCGTGCACGTCGCGGTCTCCACGCCGCTCGGCTCACGCGTGACGTCGGTGCAGCTGGAGGGCGACCGCGGCGCGATCCGCGCGGCGGCCGCTGCCCTCGCGGTACAGGTTGCGCTCGACGCGCTGTGAGGGTCGAGCGCGGGAATAGCGGGTGTGACATCCCTGTTACGCTTCGGTGATTCCCACGTGTTCCTCAGCGCGAGGGGGATAAGTTGATCATCACATCCTGTACTGTCATCTACCCGGGACACGGACTATCTGTCAGAGGAGGGGGCCCGACATGATCCTGGTTCGCCAAGAGATCGGTGAAGTCCTGCGTGACTTCCGTCTTCAGAAGGGGCGCACCCTCCGCCAGGTCGCAGGGCGTGCGAGCGTCGCTCTCGGATATCTGAGCGAGGTCGAGCGCGGCCAGAAGGAGGCCTCCAGCGAGATCCTCGCCTCGGTCGCAGAGGCGCTGGATGTGCCGATCTCGACGATCATGCGCGAGGTGGGGGACCGGATCTCGGTGCTCGAGGGTCTGCAGGTCTTCCCCGATGTCGTGCCCGACGACCTCGTCGCGCTCGACCGCGACATCCAGTCGCAGCTGTCGCTGCGCTGACGTGCGTCGCAGCGAATTCCAGCGCGCTGTCGACGAGGAGTTCGGTGTGCGGGCGCGGTCCCTTCTCGCCGATCTTGCGTTGAGCGGCGTCGGCTACCGCACCGCCGTCGAAGCGATCGGCGACGGCGTCGCGCTGCGCGAGGTGTGGCTTGCGCTGTGTGTCGAGATGGACGTGCCCGTCTCCCGGCGGTACGGCGCGGGGCGTCTGGAGCCGCGCCGCCGCTGAATCCGCCGCCGGCTGCCGGGTTCTGGGCCGCCTGTTGCGTGTTCTGTTCCGGTCGTCGAGTGCCGCCGCGCAGCGGCGGTGTATCGAGACGACGGTGGGTTTGCGGCGTGTCGTCGTACCTTTGTTCGATCCCGCCATAGGCTCCTCCACAAGAGGCATCGCCGTGAGGCTGTCCACAGTTGCGCAGGATCCGCCGGCCGATGTCGGACCCCCCTCGTAACGTGAACAGCGTCATCGCGACACCTCCGCCTTGTCGCAGCATTCCTCCCGTCGGGAGGGAGCGCGACAGCCTACAGGCGACGGAAACCCCGACACGGCACGCACAGCCGCAGAGGGCACAACACGAAGGAGCATGCCATGCCATCACCCGCCGACCGCGAGAAGGCCCTGGAATCGGCCCTCGCCCAGATCGACCGTCAGTTCGGGAAGGGCTCGGTGATGCGTCTCGGCAGCGACGAGCGTGCCCCCGTCGCCGTCATCCCCACGGGATCCATCGCCCTCGACGTCGCGCTCGGCGTCGGCGGCCTGCCGCGTGGCCGCATCGTCGAGATCTACGGCCCGGAGTCCTCCGGAAAGACGACTCTGACCCTGCACGCGATCGCCAATGTGCAGCGTGCCGGCGGAATCGCCGCGTTCGTGGATGCCGAGCACGCGCTCGACCCCGAGTACGCGCAGAAGCTCGGCGTCGACATCGACCAGCTGCTCGTCTCCCAGCCCGACACGGGGGAGCAGGCGCTCGAGATCGCCGACATGCTCGTGCGCTCGGGAGCGATCGACCTCGTCGTGATCGACTCGGTCGCCGCCCTGGTGCCCAAGGCCGAGATCGAGGGCGAGATGGGCGACTCGCACGTCGGGCTGCAGGCTCGCCTCATGTCGCAGGCGTTGCGTAAGCTCACCGGCGGGTTGAACCAGACGGGCACGACGATGATCTTCATCAACCAGCTGCGCGAGAAGATCGGCGTGTTCTTCGGGTCGCCCGAGACCACCGCCGGCGGCAAGGCGCTGAAGTTCTACGCGTCGGTGCGTCTGGACATCCGCCGCATCGAGACTCTCAAGGACGGTGCCGAGGCGGTCGGAAACCGCACCCGCGTCAAGGTCGTCAAGAACAAGATGGCTCCGCCGTTCAAACAGGCCGAGTTCGACATCCTCTACGGCATCGGCATCTCGCGCGAGGGATCGCTCATCGATTTCGGCGTCGATCAGGGCATCGTCAAGAAGTCCGGCTCCTGGTACACCTATGACGGCGAGCAACTGGGCCAGGGCAAGGAGAACGCCCGCAACTTCCTCATCAGGAACGCGGACATCGCCGCCGACATCGAGACCAAGATCAAACAGAAGCTCGGCATCGGCCAGCCGAAGCTCGTCGAGCCCTCGGCGCCTGCCGAGGTGCCTGCCGCCCGCGTGTCGGCCTGAGCTGTCGCATGGACGGCAGGAACGGGGGCCGGTCCGATCGGCTGGCCCCCGTCATCCCTCTCTTCAGCGCTGCCGCGCCACGCTCCGCTGCTCGGATGCCCGCGTCGTGCGAATGCGAGTCCTCGTCCCCCGGTGATCTGGCGCCTCCATCGGGCGATCCTCCCTTCCCCGGTGATCGAGTGCCCGCGCCGGGCGCCTCCTCTTCTTCCGGTGATCGAGTGCCCGCGCCGGGCGCCTCCTCTTCTTCCGGTGATCGAGTGCC
>JASGGN010000041.1:0-18249 GCA_047605005.1 Microbacterium sp.
CCGCCGTGAAAGGGCGGCGTCCTAGGCCGCTAAACGATGGGGCCGAGCGAACCCGCAGGCTCACGCTTACCGACGCTCAAGCATACGAGATCGCCCACCAAATGAGAAATCGAGGGCGTGGCATCCACGCTCTCGCGCAGGGCGGCGTGAGGATGACGGGGTCAGCGTGTCGAACCCCCCGTGACCTTTGCGGTGAATGTTGCTAATGTGACTGGTGGTTCTAGAGCGACTCTGCAGCCTCGGCGCCCGGTCGGTGGCGTGGGACTCCTGGCTCAGACGGAAGGCGAGACGTGGTGAGGGACGAGGTCGGCGCCCTCGGCGAGTGCGGGTGCGCACCCACCGAGCGTGAGCTTCGCGCGTTCCGCACCCCGCTATCGCGCCGCGCAGCCCTCGGGCTCGGCGGTCTCGGCATCCTCGGCCTTGGCGCGCTCGGCGCGGGATTCGGATCGGCCGCCTTCGCCGACGACTACCCCACGTGGGATGACGTCCAAGCGGCGAAGGCTGACGAAGCGGCCAAGGCGACGGAGATCTCGCGCATCGAGAGCCTGATCGCGAGCCTGCAGGACGACGTCGAAGCCAAGCAGCTCGCCGCCGAGCAAGCCGCCGCCGAGTATGCCGACGCTCAGGAGGCCTACGAATCCGCGGCCGACCAGGCGATCGAGCTCCAGAGCCAGGCCGACGCCGAGGAGGCCCGCGCGCAGGTAGCGGCCCAGAAGCTCGGCCGCCTCGCCGCGCAGCAATACCGCACGGGCGGTGACGACGCCGCCCTCGAGCTGTTCTTCTCGGATTCCTCCGCGACCGCCGACGACCTGCTCGCCAAACTCGGCACGATGGACCGGCTGGTCGCCGCGAACCAGAGCGTCTATGCCGAGGCGGTGAGCGCCCGCGACAACGCGCAGAACCTCAGCAACCAGGCTCAGGTGGCTCGCGACGAGCGCGACCGGCTGCAGGAAGAGGCGGCGCAGAAGATGGTCGCCGCGCAGGAGGCCGCCGCCGCTGCGCAGGAGGCGCTCGAGGAGCAGAACGCCAACCTCGACACCCTCGAGGCCCAGCTCGCCGCGCTCAAGGACACAACCTCCAAGACGATCGCCGAATACGAGGCCGGTGTCGAGGCGCGCCGACTCGCGGCGGAGGCCGCAGCCGCCGCTGCGAAGAAGGCAGCCGAAGAGGCCGCTGCCGCGGCTGCAGCCGCCGCGGCAGCGGCAGCAGCAAGCGCGGCGACGACCACCACGACCACCACGACCACGACCACGACGGGCAGCAGCGGCACGGGCGGTACCGCCGGCTCGGACGGCTGGGTGCGCCCGGCATCCGGGTACATCAGCTCGTGGTTCGGCAACCGCGGCACGATCTGCGGCAACGGCTACTGCACGACGGGCCACCGCGGCATCGACTTCGCCACCGACTGCTGGTCACCCATCTACGCGGCCGCCACGGGAACGGTCGTGTTCGCCGCCTACGCGAGCTCGTGGGGCAACTACGTCAAGGTCGACCACGGCGGCGGCATCATCACCGGCTACGCCCACATCGCCGACGGCGGGTACAACGTCAGCTACGGCCAGTCGGTGAGCGCAGGTGACGTGATCGCCTACGTCGGCAACACCGGGGCATCCAGCGGATGCCATCTGCACTTCGAGGTCTACGAGAACGGCGTGCGCATCGACCCGGCTCCCGTGCTGCTCGCGCACGGCATCGACGTCTACTAGGCCGAGCCGATCCCCGCCGGCGCCCCGGTTCCGCATGCCGCGCGCGGGCGTGAGACGGTCTTCGTCGCGTGCCCCTCGTCCTGCGTCGCGGTCTAGGCGCCCTCGCCCTGGAACCGCTGGAAGGCCTCCGCGACCAGGCGCTCGGCCTCGGCGGCATCCCCCCACTGGTCGACCTTGACCCACTTGCCCGGCTCGAGGTCCTTGTAGTGCTCGAAGAAGTGGCCGATCTCGCCCTTCGTCCACTCGTCGAGGTCACCGACGTCCTGGAGGTGCGCCCAGCGGGGGTCCTTCGCGAGCACCGCGACGATCTTGTCGTCGCCGCCGGCCTCGTCGAGCATCTTCAGGACGGCGACGGGGCGGACCTTCGCCATCACGCCGGGGTAGAGGTCGCGATCCAGCAAGAGCAGCACGTCGAGCGGGTCGCCGTCCTCGCCGAGGGTGTCCTCGAAGAACCCGTAGTTCGCGGGGTAGCCCATCGGGGTGAACAGCACGCGGTCCAGGAACACACGACCGGTGCCGTGGTCGACCTCGTACTTCACGCGGCTGCCCCGGGGAATCTCGATGACGGCGTCGTATGCGCCCATGGTGGTGCTCCTTCAGTTGGTGCAGAAGATTCGTGCGGAAAGTCGTGGCGGAACGCCGTCGAACAGCCTACCCGTGACGGTGCGCGAGCGCCCGACGCGGCGGTGGCCGCAATAACTCAGGGGAGCCCGCGCCAGAACCGCTCGGAAGCACCGGGGCAGGCGCTTCGCGACCAGAAACTCCTCAGTCGTTGCGGCGGCTGCGGGATACCGTGGATGCCATGGACCACCGCCCGGGCCTCGACCCTGCCGTCGCCGAGATCCGCCTCGCGGTGCGCGCAGCGCTCGCGAGCCTCGACGGGCCCGTCGTGGTCGGGCTCTCCGGTGGCGCCGACTCGCTCGCGCTCGCCGCAGCGGTCGCGTTCGAAGCCCCCCGGGCGGGCGTCACGGCCTCGGCCGTCGTGATCGACCACGGGCTGCAGGCTGGCTCCGACCGGGTCGCGGCCCGCGCCGCGGAGGCGGCCGGCGCGCTGGGCCTGGCCGCGCGCGTCCTCCGCGTCGAGGTCGGCGATCACGGCGGCCCGGAGGCGGCTGCCCGTGACGCCCGTCGCGCGGCGCTCCTGGGCGCGGCGGGGGATGCCGGGGCGACGGCGATCCTCCTCGCGCACACGCTCGACGACCAGGCCGAGACGGTGCTGCTCGGCCTCGCGCGCGGATCGGGGGCCGCGAGCCTCGGAGGCATGTCGCCCGACCGCGTCGAGGAGGGCATCCGTATCGTGCGCCCGCTGCTGGGCGTCCGCCGCGCGACGACGCGCGCCGCGTGCGCGGCCGAGGGGCTGCCGCCGTGGGAGGACCCGCACAACCTCGACCGCAGGTTCCTGCGCGTGCGCGTGCGCCAGGACATCCTTCCGATGCTCGAGGTCGAGCTCGGGCCGGGCGTCGCCGAGGCGCTCGCGCGCACGAGCGATCAACTGCGCGAGGATGCCGAGGCCTTCGCGGACATGGTCGACGAGACCACCCCGGACATCGTCGAGCACGCCGAGGCGGGCATCGCGGTGTCGGTGCCCGCGCTGGCCGCGAACCCGCCCGCGCTGCGGCACCGCATCATCCGGCACGTCGCCCTCAGCGAGTTCGGCGCCTCGCTGACGCGTGCGCAGACCCTCGAGGTCGCACGCCTCGTCACCGACTGGCGCGGACAGGGCCCGATCGACCTGCCCGGATGCCGCGCGCAGCGCATCGGCATCCGCATCGCCTTCACGGCGCGCTGACGTCTCCCTCGCCTGCTGAGCCCGCGAGAGTGCATCCACCGGCCGAGAGCGCGCGTCCCGCCCGCGTTCTCGGCGCCGCAATGCACTCTCGCGGGGCGGGGCGGGGCGGGGCGGGGCGGGGCGGGGGTACGTACACTTTCGGTATGCGCGCAGCCGACATCGCGGACCAGCTGACCGAAGTCCTCGTGACCGAGGAGGAGATCCACGCCAAGCTCGACGAGCTGGCCCGCCAGGTCGAGGCCGATTACGCCGGCAAAGACCTGCTGCTCGTGGGTGTGCTCAAGGGCGCCGTCATGGTCATGGCCGACTTCGCCCGCGCGCTCGCGCGCGACGTGCGGATCGACTGGATGGCGGTGTCCTCGTACGGTGCGGGGACGCGCTCGAGCGGCGTCGTGCAGATTCTCAAAGACCTCGACACCGACCTGCACGGGCGGCACGTCCTGATCGTCGAGGACATCATCGACTCCGGGCTGACCCTCAGCTGGCTGCTGGAGAACTTCGCGTCGCGCGGTGCGGCATCCATCGAGATCCTCGCGCTGCTGCGCAAGCCGGATGCCGCGAAAGTCGAGCTCCACCCGCGCTATGTCGGCTTCGACATCCCGAACGACTTCGTCGTCGGCTACGGCCTGGACTACGACGAGCACTATCGCAATCTGCGTGACGTCGCCGCGCTCGCCGCGCACGTCTACAGCTGATCGCAACGATCTCTTGCCGGTCTCCGAGGTGATCGGAGGGTACGCCGTGGGCGAATGCACAGACGTGCCATAGTCTGCGCGGGGTAGCCTGAGCGGACCATGGATTTCAAGAAGATCGCACGCAACCCGTTCGTGTACGTGTTGCTCATCGGCGCGCTCCTGCTCGCCGGCATGTCGCTCATCTCGTCGCTCACCGGCGCCACCCAGATCACGACCCAGCAGGGTCTCGAGCTGCTGGAGGGCGGCACCGTCACCGAGGTGACCAACACCGACGGCGACCAGCGCGTGGACATGACTCTCTCCACGGCGTTCGAAGGCTCGACGCAGGTGCAGTTCTACTACGTCGCCGCCCGCGCGGAGGAGGTCCTGTCCGCGATCGACGCCGCCGACCCCGCCGACGGCTTCAACGACGTCGTGCCGCGGACGACGTTCTTCGAGAGCCTCATCTCGCTTCTGCTGCCGCTGCTGCTGCTCGGCCTGTTGTTCTGGTTCTTCTTCTCCGCGGCCCAGGGCGGCAACAGCAAAGTCATGCAGTTCGGCAAGTCGCGCGCGAAGCTGGTGACGAAGGAGACCCCGACGGTCACGTTCGCCGACGTCGCCGGGGCCGACGAGGCCATCGAGGAGATGCAGGAGATCAAGGACTTCCTGAAGGATCCCGCCAAGTTCCAGGCGGTCGGCGCGCGCATCCCCAAGGGCGTGCTGCTGTACGGCCCCCCCGGAACGGGCAAGACGCTGCTGGCGCGGGCCGTCGCGGGTGAGGCGGGCGTGCCGTTCTACTCCATCTCGGGCTCGGACTTCGTCGAGATGTTCGTCGGCGTCGGCGCGAGCCGCGTGCGCGACCTGTTCAACCAGGCGAAGGAGAACGCTCCCGCGATCATCTTCATCGACGAGATCGACGCGGTCGGCCGGCACCGCGGCGCTGGCATGGGCGGCGGCCACGACGAGCGCGAGCAGACGCTCAACCAGATGCTCGTCGAGATGGACGGCTTCGACCCCAAGGTGTCGGTGCTCGTCATCGCCGCGACCAACCGCCCCGACATCCTCGACCCCGCGCTGCTGCGTCCGGGCCGGTTCGACCGGCAGATCGGCGTGGACGCCCCCGACCTCAAGGGCCGGCTGAAGATCCTCGAGGTGCACGGCCGCGGCAAGCCGCTGTCGGCATCCGTCGACCTGTCGGTGATCGCGCGCAAGACCCCCGGATTCACCGGTGCCGACCTCGCGAACGTCCTGAACGAGGCGGCGCTGCTGACGGCGCGCTCCAACGCGCAGCTGATCGACATGCGCGCCCTCGACGAGGCGATCGACCGCGTCATCGCCGGTCCCCAGCGCCGCACGCGCGTCATGAAGGACAAGGAGAAGCTCATCACGGCCTATCACGAGGGCGGCCACGCCCTCGTCGCGGCGGCGATGAACCACTCCGACCCGGTCACGAAGATCACGATCCTGCCGCGCGGCAAGGCGCTCGGGTACACGATGGTGCTGCCCCTCGAGGACAAGTACTCGGTCACCCGCAACGAGCTGCAGGACCAGCTGGCCTGGGCGATGGGCGGCCGCGTCGCGGAGGAGATCGTCTTCCACGACCCGACGACGGGCGCGAGCAACGACATTGAGAAGGCGACGGGCATCGCGCGCAAGATGGTCACCGACTACGGCATGACGACCGAGGTCGGCCCCGTCAAGCTCGGCTCCGCCTCGGGCGAGGTCTTCATGGGCCGCGACATGGGCCACGGCCGCGAGTACTCCGAGACGGTGGCTGAGCGGGTCGACGTGCAGGTGCGCGACCTCATCGAGCAGGCGCACAACGAGGCGTACGAGGTGCTCAACGCGAACCGCGACATCCTCGACAGGCTGGCCCTCGCGCTGCTGGAGAAGGAGACGCTCGACCACCTCGAGATCGCCGAGATCTTCCATGACGTGCGCAAGCTCCCGCCGCGCCCGCAGTGGCTGTCGAGCCAGCAGCGCCCGGTGTCGACCCTGCCGCCGATCCAGGTGCCGCGCCGGCAGGACGAGGCCGGGCTGGCGGCCTCCGCCTCCGCCGAATCGGACACGGCGGCCGAGAAGGCGCAGCCCGTGCGCCGCGCGACGGGGCAGGCCCGGCCCGCGACCGCCTAGACTCGCGGTGTGGCCGCCGATCATGACCGCACCGTGAACCGCCGGCTCGCGCAGGGATACTCCGGCGATGTGCCCGCCCGCGATCGCCCCGAGGCGGTGGCCGTCGTGGCGCTCGGTGCGACCTCCTGCGCGAACCCTGGCGCGCGCCTCGATACGAACCCCGTCGCGAGCCCCGACGACCGGGTCGCCACGATCGACGCGGCGTTGAGCGAGCTCGCCGCGCTGCCGCTGACGACGAGGGTACGTACTGCCGCACCGATCGAGACGGTCGCCCCGACCGTCGACGGCCCGGATGCCTCGGCCCCGGCATCCGTGAACACCGTCGCCCTCGTGACGACGCGCCTGGCGCCGAGCGTCCTGCTCGCCTATCTGCATGCCATCGAGGCCCGCCACGGGCGTGCCCCGCGGACGGCGGGGGTGCCGCGCTGCCAGGACCGGACGCTCGATCTCGACCTCATCGCCTACGGCGAGCTGCAAAGCTCCGACCCCCGTCTGCGGCTGCCGCATCCGCGCGCCGCCGAACGCGACGTCGTGCTCGCTCCATGGCTGGCGGTCGACCCCGACGCAGTGCTGCCGGGGGAGGGCCGCGTCGCCGACCTGCTCGCACGGCCGGAGGAGCGCTCATGACGCGCACGCGGCCGACGACGCTCCTGATCGCCGCGCTCATCGGGGCGGTCGTCGGCTACGGCGTCGACCAGCTGCTCACCGGCGCGGGGCGGTCGACCTTCACTCCGTCCCTGCTGCTACCGGCGCTGCTCGTGCTGCTCGCGGCGGCCGTCGTGCTGTTCGCCCTGCCGATCCGCCGGGCCATCACCGGCCGCGACCCGGAACCCGTCGACCCGTTCCGTGCCGTGCGCGTCGTGATGCTCGCGAAGGCATCCAGCATCGTCGGCGCCGTCTGCGGCGGAATCGCCGTGGGACTGCTCGTGTTCCTTCTGACGCGGCCGGTCACCCCCGTAGGCTCGATGGTGGCCGTCATCGCGACGCTCGTGAGCGCCGTCGTGCTGGTCGCGGCGGCCCTGCTCGCCGAGCGCCTGTGCACCATCCGGAAGGACGATGATGACGAACATCCCGGCCCCGGGTCTGCCCCCGAGGACCCCGGATTCGGACTCTCGCATCGCGACTGACGCCGCTGCGGTGCCCGCGGGCGACGCGGAGACGGGCGTGCAGACCGGCGCGGGCGCCGGCCTCGCGGCAGGTGCGGTGCTGGAGGCGGGCACCTACGACGGCATCCCTGAGCCGCGCGGCGAGAGACGGCTGCCGCTCGGCGATGGCGTGTGGCACCAGATCTCGCGGGCGTACGTCACGGTGCAGGTCATCTCGGGGGGCGCGCTGCTGGCCGTGGTGCTGGTCGCCGCTCTCGTGCTGTCGCTCGCCCTCGGGCAGGTGTGGGCCTGGATCCCCGCGGGGGTCGTCGTCGCCGTCGTCGTCGTGTTGCTCGCGATCCTGCCCCGTCAGGCGCGCGCCTACGGCTACCAGCTGCGCGGTGACGACCTCGTCTTCCGCCGTGGCATCCTGTGGCAGCGGATCGTCGCCGTTCCCTACGGGCGGATGCAGCTCGTCGACATCACCCATGGCCCCCTCGACCGGCTGTTCGGCATCGCTCAGCTCAAGCTCGTCACCGCCGCCGCCGCGACCGGGGTCACGATCCCGGGCCTGAGGCAGGAGGCCGCCGAAGTGCTGCGCGACACCCTCGTCGCGGTGGCCGAGACCCGGCGGACGGGGCTGTGAGCGAACCCCGTGCGCCGATCACGGCCGCGGCCGACGAGCGCTCGCCGCTCAGCGACGGCCGGTGGCATCGCCTGCACCCGCTGACCCCCGTGCTGCGCGGCGGGCTCTTCCTCGTCGTCGTGATCGGCATCGTCGGCGCGAACCTGCGTGACCGGGTCGTCGGGTGGCTCTTCCCCGCGCTGGGCGCGTGGGAGGAGCACGAGGGCGACCCGGTCGACTACGTCTGGGACAACGACCTGTGGCTGCTCGCGGGGCTCGTCGTGCTCGGGGTGCTGGTGCTGCTGGTCGCCGCCTTCTGGCTGTCGTGGCGGTTCCACACCTTCCGGATCACGGGCGAGGACGTCGAAGTGAGAAGCGGCGTGCTCAACCGCACCCACCGCCGCGCGCCGCTGGACCGTGTGCAGGGCGTGAACCTCACCCGGCCGATGATCGCCCGGCTGCTGGGTGCGGCCAAGCTCGAGGTCGTCGGGGCGGGGCTGGATGCCGGTGTGAAGCTCGACTACCTCTCGACAGCGAACGCCGAGGCCGTCCGCGCCGACATCCTGCACTTGGCTTCGGGGCGCCGGTTCGGCGAGGCACCGGGGGCCGGCGGAGAGCCGGCCGCGCATGAGCGGGGGGCGGCCCGGACGCGCGCCGCCGCAGACGCGGTGTCGGCGGGGATCGCGGGCCTGATCGAGGGCGTCGACGATGCCGGCGCTGAACCGGCATCCGTCGTGCACATCCCCACGGTCCGCCTCGTCGTCTCGCACGTGCTGTCGGGGCCGACGATCTGGCTGCTCGTGCTGATCGCCGTCGTCGTCGCCGGCTCGATCGCCGGCACGCCGTGGCTGCTGGTGAGCATCGTGCCGACCCTCATCGGCTTCGGCGCGTACTGGTTCCGCGCGATCACGCGCTGTCTGCGGTACTCGATCGCGCCGACGCCGGCGGGGGTGCGCATCAGGTTCGGTCTGTTCACGACGATCACCGAGATACTTCCCCCCGGCCGCGTGCACGCGATCGAGATCGTCCAGCCGCTCCTGTGGCGGCGCCTGGACTGGTGGGCGATCCGGGTCAATCGCCTCTCGGGGCGCTCGGCCGGCGGGAGCGCAGCGCAGCGGCCCGACGACGTGCTCCCGGTCGGCACCCGGAGCGACGTCGAGCGCGTGCTGCGCCTGCTGCTGCCGGAGGCCGGCGACGCGCAGCTCGGCGCGGTCCTCGCCGACGGGCTGGTCCGCCGGTCGGGGCCGGGGGGTGAGGGAGGGGGCGAGGCAGCGCGCGAGCCGGGCGACGAGGCAGACCCCTTCACCACGACGCCGCGCCGTGCGCGGTGGCTGCGACCCCTGTCGTGGCGGCGCAACGGCCTGCTGCTGACCCCGACGGCCCTGCTGCTGCGCCGCGGCGCACTGCGGCGCAGCCTCGTCGTGCTGCCCCTGGCCCGGCTGCAGTCGGTGCGCATCGCGCAGGGGCCGCTGGCCCGTTCCGTCGGCGTCGCGCGCCTGACGGGACACACCGTGCTCGGTCCGGTCTCGGGAGCGATCGGGGCCATCGACCGCGACGACGCCCTCGTGGCCTGGAACGGCACCGAGGCGGCGGCCGTCGCGGCCGGTGCCGCCGACCGGTCGCATCGGTGGAACGAGGAGGACGTATGAACAGGTCGAGCAGGCTCGGGGTCGGGATCATCGGCGCGGGCCGCGTCGGGCCCGTGCTCGGCGCCGCGCTCGCGGGGGCGGGGCACGCGCTGACCGGCATCACCGCGGGGTCCGACCCGGAGCGTGTCGAGGCGGTCCTCCCGGGGGTTCCCGTGCTGCCCGCCGACGAGATCGTGCGCCGGTCCGAGCTCGTCATCGTCGCGGTGTCGTCCGCCGATCTGCCGGGTGTCGTGAGAGGTCTCGCCGACCTCGGCGCGTGGCAGATCGGGCAGCTCGTGCTGCACACCGACCCCGGTCGCGGCATCGAGGTGCTCGCTCCCGCGGCAGCCCGCGGGGCGATCCCGCTCGCGGTGCATCCCGCGGTCGCGTTCACCGGAACGTCGATCGATCTGCGTCAGCTGCACGACGCGTTCGCCGCCGTCACTGCCCCGCCCGCGGTCCTGCCGATCGCGCAGGCCCTCGCCGTCGAGCTCGGCTGCGAGCCGGTCGTCATCGACGAGGCCGATCGCCCCGCGTACGGCGAGGCGATCGCGACGGCGACCGAGTTCTCGGCATCCGTCGTGCGGCAGTCGGCGGGGCTGCTGCGGCAGGCCGGGGTCGCCGAGCCGGGACGATATCTCGCACGCCTCGTGCACTCGACGATCGAGCGTGCGCTGCTGGATGTGGAGGACCCCGGGCTGTGAGGCTGCCGCGGGTCCGGCCCGCGTCGACGAGGGGCTGCGTCTGCGCGGCGGGGCGTTCCCAAAGCAGGCTGGATCGCGACCACGGAGGTGTTGGCTCCGGCAACCTCGCGATTAAGCCTGCCGCCGGGACACCGGGACGCCGGGGACGCCCGCGGCGCGGGGCGCACACGGTGCTGGCGACGACGGAGCCTGGGCTCGCGCACAGCTCCGCGTCCGCCGACGCGCTCGAGCGCGCATCTGGTCGGCATCCTCCGCCGTCCGCTGGCCGTGCTCCCGCCGGGCAGTACGCTGAAGTGGTCGTGCGACCGGTGGAAGGGGGACGGCGCATCATGCTCGTTCTCCACGCAGTATGGACCGCTCGACGGGGTGTGGCGTTCTGGGCGGAGGATTCTGATCTCGACGTGACCAGTTCGAGCCAGGCATTGCGTCAGGCCCGCCCGCACCCCTTCGCGGCTCCCGCCGAGGACCTCGTGAGGCTCGTCGGAGGAACCCCGGACGCTCTCGTCGCACGGCTGCCGTCGTTGCGTCGCTCGCCCCTCGACTCCCCCGAGCTGTATCGCATCACGCGGCGCCCGGAAGGACGCTCCGCCCCCTCGCTTCTGCCCTGGACGGTGCCCGTCGTCGAGATCGCTCCGTCCGTGCTCGGCGACGTGCTCGGACGCCTCATCGATCCGACGTCCGACGAATCGTCTGGTCGCGACGTCCGGGCCGCGGCATCCGTCCGTCATCTGATGCGACTCGCGCGTTTCGCGGAGGAACTCGTCGAGCGCCGCCGTGTGCTGCCCGCGATCGACGCCGACGAACCCCTCGCGCGGTGGCGTGCGGTGCTGAGGGGGCCGGATGCCGTCGCAGCGCACGCGCTGATCGCTGCGATGCCGCCCGCGTTGCGTGCCGCCGGCTCGGGAGAGCACCGTCCGGGAGACATCGCCGAAGGGATCCTCGACGCGGTCGCCGATGCCCGGATGCGCTCGCTGCTGCCCGCGTCGCTGCTTCCCGCCCGTCGCGGCCGGAAACCGGCACGCGTTCCGGTGGGAGAAGCGTGGCTCGACGCTCTCGTCGGCCCCGACCCGCGGATCGACGCCGATCTCGACGAGATCTCCGACCTGCGGTCGCAGCTGGCTCCCTGGGCCGGCACAGTGCGAGAGGAACCCGGGCCTGCCCGGCTCGTGTTGCGGCTGAGTGACCCCGGAACTGCGCGAGGGGGCGCCCCCGACGGCGAAGACGCGGCCCGCGAGGTGTCGGCGGGCGCCATCGACGCCGCGATCGACGCCGCCGATGACCTCGGTGCCGAGCTCCTGGTCGAGATCCCGGCCGAGGCCGGCAGTGGGCTCCACCCGGGCGCCGGGCACACGGACGGCTGGCGCCTGGAGTTCCTGCTGCGCTCCAGCGCCGACCCCAGTCTTCTCGTCGACGCCGGCCAGGTGTGGACCGGCGACGGCAGTCTCGACCGCTGGCTCGCACGACCACGGGAAGTTCTGCTCGCCGAGCTCGCCCGTGCCCAGCGCATCTATCCCGGGCTTGAAGCAGGCCTGCGACAGGCCCAGCCGACGGCGCTCGACCTCGACGCCGACGGCGCCCATGCGTTCCTCAGCGTCCACGCCGCCGCCCTCGCCGAGGCCGGCGTCGAAGTGCTGCTGCCGAGCTGGTGGAGCAGGCGCGCCCGGCTCGGCCTGAAGCTCTCGGTCACGCCGACAGAAGAGGCGGTGCAAGACAGCGGATTCAGCCGCGAGCTGCTGTGCGACTTCCGCTGGGAGCTCGCCGTCGGCGATCACGGGCTGACGCACGATGAGATCGCCGCGCTCGCCGCGGCCAAGGCTCCACTCGTGCGTCTGCGCGGCGAATGGGTCGCCATCGATCAGCGGCAGTTGCAGCGCGGCCTGGAGTTCCTGCGCCGCGAGGGCGCCGGGCAGAAGACGGTGGGCGAGATCCTCGTGCTGACCCTCAGCCATCCGGATGACCTCGAACTGCCGCTCGAGCTCACCGGCGTCACCGCCGACGGCTGGCTGGGAGACCTGCTGAACGGCGACGCCGCGATGGAGGCGGTCGCCCCACCCGACGACTTCGCCGCGACGCTGCGCCCCTACCAGCAGCGCGGCCTGAGCTGGCTCGACTTCCTCGGGCGCCTCGGCCTCGGCGCCGTGCTCGCCGACGACATGGGGCTCGGCAAGACCGTGCAGCTGCTCGCGCTGGAGGCGACGGCGCGTGCGCGTGCGACGGATGGGGCGGATGCGGCGCCGGATGCCGCCGCGGCGACGGATGCCGGAGGCGCCATGCCCCCGGCATCCCGCCCCACCCTGCTGCTGTGCCCGATGTCGCTCATCGGCAACTGGCAGGCCGAGGCCGCGAGGTTCGCGCCGCGGCTGCGCGTGCTCGCCCACCACGGCGCCGGGCGTCCGCGCGGCGACGACCTGGCCGCGGCGCTCGCCGGTGCGGACCTCGTCGTCACGACCTACGCGACGGCGCTGAACGACATCGAAGAGCTCGCCGGCATCGAGTGGGAGCGCATTGTGCTCGACGAGGCGCAGGCGATCAAGAACCGCCTGTCCCGCACGGCCAGGGCGGTGCGCCGGCTGCGTGCGGGGCAGC
This sequence comes from Microbacterium sp., assembly GCA_047605005.1. Taxonomy (GTDB): domain Bacteria; phylum Actinomycetota; class Actinomycetes; order Actinomycetales; family Microbacteriaceae; genus Microbacterium. Next base: position 12,931 of record JASGGN010000041.1, read on the forward strand.
GCATCGCGCTGACCGGAACGCCGGTCGAGAACCGGCTCGCCGACCTGTGGTCGCTGATGGATGCCGTCAACCCGGGCATGCTCGGTGCGCCCGAGCTGTTCGGAACGCGATTCGCGACCCCGATAGAGCGCCACCATGACGACGAGGCCGCGGCGCTGCTGCGCCGCATCACCCGGCCGTACATCCTGCGCCGGCTCAAGACCGACCCCGCGATCATCGACGACCTGCCGGAGAAGATCGAGATCACGCAGCACTACCGGTTGACGGTGGAGCAGGCATCCCTGTATCAGTCTGTCGTCGATGACATGATGATGCGCATCGATGCCTCCGACGGCATCGAACGGCGGGGCAACATTCTCGCGGCGATGACCAAGCTCAAGCAGATCTGCAACCACCCCGCGCAGCTGCTGCACGACGGCTCGCTCATCGGCCGGCGCAGCGGCAAGATCATCCGTTTCGAGGAGATCTTGGAGGAGATCCTCGCCGAGGGCGACCGCGTGCTGTGCTTCACGCAGTTCACCGAGTTCGCCGAGATGCTCGTGCCGCACCTCGCGGCACGATTCGACACCGATATCGCCTATCTGTCGGGCAGCACTGCGCGCCAGCGCCGCACCGAGCTCGTCGAGCGGTTCCAGTCGGGCGACGGCCCGCCCGTTTTCGTGCTGTCGCTCAAGGCCGGCGGCACGGGGTTGAACCTCACCGCTGCCAACCACGTCGTGCACCTGGACCGGTGGTGGAACCCCGCCGTCGAGAACCAGGCGACCGATCGGGCCTTTCGCATCGGCCAGAAGCGTCGCGTGCAGGTGCGCAAGTTCGTCGGCACCGGAACGCTGGAGGAGCGCATCGACCAGTTGATCGAGGAGAAGAAGGCGCTCGCGAACCTTGCCGTCGGGGATGGCGAGTCGTGGCTGACCGAGCTGTCGACCTCGGAGCTGCGCGAGCTGTTCGCGCTGTCGAAGGACGCCGTGGGCGGGGAGGCGGTGAGCGATTGATGAACAGGCGATTCGATTCCCCCTTCTACCCGCCGTCGAGGCCGCGAGAGGTCGACGGCGGCATCCGCGCCAAGAGCGCGCGCGGAAAGATCGCGAGCACCTGGTGGTCGACGCGGTTCATCGAGGTGCTCGAGGGCATGGGGATGGGCAATCGCCTCACTCGCGGGCGCAACTACGCGCGTCGCGGCCAGGTCCTCTCGCTCGATCTGACGGCGGGACAGGTCACCGCGAGCGTGCAGGGGTCGAGGGCCAGGCCCTACCGTGTGCGGATCGGCGTGACGGCGTACGGCAAGGCCGACTGGGCGCGCGTCGAGGGTCGGCTGGCGGGGGATGCCTGGTTCGTCGCGCAACTGCTGGCGGGCCAGATGCCGCCCGACATCGAGCAGGTCTTCGAGGGTCTCGGGCTGGCGCTGTTTCCGGCATCCGATCTGTCGCTGGACTGTTCATGTCCGGACGGGGAGGTGCCCTGCAAGCACATCGCGGCGGTCTGCTATCTGCTCGCCGAGCGTTTCGACGACGATCCGTTCCAGGTGCTCGCGTGGCGCGGACGCGACCGTGACGACCTGCTTGCGCACCTGGAGGCGGCGTCGGATGCCGCGGGTGCCGCCGACGAGGCGGTGCCGCTGACCGAGCTGCTCGACGTCTTCTACGTCTCGGCCGGCACGGCGCCTGCTCCTGGTGCGGCTGCCAGCGGAGCCAGCCTGATCGACCAGTTGCCGCCCGTGTGCGTCACGGTGCGGGGGCGCCCGCTCGTCGAGGTGCTGCGGCCGGCGTACGAGGCGGCGGGGGCTCCGGCGTCTTCGCGGCGCTCCGGGTAGCGCAGCGGCAGTCACGGGGAACGGAGAGCGCCTCGGTGCTGAGGTGTTGAGGTGCTGAGGTGCTGAGTGTCGGAGCTGGCGGCGACCAGCGAGCGGATGAGGCCCACGTCGTCGCGCTGGTCGTTCTGCTCTGTTGCGGCTTCCGTGGATCCGTGGCCATGCGATCTCCCGGTGGGCGTCGGTGACCTCCCTTGCGCCCCGGTCAGTAGCGCGAGAACCACACGACGCCCAGCCGGTCGGCCCGCAGTGGCTCGGCCGTGAGGCGGTGGCACGCGAACTGTTCCAGGCGGTTGCCGCGCATGTGTGCTCTGTCGCGGAGTGCGGGCCCCGTCCACCGCCAATGCCTCCAATGACAAACTTTGCCATACGCGCACGTGTGGCGATACGGCGACGATGAACGTGTCCCTCCCCGACGTGCTCAAGCAGTTCGTCGAGGAACAGGTCAGCGAGCGCGGCTACGGCACGCGCAGTGAGTTCGTCCGCGACCTCATCCGCCGCGAGCGAGCGCGAACCGCGTTGCGCGTCCTGATCGTCGACGGTATGACCTCGGGGCAGGGATCCGAACTCGATGACCGCTACTTGTCACGGCTGCGTGATGGCATTCGCGCCGCAAACGATGCCACGTGATCGGGCGCCGTGCCGTCACCTCGCAACGTGCCGATGAGGATATCGCCGCTGCCATCGCGCACTATCTGTCTGAGAACGCCGAGCCTGCTGCTCTCGACGTGGTCGATGCGCTCGCGGAGCTGCCGGCGCCGCTCGGCGCGTACACGTCGATGGGATCGACGCGATTCCGCAGTGAGATCGGGCTCGATGGCCTGCGCAGCGTCGCGTTGAAGCGGTTTCCGTATGTGTTCTACACCGACGATGTCGATGTGGTGCGAATCCAACGCATGTTGCACACCTGGCGGGATATTCCCGAGGAGTTCGCGGCGGAGTAGTGCTGTGCGAGCCCGCGGGCGCCGCACAGGGGAGGTGCGAGCGCACCGCAGCCGCGGATGTCGGTCGGGGATTCGCCCGTTCGCCGGACTGGTTTCGAGCCCTGCCGTCCGACATCGTGCATATCGCCGACGGACTGCGATGGGGGAGGGGATGCCGCCGCCATCCCCGCAGTTCGACCCGCCCCGTCCAAAGTCAAAAGAGCCGTTCAAACCAGCAGGTATCTCCCACGACGAGGCGGATTTTCCAGCTTGCTCGGACTCGCCGGGGTGAGCCGGCAGCGCGCCGCCCGCCGGTGCCGCCCACGCTCGGCTCGGTCGGTGCCGCCGATAGACTGGGACGTCGATCCCGAGGAGCAGCGTCACGCCATGACCGAGAACACCACCGCGCCCGCGCCCGAGCTGTTCGAGGCCGACGTGCACGAGCAGAAGGCCGTGCGGCTGGGCAAGCGTGAGCGGCTGATCGCCGAGCGCACGGATGCCGCCGGCGGCGCCTACCCGGTCACGGTCCCCGTGACGGACACGATCTCCGAGGTGCGCGCGCGCTTCGCGGGGCTCGAGGCGGGCGATGAGACGGCGGTCGTCGTCTCCGTCGCCGGCCGGATCGTCTTCAGCCGCAATACGGGAAAGCTGTGCTTCGCGTCGCTGCAGGCCGGGGACGGCAGCCGCATCCAGGCGATGGTCTCGCTCGCCGCGGTGGGTGAGGAGTCGCTGGCGCGCTGGAAGGAGCTCGTCGACCTCGGCGACCACGTCTCGGTCACCGGCGAGGTCGTCTCCAGCCGTCGGGGAGAGCTGTCGATCATGGTCGCCGCGTGGCAGATCGCCGCGAAGGCACTGCTGCCGCTGCCGAACCTCTACACCGAGCTCAGCGAGGAGAGCCGGGTGCGTTCGCGCTACCTGGATTTGATCGCCAGACCCGAAGCGCGCCAGACGGTGCTGGCGCGCGCGAAGGTCAACGCGTCGCTGCGCGCGACGTTCGCCGAGCGGGGCTTCATCGAGGTCGAGACCCCGATGCTGCAGGTGCAGCACGGCGGCGCGGCCGCGCGCCCGTTCGTGACCCGTTCGCACGCCTTCGACGCCGACCTGTACCTGCGCATCGCGCCCGAGCTGTTCCTCAAGCGCGCCGTCGTCGGTGGCATCGACCGGGTCTTCGAGATCAACCGCAACTTCCGCAACGAGGGTGCCGACTCGACGCACAGCCCCGAGTTCGCGATGCTCGAGGCGTACCAGGCGTACAGCGACTACCACGGCATCGCCGACCTCACGCAGGCGCTCGTGCAGAACGCCGCGATCGCCGTCGCCGGGTCCACGACCGTGACCTGGGCCGACGGCACCGCGTTCGATCTCGGCGGTGAGTGGGACCGCATCTCGATGTACGGCTCGCTCTCGGCGGCGGTCGGCCGCGAGATCAGCCCGGAGACGCCGTTCGACGACCTCGTCGCGCTCGCGGAGTCGGAGGGCATCGACCTGCCCGCGCATCCGATCCACGGCAAGCTCGTCGAAGAGCTGTGGGAGCACTTCGTCAAGACGGGGCTCGAGCGCCCGACGTTCGTGATGGACTTCCCCCTCGACACGTCGCCGCTCGTGCGAGAGCATCGCACGATCCCCGGCGTCGTCGAGAAGTGGGACCTGTACGTGCGCGGCTTCGAGCTGGCCACCGGGTATTCCGAGCTCGTCGACCCCGTCATCCAGCGCGAGCGCTTCGTCGCGCAGGCGAAGCTCGCCGCCCGCGGCGACGACGAGGCGATGCGCGTCGACGAGGAGTTCCTGCGCGCGCTCGAGCACGGCATGCCCCCGTCGGGGGGCATGGGAATGGGCATCGACCGGCTGCTGATGGCGATCACGGGCCTCGGCATCCGGGAGACGATCCTGTTCCCTCTCGTGAAGTAGCCGCTCACGTCGCGCGGCGGCGTCGCAGCCCTCATCTCGGCTGGAACGCCCAATCGGGCAGGTGCCCCGCGTCGGTGAACGAGCGCACGATGTCGGCCAGGCCGTGCCGCCGGTCGATCGCGAGGGCCATCGCCGCGTACCGGCTCGCGTGCGACGAGCGCCCGAGCGCCCATGACAGCCACCCGCAGACCGCGAGCGGCCCCGGCCGGCGCGACTTCGGCATCAGGGCTGCGACCTCGCGCACGAGCGTCAGAGCGGACTCGAGCCGCGCGGCATCCGGTCGCGGCCCCTCGCCCCACAGGACGCAGGCCAGGTCGGCGGGGTACTCCTCACCCTGCTCCCAGCGCCGCTGCGCTTGTGCCGCGCGGCCGCCCCGCCGCTGATCGCCGGCCCACTGCACGAGCGCGACATCGCGCAGCGCGGGCCGCGAAAGGCACCAGCCGAGCATCGCGGCGCGCATCGGCGCCTCGGTGACGCGCCACGCCAGCGCGCTCTCGAACAGCGCGGGCAGGTTGTCGAGCTCGCACGCCGCCTCGAGCGCGACGGAGTCGAGGCGCGAGCGGGCGTCGGGGGCCGGCGGGATGGCGCAGATCGCCTCGAGGGCCGCCGCGAGCGTGCCCAGGGCCTGCGCCGTGGCGCGCCTGACGGGCTGCCCGACCTTCGGCAGCCGCGCGCCCGAGG
>JASGGN010000042.1:0-17904 GCA_047605005.1 Microbacterium sp.
CGTCCGCGAACAGGGCGAGGAACTTCTCTCGCGGGATGACGACGCGGCGGCCGATCTTCACCGAGGGGATGGTGCCGTCCTCGATGCCGACCGTGATCGTGCGGGGATCGACGCCGAGGGCTTCGGCGGCCTCCTGACGGGTGATGACGAGGCTGCGACGGCGGCGAAGGTCGTCGATGTCGAGAGTGCTCGGCCGCATGTCGCACCATCCGTTCGTTGCCGCGCGAGAGAAGAAGGGTGCAATCCACGGTAGAAGCCCAGGGTTGCATTGTCAAGTACCGCGCTGTATGTTCTCACTATGGAAACAGAGCGAGTGAGGGGCAACCCTCCCGGCATCACCAATGCACACGTCGCCGCGAACATCCGCGCCGCACGTCAAGCGATCGGCATGGACTTGCGCACCATGTCCGACGCTCTCGGCGCCGCAGGCCGAAAGCTGTCGCCGTCGGGCATCAGCAAGTTGGAAAACGGTGATCGCCGCGTGGACGTGGACGACCTCACCGTGATCGCCTACCTGCTGCGCACCAGCCCCGCCGCCCTTCTGACGCCCCCGGACGAGCAGACGACACTGACCGGGGTGCCGGAGTCGTATCTGTCCGAGGAGATCGAGAAGTGGGCGCGCGGGGAACTCACCCTCACCAGCGAGGGGTTGCTGGCGTACTGGCAGCAGGAGTGGGTGCAGAACCTCAACCGCATCCAGTACTTCGAGAGCGCGCTGCGCCACGGCAGCCCGAGCCAGGGCAGCCACGACGACTACACCCAGCGGCTCGCCAGCCTCAAGGAGCGTCAGCGGCTCATCCGGGAACGGGGTGTGCAGATCGACCCGACCGGGCGGGTGTTCGACGCCGCCGACTACCTCGACCGCTTCGAGTCCGCTGAGTAACCGGACATCGCGGAGAGGAGCCGGAATCATGGCATCACACCCCACGCCGTCAGAGCGCGCGACCGATGACCCCGAGGCGTCGCAGCGTGCACAGGCGCGTCGTCCGCGCACCCGGCGTCGCGGGCGCGGGTCAATCCAGTCGTACCAGACCGCCGCAGGGAAGAAGTGGCGTTATCAGATCTGGGTGCCCGTGGACCCGGAGCAATCCGACCTCGGGGAGAAGAAGTTCAGCCGGGGCGGGTTCGCCACCGCCGCCGACGCCGACGCCGCGTTGCAGGACGCCCTCAACAAGCGCGACGAGCAGGAGAAGTTCGGCGGGAAGGTTCCCACCCTCGGCGTCTACGCGGATGTCTGGGTGGACGGGTTACACCTGGCCGATTCCACGATCGCCGGGTACAAGAAGCTCATCCGCAACCACCTCCGCCCGCAGCTCGGGCACTACCCGCTCGACAAGCTCACCCCCACCCGGATCGCCCGCCACTACCGCGAGCTGGAGCAGCACGGTCGCAAGGACGAGCAGGACAAGGGCGGGCCGCTATCAGCCAACACCGTCCACAAGGCCCACGTCGTGCTCGGTGCGATCCTCGACGCCGCGATCGAGGACGGCCACCTCACCACGAACCCCGCGAAGCGGAAGGCGGCGAAAGCGCCGACCGCGAGCCGGATGCGGGCCGAGAAGGCGGAGCTGGTGACCTGGACGGCCGATCAGCTCGCCGCGTTCCTCGCGTGGGATCGTGACGAGAAGCAGGACGAGCTGTTCGCCCTGTGGTGGGTGATCGCGAACACGGGGATGCGGCGCAGCGAAGCCCTCGCGCTGAAGTGGGGCGACCTGAACGCGAAGACCTCGCAGGTGAGCATCCGGCGCGCGATCAACACCGAGGACTGGACGAAGACGAAGACCACCAAGACCGGCAACGCCCGCGTCATCGACATCGACGCCGCGACCCTCAAAGTGCTCACCGCCTACAAGGTGACCCGCGCGGAAGTGTCGTTCGAGCTGGCGAGGGCCGATGCCTACATCTTCGGCGGCGACGACGGTCAGCCCCGCTCACCCGACGCGATGACCAGCCGCTGGGATCGCCGCCTCAAGTGGGCCGTCAAGGTCAAGAGGTTCGAGCACCTGCCGCGCGTCACCCTCAAAGGGCTTCGGCACACGCACGCGACGATCCTCATGGAACTCGGCGTGCCGCCCAAGGTCGTGCAGGAACGCCTCGGGCACTCCACCATCACCACGACGATGAACATCTACAGCCACGTCACCCCGACGATGCAGAAGAACGCCGTCCAACAGTTCGCGGGCCGCCTCGCCGGAGCCTGAACCCTCGATGGGGCGAACGATGGCGCTTGCCCCATATCTCGCCCCATGGCAACGAAACAGCCCCTCACCTGGATCATCAAATCCCTGGTGAGGGGCTGTTTTCGTTCTGTGCGCGAGGGGGGAGTTGAACCCCCACGCCCTTTCGGGCACTGGCACCTGAAGCCAGCGCGTCTGCCTATTCCGCCACTCGCGCGAATCGGCGATGCCGCCGACTCAACTTTCCGAGGATATCACGGCTGCGTCGGCGTCATGCCAAGCTTCCCAGGCTGTGCAACTAGCATGTACGCACTGCTGACTGCATTGCCCGACTGCACTGCTGCGCACACTGCCCGAGCATGAGGAGCCCCGTGGGACTACTTGACAGCTTCGAGAAAGGACTCGAACGCGCCGTCAACAGCGCGTTCGCGAAGTCCTTCCGCAGCGGCATCCAGCCCGTCGAGATCGCGGCGGCTCTGCGGACGGAGATGGATGCCAAGGCAGCGGTCGTCAGCCGCGACCGCATTCTCGCCCCGAACGCTTTCGAGGTGCGCCTTGCTCCCGCCGATGCCGAACGGATGCACGCGCTCGGCTCGACGCTCGACGAAGAGCTGCACGCGCTCGTCCAGAAGCACGCGAAGGCGCAGGGCTTCAGCTTCGCCGGTCCCGTCACGATCACCCTCACCGGCGACGCGAACCTCTCCACCGGTACGCTTCGGGTCGCCTCGCAGACCGCAACCGGAACCGTCTCGTGGCGCGGTGTCGTCGATGTCGAGGGAAAGAGGCATCCGCTCATCAAGAGCCGAACAGTGATCGGACGAGGCAGCGACGCCGACATCACGATCGCGGATGCCGGGACGAGCCGGCGCCACGTGGAGATCCTCTGGGACGGCGAGCGCGCGATGGTCCGCGACCTGGGCTCCACGAACGGGACGCAACTCGATGGCCGGCGGATCACGGAGGCAGCCCTGCCGCCGGACTCGGTCGTCACGATCGGCCGCACCGACATCGCCTTCCACGTCGTCGCGCAGGCGACGCCCCCGCGTCCGACGGCGACGCCATCGGACGCGACGCGGGTGTTCGACGCATGGCAGTCCGGGGGCCTCCCGTGAGCGAACTGACCCTCCTGCTGCTGCAGATCGGGTTCCTGATCCTGCTCTGGTTCTTCGTTTTCGCGATCGTGTACTCCCTGCGTGCCGACCTGTTCGGAGTCAAGGTGCGAAAGCTCAGCGACCCCGCGGCGGCGGGAGCCGTGGCCGGCGGCACCCCGCCGACACCCCCGGTCGCCACCCCGGCGGCGCCCACCGCCCCCGTCTCCTCGCCTCGATCGGCACCCCCGACACCCCCGACACCCCCGGCGCCGAGCGGGCCGCAGAAGGCCACCCGCAACGCCGTCTCCCGTATCGTCATCACGAGCGGACCCAAGGCCGGGCTCGAGCTCCCCCTCACCGACGAGCCGCTCACGATCGGCCGCTCGAGCGAGTCTGGCCTCGTCATCCGCGACGACTACACCTCGAGCCACCACGCGCGCCTGCTGCTGTGGGGGGAGCAGTGGATGCTGCAGGACCTCGACTCGACCAACGGCACGTGGCACGCCGGAACCCGCGTCGGAGCCCCCGTCGCGATAATCGCCGGCGCCACCATCAAGGTCGGCGCAACGACCTTCGAGCTGCGGAAGTAAGCGGCGGACTCATGACTTTCGAAGGGTCCAGCGCCGCCATCTCCCACACCGGGAAGGTGCGCACCAACAATCAGGACTCGGGCTACAGCGGATCGACGCTGTTCGTCGTCGCCGACGGCATGGGCGGCCACGCGGGCGGCGACGTCGCCTCGAGCCTCGCCGTCAATCGCCTGCGCGAGCTCGACCATCCCTTCGCGACGACCGACGATGCCGAGCGGGCGTTGCGCCAAGCGATCGTCGACACCGCCGAGGTGCTGATCGACACGGTCGCCGAGCGCCCGGAGCTGGCCGGCATGGGCACGACCGTCAGCGCCCTGACGATGGTCGACGACTGTGCCGTCATCGCGCACATCGGCGACTCGCGCATCTACCTCTACCGCGACGACGCGCTGACGCAGATCACGACCGACCACACGTTCGTGCAGCGCCTCGTGGACTCCGGTCGCATCACCCCCGAAGAAGCGCGCTACCATCCCCGCCGATCGGTGCTCATGCGGGTGCTCGGCGATATGGACCGCCACCCTGAGGTCGACACCTTCATCATGGCGACGCAGCCAGGCGATCGCTGGCTGCTGTGCTCCGACGGCCTGTGCGGCGTCGTCGATGACGCGCACACGAGCAAGGTCCTGGAGCAGCACCTGCCGCCGGGCCGCACCGCCGACCTCCTGCTGAAGCAGGCCCTGGACGCGGGAGCTCCCGACAACGTCACCGTCGTGCTCGTCGACGTCGGCGGCAGCCATCCGATCTTCAGCGGCACGCCCACGATCGTGGGGTCGGCATCCAACCCGACGGGCATCGAGGTCCCCGCCGCGCGCTCCGGCCGCACGAGCTGGCTGCACCCGAATCGGCAGGCGGCGAACGAGCCCACTCACTTCGAGCCGGCCGCAGAGTTTCTCGAGGAGCTCATCGAAGAGGACCGTCGGCGCGCGCACCGCCGCCGCGTGTCGTGGATCGTGGGACTCCTCGCGATTCTCGCTCTGCTGGCCGCTGCGGCACTCGCCGCGTACAGCTGGACGCAGTCGCGCTACTTCGTCGGCGCCGACGACGACACGGTCGTCATCTTCCGCGGCATCCAGCAGGACATCGGCCCGATCTCACTCTCGTCGGTCTACGAAGACACCGATATTCTCCTGTCCGACCTGGCCTTCTACCAGCGCGTGACGGTTCAGCAGACGATCTCTGCGCGCTCCCTCGCCAACGCCGAGGCGATCGTCGAGACGATCCGCGAATCCGTGGAGGCGACACAGTGACGGGCGTCATCGAGACCGACACGACGGTCATGAAGGCGCTGCGCGGGCTCCGGCTGCCGCAGACGCAGCGCAACCGCGAGCTCGCACTGCTGCTGTTCTCGTTCGTCATCAACGCGGGCGCCGTCGCCCTCGTGCAGCTGGGCGCGACCGATCGGATCGACTGGACCTTCCTGTACTACTGCGGCGGGCTGACGGCCCTCGTGCTGGGGCTGCACATCGTGCTGCGCTACCGCGCCCCGCAGGCCGACCCTTTCGTCGTGCCGATCGCGACCGTGCTGTCGGGCCTCGGCCTCGCGATGATCTATCGCATCGACATCGGCAAAGAGCGCGCCGGGTGGGACGCCCTCTCGACACGGCAGCTCGTGTGGCTGGCGATCGCCGCCGCGGGCGCCGTGGCCATCGTCATCGCGCTGCGCAACTATCGCGTTCTGCTGCGCTACACCTACGTTTTCGGCTTCGCGGGCATCCTGCTGCTCCTGCTGCCGTTCGTTCCCGGGCTCGGCGCCGACGCGGGAGCCGACGTGTGGATCTCGATCGGCGGCTTCTTCTCGTTCCAGCCGGGCGAGCTCGCCAAGATCTGCCTCGCGATCTTCTTCGCGGGCTATCTCGTGCGCACGCGCGAGGCGCTGACCTCGGTCGGCACGCGCTTCCTCTGGATCACCTGGCCGCGGCCGCGTGAACTCGGCCCCCTGCTGCTGCTGTGGCTCGCCTCGCTCGCGATCATCGTGCTGCAGCGCGACCTCGGCACGGGGCTGCTCATCTTCGGCATGTTCATCGCGATGCTCTACGTCGCCACCGGCAAGACCAGCTGGGTCGTCATCGGCGTCATCCTCGCGGTGGCGGGCGCCCTGATCGCCTCCCAGGTGCTCTCCTACGTCGGGGGGCGCTTCCAGAACTGGCTGCACGCGTTCGACACCGAGGTGATCGACCGCGTCGGCGGCAGCTACCAGCTCGTCAGCGGCATCTTCGGCCTGGCCCAGGGCGGCCTGGTCGGCACGGGTCTCGGGCAGGGTCGCCCGGGGCTCACCCCGCTGTCGGAGAGCGACTACATCTTCCCCAGCCTCGGCGAGGAGCTCGGGCTCATCGGCGTCTTCGCGATCCTGTGCCTGTACATGGTGTTCGCGAGCCGCGGCATCCGCATCGGCATCGCCGGTCAGGACGACTTCGGCAAGCTGCTCGCGACCGGACTCTCGTTCACCGTCGCACTGCAGGTGTTCATCATGGTCGGCGGTGTGACCCGTGTCATCCCGCTCACCGGGCTCACGACGCCGTTTCTGGCCGCCGGGGGGTCCTCCCTCATCGCGAACTGGATTATCGTCGCACTGCTCCTGCGGATCTCGGATGCCGTGCGCTCCCGCCCTCGTGTGGTGATCGGATGAGGTGGTGATCGAATGACAACCCTTCGATACACGCCGCCACTGGCGGCGCACTCAGGGACCAAGGCCGGTCGCACCCCCCCGGGGGTGCTCTCATGACGAAAGAACTACGCCGGCTCAGCATCATCATGCTCGTGATGTTCCTCGCGCTGTTCGGCGCGACGAGCTGGATCCAGGTCGTGCAGGCGAGCGATCTGGCCGACAACCCTCGCAACACGCGCGCGCTCTACGACTCCTTCGAGGTGCAGCGCGGTTCGATCATCGCCGGCGACGAGGTGATCGCCACCTCGGTGCCCAGCGACGACGTGTACAGCTGGCAGCGCGAATACACGGATGCCGAGATGTGGGCGTCCGTGACCGGGTACATCAACCCCGTGCTGCAGTCCGCGACCGGCCTCGAGCAGGCGATGAACCAGGAGCTGTCCGGGACGGCGGGCTCGCAGTTCCTCGCCCGGATCGAACGGATCATCACGGGGCAGTCACCGAGCGGCTCCGATGTGCTGCTCACGCTCGACCCCGACATCCAGCAGGCCGCCTACGACGCGCTCGGCGACTACGAGGGCGCGGTCGTCGCGATCGAGCCGTCGACCGGACGCGTGCTCGCGATGGTCACGAGCCCCAGCTACGACACGAACACGCTGGCCGTCCACGATGCCACGGCCGTGAACGACACCTACGACGAACTCCTGGCGAACGCCCTGAATCCCCTGTGGAATCGCGCGACCGGCGACAGCCTCAATCCGCCCGGGTCGACGTTCAAGCTCGTGGTCGCCTCCGCCGCCCTGGCCTCGGGCGACTACACCCCCGACTCGACGTTCGAGAACCCCTCGAGCTGGGTGCTGCCGGGCACGACGACCTCGATCCGCAACTTCGACGGCGGCACGTGTGGATCGGGTGACACCGTCACCCTCGCGACCGCGCTGCGCCTGAGCTGCAACATCCCGATGGCCCAGCTCGCGGTGGCCCTCGGCGACGACGCGATCCGCGCGGAGGCGGAGAAATACGGCTTCAACACGAGTTTCGAGATCCCGCTGACGACCCAGGCATCCAGCTATCCGTCGGCCGCGCTGTCCGACGACGCGACCGCGCTGACGGGATTCGGCCAGGGTGACGTCACCGCCTCGCCGCTGCAGATGGCGATGGTCGCGGCGGGGATCGCGAACGACGGCCTCGTGATGACGCCCTACATGGTCGACAGCGTCGTCGCCTCTGATCTGACCGTTCAGCAGAGCTTCGAGGGCACCGAGTTCAGTCGCGCGCTGAGCGAGGAGGATGCCGAGACGATGACCACCATGATGATCGCCAACGTCGATGACGGAGCGGCGAGCGGTGCAAGAATAGACGGCGTCGATGTCGCCGGGAAGACCGGCACGGCAGAGCACGGAACAAGTGATCCGTACACGCTCTGGTTCACCGGATTCGCTCCTGCGGACGACCCGCAGGTCGCCGTCGCGGTGATGATCGAGAACGGCGGAGGGCTCGGTCAGTCCGGGACGAGCAACGGGATCGCGGCCCCCATCGCGAAGAAAGTCATAGAGGCGGTGCTGAGCAAATGAGACCGACGCAGGGTGTGAGCTTCGGCGGGCGTTACGAGCTGGACTCGCGGATCGCGATCGGCGGAATGGGCGAGGTCTGGGAGGCGACCGACCACGTCATCGGGCGTACCGTGGCGATCAAGATCCTCAAAGACGAGTACATGGGCGATCCCGGGTTCCTCGAGCGCTTCCGCGCCGAGGCCCGCCACGCGGCCCTGGTCAACCACGAGGGCATCGCGAGCGTTTTCGACTACGGCGAGGAGAACGGCTCCGCCTTCCTCGTGATGGAGCTCGTGCCCGGCGAGGCGCTGTCGACGATCCTCGAACGCGAGGGAATGCTCTCGACCGACAAGACGCTCGACATCGTCGCGCAGACCGCCTCCGCATTGCAGGCGGCGCACGCGGCAGGGCTCGTCCACCGCGACATCAAGCCGGGAAACCTCCTCATCACGCCCGACGGGCGCGTCAAGATCACCGACTTCGGCATCGCGCGCATCGCCGACCAGGTGCCGCTGACGGCCACCGGGCAGGTCATGGGCACGGTCCAGTACCTCTCGCCCGAACAGGCGTCAGGGCACCCGGCATCCCCCGCGACCGACATCTACTCGCTCGGCATCGTCGCCTACGAGTGCCTCGCCGGCAAGCGCCCGTTCACGGGTGAGTCGCAAGTCGCGATCGCGATGGCGCAGATCAACGAAACGCCCCCGCCCCTTCCCGAGACCGTCGCGACACCGGTGAGCAACCTCGTGATGTGCATGATCGCGAAGAAGCCCGACGAGCGGCCCGCGACGGCGTCGGCGGTCGCACGCGCCGCGACGGCGCTGCGGCGCGGTGACGTCGCCGGTGCCGTCGCCATCGTGCCGGCGATCGCCGACGGCCGCTCCATCGATGAGATGACCCTGCTGCTGAACGCGACGGGCGAGGAGACGACACGCCTGCTCCCGGCCACGACCGCGGCGACCTCGGCAACGACCGCGACGTCAGCCGCCGGGACGCCGGAGACAGCCGAGGAGACCGAGGAAGAGAAAAAGAAGAAGAAAAAGAAGCGCAGCCCCTGGACGTGGCCGCTCGTCGCGCTCATCGTCCTCCTGCTGCTGGTGCTCGGCGGAACGCTGTTCGCCCTGGCATCGAGCCAGGGCGACGAGGCCGAGGCGACCCCTTCCGAGACCGCGACGACGTCCGCCACGGCGACCGAGAGCGAGACGCCCACCCCGACCGCGACGTCCGTGAACGTGAACAATCTCGGCCTCGAGGGCATGGAGTGCAGTGCCGCGAAGGCTCTCGCCGAAAGCAACCATCTCACCGACGTCACATGTGAGGAAGGCGACCCCGCCCCGAGCGCGAGCGACGTGGGCAACGTCTATAGCTTCGACCCTCAGGCGAACGTCCCCTTCGACGAGCCGTTCACGCTGTACTACTACGGCGAGCAGACCACCCTTGACGCGCCGACGGCGGCACGCATCCAGATCAACGGTTCCACGGTCACGGAGGTGCCCGAGGACACCACCGTCCAGGTGGTGTGGGACAGCTACACGTGCCCGTCGGGCACCGGATCGGTCACCGGTTACAACCTGCAGGTGATCAACGGAACGTTCGACGACGGCAGCACCGAGCGCACCTTCCAGGCGAGCGACCGGCCCATCTCGGTGACCGTCACGGGTGAGGTCACGCGCCTGCTCTCGATCGTCTACACCGTCTCCTGCGATGACCGGGAGTCGCCGGATTCCCCCGAGGCCGCGGCGTCGATCGCGACCGTCGAGGACGACACCGCTTCGTCGACGCCGTCCGCCTCCGCCACCGACTCGGACGATCAGTAGAAGACGGGTCGATTAGGCTGACCTGCGAGTCGGCTCAGGGAGAGAAGTGTCTGCAGATCCGCGCGTGCTGTCCGATCGCTATCGCGTCGACGAGCTCATCGGCCGCGGCGGCATGGCGAGCGTGTACCGCGGCAGGGACCTGACCCTGGGACGCGAAGTCGCGATCAAGATCCTCAAACGCGAGCTCGCCGCCGACGCCGCTTTCCGCACCCGCTTCCGCCTCGAGGCGCAGGCGGCCTCCCGGATGTCGCACCCTGCGATCGTGCGCGTCTTCGACGCGGGCGGCGACACCGAGACGGATGCCGACGGCACCGTCCACCCGGTTCCGTACATCGTCATGGAGCTCGTCTCAGGCCGGCCCCTGAAGGAGGTCATCGAAGACGGTCCGATCCCGATGGCCGACGCGGTGCGCTACACCGACGGCATCCTCGAGGCCCTCGAGTACTCCCACCGCGCCGGCGTCGTCCACCGCGACATCAAGCCCGGCAATGTCATGGTCACCCCATCCGGTCAGGTCAAGGTGATGGACTTCGGCATCGCGCGCGCGGTGTCCGACTCGTCCTCGACCGTCGCCGAGACGACCGCGATCATCGGAACGGCGGCCTATTTCTCGCCCGAGCAGGCCAAGGGCGACCCGGTCGACTCGCGTGCCGACATCTACTCGACCGGCGTGGTGCTGTACGAGCTGCTCACGGGACGCCCTCCGTTCCGGGGGGAGTCACCCGTCGCCGTCGCCTACCAGCACGTGAGCGAGACCCCGCTGCCGCCCTCCGAGCTCGTCGACGGCATCCCGCGATCATTGGATGCCGTCGTGCTCCGCGCACTCGCGAAAGACCCCTTCGGCCGCTTTCAGGACGCGGCCTCCTTCCGCGCGGCGCTCGACGCGACCAGCGAAGGACGGCACCCGAGCAAGAAGCAGCTCGGCTCGCTCACGAGCGAGCTGTACGGCGACAGCCCCCGACAGGCAGCCGAGACGGCGCGCTCGCTCCGACAGCTGTCGGCCGACACGACGATGCGGCGCACGCAGCCCGGCCCACCGGCGGCATGGATCTGGGCAGGGATCGCGCTGACCACGGTCGTGCTCATCTCGGTGCTGTTCTGGGTGCTGACCAACCAGCCGGGGACCAGCGTGCCCGACAACGCGCGTGTCGTGCCCGATGTGATCGACATGTCGTGGGAGCGCGCCGAGGAGCTGCTGCTCGAGCTCGACCTGGAGGCCGACAAACACGAGGAGAGCAGCGAGGACATCACGGCGGGCAACGTGATCCGCACCGACCCCGAGGCCGGGGTCTCCCTCGAACCCGGTCAGACGGTGGAGGTCTATGTGTCGGCGGGGCAGGAGATGAGCACGGTGCCCACTCTCGCCGGCCTCAGCACGGAAGAGGCGACGCAGGCGCTAGAGGATGCTGGGCTCAGCCTCGGCACGGTCACGACGAGCAATGATCCCGACCTGGCGGCGGGTGTCGTCATCTCGGCGAGCGAGACCGAAGGCACAGAGGTCCCCACCGGGACAGCCGTGAACCTCGTCACCTCGACCGGAACGGTCGCGGCGATCGACGTCGTGGGGTACACGGTGGATGCCGCGCAACGCGTGCTGTCATCGGATGAGCTGGGCCTCGACACGCAGATCGTGGAAGATGCGACGTGCGCGGCGAGCGATGGGGACCAGATCGTCGTGGCGCAGTCGGTCGTCGGTGATGTGCCGATCCATACGACCGTCGAGCTCACGGTCTGCACTGGCTCCTGAAGCGCTACCCGCCGATGGTGACATCCTGCGGGCTGACCAGCTGAAAGACCCACGGGAACACATACCAGAACAGGCCATACAGGACGGCCGCGGCGAGGGCCAGGAGAATCAGCACGCGGACCCACACGGGGCCGGGCAGCAGGCGCCAGAGGGCAGCATACATCCGGGGAATGCTCCTTATGCCGGGGCGTCCAGCGACGCGGGCGGGCCATCGGCCGTCGGGGTGAACGACTCGAAGAGGGCGTACGCGACGATGCGCTCGAGCATGTTGTACTTCGGCGCGCAGCTGGTGAGGGTGAGGTAGCGCGCATTCGCTGCGACGTCGACCTGCTGCGGTACGGGCAACAGCACATCGACCTGGGTGTCCTGGACGTACTCGAGTGTGCGGAATCGGTAGGTGTACCAGCCGTCGACAGTCTGGACGACGATCGCGTCGCCGACGACGAGAGTGTCGATGGGTCCGAAAGGATCGCCCGAGGTCCATCGGTGCGCGGCGTAAACGGTGTTTCCGATGGCACCGGGCATCGCGGTGTTGGGATAGTGTCCGACATCGCCCTGGTCGAGGATGTCCGTACGCGTCGTGCCCTCGTCGACCTTGAACTGCCAGTTCGCGTCGGAGAAGCGCGGGATGGACATGATCGCGAAATTCTCGCCGTGCTCGGAGGGAGCGGCAAGCACCGGAATCTCCAGGTCGTCGCTCGCAGTGGGCGTCGGCGCGGGGGTGGCGGCGGTGGTCGCGTGCGTCCAGCTCTCCGAGATTTCACTCGCCTCGGCCTGCTTCTGCGTCCCGATGATCCAGTCGCCGATCCACAGCTGCCAGACGACGTAGAGCAGCGCGGCGACACCGACGGTGATGAGGATCTCACCGATGACGCTGAACACCGTTGCGCGCCGCCGTGGTCGCCCGTTCCCCATGGTCGAATCCTCCCACGGCGCGGCTGAGATGAGGCTGACAGGTAGAATCGCCGCATGGCACGTTCTGGCAAGGATGACGAGCAGCCCACCGCATACGGCGAGGGCGACACGACCCCCAACCCGGTCTGGTTCAAGCCCATCATGCTGGGCCTGATGATCCTCGGGTTGCTGTGGGTGATCGTCTTCTACCTGAGCGGTTCGAACTATCCCATTCCCGGCATCGGCGGCTGGAACCTCGTCGTCGGCTTCGGCATCGCCTTCATCGGCTTCTTGATGACCACCCGCTGGCGCTGATAATTACACGCGTGTGATTCATCCCCATCTGGGGATGGGCCTGTGGACAACTAGGCGTTCAGGAACACGGAGATCGCCAGCAGGGTCAGAAGGCCGACTCCGACGGCGACGAGCAACCAGATCTGGCGCCGCTGCTGACGGATCGCGCGCGTGCGGGCGAAGATGAATCCGATGAGCGCTCCGACGAGCCCGCCGCCGATGTGCGCCTGCCAGGCGATGGTCGATCCGGGGAGGAACGTGATGACCAGGTTGAGCCCCAGCAGCACCGCGATCGCGGTGACGTTGGCGCCGAGGTGGCGACCGATGACGAACATCGCTCCCAAAAGCCCCCAGACCGCGCCGGATGCCCCCACGACCCAGGTCGAGGGTGCGAGCAGGGCGGTGAGCACCGAGCCGCCGAGTGCGCTGAGCAGATAGAGCGCGAGGAATCGCACGCGACCGAGCAGCGGCTCGAGGCTGCGACCGAGCGACCACAGCGCGAGCATGTTCAGCACCACGTGCCAGATGCTCGCGTGCACGAGGGTCACGGTCAGCAACCGCCACGGCTGCAGGTACGCGAGGTCTCCCCGGAACGCGAGATACGCCTGTACGACAGATCCGAGTCCGGGGATCAACCCGATGAGGGAGAAGACGCTCGTCACCCCGACCAGCGCGTACGTCACGATCGGGACTCCCGCGCGCACGGCGGTCGCGCGGCGCCGAGGCATCCGTGTCACGGTCGCACGGTGCGGAGCACGCTGCACACCTTGTTGCCCGGCGAGGCACTCGGGGCAGATGACGCCGACCGGCAGCTGCGTCTGGCACTCCGGGCAGATCGTGCGCAGGCATCGTTGGCACAGCACGAAGCTCTGCCGCTGCGGATGCCGGTAACAGAAGTTGTCCGGGTTGCTCCGGATGTCGGTGTCGGTCACCTCAGGGATTCCGCAGGAACTCAGACCGCCACGACGTCGATCGAGCCGATCACAACGGGCTCGATCGGGCGGTCGCCGGCCCCCGTGCGCACGGCGGCGATGTCGTCGACGACAGCGCGGGACGCATCGTCGGCCACCTCGCCGAAGATCGTGTGCTTGCCTTGCAGCCACGGCGTCGGGTCAGTCGTGATGAAGAACTGCGATCCGTTCGTACCCTCAGGCTTGCCCGTGATCGCATTGCGCCGCAGGCCCGCATTGGCCATCGCGAGGATGTAGGGGGAGTTGAAATTCAACTCCGGGTGGATCTCGTCGTTGAAGGTGTACCCGGGGCCGCCGATGCCCTGGCCGAGCGGGTCGCCGCCCTGGATCATGAAGTTCGGGATGATCCGGTGGAAGACGACGTCGGTGTAGAGCGGGCCTTCGCCGGGCTTCCCGGTCGCCGGGTCGGTCCAGGCCTGCGATCCGTCGGCGAGGCCGATGAAGTTCTGCACCGTGCGAGGCGCGTGGTCACCGAAGAGGTTGACGACGATATCGCCGTGGTTCGTGTGGATGGTGGCAACGGCGGTGTGGATCGTCATGCTCACCATTCTCCCACCTGACAAGGCGCTTCGCGTTCGGCCCCGGTCTGGCAAGATGGGGGGAAACATCCCCGATCTGGGAGGGCCCCGTGAGCCTCAGCCGCAAGCGCAAGAAGGAACTTCGCAAGCTTCAGGACCAGGCGAATACGCTGTGGGAGTCGCAGCAGATCCTGCTCGGTCAGGTCGGCGAGGTCGCCCGCGAGGCGGGTCGCCAGCTCGGCAACTACAACCGCGAGCAGGTCGTTCCCACCGTCCAGGACTCGTATGAGAAGTACGCCGCGCCGTACGTGAAGCAGGGCGTCGCCACCTCGAAGCGCGTTTACAACAAGAACGTCGTTCCGGCCGCTGGCGCCATCATCGGCTCCGCCCTCTCGGTGTGGGATGCCGCGAACGAGAAGCGCCAGGATCTCGCCGCGGGCCGCGGTTTCGGCGCGATCGACATCGCGAAGCTGCAGAAGACGGCGGCGAAGTACGGCAAGGATGCCGCGAACAAACTCACGATCGTGACGCCCGCGCCCGCGGTCTCGAACAAGGGCATCAGCACCGGAAGCGTCATCGCGATCGTGTTCGGCGTCGCCGCAGCAGCGGGCGTGATCTACGCCGCGTGGCAGACGCTTCGCGCCGACGACGAGCTGTGGGTCGCGGACGACCCGACGAGCGCATCCGAGGCCTGAATCGTCGCGGTCATCCATGTCCGCCCTTCACCCCAGAATGGGAACATGCTTGCGAACCTCGCTGTCGTCGCTGACGCGCCCGAGGTGCGGAAGGCCCGGGGTGCGTTCTTCACGCCGGAGCCGATCGCGGATTTCGTCATAAAATGGGCGATTCGAAGTGCCGATGACACCGTCTTGGAGCCGTCCTGCGGTGAAGCAGCGTTCCTGACGCACGCCGCGAAGAGACTTCGGACTCTTGCTGGCGCGGCGGCCACACCGCCGCGCGTAGACGGCGTCGAGATTCACGCACCGTCGGCCTCGGAGGCGCACCGGTTGGTGATCGAAGCCGGCGGTGATCCGCGCATCGCCACGAGCGACTTCTTCCTCGTGGAGCCGACGGGCTCGTACTCCGCCGTCATCGGAAACCCCCCGTACATCAGGTACCAGGACTTCTCCGGCGAGGCTCGGACGCGCTCGCGAGCAGCGGCTCTACGCGCCGGGGTGAACCTGTCGGGGTTGGCATCGTCGTGGGCTGCGTTCACCGTTCACGCCGCGCTCATGCTGCGCAAGGGCGGTCGTCTCGGTCTTGTCGTCCCCGCGGAGCTGCTGTCGGTCAACTACGCCGCCGAGGTACGAAGGTTCCTTCTGGACAAGTTCTCCCGCGTGGACCTCGTTCTGTTCACTGAGCGAGTGTTCGCGGAGGCTCAGGAAGACGTGGTTCTGCTGCTCGCCGAGGGCTACCGAGAGGGCCGCGCTCGACACATGTCGATCTACCAGGCGCGGAATGCTGCTGCGCTGGCAGGAACGCTTGCGGCGACGACGTGGAGCCCGACCGATCCGTCAGACAAATGGACGCCGTCACTGCTGACTCCGACCGCGCTCGGTGCCTACAACGCTCTGCTGGACGAGGATTTCACCGGTCTCCAATCCTGGGGAGAGACAACCCTCGGCATGGTCACCGGCAACAACCGGTACTTCGCCCTGTCACCGAAGGATGCGTCCGAACGCGGCATCCCGCGATCCGAACTCCTCAAGCTCTCCCCTCCCGGCAGTAGCCACCTGCGCGGTCTGATGCTGTCTGATGCTGCGTGGCGCGCGCTCGGCAAGAAGGGCTCGGCGGTCTACCTGTTCCGACCTGGGCAGACGCCATCCGCCGCGGCGCAGAGATATATCAACGCCGGTGTGACCGCCAAAGTCGATCAGGCGTACAAGTGTCGCGTGCGCAAGACGTGGTGGCAGGTACCACTCGTGAAACCTGCCGACCTCTTCCTGACCTACATGAACGCCGACACGCCCCGCGTCACGACCAACGAAGCGGGCGCTCTGCACCTGAACAGCATCCACGGCATCTACCTCCAGGGCGCCCATCGAGAACTCGGGCGCGCGGTGCTCCCTCTCGCCGCGCTCACCTCCATGACGCTGGTCGGAGCGGAGACGGTCGGGCGTGCGTATGGCGGAGGGATGCTCAAAATCGAGCCCCGTGAGGCCGACCGGCTCCCCGTGCCCTCCCCGGCTGTCGTCGAGGCCGCACGAGACAAGCTGCTCATCTTGCGCCCGAAGGTGTCATCCCACCTCCGCTACGGTCGTCTCGTGGAGGCGGCGAAGCTGGTGGACGATCTCCTGCTCGTGGGGGAACTCGGCATGGCACGGTCGGATGTGAAGGCACTCCGGGACAGCTACGCGGAACTCTCCGCGCGGCGAGCGGCACGAGGCCGTCGTGCCGAGGTTTGAGGATCGGCTCCTCGCGGCCGTGGAGGCGACTGGTCTGAAACCCGCGGACAACGCGAAACGCGAGCCGAAGCAGGCGTGGAACCAACGGCTCAGTGACAACCTCGCGCTCGCCATCGCGGCGGAGCTACGTGACCGCGGGATGGCTACGGTGCGCCCCGCTGAGCCTGGTCAGATCGGGCTCAGCGGGGCAGAACGGCGGTTGTCGGGCGGCATCGGCGCCAAGAAGGTCGATGTGTCGTGGGCGACCGAGGAATCCGGGCTCATCTTCGCGGTCAGTGTGAAGACGATCATGTGGCGCGACGGCACCAGCGGCAACTACCAGAAGAACCTGACGAACCGACGCGGCGACATGCTCATCGAATCCGTCACGCTACACCGCCGCTTCCCGTACGCGGTGCTCGCAGCGTTCCTGTTCCTCGACGCGGGAGCCGAGACGGATAACGTCTCCCCGGACGGCACGCAAAAGAAACGCAAGAGCACTTTCCGGAACGCATTCCCGCGACTGCGCCTGTTCACCGGACGCGATGACCCATCCGGACGCGAGGAGCAGTTCGAAAAGTTCTACCTCTTCCTCCTCGACTCCAACCCGTTGAGCCCATCGATCCGCGCGTTCGAAGTCAATGACGGGAACACCGAGGTGGACATCGACACGGCTCTTGACGAGATGATCTCAATCATCGGTGAGCGAAACTTCGACCTCTACGACGGCACAGACGGAAAGATCACAAAGCTCTGAGGTCCTCGTGGGCGAGGGATCATGCTCACTCCGTATCCTGCCAGGGTCATGTCGTTTTCGGTTTGCGGGCGTTGAGGAGGAGGTTGAGCTGGAAGCCTTGTGGGAGCAGGCACAGCACGATGCTCAGTCCTCAGACGGCGTCGCTGATTCTGCGCTTCCTGAGGCAGTCACGGAACCAACGAGACGGAGTCGAACACCTCTGACGCCTCACCAGATAGACGCTATTCAAGCGGCACGGCGCGGTGACGAGAGCATCCTATCGATCGCCCAGCGGTTCGGCGTGCATCGGGCGACGGTATCGGAGAAGACGAGATAAGCCTGCTCCTGCTCTCCGGCTATGGGAGTTGATCGAGCATCTGTGGCCGCGCCTTCATCGCGTGGATCATCAGCTCGTTCCCGCTGTCGAAGACCAGCACGACCGTCTCAAGAAGACGGCCACGCGTATCGCACCCGAGCCGGAGCTGTCGGGCCGGACTGTCATCGTCAAGTTCCTCGATCCAGGT
>JASGGN010000043.1:0-17027 GCA_047605005.1 Microbacterium sp.
AAGGTACTCGCGCGCAGCGACGCCGACCTGTCCGCCACCGAGACCCTGACGCTGGAGGTAGACCGTCACGCCTCGCTGTCCACGCTGCTTGCTGAGTACGACGTGCTCGCCCGCGAAGCGCAGATCGACCGCTGGGCCGCGCTGCTTGATGTCGCACCGTTTCCTGAGAACGTGGCCGATGACGTGTTCACCAGCCCCTACTACGAACGGTTGGAGAGCGCGCTCGCGCGCCACGAGGCCGCAGGGCATGTTGCGGCGGTCGCGCTCACCGCGCTCGCGCCGAGGCTCACGCCCGGCGAAGAACAGGCTGATCCCGCCGCGCAGCTTGCCTTCATGCTCGATCAGGCCACCCAGCAACTTCGGCCTGGCAAACGAGTCAGGGTGCGAGTCGCTGGACTCATCCCTACGCCCGCCGCGCCGATCGCCGACGACATGCAGACCGCGCTCACCGAGCGGCAGACACTCATCGAAGCCGCCGCGCGGAAACTGCTGCACGGCGCCCAGGATGCGGGAGCCGCATGGGTGGCGCGGCTCGGTCAGCCGGGGCCACGACCCGAGGCGCGAGAGCGATGGGAGGCACACGCGGCGACGGTTGCGCTGTACCGCTACCGCCACGAGATCACCGGCCCGTCACCGCTGGGCGATGCCAAGGACGTGGCGACCGCAGACCAAGCAGCGGAGTACCGAGCGGCGCAGGTGGCGCTGGCTCGGACAAGAGGGAGCGCGCAACAACACGCACCGCGGCCGGAACGACAGCAGCAGCGCGAGGTCGGTCGAGTTCCCCGACTTTAGCGCCTGCGAGCATGTGGGGGTCACGCCCGGCTACTACCGGCAGATGCGGCGGACCCTGGATGACTGAGACTTCTTGAATCGAGATGCCACTCGGGGCATCTGCGGAGCGGACCACAGATTCTCGATATCTAGCCCGTTGACTCTTGTCCAGCGTGCGACACTGGCTGGGCGATCCTGGTGGGGGTGCCTACTCGCCGACGAACGACGTAGCGGCCCGGGCCGACCATGCCGCTGCGTCATCCAGAGCGGCATCTAGGTCGTGCCCGAGGATGAGCCGAGTCAGCTGCGGCACGGCCGACGGCCACGCCGCAAGCCCAATGGTCGCGAGCAAGACGTGCGCAGCCTGCGTGCGTTCGAGGTCGAGAGCGTCGGCGAACCGGGTGACTTTGTCGGTGTATCTCTCAGCGCGTTCGCCATCGAGTTCGGCCCCTGAGTCGAGCTGGAGCGCTTCCCATTGGAGGAGGCGCAGGAGTTCGGGGTGTGCTCGGTGGAATGCCGCGACCGAGGTCACGTACTCCGTCAGTTTCTCTGCGCGGGTGCCGCTTTGTGGCAGGGGGACGATGTCGAGAAGTTCATCGAGGGCGCTGGCGATGACGGCCGCGAAGAGTCCTTCTTTGTTGCCGAAGTAGGCGTAGATGCGCTGCTTGTTGATCCCGGCGAGAGCGGCGATGCGATCCGTGCGGGCACCGGCCAGGCCGTGCTCGGCGAACTCCGTGCGCGCGGCCCGCAACAGACCGTCCCTGGTTTGGGCGGCCTGTGGTGAGAGCGTCATGCCTCACACACTACGGTGCCGAACACCCACCTTGCAACCAACTGGATAGTTGGTAACTAACTAGTTGGTTGCTAATGTGGTGGTCATGTCAGCACAGGATCAGACACAGATGCGCTCGGCTCCGTTCGGGCCTACAGCAACGGTGGCCGCCATGACGGCGGTCGTGGTGCTCTCGCAGTTGTACGGGGCGATCCCGCTGTTCGCTCCGGTGCGCTCGGCGTTCGCCGTCGACGCGGGATCGGTGGCGTGGGTGCAGACGGCATTCGGGATCGCCTACGCGGCCGGATTCATCGCCTGGGGGCCGCTCGTGGACCGTTTCGGCCCGAAACGGATCATGTTGCTCGGGTTGGCCGCACTCGTCGCCGCGACGATCGCGACGTCGTTCGCCCTGTCGTTCTCGTGGCTGATCGCCGGACGCGTGATGCAGGGGGCGGTCGCGGCGAGTTTCGCCCCGGCGGCGTTCGCGTACCTGGGTGCACGGCCGGCGCCGGAACGCCGCGTGCTGTCGATCACGGTCCTCACGAGTTCTTTCCTGGCCTCGGCGGTGATCGGGCAGGTCGCTGCGCAGTTCATCGCTGATCATCTGGGCTGGGAGTGGTTCTTCTGGGTCAGCGCCGCAGCCCTCGCCCTCACGGTCGTGATGATTCGGGTTGTCTTCTTGCCGGATCTTCCCGGCACAGGACCGGCGGGGAACGCGGCGCGGACGCTGGGCGGGCTGTTCATGCGCCCGCTGGTGCTGGTGCTGCTGGTGGCGACAGTGATCATTCTCGCCCCGATGGTCGGCCTCTACGCCGCTGTGGGGACCACCGGCCTCGCCGACAGCACCACGCTCCTGCTGTTGCGAGCCAGCGCGCTGCCCGCACTGGTCTGGGCACCGTTTGGCAGTCGCTGGCTGGCCCGGTTCACGCCGCAGCGCAGACTGATCGCCGCGTTCCTGACCGCCGGAGTCGCGTCCGCCGCTGTCGCCCTCGTGCCCGCCAGCGTGGTCGGTGTCGGGATCGCGATGTTCTTCGTGGCCGCAGCCGTCGCGGTGAGCGCCCCGGCGATGATCCAAACCCTCTCCGGCTACGCGCCGGAAGCGCGCGGCTCGATCACCGCGCTCTACACCTGCTTCCTCTTCCTCGGGGCCAGCATCGCGCCCGCGCTCGTCGCGGCGACAGCAGCCTCCCTATCGGCGACCGCGCTCGTCGGCGGCATCGCCTCCGTCATCGCCGCCGCGCTCGTGCTCGTCACCCGATCCCGACCGTCTCAAACCTGAATCGACACCTGTTGAAAGGCGACACGATCATGACCACGACGACGATCTTGCCCGCCGGGCTGACGATCCCTGCAAGGTTCGAGCACCAGCATGTGCGCCACGAGAGGCACGAGGCCATCCCCGTGACAGTCACCCGCTACCAAAGCACGCCCGACCTGAGCTACGGGACTGAGCACGTCACGACCGTGATCGGCACCGAGAATGGCATCCTCTACGGCTACACCCGTCAAACCGCTACCGAGGACGAGCATCGACTGCCGGACGTCGAAGCCGCACGGAGGATCGCGTTCGACTTTCTCACCACGGTGGATGCCGGCTACGCGTCGGGGCTGACTGAGCAATGGATTGACCGCCACGACGAGCAGATCACGACCGCCACCGGAAAGAGTGCGGCGGTCGCTGGGATCAAGGTCAAGACCAGACACCGCAGCGGCCTCTACGCCTGGGTCATCATCGGCGAGTACGGCCAGATCCTCACCTATGAGCGCGACATCGTATGGAACAGCGCCGCCGCCCGCCGCCACACGAGCATGTGGTTGCACGACCGGTGGATCACCGCGCACGACGCAGGAGGACCCGAACTCGACGCCCCTGCCGCACGACTCACCCAGTAGACCGGCCGCACCGGCCGTTGCACGCCATGTACAGCAACGACAGCTGCCGACAATCCGGCCTGATGCCTGCTCATTCGTGCCGAGACACCGAATCGGTCTCCTCGGGCGAACCCTGTTGAGCGGGACATGTCATGCCCGAGTTCCAGCCGCTGGTGGCGCGCAATCAGACATGGCGCAGTCCGTCAAAGCCAGCAGCGCATGACTGCGTGAAGTTCATCATCGTCCGCGACGGCTCCGCGTTCCTGTTCAGCGAGTTCGGGCAACAGTTCGTCAAGCTCGGCGATGTCGTGATGCTTGGCGCGAACGTGCTCTGCGGGTCAGAACCCGAGGGGCACGTCACGGTGACGACGATCTATGCCGATACTGACTTCCTGCTCGACCAGCTGCGATGGCAGTATGCGGCGTTCCTGCACGATCGCCTCGACGCCCGAGGCTTCGCCGAGACCGTCTACACGGAACCAGCGCAGATCCTGCACCTCGGCGAGGACAGAGCGGGGATGTTGATGCCGTGGCTGGATGAGATGGTCACGCTCAGCCTCGACGGGAATCCGGTGCGGCACTACCTGCGGATGCAGGCGCTCTGGTTCCAGATCGTCTATGTGATCGCTCCCTTCATCAAGGTCTCGCCGGTTCGTCTCTCGCCGTCGCAGCGCGCGCACATCCGGCCTGCGCTCCCGCGTGATCGCCGGTTCGCACCGTTACGGGCAGAGGTTCGCCACGCCGCTCAACTACTGCGGGAACGGCCCGCTCAGCGATGGTCGCTGGACGATCTCGCCGCTGAGGTTCACTTGTCTCCGTCACGCCTGAGCAGCGTGTTCATCGAGGCGTACGGCAAGACGCCCCTCGCCTTTCTGACCATGATCCGCGCCGAGCAAATGGCGAAACATCTGCGAGACACCGACCTCACCGTCACAGCGGCGATGCAACGAGTTGGCTGGTCTTCCCGGAGCCACGCAACCAAGCTGTTCCGCGAGTATGTGGGGGTCACACCCGGCTACTACCGGCAGATGCGCCGCACCCTCGATGACTGAGGGGTTCAGGCGATCAGGTCTCTCGTGTGCGTCCAGACCGTCATCCGGTGAACGCCGAACCGTCTCGTGATCGCGACGACGCTTTCGCCGTTCTGCCGGGCGGTTCTGATCGAGTCCAGTTCACTGTCCGTCAGGGCGGTTCTAGTTCGTCTACTTGGGGTTCTGACCACCCCCGGCTCGGCCTTGCTCGCCCTTGGCGGGCGGTCGTTCGTGGCGCGTCTTGCCTGCTGCCACGTAGAATCAAGGCGTTCGAAGCGATGCCAACGGTTCGGTTTGAATCCGGCGGCGTCCACAATGTGATGAGTCGCGTCATAGGCGACAGTCATGAGGAAGCCCCTGGTCATCGGCCGGGGGTTTTCATTGTGTACATCGGCCGCGACTTCGACGTCGGCCTCATCGCGCGCGGCGCGCAGCCCCAGCCACTTGCACGTCGACTCGCGTGGCTCTTCGGCGGCATCGGTATCCTGATGGCCATCGTCGGGCTCGTCCCAGACGCCGTCAATGTCGTCGTGCACGTCGGGGCAGCCTCGGGAATGCTCGTGCTGTTCGCGATCTTCGTGACAGTGGCATTCCTCAAGCTTCCGGGGGCATTCCTCAAGCTTCCGGGCGTTCCGCGCGACTTCCTGATTCTCACCGGTGCGGTTGTGCTCGGGATCATCGTCGCGATCACTCTATGGGTTCCGATCGGCTACGACGATCTCACGGGCCTCGAAGTCGTCGCCGCAACCTTGATGTTCCTCTGGCTGATGGCGTTCGCGCGCAACGTGAGCGCTTATGGGGCACGCGGTCGGGCCGCCTCCGATCCCGTGTCCTGACGCGCACGGTCATCCCTCCCCGCCGACCGCGTCCGCTGTACTGAGCGACCGCGGGCGTCCGGGTCAGGCGATCAGCGGACGCATCGCCGCGACGAAGGGTGCCAGGCGGGACGCAACGTTCTCGGCGAGGCCGGCCGGCGGGCTCTCGTCCTGCGTCCACGCCTCCACGCAGCGGGCGGCGACGGCGGCGAGGGCGCGTGTCGTGTGGTCGATCAGTTCGGGATCGGCACCGGGTCGATGCCGACTCGCGTGCTCGACGATGAGATCGACGAGCTGCTCGCTGCGCACGGCGGTATAGGCGCGCAACTCGGGGTCCGCCTGGGCGAGGCGCCAGCGCAGGCGTAGCGCATCATGCTCGTGCGCGGGATAGTCGACGGCGGCGATCATCGCTCCCGCCATGATCTCGATCACGGGTCGCGCGGGGTCGGCATCCAGGCTGGCCCGCAGGCGTTCGAGGCCCGACTCGAACTCTTCCCACATCAGGTCGCGTTTGGCGGGGAAGTACTCGAAGAGCGTCGTGCGGCTGATCCCGGCGGCCCGGGCGATCTGAACGAGCGACGTGGCTGCGTAGCCCTGCTCCGCGAACAGCTCGCGCGCGATTCGGCGGATCTCCTCGTGCGAGGTCTCGCGCGGTCGACCCGGTCCTCTCCTGCTCATGTCGCCGTCCTCACTGTGTGCCCCCGTATTTTCTGAACCATGTTAGATTATTACCTGAAGTCAACGGTGACCAGCCGCTGAGCGACCAATGGAGGCAACAGCCATGAAATCCGTCTATGTGACAGGTGTCGACCGCAACGAATGGGTCGACGTCCCCGAACCGACCATCGGCGCGGGGGAGGTGCTCCTGGCGATTCGAGCGTGCGGGATCTGCGGTTCGGACGGCTTCTACTCCCACATCGGCGGCATCCCTCCCCGCCAGGGTGCGACGCCGCTCGGCCACGAGCCGGCCGCGGAGGTCGTCGCCATCGGCGACGGCGTGACCGGGGTGGCCGTCGGTGACCACGTCGTCATCGACACGATGGCCTTCAGCGACGGGCTGCTCGGATCGGGGGGTGCTCAGGGAGCGCTCACCCCGTATGTCGTCGTGCACGGCTATGAGCCGGGACGGCAGCTGAAAGTCATCCCCGAGCACGTGCCGTGGGAGGTCGCCGCGCTCAACGAGCCGATGGCGGTCGCCCTGCACGCGGTCAACCGCACGCAGCCCCAGCCGGGAGCGAAGGTCGCGATCTTCGGCGCCGGCCCCATCGGCCTCGGCGCGCTGTTGGGCTATCGCCGCAAGGGTGCACAGCACATCGTGGTCGTCGACGTGATTCCCGAACGCCTCGAGAAGGCCCTCAAGATCGGTGCCGACGCCGTGATCAACTCCGCCACCGAAGACGTCGCCGCCCGGCTCGTGGAGCTCCACGGCGACGGCGCCACGGCGCACGTGCGCGGCGTGCGCGCTGCGACCGACATCTACCTGGATGCCGCCGGCGTCGCCGTCGTGCCGCAGACGGTGACCCGGATGGCCAAGCATGGTGCCACCTTCGGAGTCGTCGCCGTCCACAAGAAGCCGGTCGAGCTGGACTTCAACGACATCCTCGCGACCGAGCTGAACCTGGTGTGGGCGATGGGGTATCCGACCGAGATCTTCGAGGTGACCGACGACATCGCCGAGAACTGGGAGAAGTACCGGCTCATCATCAGCGATGTGCTGCCGTTCGATCAAGCCCTCGAAGCGCTCACCCTCGCCGCCACGCCCGGCGCCGCCGACAAAGTCACCGTCGTCTTCGACTGAGGACGCGGCGGTGCGCGCGGGCTCCCCGGCCCGACCGGGTGCGGGGAGCCCGCGGCGGTGCGCCGATCAGGCCGGCTGGTGCTGGCGCAGATCCTTGCGGAGGATCTTGCCCGACGACGACTTCGGGATCGCCTCGATGAACTCGACCCGGCGCACCTTCTTGTAGGGCGCGACGTTGTCGGCGACGAAGGCCATCACCTCGTCCGCGTCGAGGTCTGAACCGGGGGCTGCGACGATGAACGCCTTCGGGATCTCCTCACCGTCTTCGACCCCTACCCCGATGACGGCGGCATCCATGATCTTCGGGTGCGACAGCAGCAGCGCCTCGAGCTCGGCGGGCGCGATCTGGTAGCCCTTGTACTTGATGAGCTCCTTGGCGCGGTCGACGATCGTGAACCAGCCGCCCTCGTTGTAGGCCGCGACATCGCCGGTGTGGAGGAACCCGTCGGCGTCGATCGTCTCGGCGGTCGCATCGGAGCGGTCGAGATACCCGAGCATGACGTTCGGACCCTTGACGAGCAGCTCGCCGGGACGCGTCTGCCCGTCCGTGCCGATCTCGGTGATCTCTTCACCCGTCTCGGTGTCGATGAGCTTGCACTGCTGATTGGGCAGCAGGACACCGACCGAGCTGACCGGGATGTCGTCGCGCTGATACGGCATCGCGTGCGAGACGGGGCTGAGCTCGCTCATGCCGTACCCCTGCATCATGCGGGTGTGCAGGCGTCGGCCGGTCGTCTCGGCGGTCTCGCCGTCGAGGGGCGCCGCGCCGGAGAACACCGTGTGCACCGTCGAGATGTCGTACTGGTCGACGATCGGGTGTTTTGCCAGCGCGACGGCGATGGGTGGCGCGATGAACAGGTACGTGCACGCGAACTTCTGGATGTTGGTGAGGAACTCGACGAGGTCGAATCTCGGCATCGTCACCAGGCTCGCCCGCTGCTTCAGCGCCAGATTCAGCAGCACCGTCATGCCGTAGATGTGGAAGAAGGGCAGCACGGCGAGCACGCGGTCATCCTCGTTGAGATTGATGTTGACCCGGCACTGGGCGACGTTGGCGACGAGATTGCGATGGCTGAGCATGACGCCCTTGGGGATGCCGGTCGTACCCGACGAGTACGGCAGCACCGCGATATGGGTCGCGGGGTCGAAGCTGACCTCCGGTGGTGTGTGGCCCTCGGCCAGCAGCTGTCGCAGGTTCGGGTGGCCGTCCGCCCCGTCGAGGACGATGAGGTGATCGGCATCGAGGCCGAGAGCGTCGGCGGCCGCCTTCGCCTGGGGGAGCAGAGGAGTTACGGTGACCAGCCAGGTGGCGTCGGCATCTTTCAGCTGCTTCTCGATCTCCGCCGGCGTGTAGAGCGAGTTGAGGGTCGTGACGGTGCCACCGGTGCGAAGGATGCCGTGGAACACCGTCGCGAACGCCGGCACATTGGGGCACAGCACGCCGACGGTGGTCCCGACCCCGACACCGCGCGCGGAGAGCGCCCCGGCGAACAGATCGACGTGCGCCTTCAGCGTGCCGTACGTCGTCTCGGCGCCGGTCGACGGGTCGATCAGCGCGACGCGCGCCGACTCCTCGGCAGTCAGCGAACCGAAGAGGTAGTCGTAGACACTGACATCGGGAATCTCGACGTCGGGGAATGGGCTGGTGAACACGAGGGCGATCTCCTTCGAGCGGCCACGGCGGGGTCCGGCGGCGGTACCGGACGCATCCATCATGCCACCGAGTGCCACGGCATGTGGGACGCGGTTTCGACTTGTCGGGCGGTGGCCGTCGCGGAGGCGCGCGGTGTCGGCTCGCTCGGACTTGTCGTGCCAAAAGCAGGGGAAACCGGCCCAACGACACCGTCTCGGCGGGGGAGAGGCTGATTTCCCCTGTGCACGGCACACACGGAGGAGGTCATCGCCTCCTGCACAGACGGCCATTTCGAGAATCTGTCCACGGATCGCCGTGATCGCGTCCCACGCGAACGCTTCGCCCGCCACGGTGATATTCATGAATCCTCTGCCACAGATCGGTCACCATCCGGCACCGAGGTGGGTGCGCACCGCCCAACTGCGCGAGGCCGGATGGACCAAACGCCAGATCGCGCGCGCGGTGTCGGCCGGGACCCTCGTGAGGGTGCGTCAGGGCGCCTACTGCGTGTCCGATACGCCCGACGATTGCGTCAGCGCGGCCCGCGTCCGCGGCAGGTTGGCGTGCGTCTCAGAGCTGAGACGGCGGGGCGTGTTCGTCCGCGATCGATCGCCGCTGCACATTCACGTCGACGAGACGGCATCGCGTCTGCCGAAGACCGGCGCGATTCGGGTGCACCGTGGCCACGTGCATCGCACCCCTCATCCGCAATCGATGAGCGTCGAGGTCTTGGATGCCCTGATCGACGCCGTGCGATGCCAAGATCCCCGTGCGGCGATCGCGACGGTGGACTCGGCGCTGCACCTTCGAGTGATCGACGCCGATGATCTGGATGACCTCTTTGCGGCGCTGCCGCGGCGCTATCGCCGCCTGTGTCAGCTGGTCGATGGGAGCGCGGAGTCGGGGCCGGAGACGTTCATGCGGCTCATCCTTCGCGCGCTCGGATATCGGTTCGAGGCGCAGGTGAACATCCCGACGGTCGGGCGCGTCGACTTCTTGGTGGCGGGCGTGCTCATCGTCGAGTGTGACAGCAGGCAGTTCCACTCCAGTTGGGAGGCGCAGCGTGAGGATCGTCGCCGAGACATGGCTGCTGCGGCGCTCGGCTTTCTCACCGTCAGGTTCGTCGCAGAAGACATCCTGTGGCACCCGGAGCAGGTCCAACTCGCCTTGCGCGGTCTGGCGACAGTCGTGCGCCGGGCGTCGGGCGTGCCAACGGCAGGGTGAAATGGCCTCACGGTGCTCTCCTGGCCGGGGGAGGGTCGGTTCAGCCTGCTTTTGGCACGCGGCGGGGCGACACACGGTGGCGGAATAGGATGAAGGAGTGAGCGTCGAGAGCCTCCCCGTCCGTAGCCGACTCGTCCACGAGGCGCTACGGGCCGCGGGGATCGACGGCGACATCGTCGTGTTGCCGGATGCCGCCGCCACCGCGGCGCTGGCCGCGCAGGCCCTCGGAGTCGAGGTGGGCGCGATCGCCAACAGCCTCGTGTTCATCTCGGACGGTGAGCCGCTGCTGGTCATGACCAGCGGGGCGCACCGGGTCGATACGGCGGCGCTCGCCGTGCGCCTGGGTCGAGGGAGCATCCGGCGTGCGACGCCGGAGCAGGTGCGCGAAGCGACCGGACAGGTGATCGGCGGCGTCGCGCCGGCGGGTCATCCGGCACCGCTAGTGACGATCGTGGACGAAGCTCTCGCCGGCTTCCCGGAGATATGGGCCGCCGGCGGTACGCCGCACACCGTGTTTCCGCTGACCTTCGACGAGTTGGTGCACCTGACCGCGGGCACTGTCGCGAAGGTCGACTGACCGCACCTCAACGTCTGCGCCGGCGCCACAGCACGACGCCGACGACTGCGAGAGCCGCGATCGCCAGGGTGAGCACCACCGCGGGGGTGGCATCGACGCTGACGGTGTCGCTGCAGGAGGAGACGCCCTCGACGCAGGAGGCCCGCACGACGGCGAGGGCGATCATGACCCGAAGCCGGGTGCGTCGAAGCTCCAGCGGTCGGGGTCGAGGGCCGACGCCACCGCCCAGTCGGTCTCCGTCCACTCGAACACCGCGACAGCGCACGTCGGCATGTGGCCGATACCTCCGCCGGACAGAGCGCTGGCGAGCACGGTCATGCCCGGATCGTGCGCGACCACCATCACGCAGCCCGCACCGCGCGCGACGGCGGCACCCAGGAGCGTGCGTGCCGTGGCGCCGTACAGGTGTGGGTCGAGTTCGGGGACGAGTCCGAACTCCGCGCCGAAGAATCCCGCCGTCGTGCGGGCGCGCAGGGCGGTCGAGGAGAGGATGGCATCGGGACGGATGCCGCGGGCAGCGACCCGCCGCGCCAGGACGGGCGCATCACGCAAGCCCCGATCGTTGAGCGGCCGGTCGTGGTCGTCGAGGTGCGGGTCGCCCCAGTCGCTCTTCGCATGACGTACGAGCACAAGGGTCGTCATCGTTCGGTCATCCTCTCGTGCGGCGCCATCACCCGACGTACACCCACCCGTCGCGTCCGCTGGCCAGCTGTACCCGGACGCGGCGATACAGCGACACCTCGTACTCGTCGGCGGCGTCGAGCTCGTCGGAGGTGATGTGCAGGACCTTGCCGACGACCTTGTCCAGCGGGTTTCCGGTCGCCCGCAGCACGGGGTGAACGGAGGTCCCAGAGATGTCGACGACGCGCTGATCTTCGATGTCGACGTAGTCGATCGTGTACCCCGGCAGCAGGTCGGGCTCGCCAGCGACGAGACGCCCGAACGTGTCGAGCTGCACCTCGGCGTACTGCAGGGTGCCGTAGGTGAACAGCAGCTCGTCGCCGGTTGTGTCGCTCACCTCGCCAGGCTACTGCCGAGGGCGCAGCGGAGGCTATGTTCGGGGTCCGCCGTCTCGTGCATCACCCCAGCAGCGCCTGCGCGATCGTGAAGATCGCGAGCCCCGCCAACGCTCCCACGACGGTGCCGTTGAGGCGGATGTACTGCAGGTCGCGGCCGACCATCAGTTCGATCTTCTCGGTCGTCTCGGCGGGGTCCCACCTCTCGACCGTGTCGGTGATGATGGAGGCGATGTCGTGCCGGTAGCGGTCGACGAGGAACCCGACGGCATCCGCCACTCGATCATCGACGCGCCGCTGCAGCGCGGGATCGGTCGCGAGGCGTTCGCCGATCTCGACGAGCGCGCTTCTCATGCGCTGCCGCAGACCGCTCTCGGGGTCGGCGAGTGCGCGCAGGAGCCCGTTCTTGGCGGCATCCCACGCCTCGGCGGCGAGTTCGCGCACGCGCGGGCTGTCGAACACGGTGCTCTTCGCGTCTTCCAGTCGTTCGATCGTCGCGGGGTCGTGCTGCAGATTGTCGGCGAGACGCGTGAGGTAGGCATCGACGGCCCGCCGTGCCGGATGGCGCGGATCGGCCTGCACCGCCGCCGCGAACTTCACGGCCTCGTGGTAGACGGTGTCATCGACCAGCCGGGACGCGATCGAGGGCACCCACGAGGGCAGCCGCCGCGAGACGAGTCCGCTGAAGGCCTCGCGGTTGGCGTTGAGCCACAAGGCGATGCTGTCGATGCCGAGGTCGACGGCGCCGCGATGGGCGTCGGCATCCACCACCCTCGACAGCCACGCGCCGAGCGCGGGGCCCCACTCCGGATCGAGCAGGTGTTCGCGGGCGAGGTCGCTGATGAGGTCCTGCACCTCGTCGTCGCTGAGGGCGCGCAGGATGCCGGCCGCCATCGTCGCGGCCTCCGATGCGATCGTCTCGGCGTGCTCGGGGGACTGCAGCCAGCGTCCCGCCGTCGCCGCGACCGCGGCCGACTCCAGTTTCGCGCGCACGACCTGAGATTCGAGGAAGTTCGTCTCGACGAACTCGCCGAGGCTGCGTCCGATCTCGTCCTTGCGGCGCGGGATGATCGCCGTGTGCGGGATCGGGATGCCCAGCGGATGCCGGAACAGCGCCGTCACCGCGAACCAGTCGGCGAGGGCACCCACCATGCCGCCCTCGGCCGCCGCCCGAACGTACGCCAGCGGCGGATGCTGTTTCTGCAGCAGGAATGCGACGACGAAGACGATCGCCATGGCGATCAGCGCCCCGAGGGCGACGCCCTTCATGACGCGCAGCGCCCGGCGCCTCTCCTGGTCGGCGGGGCTGAGCAATTCGGTCGGGGTACGCGCCATGGCGCCAAGTCTCGCACGGCGCCACCGCGGCGCGGGCGCCCGCCTCACCCCACCGGGCCGAGCCAGGCTGTGGCGACCGTCGAGTGCGCCGACTCGGGGTCGGAGGGGTGGAACATGCCGGCCAGCACGTCGCGGTAGAGGCGGCTGAGCTCGTTGCGGGCGAAGTACGACGAACCGCCAGCGGTGAGCATCGCCTCGTCGACGATCTGCTTGGCTG
Source organism: Microbacterium sp. (assembly GCA_047605005.1). Lineage (GTDB taxonomy): Bacteria > Actinomycetota > Actinomycetes > Actinomycetales > Microbacteriaceae > Microbacterium. Next base: position 13,062 of record JASGGN010000043.1, read on the forward strand.
TGACGACCGCGCGATGCTTGAGCCCCGAGAGCTTCGCGAACCACAGCGGGCCGTGATCGGCGAGGTCGTCGAGATCGCGGGCCAGGGTCGCGATCTGCGGCAGCATCCCGTCGTAGGCGAGCGCCATCTCGGCGATGCGCCAGCGGATGTCGGGGTCCTGGCTGTAGGCGAGTCCGGTCTTCTTCGACATGCGGGACTTCGCCGCGTCGACCGCGAGGTCCAGCGCGCGGCGGGCGATGCCCGTGTAGACCGACGCCAGCAGCACCTCGAAGACGCTGAAGATGCCGAACACGATCGGGTCGGGGTTCGGGCCCGGGTCGACGCGGCGCACGACGCGATCGGCGGGGGCGAGGGCGCCGTGCAGTTCGGTCGTGCGCGACTGCGTGCCGCGCATGCCGAGGGTGTCCCAATCGTCGCGCGTGACGACGGCAGGAGAGCGCGGCACGAACGCGTAGACCATCTTCGGTGCGTCCGGCGAGGTCGTGTCTAGTCCGTGCAGGCCGAGTTGGGTCCACACCGGGGCGAGCGAGGTGAAGATCTTCGTCCCGGTGAAGGCGTACCCGCCGTCTGGTTGCGGCTCGGCGACGGTGTCGCTGCCGAAGAGCACGAGGTCGTTGCCGGCTTCGCTGATGCCGAACGCGAACACCTCTCCGCAGGCCGCTCCCTCCTGAACGAACCGCAGGTCGTCCAGCCCGCGGTCGGACATGATCTTCGCGACTCCGGTCCACACGAGGTGCATGTTGATCGCGAGAGCTGTCGCCGGCGCCGCCGCTCCGAGCCGCTGCTGCAGCACGGATGCCTCGGCAAAGCCGAGCCCGAGGCCGCCGAGAGCGGTCGGGACGAGCATGCGGAGGTAGCCGGCATCCGTCAACTCTGCGAGGTCGTCGTCGGGGAAGGCGTTGCCTGCGTCGACGCGCGCGGCGCGGGAGCGGATGCGCTCCAGCAGGTCGTCGGGCAGGATGCCGGTCGGATCGAACGCGCTCATGCCAGCGTCTCCAGTGCCCGCTCCAGGTGGAGCAGCGTCTCCTCCGGAAGATCCCGGTGCGGGGAGTGGCCGGCCCCGGCGACGACCGACATCGAGATCGCCGGGTTGCGCATAACCTCTTCGGCCAGCGCCCCCGAGAAGATCGAGTACACCGCGGGGTCGGCCGCGATGACATGAGTGGGGACGGTCAGGCGCGCCGCGGCCTCGCGCACGTCCCACGGGGAGTTCTGCACGCTCGTCTGCTCGACCGCCCAGCGGCTGGCCTGCTGCGTCGACAGAGCCTTCTGCTCGACGTCCTGCTCGTGCCAGTGCGGGTGGTCGGCGCGCACCGAAGCCGGTGACGGGTCGTCGAACGAGCGCGCTTGCCCCTCGCGCACGACCTGTGCATCGGCCTCGGAGAGGAAGATCCCCGGGTCGATCAACACGAGGCGTCGGGCCCAATCCGCAGCGCCGGCGCTCGCGACGGCGGCCGCCGCCCCGCCGAGGGAGTGGCCGATGACGAGATCCCACGGGGCGTCGTCCTCGCGCGCGGTCTGCGCGACGTCGGAGGCGTAGGCCGCGATCGTGTAATCGAGGGCGCGTGGGGCAGTGCCGTGCCCGCGCAGATCGACCGCGGTGGCGTGCCAGCCGGCGTCGGCCAGCCACGTGCCGAAGCGCCACATGAGGGCGCCGACGGAGCCGAGTCCGTGGATGAGCAGGGCGCGGTACGGCGCGTGCGGGTCTCCCCACGACAGGCGGGGCAGAGTGACGGGTGCGGGCATGGTTTCAGCCTAGGCGGATGGCGTGGGCACCGGCTCCGTGTCGGGGATGGGGCTCACGTCGCCGTGGCGCAGGTCGGGGAAGCCGCGCACGCACGTGGCGGCGACGATCGCGCCGGCGATCGCGAAGCCCGCGGCTGCCCAATAGGCGCCGACCGGGCCGACGCCGTCGATGAGGAAACCGGCGACGGCCGAGCCGGAGGCGGCCCCGATGAGCTGACCCGTGCCGATCCAGCCGTACGCTTCGGCGGTCTCGCTGAACTTGACCGAGGCCGACGTCATCGCGAACATCACCGCGAGCGCCGGAGCCATGCCGACGCCGGCGAGCAGCAGCGAGCCGCCGATCCACCAGAACGTCAGCGAGAACACCGTTGCGGACAGTCCGATCGCGACGACGAGCAGGCGCCGTGCCATCGCCCACGGACCGATCGGGACGTGTCCGAACGACAGTCCGCCGGCGAGGCTGCCGAGAGAGAAGATCGCCAGGACGATGCCGGCATCCAGTCCACCGTGCCCGAAGGTCGCGACCACTCCCGCCTCGACGGCGGCGCAGGCACCGATGAGCAGCACCCCGATGACGGTCGCCAGCAGCACGACGGGCTTGCCGAGCACTCGCCCCAGGGCGCGGCGGCTGCGCGGGATGCGCACGCGACCGACCTCGGGGGAGAGGATGAACCACGCGCCGCCGCCGATGAGGACCGCGACGATCAGCAGCAGTGCCGGGATGGTGCCGGCCTGGGTTGCGACGATCGTGATGAGCACCGGTGCGAGAATCCAGATGAGCTCCTGCAGGCTCGCATCCAGGGAGAACAGGGGCGTGAGCTGGCGGGCGGTGACGAGTTTGGGGTAGATCGTGCGCACGGCCGACTGCACCGGCGGGGTGGAAAGCCCCGCGACGAAGCCGAACGCCATGAGAGAGGGCTGTGCCAGGGGCACGAGGGCGATCGACAGCAGGGCTGCGGCGCAGACGGCGGTCGTGACGGTCAGGACTCTGCGGATGCCCCAGACCCCCATCCAGCGGCTCGTGACGGGGCCGGCGAGCGCTTGGCCGACGGATGCCGCTGCGAGCACGAGCCCCGCCGCGGCGTACGATCCGGTCCGCTGTTCGACGTGCAGCAGGATCGCCAGGCTCGTCATGCCGTTCGGGAAACGTGCCGTCAGCTGTGCCGCGATGATGCGCGCGACACCGGGAGTGCGCAGCAGTTCGCGATAGGCAGACATCCTTCCAGCGTATCGCCGGAGCTCGCGAGGCCGCGACACGCCGGAGGAGGCGCGCGACACGCCGCGACACGCCGGGGAGCGATTTCCACAACGAATGCGATGTCGGAACCCCGGCGTAGCTTCGCGGCTGTGGATACAGCAGAGCGGCACGGCCGAAATGGCCGGGATACCGGCGTTTTTCAGGTTCGGTGTCGAGACCCCGAACTGTGGATGAAACGGTGGATAACCTGTGTTGTATCGAGGGACGACGGTGGAAAACTACACGGATGTAACTACTAGCCCTTGTGGTGCCATCCGATGTCGACACCTATATGTAGTATTGAGGTCCCGGCAGGGCATCGAGGCTCCGAGCACCGGGCAATCATCGGAAACAAGGGGAGAGAACGGTCATCATGGCGATCACGGTTTACACCAAGCCTTCGTGCGTGCAGTGCAACGCGACCTACCGTGCGCTGGACTCGAAGGGGCTCGATTACGAGATCCTCGACCTGTCCGAGGACCCGGCGGCGCTCGAGCACGTCAAGTCGCTCGGCTACCTGCAGGCGCCGGTCGTCGTCGCCGACGGAGACCACTGGTCGGGCTTCCGTCCCGACAAGATCGACGAGCTCGCCGCTCGCCTCTGACGATGGCCGTCCTGACGAGTGCTCCGCTGCTCGTCTACTTCTCGAGCACGTCGGGCAACACCGCGCGATTCATCGAGAAGCTCGCCCAGAGACGGGACTGGCCGGCTCTGCGCATCCCGCTGTACTCCACACAGGCCCCGCTGACCGTCGATGAGCCCTATGTGCTCGTCACCCCCACCTACGGCGGTGGACAGGGGCGAGGAGAGGAGAAGGGGGCGGTCCCCAAACAGGTCGTCCGCTTCCTCAACGACGAGCACAACCGCAGCCTGATCCGCGGAGTGATCTCGGCGGGCAACACCAATTTCGGCGCAGCGTACTGCCTCGCCGGCGACATCATCAGCCGCAAGTGCACCGTGCCGCACTTGTACCGGCTCGAACT
>JASGGN010000044.1:0-16090 GCA_047605005.1 Microbacterium sp.
CGCGGGTCACGGGCGTCTGCTGCAGCATGAACTCGCTCACGAGCACGCCCCACGCACCGAACCGGGCGGTGAACTCCGGCCGTCGCCACGGCAGGTCGCGCGCGTTCTCGCGATACCACGCGATCAGCGGGGTCGCGAGGTCGGGCATCCGTCCAGCGTAGGCGTCCCCGCGTTCATAATTCAGGCAGAATCGCCCCGGCGGGGGCGCGAGAGCAGCTGGCAGGGGCGTTCTGCCTGAGTTATGCGCCGCCTAGGCTGGGGGGATGCCCGAATCTGCCGCCCCGAACGGCATCCTGCTCGTCGACAAGCCCGGCGGCATGACGAGCCACGACATCGTCGCCCGCGCGCGGCGCGCGCTGAACACCCGCAAGATCGGCCACGCGGGCACCCTCGACCCGATGGCGACAGGCCTGCTGATCCTCGGCGTGGGCCCGGCCACCCGGCTGCTGACCTACCTCGTCGGCCTCGACAAGACCTACGAGGCGACGATCCGCCTGGGCGCTTCGACCGACACGGACGACGCCGACGGCGCCGAGACGGCGCGGGCGGATGCCGCAACCCTCGCCTCGATCACCGACGAGCTCCTCGCTGAGGGCATCGCCGCGCTCACCGGCGAGCTCTCCCAGGTGCCGAGCGCGGTGTCGGCGATCAAGGTCGCAGGCAAGCGCGCGTACGACCTCGTGCGGGCCGGGGAGGAGGTGCAGCTCACAGCGCGCGAGGTGACCGTCAGCCGCTTCGAGGTGCGGGCAATCCGTCGAGCGCACGGAGCCCTCGACCTCGATGTCGTCGTCGACTGCTCGAGCGGCACCTACATCCGCGCCCTGGCCCGCGATCTGGGGGCGGGGCTGGGGGTCGGGGGGCACCTCACGGCACTGCGCCGCACGCGGATCGGCCCGTTCTCCGTCGGCGACGCGGCCCACGAGCTCCTCCCGCAGATGCCGTTGCGTGCGCCCGCCGCGATCGCGGCATCTGTCCTCGGTGCCCTCCCGGTCACGGCCGACGAGGCGCGCGAGCTGCGCCAGGGCAAACGCCTCGCCGGCGCCGCGACGCGGCTCGCCGACGCGCTGACGCCGACCCCCGCGGCGATCGATCCCGAGGGGCGGCTCGTCGGCATCGTGGAGCGGCGCGGCGACGACCTCAAGAGCGCGATGAACCTGGCCGAGGGCGCCCTGTGATCGAGTGGTTCGCGATCGCCCAGGTCATCGTCGCCGTCGTCGCCGGTCTCGTCGCGATCGTCGCGGGGCTCGCCGGGCGACGCCCGGGGGATGTCACGGTCGGCGGCCTCGCGCTCGTCCTCGTCCTGCTGCTCGCGCAGGTCGTCGTCGCGATCGTCGCGCCGCTGGCGGGCAACCCTCCGGTCGGCAGCGCGCTGGAGTTCTGGGTGTACCTCGTCTCGGCGGTGCTGCTGGTGCCTGCGGCGGCGTTCTGGGCGCTCGTCGAGCGCAGCCGCTGGAGCACGGTCATCATGGGCGTCGCGGTGCTCGCGGTGGCGGTCATGGTGTGGCGGATGCAGGTCATCTGGACGACGCCGCCGCTGTGACCCCGGGCCGGACAGCCCCGCATCGGGCGGCGCCCTGGCCACCTATCATGGACAGGTCATGTCGCCCACGTCCCGTCCTCGAATGACCGGCATCGGCCGCGTGCTGGTCGTCGTCTACGCGATCATGGCGCTCGCCGCGACGGGCCGCTCGCTCGTGCAGATCGTCGAGGACTACGACAACGCCCCGATCGCTTATACGCTCTCAGCGGCCGCGGCGCTGGTGTATATCCTCGCGACGGTCGCGCTCGTGCTCTCCAGCAGCGGACTCTGGTACGTCGTCGCATGGGTCGCGATCTGCTTCGAGCTCGCCGGCGTGCTCGTCGTCGGCATCCTCAGCCTGACGCGCCCCGCGTTGTTCGCCCACGACGCGACGGTGTGGTCGGGCTTCGGCTACGGCTACTTCTGGGTGCCGCTCGCGCTGCCGTTCGTAGGGCTCTGGTGGCTCGTCACGCATCGCCACGGCGCCCCCGAGCTGCCGCCGCAGCCCGCGTACGACGCGTCGAACGGGGGGTCGAGCTGGTGATCGTCTTCCATGCGCCGTCCGAGGTGCCGGCAGGGTTCGGGCCCGCGGTCGTGGCGATCGGAAAGTTCGACGGCGTGCACTCCGGCCACCGCGCCGTCATCGATCGCGCGCGCGTCGCCGCGGCGGAGGCGGGCGCGCGTCTGGTCGCCGTGACCTTCGACCGCAATCCGCTGAGCCTCCTGCACCCGGAGCTGTGCCCTGCGCCGCTGTCGAGTCTCGACCAGAAGCTCGGTCTGCTCGCCGACGCGGGCGTCGACGCGACCCTCGTGCTGCGCTTCGATGAACGGCTTGCGAGCCTGAGCGCACGCGCTTTCGTCGAGCACGTGCTCGTGGAGGCTCTCGGCGTGGTGACGGTCTTGGTCGGCGTTGACTTCCGCTTCGGCCGCGGGGGAGCGGGAGATCCGGCTCTCCTGGCCGAGCTCGGCGCCGAGTTCGGCTTCACCGTCGCTGTTGTCGGCGACGTGCAGGGCGGTGGCCGGCGTGTCTCATCGACCTGGGTGCGCGATCTGCTGTCGGCGGGCGACGTCGAAGACGCCGCCCGCGTGCTCGGGCGGCCGCACGCCGTGCGTGGCGAGGTCGTCCACGGTCTCAAACGCGGCCGGGAGCTGGGCTTTCCGACCGCGAACCTGTCGTCGGATGCCGAGGGCTTCGTCCCTGCCGATGGCGTCTACGCCGGGTGGCTCCTCGACGAGGGCCCGATGGCAACCGCCGCAGACGAGGCTGCCGGGCGCTTCTCGCGCTACCCGGCGGCGATCTCGGTGGGCACGAATCCGACCTTCGATGATGTCGCTCGTCGTCAGGTCGAGGCGTATGTGCTCGACGAGACCGGCCTCGACCTCTACGGCCACCGCGTGCAGGTGCAGTTCGCACGCCGCATCCGCGGCATGGTCGCCTTCGAGGGGATCGACCGCCTCATCGCCCAGATGGCGGACGACGTCGACGAGGTGCGCGCGGCGCTGCGCGCCTGACCCGCAGGCATCCTCCTGCCCGCCCGCGAGACCGCCTCTGTGCGTCGAGACCCGGGTCCCAGCGCCGGGTCTCGACGTCCTGAGCGGGTCTCGATGACAGGGACGTTCACGGCGGGTCTGGCCGCGCGGCCGCGTGTGACGGGTGTGCCCCCGCGCGGGTCAGTACGAGCCGGCGTCGACGGCGCCGGTCGCGCGCTCGCCGGCATCCACCCGCCGCGCCTCGCCGAGGATGACGGCGCTGCCGCTCGTGCCCAGGCGCGTCGCTCCGGCATCCAGCATCGCGAGCGCGTCGGCATAGCTGCGGACTCCTCCCGACGCCTTGACCTGCACGCCCGGGCCCACCTGTGAGCGCATGAGCTGGACGTGCGCGACGGTCGCGCCGCCCCCGGCGAACCCGGTCGAGGTCTTGACGAAGCCCGCGCCGCCGCGCTCGGTGAGCCGGCTGCCGCGGGCGATCTGCTCGTCGTCGAGGAGAGCCGTCTCCAGGATCACCTTCGTGACGTGGCCGGATGCCGCGTCCACCACCGCGGCGATGTCGGCGGCCACCTGGTCATCGAACCCCGAGCGGAGCGCTCCGATGTTGACCACCATGTCGAACTCGCTCGCGCCGTCCGCCAGCGCCTGACGGGTCTCGGCGACCTTCGCCGCCGTCGAGGTGGTGCCGTGCGGAAAGCCGATCACGGTGCCGACGGCGACGCCGGTGCCGGCCAGACGCGTCACCGCGTGGGCGACGTCGCTCGGCCGCACGCACACGCTGAAGACGCCCCAGGCGGCCGCGATGTCGAGCTCGGCGTCGACCTCGGCGCGGGTGAGCTCGGGCTTGAGGATCGCGTGGTCGATGGTCGCCGCGAGGGCGTGCTCGGTGATCGTGGGCATGCCACCAGCCTAGAGACCGCACCGCTGGTCGAGTCGATGCCTGAACCGATCGGCCCGACGCGGTGCATAACTCAGGCTGTTCTGGTCGATGCGTCTGGCTCCGTCGCGTGATGGCGCGCTTCGCGGCCGATGGCCGTGGCATTCTGCCTGAGTTATGCGCGGCTCACGGCGCGATGTCGTGCCGGGGAAGATCATCGGAATACCCCAGGGGGGTATTATGGTTGCCGTCGATGACACCGCGATCGCGGTGCAGACCTCAGGGAGCACGAGATGAGCGGACAAGACCACACCGGACAAGACCACACCGGACAAGACCACACCGGACAAGACCACACCGGGCAGGCCACGACGGCGCAGAGCTACACCGTCGAGGGCATGACGTGCGCACACTGCGCGGGAGCCGTGGGCCGTGAGGTGCGGCGCCTCGCGGGGGTGGAGGACGTGCAGGTCGATGTCGAGACCGGGCGCCTCACGGTCGACGTCTCCGCCGTCGTCCCGGATGACGCCATCGCCGCCGCGGTTCACGAGGCCGGGTACGCTCTCGTCGGACGATGACCGAATCCGCGGCGCCTCTCGACCAGGCCGTTCTCGACATCGAGGGGATGACGTGCGCGAGTTGCGTCGCGCGTGTCGAGAAGCGCCTCGAGAAGATCGCCGGGGTCGAGGCATCCGTGAACCTCGCGACCGAGACCGCCCGCGTCGCCTACCCGCGCGGGCTCGCCCCCGATGCGCTCGTCGCCGCGGTGCGGGATGCCGGTTATGACGCGACCGTTCGCGGCGCGGCTCCTGAGGAGCTCCGCCACGACCACGGAGAGCCTGCTGCCCGCCACGACGACGGCGATCACGAGGGCGGGCGTCACGATGCGGGCCACGTTCACGAGACCACGGACCGCCCCGGCCGGGCGAGCCTGCGCACGCGGCTGATCGTCAGCGCCGTCCTGGCTGTTCCCGTCGTCGCGCTCGGCATGGTGCCGGGGTGGCAGTTCCCGGGGTGGCAGTGGATCTCGTTCGTGCTCGCGACGCCCGTCGTGCTGTGGGGCGGCTGGCCGTTCCACAGCGCAACGTTCGCGAACGCGCGCCACGGTGCCGCGACGATGGACACCCTGATCACTCTCGGAACGGGCGCCGCGTACCTGTGGAGCGTGTGGGCGTTGCTGTTCGGCAGTGCGGGGCGCATCGGCGAGATCGGTGAGACCGGCGAGTCTTCGCTGTTCGGCTCCGTGCACGACCCCTCGAGTCTGGTGTATTTCGAGGTCGCGGCGGCGGTCACGGTCTTCCTGCTGCTCGGGCGGTTCGTCGAGCAGCGCTCCAAGCGCCGCGCCGGCGCGGCGCTGCACGCACTCCTCGAACTCGCAGCCAAGGACGTCGAGCTCGAGGACGGCACGCGGGTCGGCATCGATCGGCTGAGGGTCGGCGACCGGTTCGTCGTGCGGCCGGGGGAGAAGGTCGCGACCGACGGGGTCGTCATCGCAGGTGCGGCATCCGTCGACGAGAGCATGATCACGGGCGAGTCGGCGCCGATCGAGGCCGCCGAGCACAGCGCGGTCACCGGCGGGACGCTCGCCATCGACGGGCGGCTCATCGTCGAGGCGACCTCCGTCGGCGACGACACCCGCCTCGCGCACCTGGCGCGCCTGGTCGAGCAAGCCCAGAGCGGCAAGAGCCGCGTGCAACGGCTCGCCGACCGCATCTCGTCGGTGTTCGTTCCGATCGTCATCGTCCTGGCCGTCGCCACGCTCGCGGGCTGGCTGATCGAGGGAGGCTTCAGCGGCGAGGCCGTCGCCTCGGGCTTCACGGCGGCGGTCGCCGTGCTCATCATCGCGTGCCCGTGCGCGCTCGGCCTGGCGACGCCGATCGCGATCCTCGTCGGCACGGGTCGCGGAGCGCAGCTGGGCGTGCTCATCACGGGCCCCGAAGCCCTCGAGTCGGCTGAGCGCATCGAGGTGATCGTGCTCGACAAGACCGGCACGGTGACCTCGGGCGCCATGGCGGTCACCTCCGTCACGCCGGCCGGGGGAGCGGATGCCGACGACATCGCGCACCTCGTCGGCTCGCTCGAGCACGCTTCCGAGCACCCCGTCGCCCGCGCGATCGCGGCGCTCGCGCCCGACCGCTCGCCCGTGGAGGGTTTCACGGGCCTCGCGGGCCGCGGCGTGCGCGGCACGGTCGACGCTCACGCGGTCTTCGCGGGGCGGCCCGCCTTCGCCGAGACGGTCGCAGGTGCGCTCCCGGACACCGTCGCCGCAGCCGTCATCACGGCGCAGCGCCAGGGTGCCACCGCCGTCGTGGCCGGCTGGGACGGTGCCGTCCGCGCCGTCATCGCCGTCGCCGACCAGGTGCGCCCCGACAGCGCGGAGACGATCGCGCGGCTGCACGGGCTGGGCCTTGAGGTCGTGCTGCTGACGGGAGACAACGAGGGCGCCGCGCGCGCCGCGGCGGAAGCGGTCGGCATCCACGAGGTCATCTCGGGGGTGCTCCCGGAGCAGAAGGTCGCCGAGATCCAACGGCTGCAGGCATCCGGCCGCCGCGTCGCGATGGTCGGCGACGGCGTCAACGACGCGGCCGCGCTCGCGACCGCCGACCTGGGCTTGGCGATGGGCGGGGGCACGGATGCCGCGATGCACGCGAGCGACATCGCGCTGGCCTGGCACGGGCTCGCGCCCGTCGTCACGGCGATCTCGCTGAGCCGCCGGACGATGCGCACCATCCGGGGCAACCTCTTCTGGGCTTTCGCGTACAACGTCGCGGCGCTGCCGCTCGCGGCCCTCGGCTATCTCAATCCGATGATCTCGGGAGCTGCGATGGCGTTCTCGAGCGTCTTCGTCGTGCTGGGCAGCCTGCGCCTGCGCTCGGCGCGGTGACGGGGCGCGAGCGCGTGCTACGCGTCGCCATCCGTCTCGCCGAGCTCGCGCCGCATGAGGTAGCGGACGTCACGATCGAGGCCGTCGATCTTCATCGACATGCCGTCGAGCCGGCGGTCGACATCGGCGAAGCGCCGATCGATCTCTGTGAAGCGTCGATCGACACCTTCGAATCTGACGCCCATCTCCGTGCGAAGACTCCCGACCTCGACGCGGACGACGCGCATGATCGCCGTCGTCTGCACACCGATGACGGCGAAGATCGTGGCGCTGAAAACGCCCATCAGGATCCACACCTGGGGTTCGGTCATGAGATTCACCTTTCCATTGTCACTGACAGGGAGCGGGCACGCTAGGAAGGGTAGGCGGGGGTTCCGACGTCGGGGTGTGGCAGGCAGGTCGCAGGTCACACGAAGCTGAGGTCCGCGCTAGAATAGGGGCGAGCATCGCGTGTTCCCGTCGCCGCAGCTCGCAGAAGCGAGTGCCCGCAGCCGGGAGAACGGGGCTCACGCATTCCCCCGCGGCAGCCGCCGCGGATCCCGACCGGTCGGCCCGCACGCACAGCGACGAGGCCGGCACCTCGCCGGTACGAACCGGCGTCTTCCCGCTCAGGAGGAGCATGCCGACTATGGCAGCCACCGCCCCCGCCCGCCGGCGTCCCGCCGGTCGGGGGTCTTCCGCCCGTCGCGACGACGACGCGCCCCTCATCCCGATCCTCGCGCGCAAGGTGCGCGAGGTCGAGGCCAAGGCCCAGCGTGGCAAGCTCGGCCCCACCAACCGCGTCAAGTTCCAGGCGATCGCGTTCCTGGTGCGCGAGGAGCGTGCGCGGGTCAAGAACGACGCCGAGGTGAGCGACTCGACTCGCGCCGAGCTGCTGAAGCGGCTCGACGGCGTCGCGACGATCCTGGCCAAGACCGCGGCGCGCGACACCTCGCTCATCCAGCTGCTCGAGGTCGACGCGGCCACCTCGCCGGTCGCGAAGCGCATGCGCCGCGACTGGCTGCTGGAGTCCGGCGCCGAGCTGCCGCCGGACGAGCTCATCATCACGGATGCCGCGCCCGCCCCGGCCGCCGCCGTGGTGCCGCCGCAGCTGGCGGAGCGTCAGGTCGTGCCGCCGCAGGTGGAGTCGCGCCGCGAGGCCAACCCGTTCCTGGCCCCCGATCTGACCCGCCCGGCGCCGACCGTGACGCCGCGCCGGCGACTGGACGGCTGGGAGCTCATGGGCCCCCTGTACAAGGCCTTCGAGACCGGCGCCGGCGGCGGCTCGGCCACCATGGAGCTGCCGCCGGTCCCGGAGTTCGACCGGCTCTCGCCCAAGGGGCTGGAGATCATGCGGCACCAGTCCCGGTTCCTCGAGGCCGTGCGCGAGGGGCACCGGTCGTTCCTGCTGGCCGACGAGCCGGGACTGGGCAAGACGGCGCAGTCGGTGCTGGCGGCATCCGTCGCGAACGCCTACCCGCTGCTGGTCGTGGTGCCCAACGTCGTGAAGATGAACTGGGCGCGCGAGGTGGAGCGGTGGACGCCGCAGCGCCGCGCGACCGTGATCCAGGGCGACGGCGAGGACATCGACGCCTTCGCCGACGTCTTCATCGTCAACTACGAGGTGCTCGACCGGCACCTGTCGTGGCTCGGCCAGATCGGCCTGCAGGGCATGGTCGTCGACGAGGCGCACTTCATCAAGAACCTCACCTCGCAGCGCTCGCAGAACGTGCTCGCGCTGGCCACCCGTATCCGCACGCAGGTGCGCAACCCCCTGATGCTCGCCCTCACCGGCACCCCGCTGATCAACGACGTCGAGGACTTCGACGCGATCTGGCGCTTCCTCGGCTGGACCGACGGCACCAAGCCCGGCGCCGAGCTCATGGAGAAGCTGGATGCCACCGGCTTCACCCCCGCCGACAAGGCCTTCTACCCCGCGGCGCGTGACGCCGTCATCTCGATGGGCATCGTCCGCCGCAAGAAGAAGGATGTCGCCGCGGACCTCCCCGACAAGCTCGTCGCCGACCTCCCCGTCGAGCTCGACGACGAGTACGGCCGGTCGATCCGTGCGGCCGAGCGCGAGCTCGGCGAGCGGATGGCGGCGAAGTACCGCCGCATCATTGAGGCGCGCGGCGACAAGGTCATCCGCGGCGAAGCCGACGAGGACATCGTGCGCCTCGTCGCCCACGGTGAGCTCGAGGAGTCGAAGGCCGCGGGCACCGGTGGTGACAACGTCTTCACGATGGTCCGCAAGATCGGTCAGGCCAAGGCGCTGCTGGCTGCAGACTACGCGGCTCAGCTGCAGCGCTCGGTCGGCAAGGTCGTGTTCTTCGCGAAGCACATCGACGTCATGGATGCCGCGGAGGCGCATTTCGCGGCATCCGGGCTGCGTACCATCTCGATCCGCGGCGATCAGTCCACGCCCGCGCGTCAGCACGCGATCGACGCGTTCAACGCAGACCCGGGCGTTGCGATCGCGGTCTGCTCGCTGACGGCGGCCGGCGTCGGGCTGAACCTCCAGGCGGCGTCGAACGTCGTGCTCGCGGAGCTGAGCTGGACGGCCGCCGAGCAGACGCAGGCGATCGACCGCGTGCACCGCATCGGGCAGGACGAGCCGGTCACGGCGTGGCGCATCATCGCGGCGCACACGATCGACACGAAGATCGCCGAGCTGATCGACGCCAAGCAGTCCCTGGCGGCACGCGCCCTCGACGGCGCGCAGGTGGACCCTGCGTCGAGCGACTCTGTGCAGCAGTCGGCTCTCATGCATCTGCTGCGGCAGGCCCTCGGGGTCGGCTGATCCCCGCGGGGCCCGCCCCGGCCTGTGCCCGAGAGCCTGTGCCATCGGGCCTGTGCCGTCGTGCCCGCGCTTTATCGAAAGCCCGTGTTTATCGACGGTGCTGTGCGGTGGCATCGGCTCGACAACCGACGATAGGGTCGATCCTGGCAGCGACGCCGCATGACAATCCCGACCGAAGGATCCCCTCATGAAAATTGGCATCCTCACCAGCGGTGGCGACTGCCCCGGCCTCAATGCCGTCATCCGCGGCGCCGTGCTGAAAGGCACGACCAGCCACAACATCGAGTTCGTGGGCATCCGCGACGGGTGGCGCGGCGTCGTCGACGGTGACTTCTTCCCGCTGACGCGGCACGAGGTCAAGGGCCTGGCCAAGACCGGTGGCACGATCCTCGGCACGAGCCGGACGAACCCCTACGAGGGGCCGCGCGGCGGTGCCGACAACATCAAGGCGACGCTTTACGGTCACCGCGTCGACGGCATCATCGCGATCGGCGGCGAGGGCACCCTCGCGGCCGCCAACCGCCTGTACCACGACGGCATCAACGTCATGGGTGTGCCGAAGACGATCGACAACGACCTGCGCGCGACCGACTACTCCTTCGGCTTCGACACCGCCGTCAACATCGCGACCGACGCGATGGACCGCCTGCGCACGACGGGCGACTCGCACCAGCGGTGCATGGTCGCCGAGGTCATGGGCCGCCACGTCGGCTGGATCGCACTGCATTCGGGCATCGCGGCCGGCGCCCACGCGATCTGCATTCCCGAGCGGCCGATGTCGATGGACGAGATCTGCGCGCGCGTCACGAAGGCGCACGATCGCGGCCGGGCGCCCCTCGTGGTCGTCTCAGAGGGTTTCACCCTCACAGGGCAGCAGGAGGCCTACAGCGACAAAGGCCTCGACGCGTTCAACCGGCCACGCCTGGGCGGCATCGGTGAGGTGCTGGCGCCGGAGATCGAGCGCATCACGGGCATCGAGACCCGGGCGACGGTGCTCGGGCACATCCAGCGCGGCGGCTCGCCGTCGGCGTTCGACCGCGTCCTCGCGACGCGTCTCGGTCTGCACGCCGCGGATGCCGTCGCCGAGGGCACCTGGGGTCACATGGTCTCGCTGAAGGGCACCGACATCGTCCGTGTGCCCTTCGAGGAGGCTCTCGGCGAGCTCAACACCGTGCCGATCCACCGCTACGAAGAGGCCACCGCCCTGTTCGGGTGACGGCTCGGCATCCGCCGCCCGAGCACAGGAGATCTGCCGAGGAAAGGACGATTCTCGCGAAAGCCTCCTCGTTTCGGCAGATCGCCTGTGCTCGGCACATTTGTCGGGATGCCTGTGCCATCAGCGCCCTGAGTGAAGCCCCTGGGCCACCGCGGTGAGAATCGTATCGAGGACCTCCTGCGGCTCGAACAGCACCTGCTGATAGTCGAAGCGCAGCACGGTGTACCCGCGCAGCGCGAGGCGCGCGTCCGCACGAAGGTCGCGCCGGCGGTCCCGAGCCTGGTGGTGCGCGAATCCGTCGAGCTGAACTGCGAGGCGGTCGCCGACGAGCCCGTCGAGCGGATGCCCATCGACCCACACCTGCTGACGGACCGCCAGGCCCGCCGCGCGCAGAAGCTCGACGAAGGCCGACTCGATGCCCGAGTCCGACAGCGATCCGGCGACCGCGGCAAGCTCGGCCGCGCGCGTGGAGCGCCAGCGCACGCGCGCAAGGACGTCGGAGTCGACGAGGCCCTTGCGCAGCGCGGATTCCCATACGCACATCGCATCTGCGCGCGGCAGGCAGCGCGCGACGTGGAACAGCACGTTGATCGGATGCTCCACCGGCTCGGTGCGTGGCAGCACGACCGGCGCCTGAGCCCAGTGCAGCACGCGGGTATCGGAAGCCCTCGCGCTCGCCGTCGGCGGCACGACCAGGTGCGGCACCGGTGGATGCTCCGGAACCCACAGACCGAGCCGCTGTGCTGCGCTGACGCAGGTCAGGCGGCCGCCGATCTCCGCGGCGGTGCGCAGTCCCGCGTCGGCGCCAGGCAGCAGCAGCCACGACCGTCGCACGCGGCACGCCGACCCTGAGCGCACCGCGACGGCAATCTGATGCTTCGAGTAGCCGGCGTCTCGCACCGTTCGCGAGTGGGCGACGCCGTCGCGGCGGCGCAGCCAGGCATCCAGCGTGATTTCCATACCGCTACGGTGGCCGACTGCGGCCGCTGCCAGAGCCGCCGGGGCATATCTGTGAGCGGATCGGTCAGATCGAGGACTGGGGAGGAGGCGATGGCGCAGGCATTGACCCCACACCTGTTACCGAGAACAGGAACTCTGCCGAGGAAAGGATGATTCTTGAGGGAAAGTCCTCTCCTCGGCAGATCTCCTCTCTTCAGGGGTTCGGACATCACTCCTCGGCGAGCCCCAGAACATCGAGCAGCCAGGCCAGCTCGAAGGAGCGTTGGCGCCACGAGTTGTAGCGGCCCGAGACGCCGCCGTGACCGGCGACCATCTCGCACCTCAGGAGGGCGTCGACCCCCGCCTCGCGCAGGCGCGCGACCCATTTGGCCGGCTCGACGTAGTACACCCGAGTGTCGTTGAGCGAGGTCGTCGCCAGGATCCGCGGGTACGGGATGCCGGGGCGCACGTTCTCGTACGGCGTGTAGGACTTCATATATTCGTAGACCTCGGCGTCGTGCAGCGGGTCGCCCCATTCGTCCCACTCGATGACCGTCAGCGGCAGCGACGGGTCGAGGATCGTCGTCAGGGCGTCGACGAACGGCACGTCGGCGAGGATGCCGGCGAACAGCTCCGGCGCGAGGTTCGCCACCGCGCCCATCAGCAGGCCCCCCGCCGAGCCGCCCTCGGCGACCAGGAGCGACGGCGTCGTCACGCCGGCATCGACGAGGTGCTGCGCGACCGCGACGAAGTCGGTGAAGCTGTTGCGTTTGCGGGTGAGCTTGCCGTCTTCGTACCACTGCCGGCCCATCTCGCCGCCGCCGCGCACGTGCGCGACCGCGAACACGACGCCGCGGTCGAGCATCGACAGCCGCGCGACCGAGAATCCCGGCTCGATCGAATGCTCGTACGATCCGTAGCCGTACAGGTGCACGGGTCGCGGGGCGCCTGTGCCCGGATCGCCGAAGGAGCGCTTCCACACCAGCGACACGGGGACGCGCGCCCCGTCCGAGGCGGTCACCCAGTCGCGGCGCTGCGCGTAGAGGTCGGGCGAATATCCGCCGAGCACCGGCTGGCGCTTGCGCAGCAGGAACTCGCCGGTGCCCACGACGTAGTCGTACACCGTTCCCGGAGTGACGAAAGAGCCATACCCCAGCCGCACGACCGGCGGGGCCCATTCGGGGTTCCCGGTGGTCCCGGCCGCATACAGCTCCTCGTCGAAGTCGAGCTCGTCGACCTCGCCCGTCTCGTAGGAGAGGATGCCGACGCGCGCGAGCCCGTCACGGCGATACGACACGACCGCCCAGTCGCGGAAGGTCGACACGTCCAGCAGCCGCCGCCCCGGGGTGTGCGGAAGAACGACGTCGCGCTCGCCGGGGTCGGATGCCGGAACCCGCACGAGCTCGAAGTCGAGCGCACCGTCGTTGTGCAGCACGTAGAAAACGTCCTCGCCGCCGACGACGGCGTGCGAGACCGAGTACTCGACGCCCTCTCGGCGGGGCCAGACCACGCGTGGCGCCGCGCGCAGATCGCTCGCGTCGACGAGATATTCCTCCGTGGTTATGGACGAGCCGACCCCGATGACGAGGTAGCGCTCGCTGCGGGTGAAGCCCGCGCCGACCCAGTAGCGCTCGTCGGGTTCGTGGAACAGTTGTATGTCGGCAGAGGCATCCGTGCCGACCTCGTGCAGCCACACGGTGTCGGGTCGCCATGCGTCATCGACCGTCGTGTAGACGACGAAGCGCCCGTCGGGGGAGAAGCAGGCCCCCGACGAGGTGTTCTCGACGACGTCGCCGAGGTCCGCTCCCGAAATGAGGTCGCGCACCCGCAGCGTGTAGCGCTCGTCGCCCTCGACGTCGACGCCGTACAGCAGTCGTGCGCCGTCGGCGGAGACGTCGAACGATCCGAGCGAGAAGAACTCGTGTCCGTCGGCCTCGACGTTGCCGTCGAGAAGGACGACCTCGCCGGCGACGTCGACCCCGGGCTGCAGGGTGGGCGGCGTCCAGTCGTCGGGCGAGGTCAGCGGCGCGCGGCAGTGGATGCCGTACTGCTTCCCCTCCACAGTGCGCCCGTAGTACCACCACGAGCCTTGCCTGGTCGGCACGGAGAGGTCCGTCTCCTGCGTGCGGGAACGGATCTCGTCGAAGATCGTCTGGCGCAGCGCCGCGAGGTGGCTTGTGCGCTCGTCGGTGTACGCGTTCTCGGCTTCCAGGTGCGCGATGACGGCGGGATCCTCCTTCGCACGCAGCCACTCGTACCGGTCGACGACCTCGTCGCCGTGGTGCGTGCGCGTGGTCGGACGGGCGTCGGCGACGGGGGCCGGGGGAGCAATGTGCAGCGCGGATTCGGTCACACGGCAACCGTAATCGACCGGTCGAGCGGGAGCGTTCGCGAACATGGCGAATTCATGGGCGACGGCGTGAGAGCCGAGGCGCGGGATGTGGGATGATCGTGACGAATCCGATTGCCGGATTCTGAACATGCGGTGAACTGTTCGTTCGCACTCGCCGGCTCCGTCGGCTCCTCTCCCTCGACAACCGACGAAAGCGAACTGTGGAAGCCGCCGCCCTGATCGTCGCGCTGGTCATCGTGCTCGCGCTGTTCTTCGACTTCACCAACGGATTCCACGACACGGCCAACGCGATGGCGACGCCCATCGCGACGGGCGCGCTGCGGCCGAAGGTCGCCGTCATCCTGGCCGCCGGCCTCAACCTCGTCGGCGCGTTCCTGTCGACGGAGGTGTCGAAGACGATCTCGCACGGCATCATCCGCGAAGAGGAGATCACCGCCGCCACGTTCCTGCCGATCATCTTCGCGGGCCTCATCGGCGCGATCACGTGGAACATGCTGACGTGGCTGCTGGGTCTGCCCTCGAGCTCTTCGCACGCGCTGTTCGGGGGGCTGATCGGCGCCACTCTCGTCGGCGCGAGTGCCTCGGCGATCGACTTCGGCATGGTGCTCAGCAAGGTCGTGCTGCCGGCTCTCATCGCCCCCTTCACGGCGGGAGTCATCGCGTTCGTCGTGACGCGGCTCGCATATGCGCTCACCCGACGCTACGACAACAAGCCCGACGGACGCGACGGGTTCCGCTGGGGGCAGATCTTCACGTCGTCGCTCGTCGCGCTCGCGCACGGCACCAACGACGCACAGAAGACGATGGGCGTCATCACCCTCGCGCTCGTCATGGTGGGGTGGCAGGATGCCGACCAGGCCGACCCTGAGCTGTGGGTGGTCTTCGCGTGCGCCCTCGCGATCGCGATCGGCACCTACACCGGCGGGTGGCGCATCATCCGGACCCTCGGCAAGGGTCTGACCGACGTCAAGCCGGCACAGGGGTTCTCGGCGGAGACCTCCACTGCGGCGACGATCCTCGCTTCCAGCGCGCTCGGTTTCGCGCTGTCGACGACGCAGGTCGCGTCCGGCTCGGTCATCGGGTCGGGGCTCGGTCGGCGGGGCTCGACGGTGCGCTGGAGAACGGTCGGGCGCATCGCCGTCGGATGGGTTCTGACGCTGCCGGCATCCGCCGCCGTGGGTGCCTTCGCGGCAGTGCTCGTGCTCTGGCTCGGCGGCTGGGGAATCGCCGTCGACGCGATCCTGGCCGTGGTGATCATCGTGGGCCTGTTCCTGCGCTCGCGCCGAGGCGCGGTGCACGCCGGCAACGCGATGAGCCAGGTCGCCGATTCAGGCCTGGCCGTCAAGGTCCCGCGCACTCCGCCGCCCACGCGGCGTCAGCGCGCCGCAGACCGGAAAGAGGCGCGGCGATGAGCGTCGAGATCGACTGGGCCGCCTTCGTGCAGGTGTTCGCTGCGGCGCTGGCCGGGGCGGTGCTCGTCGTGAGCTTCTACGCGATCGGGCTGCGGCTGCTCGTCCGCGCGGGCCGTGCGCCGGTGGTGGCCCCCGCGGAGTTCACCGACGCGATCACCGTGATCAGCGAGAAGGAAGCGCGCAAGGCCGAGAAGGCAGCGGTCAAAGCGGCGAAGAAGAGCCCGCTCACGGAAGGCCAGAAGCGCCTCGCCGTCGTCGGGGCGTACGCGTCGTTCGCGCTGTGCGCCCTCGCGGTTCTCGGCGGGCTCACGCTCATCGTCCTGGGCTGAGGGGCTGAGCCTGTCGGCGAGAAGTCACCTCCGAAGGCGATTTCTCGCGAGGAAGGTGGTTTCTCGACGGCTGGGCCTGTGCGCGGCCATCTCTGGTTCGCCTTTTCTCGCTCCCCGGGCGTGGGGTCGGCAACAACGCGAGGGCTCCGCCCAAAGTGGCCTGAGCTCCAGCGCCAGATCACGCGGGTTGAGACGCGCCGCCCGGACCGAGAACGTCCGGCTTACGCGGCCCGGGTGTGGCGCTCTCGGCGGAGGGGCGGCTACGTGCGTGTCGGCGCGGCGAGGCGACGGGCG
>JASGGN010000045.1:0-15287 GCA_047605005.1 Microbacterium sp.
GTCGTGCACCGCCACATCCTCGTCGACGGCCAGCTCGTCGACCGCCCGTCGTTCCGCGTGAAGCCGGGCCAGCTCATCCACGTCAAGCCCAAGAGCGAGGGGCTGGAGCCCTTCCAGGTCGCGGCCCTCGGCGGTCACGCCGACGTGCTGCCGCCGGTACCGGGCTACCTCGAGGTCGAGCTCGACAAGCTGCACGCGCGTCTCGTGCGCCGTCCCAAGCGCGCCGAGGTGCCCGTCACGTGCGACGTGCAGCTCGTCGTCGAGTACTACGCGGCTCGCTGACACGCAGCGGCGGCGCATCGCGCGGCCGCAACCGTCGAAGGGCGTCGGGGACCATCCCGGCGCCCTTCGCCGTTAGCGCCTAACATGGAACCCATGAAGAGCGTGCTGTGGTTCGTGCTGGGTCTGACCGGCGGCTTCGTGGCCGCGCACTTCGTCAGCAAGGACCCGCGCGGTCACGAGCTGCTCGCCGACGTCGACGCCCGCATCTCCGAGTTCACCGATCGCATCGGTGAGGCCTATCGTGCGCAGGAGGCGAAGATCGACGGTATCGCGGCGGAAGTGAAAGAAGTCGCCGCCGACGCCCTCGACGCGGCGAAGGATGCCGCAGCGAAGCTCACCGACTGACCTGGCGCCGCCGCGCCGCCGCGGGCGGACGGCATCCGCGTGCCTTCGTTCCCCCAAGAATCTCAGGAACACGACAACACATGAAGACCGCCGAGATCGCCCAGCGCTACCTGGACTACTTCGAGAAGCAGGGCCACACGATCGTGCCCTCCGCCTCCCTCGTCACCGACGACCCCGCCCTGCTGTTCACCGTCGCCGGCATGGTCCCGTTTATCCCCTACCTCTCGGGCGACGTCCCCGCGCCCTATCCCCGCGCCGCGGACAACCAGAAGTGCATCCGCACCAACGACATCGAAGAGGTCGGAAAGACCCCGCGGCACGGCACGTTCTTCCAGATGCTCGGGAACTGGTCGTTCGGCGACTACTTCAAAGAGGGCGCCATCCGCTACGCGTGGGAACTGCTCACGACCCCCGAAGACGACGGCGGCCTCGGCTTCGACCCGAAGGACCTCTGGGTCACCGTCTATGAGGAGGACGACGAGGCGCACGACCTCTGGCTGCGTCTGACCGATCTGCCCGAAGAGCGCATCCAGCGACTCGGCAAGGACACGAACTACTGGTCGACGGGCCTTCCCGGGCCCGCCGGCCCCTGCTCGGAGATCTTCTTCGACCGCGGCCCCGCGTACGGCATCGACGGGGGACCGGCGACCGACGACGACCGCTACGTCGAGATCTGGAACCTCGTGTTCATGCAGTACGAGATCACCGACGTGCGCAGCAAATACGACTTCACGATCGTCGGCGAGCTGCCTGCGAAGAACATCGACACCGGCATGGGCCTCGAGCGCATCGCTTTCATCAAGCAGGGCGTCGACAACTTCTACGAGATCGACCAGGTGCGCCCCGTGCTCGACAAAGCCGTCGAGCTGAGCGGCAAGACCTACGGCGCGAGCCACGACGACGACGTGCGCTTCCGGGTCGTCGCCGATCACGTGCGCTCGTCGCTCATGCTCATGAGCGACGGCGTGACCCCCTCGAACGAGGGCCGCGGGTACATCCTGCGCCGGCTCATGCGCCGCGTCATCCGGGCGATGCGCCTGCTGGGCGTCGACGGCCCGACCTTCGCCGAGCTGTTCGCGGCATCCCGCGACGCGATGAAGGAGGCCTTCCCCGAGGTCGCGGCCGACTACGCCCGCATCGAGCAATACGCCCTCGCCGAGGAGGCCGCGTTCCTGCGCACCCTCGCGGCGGGCTCGGAGAGCCTGGATGCCGCGATCGCGGCCACCAAGGCATCCGGCGGCCACCGCATCGGCGGCGCCGAGGCGTTCCTGCTGCACGACACGTTCGGATTCCCGATCGACCTCACGCTGGAGATCGTCGAAGAGGCCGGCCTTGCTGTCGACCGTGCGGCGTTCGACGCGCTGATGCACGAGCAGCGCGCGCGCGCCAAGGCCGACGCCCGCGCCCGCAAGCGCCAGCTCGCCGACACGAGCGTCTACCGCGAGCTGCGTGCGCACGGCGAGACGGCCTTCACGGGGTTCAGCGACCTGGAGACCGAGTCCACCGTCCTCGGCATCCTCCACGACGGCGTCCCCGTCACCCGCGCGGGCGCAGGAAGCATCGTCGAGGTGATCCTCGCCGAGACCGCCCTCTACGCCGAGAGCGGCGGCCAGGTCGCCGACAAGGGGGTCATCACAGGCCCCGGCTACGAGCTCGAGGTCATCGACGTGCAGCGCCCCGTCTCGGGCCTGATCAGCCACACGGTGGAGGTCTCAAGCGGCGAGGTCGGCGTCGGTCAGCCCGCGACGAGCGTCGTGGATGCCGTGAACCGCCGCGCCGCCCAGCAGGCGCACTCGGCGACGCACCTCGTGCACGCAGCTCTGCGTGACACGCTCGGGCGGTCCGCGACGCAGGCCGGGTCGCTCAACCGTGCCGGGTATCTGCGCTTCGACTTCTCGTGGGGTCAGGCGCTGTCGGATGCCACGAAGAGCGAGATCGAGGAGATCGCCAACAACGCGATCCACGACAATCTGCAGGTCACGACGCGCGTGCTTCCGTTGGACGAGGCCAAGGCGCTCGGCGCGATGGCCTTGTTCGGCGAGAAATACGGCGAGACGGTGCGGATGGTCGATATCGGTGGCCCGTGGTCGCGCGAGCTGTGCGGCGGAACGCACGTGTCGAGCTCGGCCGAGGTGGGGCTCATCAGCCTCGTCGGCGAGTCGTCGGTCGGCGCATCGAGTCGCCGCGTCGAGGCGCTCGTCGGGCTCGACGCGTTCCGCGAGCTCGCCGCCGAGCGCGCGATCGTCTCCGAGCTCAGCAGCGCCCTGAAGACCCCGCGAGACCAGTTGCCCGCGCGCATCGCGGAGCTGTCGGCGAGCCTCAAGGCCGCCGAGAAACGAATCGCCCAGTTCGAGGCCAAGGCGCTGGAGGCGCGCATCCCCGCCCTGGCCGGCGCCGCCCGCGCGACCGGCCCGTACCGGCTCGTCGCCGAGTCGCTCGGTGCGGCTGCCTCGGGAGACGACGTGCGCAGCCTCGCGCTGCAGGTGCGCGAGCGCGTCGGCGCCGGCGCCGTCGTCGCTCTCGGCGCCGAGGTCGCCGGGCGCCCTGTCGTCGTCGTCGCGACCGACGAGGCCGCGCGCGCATCGGGTGCCAAGGCCGGGGCTCTCGCGAAGGCGGCGGCTGCCGCGCTCGGCGGCGGCGGCGGGGGCCGCGACGATGTCGCACAGGGCGGCGGCACGGATGCCGCGGCGCTGCCCGCGGCGCTTCAGGCGATCGTGACCGGCCTGCAGACGGCGGCGGCATGACGGGTTTCCGCCCGGGCGTGCGCCTCGGGATCGACGTGGGCAAGGCTCGCGTCGGCGTGGCGCGCTGCGACCGGGAGGGACTGCTCGCCGTGCCCGTGGAGACGGTTGCGCGCAGCGAGGCATCCGCCCGCCGGATCGCGGAGCTGGCCGTGGAGCACGACGCGATCGAAGTGCTCGTCGGCCTGCCGGCCGGTCTGTCGGGTGCGGAAACGGCTTCTACGGCCGACGCGCGCGCGTTCGCGCTCGAAGCGCAGGCTGCCACGGGGTTGCCCGTGCGGCTCGTAGACGAGCGGCTGAGCACCGTCTCCGCGCACGCGGTGCTGCGCGAGGTGGGGCGCTCGCAGCGAAGTTCTCGTAGGATTGTCGATCAAGTCGCCGCGGTCGTGCTGCTCCAGCAGGCCATCGACGTCGAGAAGAGCACCGGACACCCGGCCGGCGCCCTCGTCCCCGGATCGCAGGAGCCCGCCTGATGCCCGAAACCCCGCAGAACGACGACCAGTTCGCGGACCTGTTCGACTCGTTGCCCGGTGCGGCGTCGACCACACCGCCGACATCGTCATCAGCCCGAGGCGAAGAAACACCCGCCACGGTGTCGCCGAGCGCTTCGGTGCCGACATCGCGCCGAGCCGCACGGCAGGCCGCGCAGGCGGCGGCATCGGACGGCACCGCCGCTGCGGCGACGACCGCGAACAGCGGCGACACGGCCACGGGGGCGGCGGCAGGCCGTCAGGGCGGCGAGCAGCCGCTGGACATGCTCTTCAGCGTCGACGCCGCGGACGAGCGAGGGCGGCTGGCGAAGGTGCGGCGCGACCGCCGCAAGAGCCGCATCGCCGGATGGGTGATCTTCGGTGTCGTGCTCGCGATCCTCGGGGGAATCGCCGGTGGCGGCTTCTACGTCTGGAACACCTACGAGGACCAGATCCGCGCGTTCATGGGCTGGGAGGAGCCCAACGACTACGAGGAGGGGCTCGCGAGCGGCGAGGTGTACGTGACGATCGTGGAGGGCGACACAGGGTCGACGATCTCCGACACCCTGTACGAGATGGGCGTCACCAAGACGCGCGAAGCGTTCTACGACTACCTCATCTCCGAAGGGCTCAACCCCACCTTCTACCCGGGCGTGTTCGCACTGCAGGAGCAGATGTCTGCCGCCGCCGCCCTGTCGGCGCTGGAGGACGATGCCAATCGCGTGGAGAACAGCGTCACCATTCCCGAGGGCTACACCTACAAGGAGGCGCTGTCCGCCGTGGCCGCGGCGACGGGGCTGAGCGAGGACGACCTCCTGGCGGAAGCCGCCGACTACACGCAGTTCGGGGTCCCGGCAGAAGCGCCCAGCATCGAGGGGTATCTCTTCCCCGCGACCTACACCTTCGATCCCGACGCGACGGCGACGGAGGTCATCCAGCGGATGGTCGACGAGACCTTCACGCGGCTGGACGACCTGGGCGTCGCCGAAGAGGACCGCTTCGAGGTGCTGACCCTCGCGGCTCTCGTCCAGAAGGAGTCCGGACCCGACTACGAGGACATGCGCAAGATCGCCCGGGTGTTCCTGAACCGCATCGACGCGGGGATGCTGCTGCAGTCCGACGCGACGGTGGCATACGGCGCCGGGATCACCGGCACGGTGTGGACGACCGAGGAGGAACGCGCCGACGAGTCCAACCTCTACAACACGTATGTGCACGAGGGGCTGCCGATCGGGCCGATCTCGCTGCCCGGCGAAGACGCGATCAACGCCGCGCTCGATCCCGCCGAAGGCGACTGGCTCTATTTCGTCGCGGTGGACCTGCGCACGGGTGAGACCGTCTTCTCGGAGACGTACGAGGAGCATCTGGCCGCCGTCGAACAGCTCGACGAGTGGTGTCAGGTGTCCGGCAACGAGTCCTACTGTGAGTGAGGGCAGGCTCGAGGTCTGGGGCGATCCCATCGACCACAGCCTGTCACCCGTGCTACACGCGGCCGCGTACGCCGAACTGGGCTGGGACTGGGCCTACGGCCGTCGCCGGGTGGCGGAGCGGGCGTTCTCCGGCGAGCTCGCCGAGCATGGACCGCGCCTGCGGGGGCTTTCGCTGACGTTCCCGCTGAAGGCAGTCGCGTTCGACGCCGCCGCAACCCGGCACCACGCCGCCGAGCTCACGGGCGCCGTCAACACGCTGCTGCTGACCGGGCCGGAGCCGCGGGGCTTCAACACCGATGTCGAGGGGCTCGCAGCCGATCTGCGCGACGCCGGGGCCTCTGGCATCGAACGTGCGCGCATCGTGGGAGCCGGCGCGACGGCGACCTCCGCGCTCGTCGCCCTCGCGCGGCTCGGAGCGAAGGAGATCGACGTCGTGGCCCGTCGCCCGGAGGCCGCGCGGCACCTCGCCGACCTGGGCGGGCAGCTCGGCGTCACCGTGTCGGCATACGCCTTCGGAACCACCCCCGAGGCATCCGCCCCGCTCACCGTCTCGACGTTGCCCGGTGGCGCCGAGATCGCCCTCGACGACGCGCGCAGGCTCGCGGCCGTCGGCGGGCTGCTGTATGACGTCGTCTACGGGCACTGGCCCACGACCCTCGCCGGTGTCTGGCTGGCGGAGGGAGGTACGGCCGTCGGCGGCCTCGGGATGCTCCTCCAGCAGGCGGTCCGCCAGATCCGGGTCTTCTCCACCGGCGATCCGCTCGAACCGCTTCCCCGCGAGGAGGCCGTCGTGGAGGTCATGCGCCGCGCGCTCGTGGGAGGATAGTCGAATGCTCCGCGTGCTCACGGCCGGCGAATCGCACGGCCCCGAACTGGTCGCCCTCATGGAGGGACTGCCTGCCGGCGTGCCCGTCTCGCGCGCCGCGATCCAGGCCGATCTCGCCCGTCGCAAGCTCGGCTACGGCCGCGGCTCGCGCATGAAGTTCGAGGAGGATGAGCTGACGATCTCGGCCGGCGTCCGCCACGGCCTCACGATCGGCAGCCCCATCGCGCTGCGCGTCGGCAACACCGAATGGCCCAAGTGGACCGAGGTCATGAGCGCCGAGCCGGTCGAGCTGACCGAACGCTCGCGCGGTCGCGGCGCGGCCCTCACACGACCCCGTCCCGGCCACGCCGACCTCGTCGGCATGCAGAAGTACGGCTTCGAGGAGGCGCGGCCGATCCTCGAGCGCGCGAGCGCGCGTGAGACGGCTGCACGGGTCGCGCTTGGCGCCATCGCGCGCAGCTTCCTCGGCGAGCTCGGCATCCGCCTGGTCAGCCACACGCTGTCGATCGGGCCGGTGCAGGTGCCCGACGGCTCCCCGCTGCCCACGCCCGACGACGTCGAGGTGCTCGACGCCGACCCGCTGCGCTGTTTCGACCCGGCGACGTCGGCCGCGATGGTCGCCGAGGTGGATGCCGCGAGAAAAGATGGCGACACGCTCGGCGGCATCGTCGAGGTGCTCGCCTACGGCATGCCGCCCGGGCTCGGCTCACACGTGCAGTGGGACCGGCGCCTGGACGGCCGGCTCGCGCAGGCGCTGATGTCGATCCAGGCGATCAAGGGCGTCGAGGTCGGCGACGGGTTCGAGACGACACGCCGGCGCGGCTCGGCCGCCCACGACGAGCTGTTCGCCGCCGACGGCGGCATCACGCGCTCCTCCGACAGAGCCGGCGGCACCGAGGGCGGGATGTCCACGGGAACGGTGCTGCGGGTGCGCGCCGGAATGAAGCCGATCGCGACCGTGCCGCACGCTCTGCGCACGATCGACCTCGCCACGGGGGAGGCCGCGACCGCCCACCACCAGCGCTCGGACGTGTGCGCCGTCCCGGCGGCGGGCGTCGTCGCCGAGGCGATGGTGGCGATCGTCCTCGCGGAGGCTGCGCTGGAGAAGTTCGGCGGCGACGCGATCGCCGAGACGCGCCGCAACCTCGAAGGCTACCTCGCAGCGATTCCCGACGCGCTGCACACGACGCCCGCCTCTCAGCCGGCGCTGATCGATCATGACCTCGTCTGAGGCGGCCCGCGCGATCGTGCTCGTCGGGCCGATGGGGGCGGGTAAGACGAGCGTCGGCCGCCGTGTCGCGCGCCGGCTCGGGCTGAGCTTCACCGACACCGACGCCACCGTCGTCGCAGCGCACGGCCCGATCGCGGACCTGTTCGTGAACAGGGGCGAGCAGCATTTCCGCGCCGTCGAACGCGAGGCCGTCGTCGCGGCGCTCGCTCACGGCGGCGTCGTGGCCCTCGGTGGCGGGGCGGTGCTCGACGCCGACACCCGAGCCGATCTCGCCGCCCATCGCGTCGTGCTGCTGACCGTCGACCCCGCCAGGGTGCGGGGGCGCATCGGCCGCGAGGGGGCGCGGCCGCTGCTGGCCGGCGACGACCCCGTCGCACGGTGGAGCGCGATCTTCCAGGCGCGCCGCCCCCTGTACGAAGAGGTCGCCGACGTCGTTTTCGACACGTCGATCGGCCCGCTGCAGGACATCGCGGACGCCGTCGTGGCGTGGGCCGAACCGTCGGCCGCAGCTGTGCCCGTCGCCGCACGCTCGGCGGACAACGGGGACCGCTCATGACAGGCGAGACCACGATCTCGGTGGCGGGCACCTCACCGTATGACATCCACGTCGGCCGCGGCATCCTCACAGGGCTCGGGGACGCCGTCCCCGCCGCCGCACGAAAACTGCTCGTCGTGCACGCCCCGACGCTGCGCGCCGAAGCCGAGCGCCTGCGCGAAGCGCTGATGGCGGGCGATCGCACCGTGCTGCTGGCGGAGGTGCCCGATGCCGAGGCCGGCAAGCGCGTCGAGGTCGCGGCCTTCTGCTGGCAGGTCATGGGACAGGCCGACTTCACCCGCACGGACGCCGTCATCGGGTTCGGCGGGGGAGCGGTCACCGATCTCGCAGGCTTCGTCGCCGCGACCTGGCTGCGCGGCGTCGCGGTCGTGCAGGTCCCCACCACCGTGCTCGGGATGGTGGATGCCGCCGTCGGGGGCAAGGCCGGCATCAACACGGCCGAGGGCAAGAACCTCGTCGGCGCCTTCTGGGCGCCGCACGCGGTCGTGTGCGACCTCGATGTGCTCGACACCCTCAGCCGCAACGAGCTCGTCGCCGGCTATGCGGAGGTCGTCAAGGCCGGGTTCATCTGGGCGCCCGAGATCCTCGATCTCATCGAGGCCGATCCCGAGGCGGCGGTCAACCCGCGTGCGGCCGCGTTCCGACGCACGATCGAGCTCGCGATCCAGATGAAGGCCCGCGTGGTCGGCGAGGACTTCCGCGAGGCGGGGCTGCGCGAGATCCTCAACTACGGTCACACCCTCGGGCACGCGATCGAGCACGCCGAGCGCTATCAGTGGCGCCACGGCGCCGCGATCTCGATCGGCATGGTGTTCGCCGCGGAGCTCTCCCGCCTCGCCGGCCGCCTGTCCGACGCGGCCGTGGAGAGGCACCGGGCGATTTTGGATTCGCTCGGCCTGCCGATGACCTATCGTGCCGGCGCGTGGCCGCAGCTTTTGGCCACGATGCAGCGTGACAAGAAGACTCGCGCGGGAATGCTGCGCTTCATCGTCCTCGACGACATCGCCCGCCCGACTGTGCTGCAGGCGCCCGACGAGTCGCTGTTGTTCGCGGCGTACCAGGAGATCGCGCAGTAGCCGCGCCGCCGGGTGCCTCAGCGCAGGAGATCTGCCCGGGAAAGGAGGATTTCTCGGCATCCGTCCTGTTCTCGGCAGATCGCCTTTTTTGAGCAGCGGGCCGCGGCGCAAAGAAGGATGCCGCTCCCGCGCGCGGCGGGAGCGGCATCCTTTCTTCGGTTCGGGCTCAGGCCGTGACAGGCGTCGTGGCGACGCGCGTGCGACCCAGACCGAGCTCGGCCGTGGGCACGGCCCTCGTCTCGCGGGCGGTCAGGGCGCTGATCGTCGCGATCGCGCAGATCGTCGCCGTGAACCCCGTGATCACCCAGATTCCGTTCGGGCCGACGCCGCCGAGCGCGGTCACGATCGTCGGTGCGAACCCGGCCATCAGGAATCCGAGCTGCGTGCCCAGCGCCACACCGGAGAAGCGCACTCGCGTGCGGAACATCTCTCCGTAGAACGACGGCCACACCGCGTTGGCGGCAGCGTACGCGAGCGGGAACGACACGATCGCCATGACGAAGACGAGGAACGTGTTCCCGCTGCTCATCGACAGCATGTACAACGGCACGAGCACCGCCGAGGCGACGGCACCGTAGACGAACACGGGCTTGCGGCCGATGCGGTCGGCGAGGGCGCCCCACAGCGGCTGCGTGATCACGGCGCCCAGGTTCGCCGCCAGCACGAGGTACAGGTTGAGGCTCTGCGACAGGCCGATCGAGATGCCGTACGCGATGGCGAGGTTGCCCAGCACCGTCGAGACGGCGGCGATGAACGCGCAGAAGATCACCCGCAGCACGTCGCGCCAGTGGTCGCGCAGCAGAACGCCGATCGGCACCTTGGCGAGGGTGCCCTCGCTCTGCGCCCGCTCGAAGTCGGGGGTCTCGTGGAGCGAGCGGCGGATGAAGAAGGCGACGAGCACGACGACGGCGCTCAGCCAGAACGGGATGCGCCAGCCCCACGCGTACTTGCTCTCATCCGGCATCGCCGCGACCGGCAGCAGCGCGAGGGCGGCCAGGATCTGCCCGCCCTGCGTCCCCGTGAGCGTCCACGACGTGAAGAACGCGCGGCGGTTGTCGGGGGCGTGCTCGAGGGTGAGCGACGACGCCCCGGCCTGTTCACCGGCCGCCGACAGCCCCTGCATGACGCGCAACAGCACGAGCAGCCCCGGGGCTGCCCATCCGATCGCCGCAAAGCTCGGGATGCAGCCGATGGCGAACGTCGAGATGCCCATCAGCAGGATCGTGAACAGCAGCACGCGGCGCCGGCCGATCCGGTCGCCGAAGTGGCCGAGGATGACGGCGCCGAGGGGGCGGGCCACGTACGCGACGCCGAACGTCGCGAACGACATGACCAGCGCCGCCCGGTCGGCGTCGGGGAAGAAGACGTGGGGGAAGATCAGCGCGGCGGCCGTGCCGAAGAGGAAGAAGTCGTAATACTCGACGGCGCTTCCCATGAAACTGGCTGCGGCGGCCCTGACGGGTGTCTTCCGCGCCATTGCGGTGTCAGACATGCGGGTTGTTCCTCTCCGATGAGGGTTGGTTGCGGTGTGGTGAGTCGATGGAAGTGAGCGGTCATACGGCCGGTGTCGGGGCGGACGCCGGTGATCAGCTCGAATGCGTCGACCGCCTGGAAGACGGCCATGCGTCCGCCGTCGAGCGTGCGGCATCCGCGTGCGCGCGCCGCCCGCAGCAGGGCGGTCTCCAGCGGACGGTAGACGATGTCGGCGACCCACAGGTCTTCGCGCAGCAGGGCGGGGTCGAACGGGATGCCGGGGTGCTCCCTCATCCCGGTGGGGGTGCAGTGCACGACGCCGTCGGCGGTGGACAGTGCCTCGGGAAGATCGGCCAGGGCACCGGCGGCGACCTCGCGACGGTGCCGAGCGGCGAGGTCGGCAGCCAGCTTGCCGGCGCGCCCGGAGTCGAGATCGACGACGCGCAGCCGGTCGACGCCGATCCGTAGGAGGGCGTCGGCGACGGCCGCGCCGGCCCCGCCCGCGCCCATGAGCACGACGTCGCCGGTGGGCGCGCCGGGCAGACCGTCGCGGAAGGCGGCCTCGAACCCCGTGGTGTCGGTGTTGTAGCCTGCCCGTCCCGCGCCCAGCACGACAGTGTTGACGGCGCCGAGCGCCGCTGCGAGGGGGTCGATGTGGTCGAGGTGGGCCAGGACGAGCTGCTTGCACGGATGCGTGATGTTGAGGGCGTCGAATCCGAGAGCCTCGGCCCACCCGAGCACCTCACCGATCCGCTCGGGGGCGATGCCGAGTGCGGTGATGTCGATCGGGCGGTAGACGTAGTCGATGCCGAGCGCCCTGGCCTCGGCCATGTGCAACGGCGGCGTCAGCGAAGGGAGCACGCCCGCGCCGACGAGACCGACGAGGTAAGGGTGAGCGCAGTCCACCGGCACTCCTTCGTACGGTCGGAACTGGTGCGAACTGCGCGAAGCGGGTTCGCACCGCGTGTACTAACTGGTACGTTCAGAGTGAACCACCACGGTGCGACGTTGTCAAGCAACGCGGACGGCTTTCGACGACGAGAGGATCCACGCCATGACGCTCACCGAGGGCAGCGCCCTGGACCCCGAGGTCGCCGTGGTGCGCGGCATGCTGCGTGCGGCGGGGCTGCACGACTTCCAGACGACGGCACCGATCGAGCGTGCGCGCGCCGGAGCCGCATCGGCGCGCATCCGGTTCTATCCGCAGGTGCCCGTGCCGGTGGCGAGCATTGACGACCGGGAGGTGCCGAGGCCCGGGGGCTCGATCCCCGTGCGCATCATCCGTCCGCTCGATGCCGACCTCCAAGCTGATCTCGAGGCTGATCTCGAGGATGCCGATCGTGGAGGTGTCGCCCCGATCGTCGTCTATAGCCACGGCGGCGGCTTCTGCCTCGGCGATCTCGACGCGCACGAGGCGCACGCTCGCCTCATCGCCGCGCGCGTCGGGGCGATCGTCGTCAACGTCGGCTACCGGCTCGCGCCCGAGCATCCGTTTCCCGCGGGTCTGGATGACGTCGTGGCGGTGGTGCGCTGGGTGGCCGATAATGCACCCGCCCTGGGCGCAGACCCCGCTCGCATCGCGGTCGCGGGCGACAGCGCCGGCGGCAACCTCGCCCTCGCCGCCGCGCTGGAGTGCGGTGTCCCGGTGGCCGCGCAGCTGCTGTTCTATCCCCCGACAGACCTCGCCGCGGGTCCCCCCGGCGTCGTCGAGCGCTGGTACGTGGGCGATCGCGTGGAGCTGCTGACCGATCCGCGCGTCTCGCCCGTACGAGCGGCGGCGCTGGCATCCGCGCCCCCCATCGTGCTGGCCACCGGTGCGCACGACTTCCTCTGCGACGACAACACCGCCTTCGCCGCGCGCCTGCGCGCGCTCGGCGTGCCGCACCGCGCTCATGTCTTCCCGTCCCTCGATCACGGGTTCTTGAGCTTCGTTTCGGTGGCGGATGCCTGTGCTCGCGCGGCCGACACGGTGCTCGCAGACTTCCGCACGCTCCTGCGGAAGTGCGGCTGAGTCAGCGCACCTGCAGCCACGCGACGACGACGTCGCCGATCATCGTGCGCAGACGACTGCGCCGATCGGGGGCGTCGAGGTCGACGTCGAAGAGGTACCCGAAGGTGTACTTGTTGGCGACCGGGAAGACGCAGTAGGCGCTGATGAGCAGATGCACCTCCAGCGCGTCGACGTCGTCACGGAAGACGCCCTGCTCCCGCCCCTTGCGCAGGATCTCCTCGAGGCGGCCGCGCGCCGGCTGTGAGAGCGCGCGCAGGGCGTCGATGCGGCGGATGAACGCGCCGCGGTGGATGTTCTCGATCGCCACGAGCCGGATGAACCCGTCGTGCGTGACATGGTGGTCGAAGGTCAGCTCGGCGAGCTGGCGCATCGCCGCGACGGGGTCGGAGTGGTCGACGTCGATCACGTTCTCCGCCTCGCGGATGCCGCGGTAGGCCTCTTCGAGCACGGCGAGGTACAGCTGCTCCTTGCCGCCGAAGTAGTAGTAGATCATGCGCTTGGTCGTGCGGGTGCGCTCGGCGATCACGTCGACGCGCGCGCCGGAGAAGCCGTCTTCGGCGAAGACCTCGGTCGCCACGGCGAGCAGTTCGGCGCGAGTGCGCGCCGGATCGCGCTGCTGACTGACCACGCGGCAAGGATATCCCGGGCGCAAAGCTCCCTGTTCCGCCGCAATGTACCGCCTGGTACATTCAGCGGGGTGAGAACGTCGATCGCGACCGTGTGCCTGAGCGGGACGCTCGTGGAGAAGCTGCACGCGTGCGCCGACGCCGGCTTCGACGGTGTCGAGATCTTCGAGCCCGACCTCGTCGCTGCTCCCGAGAGCCCCGAGGAGATCCGCGCCCTCGTGGCGCGGCTGGGTCTGAGCCTCGACCTCTATCAGCCGATGCGTGATGTCGAGGGCCTCTCGGAGGAGCTGTTCGCCGACGTGCTGCGTCGCGCGGAGGCCAAGTTCGCCCTCATGCAGCGGCTAGGCATGACGCTCGTGCTGTGCTGCAGCAACGTCGCCACGGCGACGGTGGACGACGACGAGGTCAGCGCGAGCCAGCTGCGCCGGCTGGGTGATCTCGCCACCCGCTACGGCGTGCGCATCGCCTTCGAGGCTCTCGCGTGGGGGCGCTTCGTCGACGACTACCGCCGCGCCTGGCGCATCGTGCAGCTGGCCGATCACCCTCACGTCGGTGTGTGCCTCGACTCGTTCCACATCCTCGCGCGGGGGCACGACCCGGCTGCGATCGAAGGCATCCCGGCCGATCGCATCTTCTTCCTCCAGCTCGCCGACGCCCCGGCGATGTCGCTCGACGTGCTGTCGTGGAGCCGCCACCACCGCCTGTTCCCGGGTGAGGGCAGCTTCGATCTGACCTCGTTCGTCGCGCACGTCGTGCGTGCCGGCTACACCGGGCCGCTGTCGCTGGAGGTGTTCAACGACACGTTCCGGCAGACCGATGCCGCCGCCACCGCCGTCCACGCGCGTCGCTCGCTGGCGTGGCTCGAAGACGCCGTCGCGCGCGTGCTGCCCGATGCGGGACTGACCCGGCTGACCGAGTCCGCCGCACCGACGGGCTTCGACTTCGCCGAGGTGAAGGCGGCCGACACGTCGGCGGTCGAGGCGGTGCTCGCGCAGGCCGGATTCACGCCGCGGGGACGGCACCGCACGAAACCCGTGACGCTGTGGAGCGCGGGATCGGCACGGATCGTGCTGAACGAGCAGCACGCGCACGGCGAGGACCCGCACGTGGCGGCGGCGGGGTTCGTCGTGCCCGACGCGGCTGCCACGACGGCGCGCGCGCACGAGCTCGGCACCTCGTTCGCCTACCGCCGCACGTACGCGACGGAGCAGCATCTCGATGCCGCTGTCGCCCCCGACGGAACCGAGGTCTACTGGGCCGAGATCGCCGCGGCCTTCGGCGGCGACGAGCCGGCATGGACCGCGGAGTTCGAGCACGGCACCGCCGCGACGGCATCCACCGTCACGGCATCCACTGTCTCGGGGATCGACCACATCAGCCTCGCGCTTCCGTGGCAGGTGCTCGAGGAGTCGGTGCTCTTCTATACCTCGGTGCTGTCGCTCGAGCCGGTGTCGTCGACCGAGGTGGCGAGCCCCTCGGGCCTCGTGCAGAGCCACGTCATGAGCGCGGGAGATGTGCGGCTGCCGCTCAATGTGGCTCCCGCGATCGCGGCCGAGCGGGGTGCCGCCCGCGCCGCGCAGCACGTCGCCTTCGCGTGCAACGATGTGCGAGCACTCGCCCGCAGCGCGCGGGCGCGCGGACTGGCGCCGCTGGCGATCCCCGGCAACTATTACGAGGACCTCGCGGCGCGCTTCGCCCTCGACGCGGCGTTCGTCGCGGAGCTGCGGGAGCTGGGCATCGTCTACGACCGCGACGGCCGAGGCGAGTACCTGCAGTTCTACACCGGCACGATCGGCCGGGTGTTCTTCGAGTTCGTCGAACGTCGCGGCGGCTACGACGGCTTCGGCGCCGGCAACGCGCCGGTGCGGCTCACGGCGCAGGCCGCGTCGCGACGTCGGCCTGCAGCGCGCGCCTGAGCGCAGGAGATCTGCCCGGGAAAGGAGAATTTCCTGGCATCCGTCCTGTTCTCGGCAGATCGCCTTTTCTCGGCAGGCGCGTCGGCCATGATCGCATCGACGTCGGCGGACGACCCGCCCTGAAAGGCGAGGTGGTTCAGCCCGGAGCGGCGGCGATAGGGTGCTCAGGTGACCCCCCGCCGCCTGCTGCTCGTCAACGGCCCGAACCTGAACCTCCTCGGCATCCGTGAGCCCTCCGTCTACGGGCACGAGACCCTCGCCGACGTCGAGCGGATCGCCACGGACGCCGCGGCGGCGCGCGGCT
>JASGGN010000046.1:0-14326 GCA_047605005.1 Microbacterium sp.
GGGTGCTCGGGTTCCCGTTCAGCATGGGGGAGAAGCTCACCAAGGCCATGCCGCCGGCGGTCATGGGCAAGGACGTGCCGCTCACCGACATGTTCGACCCGCGGCATCCGCGGTACAAGGAGGCCGTCGAGTTCCGCGCGCTCATCGAGTCCGATCCGGATGCCAAGACCGTCTACGACACCGCCGTGGGGCTGGAGAACCTCAAGCGCCAGTGGGGTGTGCACGCCGCCGGCGTCATCATGTCGAGCGAGCCGCTGATCGACATCATCCCGATCATGAAGCGCGAGCAGGACGGGCAGATCGTCACGCAGTTCGACTATCCGTCCTGCGAGGCCCTCGGCCTCATCAAGATGGACTTCCTGGGGCTGCGCAACCTCACGATCATCAACGACGCCCTCGACAACATCGCCGCCAACCGCGGCGAACCGCTCGTGCTCGAAGAGCTGAGCCTCGACGACCAGGCCGCCTACGACCTGCTCACCCGCGGCGATTCGCTGGGTGTCTTCCAGCTCGACTCCGCGCCGCTGCGCAGCCTCATGCGCCTCATGCGGCCCGACAACTTCGAAGACATCTCCGCCCTCATCGCCCTGTACCGTCCCGGTCCGATGGGTGCGAACTCGCACATCAACTATGCCCTGCGCAAGACCGGCCAGCAGGAGGTCACACCGATCCATCCGGAGCTGGCGGAGCCGCTGAAGGACATCCTCGACACGACCTACGGCCTCATCATCTACCAGGAGCAGGTGATGGCGATCGCGCAGCGGGTGGCGGGCTTCTCCCTCGGCCAGGCCGACATCATGCGCCGAGCGATGGGCAAGAAGAAGAAGTCCGAGCTCGACAAGCAGTACGAGGGCTTCGAAGGCGGCATGAAGGCGAACGGCTTCGGCGAGGTCGCGATCAAGACGCTGTGGGACATCCTCGTGCCCTTCTCCGATTACGCCTTCAACAAGGCGCACTCGGCCGCCTATGGTCTCATCTCTTACTGGACGGCGTACCTGAAGGCACACTATCCGGCCGAGTACATGGCGGCGCTGCTGACGAGCGTCGGCGACTCGAAGGACAAGATGGCGGTCTACCTCAACGAGTGCCGGCGCATGGGCATCCGTGTGCTGCCGCCCGACGTGGGGGAGTCGATCCGCTACTTCGCCGCCGTCGGCGAGGACATCCGCTTCGGGCTCGGCGCCGTGCGCAACGTCGGCGCGAACGTCGTCGACGGCATCGTGGCGGCGCGCGAGGGCGCGCCGTACACCTCGTTCCACGACTTCCTGTCGAAGGTCCCGGCGCACGTCGCGAACAAGCGCACGATCGAGTCGCTCATCAAAGCGGGCGCGTTCGACTCGCTCGGCACGACCCGCCGCGCGCTCATGGAGATCCATGAGGATGCCACCGAGCAGGCCGTCCTCGACAAGCGCCGCGAGGCCAACGGCGAGGTCGGTTTCGACTTCGACAGTCTGTGGGGCGATGATGAGCCGCAGCAGGTGCAGAAGGTGCCCGAGCGCCCCGAGTGGACCAAGAAGGACAAGCTCGCCTTCGAGCGTGAGATGCTCGGCCTCTACGTCTCCGACCACCCGCTCGCGGGCTTGGAGATCCCCCTCGCCAAGCACGCGTCGACGTCGATCCACGACCTGCTCGCCGACGAGAACGTCGACGACGGTGACATCGTCACGGTCGCGGGGCTCGTCACGAGCGTGCAGCACCGGGTCGCGAAGCAGAGCGGCAACCCCTACGGCATGATCACGATCGAGGACTTCGACGGCGAGGTCACGGTGATGTTCATGGGCAAGACCTACGCCGAGTTCCAGGCGATGCTCGTCCCCGACTCGATCCTCGTCGTACGCGGACGCGTCTCGCGTCGTGACGACGGGCTGAATCTGCACGGGCAGTCGGCGTTCTCACCGGATCTCGGGTCGGCTCTGGCATCCGGCCCGCTCGTGCTGCTCATGCCCGAGCACCGCGCCACCGAGTCCACCGTGGGGGAGCTCGCGCGCGTCTTCGAACGGCACCCGGGTTCCAGCGAGGTGATGCTGAAACTGCACCGGGGGAGCACGGCGAAGGTGTTCGAGGTTCCCGCGCGGGTGGAGGTCTCGGTCGACCTGTACGGCGAGCTCAAAGGGCTGCTCGGGCCGCAATGCCTGGGCTGAGCAGCCCCGTGCGCCCTCCGTTCGTCGTGTG
This sequence comes from Microbacterium sp., assembly GCA_047605005.1. Classification (GTDB taxonomy): domain Bacteria; phylum Actinomycetota; class Actinomycetes; order Actinomycetales; family Microbacteriaceae; genus Microbacterium. The sequence continues at coordinate 2,173 of JASGGN010000046.1, forward strand.
TGTTGTGAGGGTAGGATCGCTCGCGACCGGAAGCCGTGGAAGGATCGATGACCGTGACTGACGACAAAAGCATCCCCGAAAGCTCCGAGACGCCCGTGGCGGTGACCGAGACACCCGTGGCGGTGACCGATGGTGCGGATGCCGTCGATGAAGGCGCGCCGACGCAGTACGGCGTCGGACCGTTCTCCGTGCGCGAGGTCGCCCTCGCAGGCATCTGGGCCGTCGCTTTCATCGTCTCGTTCTTCCCGATCTACAGCATCGGGTCCTTCGCATCGGTGTGGTCCGCCGGCATCGACTGGGTGCTCACGGTCGGGGCCCCGACCGTCGCGGTATTCCTGCTGGTCATGCGCCGCCTCTCCCCGCAGGGCATCCGCCGTGTGGGCTCGCTGGGCATCGACCAGTTCGCCTCGGTCGCCTTCACGGTTTCGATGATCGTCTGGCTCGGCATCCTGTGGGCGTCGTTCGCCTCGCTCGCCGGGCAGAACGTCTTCTACGCGACGGCGGTCGTCTGGATCGAGTTCATCCTGATGCTCGCGGGCGTGGTGCTGACGGTGTTCGCGCCCTTCCTGCCGACGATCGGCGAAGACTTCCGGCACCGACCGCAGGTGCCCGCGCATCGGTTCGCGAGCCCCGCGCGCCCGGTTGCGCCGCGTCCGCACCCCGCATCCGCCCCCTCCGCCACGGTGGCGGCGACGCCGGTCGCGACCTCGGCCGAGACGACCGATGTCGCAGAGCCGGAGGAGGTGGTCACGGCCCCCGCCGCATCCCAGGCGTTCTGGGCGCTCGCGCCCGTCGAGCGCGACATCGTCGACGAGACCGGCGAGCGGATCTTCACGATCGGGCCGACCGCCTGGGCACTGGTCATCGAGGACCGTGGTGACAGCTTCGTCGTGCGTCACGAGGACGGACGCATCGGGTATCTGACCGATGTCTCGGGCGTGACGCGCGGCTGACCCCGCCGCTGACACACGCTCTCGTGCGCTGTGTCCCGAGAGCGGGACTCGGCAGGGTGGGGCGGTAGCCTGGAAGGATGCTCCGCACCATCGACCTGCGCGGTCGCGCCCTGACACCCGACGAGCTGCTCGCCGCTGTGCCTCGCGCCGCCGCGGCGCGCGACGAGGCCCTTCAGGCCGCGGCCGGCATCGTCCACGACGTCGCCGATCGCGGAGAGGAGGCGCTGCGCGAGCAGGCTGCCCGGTTCGATCGGGTCGAAGGACACGCGATCCGGGTGCCGCAGGAACACCTCGAAGAGGCCCTGGAAGCGCTCGATGCCGCGGTGCGCGCCGCCCTCGAGGAGGCGATCCGGCGCGTGCGTCAGGCGTCGGCCGCGCAGGTGCCGCCTCCCGTCGTCACGACGCTCGCGCCCGGTGCCCGGGTGGAGCAGCACTGGCGTCCGGTTCAGCGGGTCGGCGTCTACGTGCCCGGCGGCAAGGCGGTGTACCCCTCGAGCGTCGTCATGAACGTCGTGCCCGCCCAGGTCGCGGGTGTCGCCGAGGTGGCGCTCGCCTCCCCGCCACAGGCCGACTTCGGCGGTCGCGTCCACCCCGTCATCCTCGCCGCGGCGCGCCTGCTGGGCGTCACGGAGGTGTACGCGATGGGCGGGGCCGGCGCGATCGGCGCCTACGCGTACGGCGTGCCGAGCCTGGGGTTGCGTCGCGTTGACGTGGTCTCGGGGCCCGGCAACAACTTCGTCGCGCTTGCCAAGCGCGTTGTCGCCGGCGTGGTCGGCACCGACGCGGAGGCCGGTGCCACCGAGATCCTCGTCGTCGCCGACGACAGCGCCGACGCGGACTGGGTGGCGGCCGACCTCGTGAGCCAGGCCGAGCACGACGAGCAGGCGGCGGCGGTGCTCGTGACCGCGTCGGAGACCCTCGCGGCAGCGGTCGCGGAGCGCGTCGCCGTGCGCGCCGCTCGCACCCTGCACGCGGGGCGCGTCGCCCAGGCGCTGGCCGGCCCGCAGTCGGCGATCGTCCTCGTCGACGACCTCGCGACGGCGACCGCTTTCAGCAACGCATACGGCCCCGAGCACCTCGAGCTGCATCTGGCCGACGCGCGGCCGGCCGACTTCGTCAACGCCGGTGCCGTCTTCCTCGGCGGCCACTCCCCGGTGAGCCTCGGCGACTACCTCGCCGGAAGCAACCACGTGCTCCCGACAGGAGGCCAGGCCCGGTACGCGTCGGGGCTTTCCGCTTCGACGTTCCTGCGCCCGCAGCAGGTCATCGCGTACGACCGGGGCGCCCTCGCGGGTGTGCGCGCCGCGATCGTCACGCTCGCGGATGCCGAGGCGCTGCCCGCTCACGGCGAGGCCGTCACTGCCCGGTTCGCCGCGTCGCCGCGCTGACGCACCGCGCCGAGCGTAGGCTGTACCCGCCATGCACTGCCCGTTCTGCCGCCACGCCGACTCCCGCGTCATCGACTCGCGCACGAGCGACGATGGTCTCAGCATCCGTCGCCGCCGACAGTGCCCCGAATGCGGCGGGCGGTTCTCGACGATCGAGACCGCGAGCCTGAACGTCATCAAGCGTTCCGGCGTCATCGAACCGTTCAGCCGTGAGAAGGTCATCGCGGGCGTCCGCAAGGCGTGCCAGGGGCGGCCCGTCACCGAGGCCGACCTCGCGGTGCTCGCGCAGGCGGTCGAGGAGACGGTGCGCCAGACCGGCTCCTCCCAGATCGACACGAACGAGATCGGTCTGGCGATCCTCGGGCCGCTGCGCGACCTCGACGAAGTCGCCTACTTGCGTTTCGCGAGCGTGTATCAGGCGTTCGAGTCGCTCGAGGACTTCGAGGCGTCGATCGCGCAGCTGCGCGCCGACCACGCCGCCGATACGCCCGGTCGTTGAGCGAGCGGAGCGAGTCGAGACGTCCGTTCCGGCGCGAGAGCCTCGGCCCGCCGTAGGCTGAGGTGCGATGTATCCCTTCATCTTCCGCACCGTCTTCGCGCGCATGGACCCCGAGACCGCGCACCGCCTCGTCGTCCGGGTGATCCGAGCGCTCGGGGTGTGGCCGTTCGCGCCGATCGTGCGCGCTCTCACCAAGCCCGACCCGAGCCTGCGGACGGAGGCCCTCGGGCTCGTGTTCGACTCGCCGTTCGGTGTCGCAGCGGGCTTCGACAAGAACGCCGTCATGACCGACGGTCTCTACGCCCTCGGCTTCGGCCACGTCGAGATCGGCACCGTCACCGCGATCCCCCAGGACGGAAACCCGAGGCCGCGGCTCTTCCGCCTCGCCGAAGACAGGGCCCTCATCAACCGCATGGGCTTCAACAACGCCGGCGCCGCCGCGGCCGCCCGCAGGCTCGCCCGCGCCCGCCGCCGCCCGCGGCGGGCGGTGCTCGGGGCGAACATCGGCAAGAGCCGCGTCGTCGACGTCGCGGTGGCCACCGCCGACTACGTCCGGAGCACGCGGCAGATCGCACCCGTGGCCGACTATCTCGTCGTCAACGTCTCGTCGCCGAACACCCCGGGCCTGCGCGGCCTGCAGGCCGTCGAGACTCTGCGTCCTCTGCTGGAGGCGGTGCGGGATGCCGCGGCATCCACCCCCCTGCTCGTCAAGATCGCCCCCGATCTTCCCGACGACGAGGTCGAGGCGATCGCGCGTCTCGCGGTCGACGTGGGACTCGCGGGCCTCGTCGCCACCAATACGACGATCGCGCGAGCGCCGCTTGCGACGGATGCCGAGCAGGTCGCCGCGATGGGCGCCGGCGGTCTGTCCGGGTCGCCGCTGCGCGTGCGCTCCGTCGAGGTGCTGCGGATCGTGCGCGCCGTCGTGCCCGAGAACTTCTGCGTGATCTCGGCGGGGGGAGTGGAGACCGCCGACGATGTGCGCGAGCGCCTCGCGGCCGGCGCGGACCTCGTCCAGGGCTACACCGCGTTCATCTACCGCGGCCCGTTCTGGGCGCGGCAGATCAACCGCGCGCTCGCCCGGCGAAAATAGGGTTCGCGCCAGCGTTCGCGTGCCGCCAGCATCCCCGATCGCTCGAAGGGAAGCGCGCGGGGCGCCACGACATCAATCCAGCCTGCTCTTGGGACGGTATGCCGGTCCGTGCCGACGGCGCGGACGATCGGTCAGGCCGGGAACTGCCCCCGCTTGACCTGCGGCTTGGGCAGCCGCATGAAGCGCATTTGCACCGTCCGCATGGCGCCGTACCAGCCGAGACCTTTCTCGGTGCGGTCGCCGAACTTCCCCTTTGCGAGCTTCTTGACGCGAATGCTCGTCAGAATCATGTCCCCGATGACGAACAGAAGGAAGGTCCACAGGGCGACGAAGCCGTAGAAGGCGATCGTCTGGTTCTGCACGAGGCTCACGAGGACGACGAGGAGCATGAGGGGCATCAGCAGCTCGCCGGTGTGCCAGCCGGCATCCACGAAATCGCGCACCCACCGGCGCTGCGGCCCCTTGTCGCGCACCGGCAGGTACCTCTCCTCGCCGTTGGCCATGCCGACCCGGGCCTTCTCACGCTGCGCAGCGAGGTCGGCCTTCGCGCGGGCGCGCGCCTCCTTCGTGTCGGCGACGAGGGGGCGCTTGCGCGCGGCCTCCTGCTCGGCGCGCGTCGGCGTCGGCCGGTGCTTGCCGGGTCCGCTCGAGGTGTCGGGAGCGGGTTCGGATGCGACGGGATTTTTGGCCACGGATGGGTCCTCGAGGTCGGGCGCGTGCTGCGGGAATCGTGCGCCATAAGATTACCCGCATGAACTCCGAGATATCCCGGTCCGCCTCCGTCCGCGGTGCGGCGCTCGCCGCTGTCCCCGCCGCGTTGGCCGATCTCGGGAACCTCGTGCGCATCCGGTCGGTCGCGTTCCCGGGGTTCGACCGGTCCGAGGTGGAGCGCAGCGCGGCCGCCGTCAAGGCGCTGCTCGATGATCTCGGAATCTTCGACCGCGTCGAGGTGAAGACCGCTGTCGTCCCCGGGACCGGCGCCGAGGGGATGCCTGCCGTACTCGCCTCCCGTGCGGCGCGGGCGGGCCGCCCCACGATCCTGCTGTACGCGCACCACGACGTGCAGCCCGTCGGCGACGAGACGCTGTGGGAGTCGCCGCCATTCGAGCCGACCGTGCGCGGCGGGCGGCTGTATGGTCGCGGCGCGGCCGACGACAAGGCCGGCATCATGGCGCATGTCGGTGCGCTGCGTGCTCTCGTCGAGGTGCTCGGCACAGACTTCGATCTCGGCGTCAACCTGTTCGTCGAGGGCGAGGAAGAAGCCGGTTCCGGCTCGTTCGCCGCGTTCCTGCGCGAGAACGCCGACGCCCTGCGTGCCGACGTGATCGTCGTCGCCGACTCGGGCAACTGGGATCAGGCGACGCCCGGTCTGACCGTTTCGCTGCGCGGGAACACGCGCTTCACCCTCACGGTCAAGACTCTCGAGCACGCGTCGCACTCGGGCATGTTCGGCGGAGCGGTGCCGGATGCCATGGTCGCCACCGTCATGCTGCTGTCGACCCTGTGGGACGGCGACGGTGCGGTCGCCGTCGCGGGCCTCGCCGAGCGCGACGCCCAGACCCCCGATTACAGCGAGGAGACGCTGCGCGACGAGGCGGGCCTGCCGGACGGCGTCTCGCCCATTGGGCGGGGGACGATCCTCAGCCGCATCTGGAACAAGCCGTCGATCACCGTCACGGGCATCGACTTCCCGAGCGTGAAGAACGCGTCGAACACGCTCACGCCCGAGCTCTCCCTCGTCATCAGCGCTCGTGTCGCGCCCGGGCAGGACGCGCGCGAGGCCTTCGAGGCGATCGCGGCGCACCTGCGCGCCAACGCGCCGTTCGGCGCGGAGCTCACCTTCAGCGATGTGGACTACGGCAACCCGTTCCTCGTGGATGTGAGCGGATGGGCGGTCGCCGAGGCGCGCGCGGCGCTCTCCGCCGGCTACGGCGTCGACCCGATCGACATCGGCGTGGGCGGCTCGATTCCGTTCATCGCCGATCTCGTGCGCGAGTTCCCGGGCGCGCAGATCCTCGTCACGGGTGTCGAAGACCCCCACTCGCGCGCGCACAGTCCCAACGAGTCGCTGCACCTCGACACCTTCCGGCACGTGCTCGTCTCCGAAGCCCTGCTGCTGGAGAGCCTCGACACGCGCACCCTCTGAGCGCGATGCTGAGAATCGCCGCAGTGCAAGCCGAGGCCGTTCCGGGGGCCTGGGCGTCGAATCTGGCGAAGGCCGCGCGACTCACCGAACAGGCGGGCGCGGCGGGCGCGGACCTGATCGTCTTTCCGGAGGCGTTCGTCACCGGCTACGCGCCCGATCTCCTTTCGGGTGCGCTGCCATCGTCAACCGATCTCTCCTGGTCACGGCCTCTCCAAGACACAGTCGATTGTTCAGGAGTCGTCGTCATCATCAATACTGCGCTCGACCATGGTGATCGCCGTGCGCTGAGCGACATCATGCTCGCGCCGTACGTCGCGCCGCAGGCCGTGTATGACAAGCAGCACCTGTACGCCGGCGAGTGCGAGGTGTTCACGCCGGGCGCGCAGGGCGCGACGATCTCGGTCCGTGGCATCCAGGTGGCGCTCTCGGTCTGCTTCGACGGGGATTTCCCTGAGCACGCCGCCGCCGCGGCAGCCGACGGCGCGATCGTCTACGTCAACAGCGGCGCCTACTTCGCCGGAAGCGCGGAGCGCCGAGATCTGCGTCACGCCGCTCGTGCGCTCGACAACGGCGTCTACGTCGTGTTCGCGGGGCTCGTCGGAGCACCGGCCGGATTCATCGGCGGCTCGGCGATCTTCGATCCGCTGGGGACCCGTATCGCATCGACGGCAGCTCACGAGGGGCTCGCGATCGCCGACATCGATCCCGCGGCGGTCGAGAGCGCGCGCAGCGCTCAGCGCGCGTGGGCGCAGCGCCGAGCGTCGCTGGGACCGCGTCGGCACTCGGTCATCGGTTGAGGCAGCAGTATCGCGTCGTGCTGCGTCGTGCTGCATCGTGCTCCCCAAAGATGCTCGCGCTGCCGAACTTTCCGCAGCGAGCGCAGCGTTTGACAGCGTGGACAGACCCAGCGCCAGCGCGGAACGCGGGGACGCAACCGCCTGTCGCACGAGGAAGCGGCGTAGAATCGAGGCATCCTGCCGGCTGTGCCGGCGCCTCCGGCTCGATATCTTGGCCGGCCTGATGCCCTGGGAGAGTGCGATGACCGACACCGCCATCACGACAGCGACCGCCGACGAGACCAAGGCGCACGGCGTCGAGCTGACCGACGCCGCGGCTGCGAAGGTCAAGAGCCTGCTCGAGCAGGAGGGCCGCGACGATCTGCGCCTGCGCGTCGCGGTTCAGCCCGGTGGCTGCTCGGGATTGATCTACCAGCTCTACTTCGATGAGCGCTTCCTCGACGGCGACCAGGCGGTCGACTTCGACGGCGTCGAGGTCATCGTCGACGATATGTCGGTGCCGTATCTGGACGGCGCGACGATCGACTTCAAGGACACGATCTCGGAGCAGGGGTTCACGATCGACAACCCCAATGCAGCCGGCAGCTGCGCCTGCGGCGACAGCTTCCACTGACGAGCACCGGCCCGACCCGATCAGGCCGGAAAAACCCGTCCGTTCGTGGCAGACATCCTGAGTGGATGGCCTGAAGAGCGTGGGAGGTTGCCCTAGACTGATCGGTGTTCGACCTTCATGACCCCGAAAGGTGCACCGTGCGAGTCAGACGTCGCGTTCGCTGGGCCGTTGTCCCCCTAGGGGTCGCCGCAGCAGTCGCCCTCGCAGGGTGCACGACCACCCAGCTGAACGGCTTCCTTCCCGGATTCACCGACGACGGGACGCAGGCGACGAACCACACGTCGATGGTCTCTGGCCTGTGGGTCAACTCGTGGATCGTTCTGCTCGGCGTCGGCGTGATCACGTGGGGCCTCATGGGCTGGGCCGCGATCGCCTACCGCCGTCGCCGCGGGCAGACGGGCCTTCCGGTCCAGCTTCGCTACAACATGCCGGTCGAGATCTTCTACACCGTCGTGCCGCTCATCCTCGTGTTGGGCTTCTTCGCCTTCACGGCGCGTGACCAGACGACGCTGGAGACCCAGTACGAAGACCCCGACGTCTGCATCACGGCGATCGCGAAGCAGTGGTCGTGGGACTTCCAGTACAACGACGACACCGAGAACTGCGAAGCCGGCGACGACGCCGTGTGGACCATGGGCGTGCAGGCGACGACGGATGCCGAGGGCAACATCACGAGCGAGCTGCCCACTCTCTACCTCCCGGTCGGCCAAGAGGTCAAGATCAAGCTCGCCTCCCGCGACGTCATCCACTCCTTCTGGATCATCGACTTCCTCTACAAGAAGGACATGTACATCGGCAAGGACAACTACTGGTCCTTCACGCCGACCCGCGTCGGCGAGTACGACGGCAAGTGCGCCGAGCTCTGCGGCCAGTACCACTCGATGATGCTGTTCAAGGTCAAGGTCGTCGAGCAGGCCGAGTACGACGCCTATCTGGCATCGCTGCGTGAGGCCGGGCAGACGGGCGACATCAACGACGCCTACGACCGCCTCCAGAACCTTCCCGGTACGAGCGGGAACTCCGAGTCCGAGGGAGACCACTGATGGCGACGACGCTTCCGCCCCAGGGTGAGACGCTCAGCCGTCCGACCACCTTGCCCCCGCGTCAGGCGGCTCTGTTGAGCTCGTCCCGGGTCGAGCAGAAGGGCAACGTGATCGTCAAGTGGATCACGTCGACCGACCACAAGACGATCGGGTACATGTACCTGATCGCCTCCGTGCTGTTCTTCCTGCTCGGTGGCGTGATGGCCCTGATCATCCGTGCAGAGCTCTTCGAGCCGGGCATGCAGGTCCTCCCGACCAAGGAGCAGTACAACCAGCTGTTCACGATGCACGGCACGATCATGCTGCTGATGTTCGCGACGCCGCTGTTCGCCGGGTTCGCCAACGCGATCCTGCCGCTGCAGATCGGTGCACCGGACGTCGCCTTCCCTCGTCTGAACGCCTTCGCGTTCTGGCTGTTCCTGTTCGGGTCGATCATCGCGATCGCCGGCTTCCTCACCCCCCAGGGCGCGGCGGCCTTCGGGTGGTTCGCGTATCAGCCCCTCGCGAGCGCGACCTTCTCACCCGGAGCGGGCGGCAATCTGTGGATGCTGGGCCTGGGCATGAGCGGCTTCGGCACGATCATGGGTGGCGTCAACTTCATCACGACGATCGTCACGATGCGCGCACCCGGCATGACGATGTGGCGGATGCCGATCTTCGCCTGGAACACGCTCATCACGAGCATCCTCATCCTGATGGCGTTCCCCATGCTCGCCGCGGCGATCCTTGCGGCGGGTGCCGACCGCATCCTCGGTGCGCACATCTATGACCCCGCCAACGGTGGCGTGCTGCTGTGGCAGCACCTGTTCTGGTTCTTCGGGCACCCCGAGGTCTACATCATCGCGCTGCCGTTCTTCGGCATCGTCTCGGAGATCTTCCCCGTGTTCAGTCGTAAGCCGATCTTCGGGTACAAGACGCTCGTCTACGCGACGATCTCGATCGCAGCGCTGTCGGTGTCGGTGTGGGCGCACCACATGTACGTGACGGGTGCCGTGCTCCTGCCGTTCTTCGCCCTCATGACGATGCTCATCGCCGTGCCGACGGGCGTGAAGATCTTCAACTGGATCGGCACCATGTGGCGCGGGTCGATCACGTTCGAGACACCGATGCTCTTCTCCCTCGGGTTCCTCGTCTCCTTCGTCTTCGGCGGCCTCACGGGCGTCATCCTCGCCTCGCCCGCGCTGGACTTCCACCTGTCAGATTCCTACTTCGTCGTCGCGCACTTCCACTACGTCGTCTTCGGAACGGTCGTGTTCGCGATGTTCGCCGGCTTCTACTTCTGGTGGCCGAAGTGGACGGGCCGGATGCTCAACGAACGCCTCGGCGTCGTGCACTTCTGGCTGCTGTTCATCGGGTTCCACACGACCTTCCTCGTCCAGCACTGGCTCGGCGTGGAGGGGATGGTGCGACGCTACGCGGACTACGCTGCCGCAGACGGCTTCACGTGGCAGAACCAGCTGTCCACGGTGGGTGCGATCATCCTGGGCGCCTCGATGCTCCCGTTCTTCCTGAACGTGTGGATCACCGCGCGCACGGCGCCGAAGGTGACTGTGAACGACCCCTGGGGCTACGGCGGCTCCCTCGAGTGGGCGACCAGCTGTCCGCCGCCGCGTCACAACTTCACCTCGATCCCGCGCATCCGCAGCGAGCGTCCCGCCTTCGACCTGAACCACCCCGAAACGGTGCCGGTCGGCGTCGGGCCGGCGAAGGATGCTCCCGATGCGCCCGTCCTGGATCTCGCTGACGGAGAGGTGAAGTGACGTGAAGACCAATATCAACCTCTGGTGGATCCTTTCCGGGTTCTTCCTGCTGTGCTTCGCGATGTACACCGCGTGGAGCATCATCGACCACTCCGACAAGCCCTGGTATCACGCGATCGAATGGGTCGGGTCCGTGGCCCTGCTGTTCACGGTGTTCATGGGCGTCATGATCGGCTTCTACGTCGACCGGGTGCATCGTGCGCAGGGTGGCGAACTGCCGGAGGATGTCCTCACGGCGGATGTCGACGACGCAGACCCCGAGATGGGCGAGTTCAGCCCGTGGTCCTGGTGGCCGCTCGTGCTGGCGTTCTCCACGGCACTGTGCTTCATCGGGCTCGCCGTCGGCACCTTCCTGCTGCCGATCGGCTTCGCGGTCTTCCTCGTCGCGATCGTCGGCTGGGTGTACGAGTACTACCGCGGCTACTTCGCGCGCTGACACGCGCTCCGATACGACGCCCACGGTGCGGGACTTCGCGCTCTGCTCGCGCTGCGTAAGTCTGCACGCGCTGCTCACTTTTCGGGCGCGCACGCAGCGAAGAGGAGCGCGATTGGGGAGCTGAGCCAGCGAAACCGTCAGCTGAGCGAACGAGCGCGCCCATCTCCCCCGCTTCTCGCTCCGTGAGGTCAGCGCACGCACATGACCTGCGCGTCGAACGTGCGGGGGAGCGGACCGTCGGCGTCCTCGGTCGGGAGCCCCTCGCGCACCCAGTACTCGTAGCCGCCGATCATCTCCTTGACGGCATACCCGAGCTTCGCGAACTCGATGGCGCCCTTCGTACCGGCGTTGCAACCGGGGCTCCAGCAGTACACGACGACCGGCGTGGCCTTATCGATCTCCAGAGGCGCGCGCTGTGCGATCTGACGGTACGGCAGGTGGACGGCGCCCACGGGGTGGCCCTGCGCCCAGGCGTCCTCGCTGCGCACGTCGACGAGCACGAGAGCGTCGCCGGCCCGCTGCGCGGCGTACACGTCGGAGGGGTCGGTCTCGTGCAGGAGTTTGGCGGTGAAGTAGTCGAGGGGTGAGGCATCCGTCATGCTGACGACGCTACGGCACCGACGAAGCGGCGGGGTGCGGACTTTCGGTCCGACCCCGCCGCTTTTCTGCCAGATTCCTGGACGGTGCTCAGTGAGCCTTGCCGTCGCCCTCGATCTCGGGCGTTTCGTCGTGGCCGAGTGCGTGGTGCGCGTGCGCCTCCGCGGCGTCGATGTCGGCCTGCGTGACGGGGACCAGGCGGTCCTCGAAGAACCAGCGCGACAGCGACGAGCGCAGGTTCTCGTGCCAGGGGATACGGCCGTCGTCGTTCGGGCGTACCACGAGCGGAGCGTTCGTCTCGAAGTCGACCAGCTTGACGCGCTCGTAGGCGTCGACGGGCTGGTGCACCTCGATGTACTCGCCGCCGGGCAGCCGCACGATGCGACCCGACTCGTAGCCGTGCAGAGCGATCTCACGGTCCTTCTTCTGCAGGGCGATCGCGATCCGCTTGGCGATGAAGTAGCCGATGACGGGGCCGATGATCAAAAGGGCCTGCAGAGCGTGGATCACGCCCTCCATCGTCAGCCGGAAGTGCGTGGCGATGATGTCGGAGGATGCCGCCGCCCACAGCACCGCGTAGAAGATGACGCCGGCCACGCCGATCGCGGTGCGGGTGGGCGCGTTGCGCGGGCGCTGCGCGATGTGGTGCTCACGCTTGTCGCCGGTGATCCACGCCTCGATGAACGGGTACAGCGCGACCAGGGCGATGAACACGACGATGACGCCGAGCGGGATGAGGATGTTGAACGACCAGGTGCGATCCCACAGCACGAACTCCAGGTGCGGCGGCACGAGACGCAGGGCGCCGTCGGCGAAGCCGATGTACCAG
>JASGGN010000047.1:0-14319 GCA_047605005.1 Microbacterium sp.
TCAGGACAAGCCAACCCTCAACATACCGAAACTATTAGCAGCGACACACTACTAGTGCCTTGCTCGACCAGCCCGCCCAGTCCGAATCGTCAGTCAACACGTCCAGAATGACGTTGGTATCGACCAGGATGGCTGGTGCAGATTCAGCCACGCGTCAGCGCCAGGACGTCGTCCGTCGTCGGTCCCGCACCGGCCTTGCCTCGCAACCGCCGCACGGCCCGCTCGCCCGCGGTAAGACCATCACGATGCACAATACGCAAAGCACCGCCATCATCGACCACGTCCACACTGTCGCCCTCCGCGAAACCATGTTTTCGTCGCAGGTCTGCAGGAATGGTGATCTGCCCCTTGGTGTTGACCTTCTTACGTATTACGTCGCGATCTGCTGGCGTAATACGAACTCTTCTCGGTATCGGTGTGGGCGCTGAATCCGGCGTCGGCGTCGCGGTCGTGGTGAGCGCTCGGCAGCTCGTAGACACGAGCAGATCAGTCTCGTCTCCATATGGATGCCCAAAGTGAAAGGGGCCGTTGATATGGACGTCGCCCATCCCTTCATCGACGGCAACGGGCGCAGTACCCGGCTCCTCGCCGACCTGGTCTTCCTGGCGGCACAGCCAGAGGACGTGCTGATCGAGGTCTACGACTGGGCCATCGGCGCCCTGGCGTCACCTGATCCGAGCCCGTCGGTTGTTCTACGCGTCCAGATCGTCGACGCCCGGCATCCAGGAGGCACCGGGGCGACCCCAGCCGCGCTTGCGCGCGATCTTCTGCACCGTCTTCCCGTCGCCGTCGGAGAGGCGGTCGATGTACAGGATGCCGTCGAGGTGGTCGAACTCGTGCTGCATGATGCGGGCGCGCCAGCCGTCGACCTCGATGCGCACGGGCGCTCCGTCGAGGTCGGTCCCGGTCACGACGACGCGGTCGGAGCGGCGGAGCGGAAACCGTTCACCTGGGAACGAGAGGCATCCCTCCGACTCCTCGTCGACGTCGGGGGCGCCGGGGGCGGGCGGGGTCATCCATAGCTCCGGGTTGACGATCACGCCTCGCCACGGGGCGCCGTCGTTGTCCTGGTAGGTGTAGGTATAGATCCGCAGGCCGACGCCGACCTGCGGAGCGGCGAGCCCCACGCCGGGCGCGGCATCCATCGTCTCGAACATGTCCGCGACGAGTGTGCGGATCTCGTCGGTGATCTCGGCGACGTGCTGAGCGGGGGCATGCAGGACGGGATCGCCCATGATGCGGATCGGGAGAACGGCCACGCCTTGAGCCTACCGACCTACCCCGGCGGCTAGTGTCGAGGGGTGGATGCCTGGACGACGAGCCTCGGCGACGTCACCGACCAGCTGGTCGGCGTGTTCAAGGACCCCGGCATCCTCCTCGGCATTCCGCTCGCTCTGCTGGGTGCGGTCTTCATGTCGTTCGGCGCGCAGTACCAGCACCACGGCGTGCAGAAGGTGGAACGGCTGACCAAGACGGGCGGCGGTGCGGGCCTGACCGGCGGGCAGCTCTGGAGCCTCCTCCGGCGCCCGTCGTGGGTCGCGGGCACGGCCCTCCTCGGCCTTGCGATCGTCTGCCAGCTGACCGCGCTCTCGTTCGCCCCGCTGATCCTCGTGCAGCCCCTCGGCGCCGTCTCGCTCGTCGTCACGACGCTGCTGAACGCACGGATCAGCGGCCACACGCCGACCCGCCGCTCGCTCGCCGCGATCGCGCTGTGCGTCAGCGGCATCTTCAGCTTCGTCACGGTCGCCGCGCTGTATGCCACCGAGACCCCGATCAGCAACGGACAGGTCATCACGATCCTCATCGTGCTGCTCGTGGTCGCCGGGGCCTTCACGACGATCTGGCTTTGGCGGCGTGGCGGTCTGGGTCCTCTTTACTACATCGTCTCGGCGGGCGTGATCTACGGCTTCGTCGCGACGCTCGCCAAGGTCGTCATCAGCCGGATCGGCTCGGGCGACTTCGAGTGGCTCACCATCACCTGTGCGGTCGCGCTCATCGCGGGCACGGCAGTCGGAGCATATTTCGTGCAGACCGCGTATGCCTCCGGCCCGCCGGATCTGGTCATCGCCGGGCTCACTGTCATCGACCCGATCGTCGCCGTCATGATCGGTCTGATCGTCCTGCGCGAGGCCGAGCACGCCCCGTGGGGTGCCTCCCTCGGGTTCGTCGCAGCGGGCGCTCTCGCTGTCGCCGGTGTCTTCCAGCTCGCCCGCCATCACCCACAGGTCGTCAGCGACAGCCAGGAGCTCCCGATCGAACGGGGCAGTGAGGGGCCGGCGGAGCATCCGCGGACGAAGGGGGAGAAGTTCACCGAGGCGGTCGCGAAGGTCTGGCCCGACCCTCCCGTCCACGACCCTGACGAACGTGCTCCCCGGTAAGCTTCAACGCAGCGATCGTGCGGCATTGCTGCCCGCTCGCAGGGGGCGGTGGCCAAGCTGGTCAAGGCAGCGGGCTCATAACCCGACGATCGTGGGTTCAAGTCCCACCCGCCCTACGACACGAGTGTGGAGAGCCACGTCTGGGCCTGCGCGGCATCCATATGTCCTCTGCGGCATTCTTGCGCAGGCGTTCGCATGGCACTCGTGGTCGTCTTGTGGCTGGACAGGTGGCCACAACTGACGTGTGTCTGCTCAGCTTGTTGTTTAACCTGATGAGGGCTGTTTTCCGACGGGTTGGATCGGGGCCTTGACGCGGTTGCGGTGGCCTTTGGGGCGTCCGGGGCCGGCTCGGGAGGGTTTCGGTGCGCGCGCGGGACGGACGGTCATCGCGTGGACGCGACGATAGCCTGCTCGGACTCTGGCGGGGGTGATCAGGCCGTCGCGGGGCGGCCGCTGCCAGGGCAGTCGGTGATCGGCGGCGATCGGGCGGGCGAGGCGGAGCTGGGTGTGCGCGGCGATGATCAGAGCCGTCCATCGGTCGGCCGCGTCCGGGTCGCGTAGCCGGGCGCGGGTCCACCCGAGGGTCTGCTTGAGGAATCGGAAGGTGTGCTCCAGATCGAACCGGCGCAGATACATCGACCACCAGTGATCGATCTCCGCACGGTCGTCGGGGGTGGGTTTCGACGCCCACAGCCAGACCGGTCTCGGGTCGCGGTCGCCGGGCAGGCGCTCGACCTGCAACCGGATCACGGTGCCCTCGATGACCGGGAGGGGGCCGTCGTGACTGGCCCAGCCGCCGCGGCTGGCGATCTTCGGGTGCATCCGCGCGAACGCGAACGCCTCCGCGCGCCCGTACCTTGAGGTGTCGTTCATGGTGGCCAGATCGGGGTCGGGGCCGTTGCCCGGGTCGCGCAGCGTCAGCTTGGCACCGTGGCGGGGCGGACGTCCTTTCGTCGGGCCGCGGCGTGCGCCTGCCGGGGCGTGGAACACCCGGTCCGAGCGCACCCTGCCCACCAGCAGGACCGGGAGGCCCGCGAGCAGCCACGCCAGCCGGGCCGTGTCGTAGCCGGCATCGAGGACGACCAGGATGTCCGGATCGCCCGAGCGGTGATGCCCCGCCCGGTGAAGCTCGCCGATCACGGCGCGCAGCTGAGCTGCGGTGACGGCGGTGACGTCGTCGGCGGGGCGCAGCCGGACAGCGTCCAGCAGCGCAGTCCACGACGTCGCCCCCGCCTCCAGCGCGGCGACGAACGAGTACGCCCAGCCCGGGATCATCTGCGCCTGCCCCCGCCCGCGGGCGTAGGTGTGGCAGAACGACCTGTCCGGGCTGGTGCCCGCGTCCGGGCGCAGCCAGTTCGACACATCCACGCCCAGCACGATCCGCTCGCGCCCGTCCGGCCCCGCGATCTTCGGGACGGGACACGAAGCGACAAGCGCACGCAGCCGGCCAGTGTCGATCACCCCGCATGCCAGCGCGTCATACAGCGCGCCATGACCGCGGCGATGCGCGGGGTCCAGAGACAGCCTGGCCAGATCCGTCACCGGCCCCGTCGCGCAGGTGATCGCGTCCACGAGCTCGGACAGCACATCCGCTCGCCGCTCGAAGCACTCGTACAAGCCGATCCGGAACTCATCCAGCACCGCGCCGTGAGCCGGTAGCGGCGCCGGCGACGTCTGGTCGATAATCATTGAAGCGGCCGCCGTTCTCCATGTTCTTGCGTAGACAACAAGAAGCATCAGAGACGACGGCCGCTCTCCCCGCCACGACGCGCCGCACCCCACGACAAACCTTCAACCAAAGGTTAAACAACAAGCTCAGGTTGCGCGCCGCGGGAGCCGTGGCGTCGGCGCACAGCGCCGGGTGCAGGGGGCCGATGTGCGCGCGACCATCATCAACCCGATGTCGTCGCCGATCCGAGACAGTGATTCTCGCAGACGCGACGCGGCGCTCCGTGGTTCCCGCCCCACCACGCGGGCCTTCGCCTGGCGCGCATGGTCGCCTCGTGGCTGAGCAGGCGGCCACGACTGACGTGTGCTTGCGCGTCGCGGCGCGCCACGCCGCAAATCACACGATTGTGATTCGGCCCTCGGTTCGGTCATAATGGGCGCACAACCGCATACATCCGCCGCAGCTCCGGCATTCAGGTCGTAGGGGAAGACGTACCTGAAGAAACGGAGAACACGATGGCGACGCCAGCGACGCACACGACGCGGACAACACCGAACGCGCGTGGAGTGATCTTCATCCACTCCGCGCCGCGTGCACTGTGCCCCCACCTCGAGTGGGCGATCGGTGGCGCCCTCGGGCGCGCCGTGAACCTCGACTGGGCCGATCAGCCCGTGCTGGCGGGTAGCCGTCGGGCCGAGTTCTACTGGGAGGGCCCGGCGGGCACCGGAGCGGCCCTCGCGACCGCCATCCGCGGGTGGGAGCATCTGCGGTTCGAGGTGACCGAAGACCCCACGCCGCGCAGCGACGGCGGGCGCTGGCTGCACACGCCGGGGCTCGGCATCCACTTCGCGCAGACCGACACCGCCGGGAACATCGTCATCGGCGAAGACCGCATCCGCTATGCGATGGAGATCGCCGCGGGCGATGTGGCCGAGTTGCAGCGCGAGCTCCAGGTCGCGCTCGGGTCGGCCTGGGACGAAGAGCTCGAGCCGTTCCGTCACGCGAGCGACGACGCGCCCGTCGTCTGGCTCCATAAGGTGGGGTGAGTCACACCACCTCACCCGGGTGAAAACAGATCTCGGGCGGGGGGAGGCGCCGGTAACGGCTTCGGATGGCTTCCCGGAGACCGAGAAAGCGCACCCCCGCCCGGTGCATGCAAGACGCCCCCGCGATCCGAGGATCCGGGGGCGTCTGGCGTGAGGTGATCAGACCGGGACGGGATCAGAACGAGTCGCGGTCAGACCGAGGTGAACGCCGCGACGGCGTTGTGACCGCCGAACCCGAACGAGTTGCTGATGGCGAACTGATCGCCGGACCCGAGCGGCTCGGGTTTGCCGGAAAGGCGGAACGGCACCGCAGGATCCTGCTCGGTGAGGTTGATCGTCGGCGGAGCGACCCGCTCGCGCAGCGCGAGCACCGTGAAGATCGCCTCGAGCGCCCCCGTGCCCCCCAGCAGGTGGCCGGTGGATGCCTTCGTGCCCGAGACCGGGATCTCCTCGACGCGAGAGCCGAACACCGTCTTGAGCGCCATGTACTCGTTCGGGTCGCCGACCGGTGTCGAGGTCAGGTGCGCGTTGATGTGCGTGACGTCGTCGGGCGACGCCCCCGCCATCTCCAGCGCGAGCCGCACGGCGCGCGCGGCGCCGGTGCCTTCAGGGTCGTTCGCCGTGATGTGGTACGAGTCGGCCGTGACGCCGCCGCCGACGACGGCGCCGTAGATCTTCGCGCCGCGCGCCCTGGCGTGCTCCTCACGCTCAAGGATCAGCACGCCGGCGCCCTCGCCCATGACGAAGCCGTCACGATCGACGCTGCCGGGGCGCGATGCCGTCTCGGGGGAGTCGTTGCGCTTGGACAACGCCTGCATCGACGAGAACGACGCGATCGTGACGGGGTGGATGACCGACTCGGTTCCGCCGGCGATCACGACATCGGCCAGGCCTGCGCGCAGGTGCTCGACGGCGTTCACGATCGACTCGGTGCTCGAAGCACAGGCGCTGGCCACCGTGCGCGCATAGGCGCGCGCACCGAAGTGCAGCGACAGATTGCCCGCCGCCGCGTTCGGCATGAGCATCGGCACCGTCATCGGGAGCACCCGCCGCGGGCCCTTCTCGCGGAGGGTGTCCCAGGCATCCAGCAGCGTCCACAGGCCCCCGATGCCGGTCGCGAAGTCGACGCCGAGCCGTTCCGGCTCGACCTCGGGGCTGCCGGCGTCGGCCCACGCCTCTTTCGCGGCGACCATCGCGAACTGCGACGAGGGGTCGAGGCGTTTGGCGACCGGGCGCTCCAGCACCGTGTCGGGGCGCACCGCCGCCTGCGCCGCGAACGTGACGGGCAGGTTGTACTGCTCGACCCAGTCGTATTCGAGGGTACGGGTGCCGGAGGCCCCGGCCAGCAGCGCCGACCAGCTGTCCGGCGCGGTGCCGCCGATCGGGCTGGACGCGCCGATGCCGGTGACGACGATGCGTGAAGTGCTCATGGTGTCCTCTGGATGCCCTGGCGGGTCGTCCCCGCCGGCGGTCCGTCAGGCCTGATCAGGCCTGACCTGCGGTGATGAAGGTGACGGCGTCGCCGACGGTCTTGAGGTTCTTGACTTCTTCGTCGGGGATCGTCACGCCGAACTTCTCCTCGGCGTTGACGACGATCGTCATCATCGAGATCGAATCGATGTCGAGGTCGTCGGTGAACGACTTCTCCAGGGCGACCTCGTCGGCGGCGATGCCCGTCTCGTCGGTGATGAGCTCGGCGAGACCTGCGAGCACCTCGTCGTTGCTGAATGCCATGGGATTCTCCTTGTTTCTCTCGGGGTTCTTCTCGGGGGCGGTGGTCCGCCCGGGTCGGGGATCAGTCTAGGTGGGGGTGGGGAGCGCTCACGGGAGCACGACGACCTGCGCGCCGAACACGAGTCCCGCGCCGAAGCCGATCTGCAGTGCGAGGCCGCCGGACAGCTCCGGGTGCTCTTCGAGCAGGCGGTGCGTGGCGAGCGGGATCGAGGCCGCGGAGGTGTTGCCGGTCGTCTCGATGTCGCGGCCGACCACGACGGTCTCCGGAAGCTTCAGCTGTTTGGCGAACTCGTCGATGATGCGCATGTTGGCCTGGTGGGGCACGAAGGCGGCAAGATCGGATGCCTCGACGCCCGCGGCCTGAAGCGCCTGCCTCGCGACCTTCACCATCTCCCAGACGGCCCAGCGGAACACCGTCGGCCCCTCCTGCCGCAGCGTCGGCCATGGTGCGGTGCCGTCACGGAACTCGACGAGCGTGTGGTTCATGCCGACGGCATCCGCCTTCGAGCCGTCCGAACCCCAGATCGTGGGGCCGATGCCCGGGAACTCGCTCGGGCCGATGACGACGGCGCCGGCACCGTCGCCGAGGAGGAAGGAGATGGACCGATCTGTCGGGTCGACGATGTCGCTGAGCTTCTCGGCGCCGACGACGACCGCATAGTGCGCGGCCCCCGCGCGGATGAGGGCATCCGCCTGTGCGACGCCGTAGGCGAAGCCCGCGCACGCGGCGTTCACATCGTAGGCCGCGGCGGGGTTCGCGCCGACACGGTCGGCGACGACCGCCGAGGCCGACGGGGTCTGCTTGGGATTGGAGATCGTGGCGACGATGACGGCGTCGATCTTTTCGGCCGGGACGCCCGAGCGCGCGATCGCCTCCGCGGCCGCGGCCGCGGCGAGATCGATCGCGGTCGTGGCGGCATCCGCGCGCGCGCGGGTCACGATGCCGGTGCGCTGGCGGATCCACTCGTCGCTCGAGTCGATGGCCTCGACGAGATCGTCGTTGGGCACGGCGTTCTCGCCGCGTGCGGCGCCGTATGCGTAGATGCGCGTGTGCGCAGGGCCGCTGGGCTGGATGAGGGTGGGCCGGGTGGGGGTGACGGTCACGCGTCTTCTCCTGTCAGCAGTGCGGCCGCCGCCGCGAGGTCTTCGGGCGTCTTGACCGCGACGGCCGGTACACCGCGCAGCGCGCGCTTGGCGAGCCCGACGAGGGTGCCGGCGGGGGCGAACTCGATGATCCCGGTCACGCCGTGCGCTGCGAAGGACTCCATGCACAGGTCCCAGCGCACGGGCGAGGCGACCTGTGCGACGAGGAGGTCCAGTGCCGCGGCGCCGTCGGCCACGACGCTGCCGTCGTGGTTGGTCCAGAGCGTCGCGGCGGGGTCGGATGCCGTTACCTCGGCGGCCGCGGAGCGCAGCGCCTCCACCGCCGGCCGCATGAAACGGGTGTGGAAGGCGCCCGCGACCTGCAGCGCGATGACACGCGTGCCGCGCACGGGACTGGCGGCGAGCTCTGCAAGCTGGTCGAGGGCCCCTGCGGCGACGAGCTGGCCTGCGCCGTTGTGGTTGGCGGCGGTCAGATCGAGCTCTTCGAGACGTGCGAGCACGGCATCCCGGTCGCCGCCGAGGATCGCGCTCATACCGGTCGCCTCGAGCGCGGCGGCATCGGCCATCGCGCGTCCGCGCACGCCGACCAGTCGCATGGCCTCGGTGTCGGAGATCACACCGGCGGCCGCGAGAGCGGCGAGCTCGCCGACGGAGTGGCCGGCGACGCCAGCGGGAGAGAGGCCTGCAGCATCCTGCAGGGCCGCGGAGGAGAGCAGGCTCGCGGCGACGATGAGGGGTTGGGCGACGCGCGTGTCGCGGATGCGATCGGCATCCCACACGGTGCCCGCGGCGACGAGGTCGACCGTGCTGTCCTCCGAGTACCGCTCGAGGCGTTCACGCGCCCCGTCGAGGCTCAGCCACGGCTCGAGGAAGCCGGGGGTCTGCGAACCCTGCCCGGGGAAGACGGCGATGATCACTGCACTATCCTCCCAAGATCTCGCGGCGCGCGCTGGGGAAGACGTCATAACAAATCGGCGATCCTTTGTGCGCGCCGTGCAAGCGGCGTGCGCCGTTCGGTCGACGTGCGCCGTGCAAGCGGCGCAGGCTGCTCACGACGGGCGGCGCTGAACGGCCGACCTGCGGCGGGTCACCTCGGTGCCGATCGAGCCGATGATGAGCGCCGTCTGCAGGATCAGCGCCTCGCGCGGCCCCGTGGCATCCCACCCGATGACGTCGGAGACGCGCTTGAGCCGGTACCGGACGGTGTTCGGATGCACGAACAGCTCCCGCGCGGTCGCCTCGAGCGAACGCCCGTTGTCGAGATAGCCCCACAGCGTCGTGAGGAGGTCGGAGGAGTGCGCCTGCAACGGGCGATAGATGCGCTCGACGAGGGTCGCCTTGGCCGCCGAATCGCCCGCGAGCGCCCGCTCCGGCAGCAGATCGTCGGCCTCGACGGGCCGGGGCGCGGCGCGCCACGCGCCGGCGACGGCGAAGCCCGCGAGGGCGGCGCGAGCACTCTGGCCGGCGTCGACGAGCGCCGGCACCGTCGGGCCGAGCACGAGGTGGCCGCCGCCGAAGCCGGGTTCGAGGCGCCTGGCGATCTCGGGGAACGGCAGCTCCGGGTGCGGCTCGTCGTGCGAGGAGGCCTCGGCGCGCCCGATCACGAGCACCAGCCGCGAGCCCTGCACGCCGATGAGGACGTCGACCCCGAGCTTGCGGGCGAGCCGGCGCAGCTGATCGACGTCGAGTTGCAGGGGTGTCGTGCCCACGAGCACGGCGACCTCGCCGTGACCGTGCCAGCCGAGGGCCGCGATGCGGCTCGGAAGCTGTTCGTCGGCCTCGCCGGTGAGGATCGAGTCGACGACGAGGGCCTCCAGTCTGGCGTCCCAGAGCCCGCGCGCCTCGGCGGCGCGCGCGTACACGTCCGCCGCCGTGAAGGCGACCTCACGCGAGAAGAGCAGGATGCTCTCGCGCAGGTCCTCGCCGCGTCCGGCGACGCGTTCCTCCGTCACGGCGACCGTCACGCGGATCAGCTGCAGCGTCTGCGTCAGGCTGACGCTGCGCAGCAGTTCCCGCGGCGCGGCCGCGAAGATGTCCGCCGCGATCCACGGCGTCGCGCTCGGGTCGTCGTACCACTGGATGAACGACGCGATCCCCGCCTGCGCCACGAGGCCGACTGCCGAGCGACGCGCGGGCGGCATGTCGGCGTACCACGGCAGGGACTCCTCGAGGCGCGTGATCGTCGCGGTGGCGAGGTCGCCCGAGATGCGGCGCAACCAGGCCAGGGTTTCCGACTTCTCCTCGGCGGTCGGGTGGGACGGCATCGAACCCGTTAGCTCTCGCCGCCGGCGCTGCCGCTCGTGCCGGCCGTCACGTCGTACAGGCGGTACTTCTCGATCGCCTGCGCCGACAGCGAGCGGTCGACCAGTCCCTCCTCCGCGAGTGCCTGCAGCGCGCGCACGACGATCGACGGACCGTCGATCTTGAAGAAGCGACGTGCCGCCGCACGTGTGTCGGAGAAGCCGAAGCCGTCCGCGCCGAGCGTGACGAAGCGCTGCGGCACCCACGGGCGGATCTGGTCCTGCACGGCGTGCATGAAGTCGCTCACCGCGACGACGGGGCCCGAGCTGCCCTGGAGCTTCTCGGTCAGATACGCCGTGCGCGGCTCGTCGGTCGGGTGCAGGAAGTTGTGCTCGTCGGCGGCCAGGCCGTCGCGGCGCAGCTCCGTCCAGCTCGTGACCGACCACACGTCGGCCGCGACGCCCCAGTCGTCGCGCAGCAGGTGCTGCGCCTCGAGAGCCCACGGCACGCCGACGCCGGAGGCGAGCAGCTGTACGCGGTGCCCGTCGCCGGAACCGGCCGAGATGTGGTGGATGCCGCGGACGATGCCCTCGGCATCCACGTTCTCCGGCTCGGCCGGCTGCACGATCGGCTCGTTGTAGAGCGTGATGTAGTACATGACGTTCGGGTCGGGGTGGTTGCCGCCATACATGCGCTCGAGGCCGGACTGCACGATGTGGGCGATCTCGTAGCCGTAGGCCGGGTCGTAGGAGATCGTGGCGGGGTTGGTCGCCGACAGCAGGTGCGAGTGCCCGTCGGCGTGCTGCAGGCCCTCGCCCGTCAGCGTCGTGCGGCCCGCCGTGGCGCCCATGATGAACCCGCGCGCCATCTGGTCGCCCGCCGCCCACTGGGCGTCGCCCGTGCGCTGGAAGCCGAACATCGAGTAGAAGACGTAGACGGGGATCAGCGGCTGGCCGTGCGTCGAGTACGCCGTCCCGGTCGCGGTGAACGCCGCGACGGCACCCGCCTCGTTGATGCCGACGTGCATGATCTGGCCCTGCGGGCTCTCCTTGTAGGCCAGGAGCAGCTCGCGGTCGACGGAGGTGTAGTTCTGCCCGTGCGGGTTGTAGATCTTCGCGGTCGGGAAGAACGCGTCGATGCCGAACGTGCGGGCCTCGTCGGGGATGATCGGCACGACGCGGTTGCCGAAGTCCTTCGCGCGCAGCAGGTCCTTCAGCAGACGCACGAACGCCATCGTCGTCGCGACCTCCTGCGTGCCGGATCCCTTCTTCGGCAGCGCGTAGGTCTTCTCCTCCGGAAGCGTGATCGGCACGTGGTGGCTGCGGCGCTCGGGCAGGAAGCCGCCGAGCGCGCGGCGACGCTCGACCATGTACTGGATCGTCTCGTCCTGCTCGCCGGGATGGAAGTACGGCGGCTGGTACGGGTTTTCCTCGAGCTGCGCGTCGGTGATCGGAATGCGCATCGAGTCGCGGAAGTGCTTGAGGTCCTCGAGCGTCATCTTCTTCATCTGGTGGGTCGCGTTGCGTCCCTCGAAGTGCTGCCCGAGACCGTAGCCCTTGATCGTCTTGGCCAGGATGACGGTCGGCTGGCCCTTGTGCTTGAGGGCCGCGTCGTAGGCGGCGTACAGCTTCTGATAGTCCAGGCCGCCGCGGCGTAGCTGGCTCCAGATGTCCTCGTCGCTCCACCCCTCGATCAGCTTCGCGGTGCGCTCATCGCGGGCGAAGAAGTGGTTGCGGATGAACCCGCCGTCCTCCGCGCGGAAGGTCTGGAAGTCACCGTCGGGGGTCGTGTTCATGATCCGCACGAGCGCGCCGGACTCGTCCTGCTGCAGCAGGCGGTCCCAGCCCCGGCCCCAGACGACCTTGATGACGTTCCAGCCGGCGCCACGGAAGAACGCCTCGAGTTCCTGGATGATCTTGCCGTTCCCGCGCACGGGGCCGTCGAGGCGCTGCAGGTTGCAGTTGACGACGAAGGTGAGGTTGTCGAGGCCTTCGTTTGCTGCGACCTGCAGCTGACCGCGGCTCTCGACCTCGTCCATCTCGCCGTCGCCGAGGAACGCCCAGACGTGCGAGCCCGAGGCATCCGATATGCCGCGGTTGGTGAGGTACTTGTTGGTCATCGCCTGGTAGATGGCGTTGATCGGGCCGAGGCCCATCGACACCGTCGGGAACTGCCAGTACTCCGGCAGCAGGCGCGGGTGCGGATACGACGGGATGCCGTAGGGAGCGCGCGACTTCTCCTGCCGGAAGGCGTCGAGGTTCTCCTGCGACAGCCGGCCCTCGAGGAAGGAGCGTGCGTAGATGCCGGGGGAGGCGTGCCCCTGGATGAAGATCTGGTCGCCGCCGGCGGGGTTGTCGAGGCCCCGGAAGAAGTGGTTGAAGCCGACCTCGTACAGCGACGCCGACGACGCGTAGCTGGAGATGTGGCCGCCCACCCCGATGCCGGGGCGCTGGGCACGGTGCACCGTGATGGCGGCGTTCCAGCGGATCCAGCGGCGGTAGCGGCGCTCGATCTCCTCGTCGCCGGGGAAGGCGGGCTCGTTCTCGGGTGCGATCGTGTTGATGTAGTCGGTGACCGGAACCTGCGGGACATTCAGGTGCAGCTCGTGCGACTTGTTGAGCAGGCTGAGCATGATCTCGCGACCGCGGCCCGCGCCCTTGGCGTCGACGAGCTGCTGCAGCGACTCCGCCCATTCGGACGTCTCTTCCGGATCGCTGTCCTGCGGGCCCTGCGAATACGGATCCTGATCGTTGACCGGCACGAGACACCTTTCGTCTTCTGGCAGCTGCTGCCAGGGGTGGGGTTCCAGGAGCGCGAGGCTTTGTCTAACGGCGACAACGCATCCTGGATCAGCCTAGTCACATCCGGCCGGAGGAGGCCACGGATTTGTGATGGCGGCGCACCGTTCGCTGCGGGAGCGTGACGCCAGGGCGTCGAGCTCGGCGCGCAAGCTCGGGCACATGGAAACATCCCCTTCGGTGGGAAGGCGCTCAAGCGGCGTATTCCCTTGATCTTGCTGGGCCTGGGGTGTCTCTGAGACCCCTGAATTCGTTGTCGGGGTGATTTTCGGAGTCGGAGCTTGCGGTGACCGTCGCGAAGGTGCGGGAACGGTCGGAGCATCTGGCCGATGTCGTGGTGTTCCTCGCTGAGACGGGGCTCCGGTGGGGCGAGGCGAGAGAGCTTCGGCGGCGTGACCTCATCGAGTTACCGATACGCGTTGCTGCGCGTGGCGCGCTCACGGTCGGAGGGGCAGGAAGCGTCACCGACGAAGGGGCGCACGGCTCGCACGGTACCGCTGACGGATCGGGCGCACAGCATTGTCAAGCGCCTGGTGCGCGATTGTCAAGGCGCCTGGTGCTCGCCAAGAGCCGCGACGAGCTGCTGCTGATCGGCGAGAACGGGGGCCTGCTCTGGCGCTCGTCGTTCCTGCGTTCGTCGGGCTACACGGCAGCGAGCGACGGGCGGCGCATATACGACCTGCGGCACACGTTCGCCACGTTCGCTATCGCGAAGGGCGTTGACCTCGCGACGCTCTCGAAGTACATGGGGCACGCCGATGTGTCGGTCACGTCGAGGAACGACGTCCACTACCAGGGATCACGCGCTGATCTGGCGGCTCTGGCGCTGCTGAACGGCGGCGGGGGTGCGTCGGGGGTGCGCGACGATGAGAGCGAGGCGGCGGGATGACGGCAGCGAAAAGGCCTCCTGCCAAACGACAGAAGGCCTCTCCGGGTTGTGGGCGATGCCGGACTCGAACCGACGACCTCTTCCGTGTGAAGGAAGCGCGCTACCAACTGCGCCAATCGCCCATGATCCGCAAGGACCAGCATCCGATGCTACCGGATGCCGAGCCGCGTCACGAATCCTCGCGAGAAGACACGCGGGGGTCGGGCCGGTTTGGCGAAGGCGGTTTCGTGCATTAAAGTCGATGAGGTTCCCGGGCGACCGGGAGCACGCGGATGTAGCGCAGTTGGTAGCGCATCACCTTGCCAAGGTGAGGGTCGCGAGTTCGAGTCTCGTCATCCGCTCGAGTGCAGGAGTCCTTCCCTCGGGAGATTCTTGACACGTGGGTCGAACCGCACCG
Organism: Microbacterium sp.; assembly: GCA_047605005.1. Taxonomy (GTDB): domain Bacteria; phylum Actinomycetota; class Actinomycetes; order Actinomycetales; family Microbacteriaceae; genus Microbacterium. The sequence continues at coordinate 14,257 of JASGGN010000047.1, forward strand.
AACCACATGGTGGCGTGGCCGAGCGGCTAGGCACCGGCCTGCAAAGCCGTTTACACGGGTTCG
>JASGGN010000048.1:0-14200 GCA_047605005.1 Microbacterium sp.
CCTCTAGCTCAATCGGCAGAGCAACTGACTCTTAATCAGTGGGTTCTGGGTTCGAGTCCCAGGGGGTGCACACCGCAACGAAGGCCCCTGATCCCTCAGAAGACGAGGATCGGGGGCCTTCGCCATGCTCACCAGAGAGCGACTGTGCCCATCTTCGGGCGAGGAACCCCGTCGTTGTGACGGTGCGCCGACTCAGGACGTCACCGATGAGCGCAACAACTCAGGAAGATTGCCGACTCCCGACGGCGACGAACCGCGCCGTGACGCGGCGGAGCGCAGGGAACGTGCGCACACATCCTGAGTTGTTGCGCACCGGGTCCCTCGTCAGGAAGATCGGGGAAGGAGCGGCGACAAAGACCGCGAGCACCGGGGAGAACCGCAACGGCGTCTGCTCATTCACGCTCTGCACCCGCTGGTGATGCGAGCGACAGGCCCGGCGGCCCCGGAGCTGCGACTGGTCCCCGAGAACTCGTCCGGCGCTCGGTCCACGGTCAGGTAGCGGTCACGCGGCGTCGCCGATGAGGACGGCGGCCGCCTCTTCTTCGGCATCCGATGCGTGCCCGTCGATGCGAGCCAGCGCGGGCCGCCCGATGAGGATCACACCGGCGGCGATCAGCATCGAGACGGCGGCGAAGACGAACGGCACCGATGCGTTGAGCGCGTGCCACAGGGCGGCCGCGATCGGGGGAGCGGCCGCCCCGCCGAGGAAGCGCACGGCGGAGTACGCGGACGATGCGACCGAGCGCGGAAGGTCGGTGGCCTCCATGACCGACTCGGTGAGGATCGTGTTCATGAGTCCCAGCAGCAGACCGCCGACGACGATGCAGGAAACCAGCGCGGCAGGAGATGCCACGAAGATCGCCGCGACGACCAGGTCGATCGCCAGCAGTGGCAGCACGAGCACCATCGCACCCGAACGCGACAGGCGACGCAACAGGATCGGCGCGACCCAGACGCTCGTGATCGCCAGGGCCACCCCCCACCCGAAGAACGTCAGGCCGATGCCCATCGCGCCGAACCCGAGAGGGAACGGCGAGAATGCCAGCAGCACGAAGAACCCGATGTTGTAGAAGAGCGCCGCGACGGCGAGCACCGCGAGCGCCGGCTGACGCAGTGCCGCGAAGGGCGCCGACAGCTTCACGGGGTTGGGCTTGTCGCCGTCGCGGACGAGGACGAGCACCGCGATGAACGCGATGGCCATGAGCGCGACGACCCCGAAGAACGGCCCGCGCCAGCTGATCTCGCCGAGGATGCCGCCCAGGAGCGGTCCGATCGCGATGCCGATGCCGAGTGCTGCCTCGTAGAGGATGATCGCCGCACCCGATCCGCCGGAGGCGGCGCCGACGATCGTCGCCAGCGCCGTCGAGATGAACAGCGCGTTGCCGAGTCCCCACCCGGCGCGGAAGCCGATGATCGCGTCAACGGTGCCCGACAGGGCGCACAGGAGGGCGAACACGACGATGAGGCCGAGGCCGCTCAGGAGCGTCGCCCTGGTTCCGATGCGCGAGGAGAGCCAGCTCGTGAAGAGCATTGCGAAACCGGTGACGAACAGATAGCTCGTGAAGAGCATCTCGGTCTCGACCGGCGTGGCCGCGAGGGACTCTGCGATGGCGGGAAGGATCGGGTCCACCAGGCCGATTCCCATGAACGCGATGACGCACGCGAACGCGACGGCCCAGACCTGTGCGGGCTGCCGCCAGACGCTGACGGAGGGTGTTGTGCTCATCGTGCCACCTCCATGATCGGGGTGCGGGTGATCGGGGTGCGGGTGATCGGGGCGCGGGCAAGGGTGACGCCGGTGTGGGCGGTGAGGATGTCGGCGGCGCGGCGGACGGCGCGCCAGTCGTCCTCGTCGAGGTCGCTGAAGCGGGGCGTAAGCGCCTCGCCGAGCACCTGCATCCACTCGTCCAGCGCGACGAGCCCGGCGGGTGTGGCGGAGACGACGGTTGCACGGGAGTCGGTGTCGTCGGCAGCGCGTTCGAGCAGGCCGGCCTCGGACATCTGCGCGACCAGCCGGGTCATGCCGGGCTGGCTCACCCGGCTGAGCGCTGCCAGGTCGCCCACTCGCTGCGGGCCGTGCTCACGCAGGATGCTGAGCGTGCGCCACTGAGCGGAAGGTGCCTCGTTCCGCGTCTCGAGCGACGCGACGCGGGTGAGGGCGTGGGCGCCGGTGACGAGACGGAGGATGTCGTCGGTATGGTCCATAACGGAAGTATATATCGACAGTATCTAATGAGAAACGGCGGGCGACATCAGTGCCCGGCCACGCGGGTCCGCCGCGGTTCCGGCACGGCGGCGGGCGCCCTGTGCGGCGGCGGCATCGCGATCGGGCACGTCAGGGCGAAGCGCTCATCCTCACGCGCTGAGCGGGGCCGTGAAGGACACGGCGTTCGTCGTCATGAGGTCGGGACGGAGCGGGGCGCCTGCCCGCTCAGTGCCCGTCGTGCTTGGCTTGAAGCTTCTGCTCGCGTCCGTGCACGGGGGAGTCGACGGGCGCGAGGCCGCCGCGGGACGCACGGTAGGTGTCCACGATCGTGCCGATCGCGAGAGCGAAGGTGATGCCCCAGCTCACCCAGGCGAGCGCCTGCCGCCAGGTGAACGGCACGTCTCCGCGTGCGCTCCGCAGCAACGCGAGACCGCTCGTTACAGCGGAGATGATCCCGGTGCCGAACAGGTAGTTGCGCATGATCCCCACGTTAGCGAAGAAGCGGGCGCGGTCAGATCCGCGAGGCCGTCGCGCGGGAATAGACTTTCAGAATGCCTGAACTCGAAATCACCGACGATTCCCCCGTCGACATCAAGCCGCGCAGCCGTGCCGTCACCGACGGCATCGAGGCGACGACGTCGCGCGGCATGCTCCGTGCCGTCGGCATGGGCGATGACGACTGGGACAAGCCGCAGATCGGCATCGCGTCGAGCTGGAACGAGATCACCCCTTGCAACCTGAGCCTCGACCGTCTCGCGCAAGGCGCCAAGGAAGGCGTGCATGCGGGCGGCGGATACCCCCTCCAGTTCGGCACCGTCTCCGTCTCGGACGGCGTGTCGATGGGTCACGAGGGGATGCACTTCTCTCTCGTCAGCCGAGAGGTCATCGCCGACTCCGTCGAGACCGTCGTCATGGCCGAGCGCCTCGACGGCACGGTGCTGCTGGCCGGTTGTGACAAGTCGATCCCCGGCATGCTCATGGCATCCGCGCGGCTGGACCTGTCGAGCGTCTTCCTCTACGCCGGGTCCATCGCCCCCGGCTGGGTGAAGCTGTCCGACGGCACCGAAAAGGACATCACGATCGTCGACTCGTTCGAGGGCGTGGGCGCGTGCCTGGCCGGCCGGATGAGCGAGGCCGACCTCAAGCGCATCGAGTGCGCGTTCGCCCCCGGTGAGGGCGCGTGCGGCGGCATGTACACCGCCAACACGATGGCCTCTGTCGCCGAGGCCCTCGGTCTGTCGCTGCCGGGCTCTGCGGCCCCGCCGTCCGCCGACCGCCGTCGCGACTACTTCGCGCATCGATCCGGCGAGGCCGTCGTGAACCTGCTGCGCCAGGGCATCACGACCCGCGACATCCTCACGCCCGATGCGTTCGAGAACGCGATCGCGCTCGCGATGGCGCTCGGCGGCTCGACGAACGTCGTGCTGCACCTGCTCGCGATCGCGCGTGAGGCCGAGGTGGAGCTCACCCTGCACGACTTCAACCGCATCGGCGACAGGGTCCCGCACCTCGCCGACATGAAGCCCTTCGGCAAGTACGTCATGAACGACGTCGACCGGCACGGCGGCATCCCGGTCATCATGAAGGGCATGCTGGATGCCGGGCTGCTGCACGGCGACGCACTCACCGTCACCGGCAAGACCCTCGCCGAGAATCTCGAAGAGCTCAGCCCCGGCCCCATCGACGGCACCGTCATCCACCGCCTCGACGACCCGATCCACGCCACCGGCGGGCTCACGGTGCTCATGGGCTCGATGGCGCCGGAGGGCGCGGTCGTGAAGTCCGCCGGCTTCGACGCCGACGTCTTCGAGGGTCCGGCGCGCGTCTTCGAGCGCGAACGCGGCGCGATGGATGCCGTCGCCGCGGGCACCATCGAACCCGGCAGCGTCGTGGTCATCCGCTACGAGGGCCCCAAGGGTGGGCCCGGAATGCGTGAGATGCTCGCCATCACGGCGGCCATCAAGGGCGCGGGCCTCGGGAAAGATGTATTACTCTTGACGGACGGTCGATTCTCCGGCGGCACAACCGGCCTGTGCATCGGCCACATAGCACCCGAAGCGGTGGACGCAGGTCCCATCGCCTTCGTGCGCGATGGTGATCTGATACGGGTCGACATCGCGGCTCGCACTCTCGATCTACTCGTCGACGAGGCAGAGCTGGCCTCCCGCCGCGAGGGCTGGGAGCCCCTTCCTCCGCGCTATACCCGTGGCGTTCTGGCCAAGTACTCGAAGCTCGTGCGCTCCGCCGCTGAGGGCGCCACGACGGGCTGACGCCCGCTTCGTCTTCTCATTCGTTCCCCCCGAGGTCTCGCTCATGTCACTCGATACCGCTGCGGCCGTCCCCCGGCCGCCTGCCCGCACTCCGTCCGCCCCGCTGCTCACCGGCGCCGAGGCCGTCGTCCGCTCCCTCGAACTGCTCGGCGTCACGGACGTGTTCGGCCTCCCGGGCGGGGCCATCATGCCCGTCTACGACCCGCTGATGGACGACGAGGCCGTCCGCCACATCCTCGTGCGCCACGAACAGGGTGCCGGTCACGCCGCCGAGGGCTACGCGGCCGCCACCGGCAAGACGGGCGTCGCGATCGCGACCAGCGGGCCCGGTGCGACCAACCTCGTCACGGCGATCGCCGACGCGTACATGGACTCGGTGCCGCTGCTGTGCATCACGGGGCAGGTCTTCAGCCACCTGATGGGCACGGACGCCTTCCAGGAGGCGGACATCGTCGGCATCACGATGCCCATCACGAAGCACTCGTTCCTCGTGAAGAAGGCCGAGGAGATCCCCGGGGCGCTCGCGGCGGCCTACGAGATCGCCTCGACGGGGCGCCCCGGCCCTGTGCTCGTGGACATCACGAAAGACGCGCAGCAGGCCAGCGCACGCTTCGTGTGGCCGCCGAAGATCGATCTGCCCGGCTACCACCCGGTGACCAAGGCCCATGGCAAGCAGATCGTGGCGGCGGCGAACCTGCTCGCCGAGGCGAAGAAGCCGGTCCTGTACGTCGGCGGCGGGGTCATCCGCGCTCGCGCGTCGCGCGAACTGCGCACGCTCGCCGAGTCGACCGGCGCACCGGTCGTCACGACGCTCATGGCGCGCGGCGCTTTCCCCGATTCGCACCCGCAGCACCTCGGCATGCCGGGGATGCACGGTGCGGTGCCGGCTGTCCTCGCCCTGCAGGAGGCCGACCTCATCGTCGCCCTCGGCGCGCGCTTCGACGACCGTGTCACGGGGAAGGTCGACGACTTCGCCCCGAACGCCAAGATCGTGCACGTCGATATCGACCCGGCCGAGATCTCGAAGATCCGCGCGGCGGACGTGCCGATCGTGGGGGATGTGCGCGAGGTGCTCGTCGACCTGGACAGCGCGTTCCACGGCGCCGTCGTGGACGGCCGCGCTGACCTCGAACAATGGTGGTCGTATCTCGACGGACTGCGCGCGGAGTTCCCGCTCGGCTATGCACCGACCGAGGACGGACTCCTCTCGCCGCAGTACGTCATCCAGCGGATCGGTGAGATCACGGGCCCCGAGGCGGTGTACGCGGCTGGCGTGGGGCAGCACCAGATGTGGGCCGCGCAGTTCATCAGCTACGAGCGCCCCAACTCCTGGCTCAACTCCGGCGGCGCCGGAACCATGGGGTATGCGGTCCCGGCCGCGATGGGTGCGAAGGTGGCCGAGCCGGAACGCGTCGTGTGGGCGATCGACGGCGACGGCTGCTTCCAGATGACCAACCAGGAGCTCGCGACCTGCGTCATCAACGACATCCCGATCAAGGTCGCCATCATCAACAACTCGTCGCTGGGCATGGTGCGTCAGTGGCAGACCCTGTTCTTCGACGGCCGGCACTCGAACACCGACCTGAACACGGGACACGGCACCGCCCGCATCCCGGACTTCATCAAGCTCGCGGAGGCCTACGGCTGCCTGGCGATCCGGGTCGAGAAGGAGGAGGAGATCGACGCCGCGATCGAGCTGGCCCTGGCCACGAACGACCGTCCCGTCGTCATCGACTTCGTCGTCTCCGCCGACGCCATGGTGTGGCCGATGGTGCCGCAGGGCGTGAGCAACAGCTACGTGCAATACGCGCGCGACCACTCGCCGGCGTTCGAAGAGGAGGCGTGAGATGACCAGTCATGTGCTGAGCCTCCTCGTCGAGGACAAGCCGGGTCTGCTGACCCGCGTGGCGGGGCTGTTCGCCCGCCGCGGCTTCAACATCGAGTCGCTCGCGGTGGGCGTCACCGAGGTGCCCGGCCTGTCGCGCATCACGGTCGTGGTGGACGTCGACGAGCTCCCGCTGGAGCAGGTGACCAAGCAGCTGAACAAGCTCATCAACGTCATCAAGATCGTGGAGCTCGATCCCGTCGCCTCGGTGCAGCGCGAGCACATGCTCGTGAAGGTCCGTGCCGACAACCAGACCCGGGCCAACGTCCTCGAGGTCGTGAACCTGTTCCGCGCGCAGATCGTCGACTACGCCCCCGAGGCGCTCGTGATCGAGGTCACCGGAGACAAGGGCAAGGTGGACGCCTTCCTGCGCGCCCTCGAGCCGTTCGGCATCAAGGAGCTCGCCCAGTCGGGCCTGCTCGCCATCGGCCGCGGCGGCAAGTCCATCACCGAGCGCGTCCTGCGCGGCTGACCGTCACCATCTCGAACCACAATCAAGGAGAACAACGAATATGGCTGAGATCTTCTACGACAACGACGCCGACCTGTCGGTCATCCAGAGCAAGAAGGTCGCGATCGTCGGCTACGGCTCGCAGGGCCACGCCCACGCGCAGAACCTGCGCGACTCGGGCGTCGAGGTCGTCATCGCCCTCAAGGAGGGCTCGAAGTCGATCCCGAAGGCCACCGATGACGGCTTCGAGGTCAAGAGCGTCGCCGACGCCACCGCGTGGGCCGACCTGATCATGATCCTCGCGCCCGACCAGCACCAGCGCGGCATCTACAGCGACCACATCAAGCCGAACCTGGCTGCCGGCAAGACGCTCGCCTTCGCGCACGGCTTCAACATCCGCTTCGGCTACATCGACGCTCCCGAGGGCGTCGACGTCATCCTCGTCGCGCCCAAGGCCCCGGGCCACACGGTGCGCCGCGAGTTCGTCGCCGGTCGCGGCATCCCCGACATCATCGCGGTCGAGCGCGACGCTTCCGGTCACGCGTGGGACACGGCTCTCGCCTACGCGAAGGCCATCGGCGGCACGCGCGCCGGCGTCATCAAGACGACCTTCACGGAAGAGACCGAGACCGACCTGTTCGGTGAGCAGTCCGTGCTCTGCGGCGGTGTCTCGCAGCTCGTCCAGTACGGCTTCGAGACCCTGACCGAGGCCGGCTACCAGCCGCAGATCGCCTACTTCGAGGTGCTGCACGAGCTCAAGCTCATCGTCGACCTGATGTGGGAGGGCGGCATCGCCAAGCAGCGCTGGTCGGTCTCCGACACGGCCGAGTACGGCGACTATGTCTCCGGCCCGCGCGTGATCGACCCGCACGTCAAGGAGAACATGAAGGCCGTGCTCGCCGACATCCAGTCGGGCGCGTTCGCGACGCGCTTCATCGGCGACCAGGATGCCGGTGCACCCGAGTTCCTCGCCCTGCGCGAGAAGGCCGCCCAGCACCCGATCGAGGAGGTCGGCAAGGAGCTGCGCGCCCTGTTCGCGTGGAAGCAGCAGGACGCCGACTACGTGGAGGGCTCCGCCGCGCGCTGACCCCCGGTTCTCCAGCGCCGTGCCGTCAGGCGCGGTGCATCGAGACCCCCCAGACCGCCGGCCCCACCAGCGCCGGCCGTGGCGATACGCCGCACCCGAACCCGGCCCCGTACCCAGGGCCGGGTTCGGTGGTTTCTGGGACTCTGGGTCCGAGCTGTCCTGCCCCACGGTCGCTGTGGCTGTCCCCGGCGGGCGCATGTCTGCGGGCGGAGCTCTGCGGGCGCAGGGGCGGTTCGCGCGGCAGTTCTCTGCTCGCGCTGCACATCTTTCTGGTGCCCGTGCAGCTTTCCGGGGCTTGTGCAGGTTTCTTGTGCCCGTGCAGCTTTCTGGCGCCCGTGCAGGACTGTGCCGCGCGAGCGCAGGCGCGGGCGACGAGGATGGCGAGGGTGGCGAGGGCGGCGGGGGAGGATGCCGGGGGATTCGCGACGCGCGCTACGCTGGCCTCGTGACGAACCAGCCTCCGGCGGACGCGGGTGACGACGACGCGCTCAGCTGGGGCGACGACGATCCGACTCTGCACGTCGGCGGACGCGCGGCTCAGGAGCAGCCCCCGGCAACGGCGCAGGGTCAGCAACCGGCGCAGGGTCGGCCGCCGGCCCTGCCCGACGGCTTCACCGCAGTCGGAAAGGGCAGCGACGAGGTCGGTCGCCTGGATGCAGACGGCACCGTGAGGATGCCGGGGGAGCAGCCCCCGCTCAGCAACGCGATGCTCGTGACCCTCGGCATCCTGGCGGGGGCGTACGCCCTGTTCACGATCGGCGGGGTCGTCGGCGGGCTTCGCCTCGAAGGCACGGCGCAGTTCCTCGTCAGCCCCATCGGCTACCGGTTCTCGTTCTGGCTGGCCGTTGCCGCACCGGCGCTGTGGTTCGGCACGACGTACCTGCTCACACGCGGGTCGAAGGCGTGGGTGCGCCTGAGCTGGCTGGTGGGCGGCTTTGCGCTGCTGATTCCGTGGCCTTTCGTCATGATCGGGGCGGTGGGGCAGTGAGCACCGCTCAGCGCGTGCCCGCGGCGCGGATGCCGGTGTGGCTCCTCGTCACGATCTCGGTGTTCTTCGGGCTGTTCTACTCATATGCCGTCTGGAACGCGCTCGCCTTCCTCGTCGCGCAGGCGACCGGCACCGTCGCCCTCAACGCCTACGGCTGGTTCGTGCTGCTGCTGGCGGTCGCCTTCCCCCTGATCGCGTTCGGGGCGGCCTTCGTGATCGCCCGGCGGCGATCATGGTGGCAGTTCGCGCTCGTGCTGCTGACCGGACTCGCCGTCGTCGCGGTGTTCTGGCTCGACGTCGTCGCCTACAGCATCGTCGCCGGGGCGTCGATGCTCGGCTGAGGGATCCGGGTCCGCGGGTGCGCACGCGTTCGGGCGTCGTCGCCGGGTGCCGGTAGGCTGTTGCTGCCCTGCCCCGTGCCGCGTCCGCACGTTCTCCCGAAAGTCCCCCCGTGTCAAAGCCCGTCGTCCTCCTCGCCGAAGAACTCTCTCCCGCCACGATCGACGCCCTCGGGCCCGACTTCGACATCCGCACGGTCGACGGCACCGATCGGCCGGCGCTGCTGTCGGCGATCTCCGACGCCGACGCGATCCTCGTCCGCTCGGCGACGAAGGTGGATGCCGAGGCCATCGCCGCGGCATCCGCTCTCAAGGTCATCGCCCGGGCGGGCGTGGGCCTGGACAATGTCGACATCAAGGCGGCGACGGCCGCGGGGGTCATGGTCGTCAACGCGCCGACCTCGAACATCATCTCCGCCGCGGAGCTCACCGTCGGTCACATCCTGAGCCTGGCCCGCCACATCTCCGCCGCGCACGCCTCTCTTTCCGCCGGCGCCTGGAAGCGCAGCTCGTTCACGGGCACCGAGCTGTTCGAGAAGACCGTCGGCATCGTCGGGCTCGGCCGCATCGGCGGGCTCATCGCGGCGCGCCTGCAGGCCTTCGGCGTGTCGGTCGTCGCGTACGACCCCTACGTCACCCCGGCGCGCGCTCAGCAGCTCGGCGTGACGCTGCTGAGCCTCGACGCGCTGCTCGCGCAGAGTGACTTCGTGACGATCCACATGCCCAAGACGCCCGAGACGACCGGGATGATCGGGGCGGCGCAGTTCGCGCTCATGAAGCCGACGGCATACGTCGTGAACGTCGCGCGCGGAGGCCTCATCGACGAGGCGGCGCTGTACACGGCGCTCACGACCGGGCAGATCGCCGGCGCGGGCCTGGACGTCTTCACCTCGGAGCCGCCGAAGGAGGACGGCACGGCCTTCCCGCTGCTGTCCCTTCCGAACGTCGTCGTGACGCCGCACCTGGGAGCTTCCACCGAGGAGGCGCAGGAGAAGGCGGGCGTCTCGGTCGCGCGCTCCGTCAAGCTCGCCCTCGAAGGCGACCTCGTGCCGGATGCCGTCAACGTCGCCGGCGGCGTCATCGACCCCTTCGTGCGCCCCGGCATCGCGCTGGTCGAGCAGCTCGGCCAGGTGTTCGCGGGCCTGGCGACAAGCGCCCTGACCAGTCTCGACATCGAGGTGCGCGGCGAGCTCGCGGCCTACGACGTGAGCGTCTACCGCCTCGCCGCGCTCAAGGGCATCTTCACCAAGATCGTCAGCGAGAACGTCTCGTATGTGAACGCGCCGCTGTTCGCGGAGCAGCGCGGCATCGAGACGCGCCTGATCGTGGAGGCGGACAGCCCCCTGTACCGCAACATCACGATCCTGCGTGGCACGCTCTCCGACGGCTCCGTGCTGTCGGTCGCGGGAACGCTCGCGGGCACGCGGATGGTGCCGAAGATCGTCGCGATCGGCGGCTACGAGATCGAGGTCCCGATCGAGCGGCACCACGTCGTCATGCGCTACGCCGACCGCCCCGGCATCGTCGCGATCTACGGACAGAAGCTCGGGGAGGCGGGCATCAACATCGAGGGGCTCTTCGTCGCACACCCGGATGCCAGCGGCCGCGCCCTCTCGGTGCTCACGATCGACTCGCCCGTCCCCGAGCGGATCCTCGCCGAGATGCGCGACGCGGTCGGCGCCGACCTGTTCCGCCAGATCGAGATCACCGAGGACTGACGGCCTCACGTCGATGGGTGCGGGCGCACCCGAGTGGAATCCAGGCTCTCGGGTCGTTCGTTTCGTCTCGCGCCCTCGGTGCGCGCTCAACGACCGGGGTAAGGGCACTGCGCGCCCCGGTCGTTGAGCGAGGCGCCGGAGGCGCCCGAGTCGAATCGGATTCAGCGCCGCGCGGCGGTCTCCACGAGCGCGATGAGCGCGTCCATGGCGGTGCCGGCGGGAACCGGCCCCGGGATGGTGCCTCCCTCCAGCGCGTTGTTGAAGTACAGGCCGTCGGCCACGAGCATCACGAGGTCGAGGGCCGCGGCGTCCTTCGTGTGCGGCCGGAGGGCGCTCGCCCAGCGTTCGCGGATGTCGCGCAGCATGCCGCTCGCGGCCTGGTTGCCGCCCTGCGCGAGACGCGACACCGCGATGATCACGCGATCGAGCGGGTCGTCATCCATTGCCGACGAGCGCAGGAAGTAGGCGATCGGGCCTTCGGGGGCGGAGGTCATCGCCGCGATGTCGGCGTCGACGAGCGCACCGAGGCGCTCGATGAGGCCCGATTCGAGAGCGTCTTTCGAGGCGAAGTGGTAAAGCAGGCCGCCCTTGGAGACACCCGCGACCCGCGCGGTGGCATCCATCGTCGCGGCTCTCTCGCTCTCGTCGACGAGCAGGCGCTCGAAGGCGTCGAGCACGCTCTCGCGGGCGTGCGGCGGTCGGCTCATGCCTCCATCCTCCCGCCTTCAGCTCGGACATCTGATACTATACCGGCTGGACGGTTTAGTAATTATGACTTTGACAGAAGAACTCACTCTCGCAGACGCAAACGGACAGCGGGTCGGCGCCCGCGGATGGGCGGCCCTGGTCGTCCTCATGCTGCCCGCGCTGCTCGTCTCGGTGGACAACACCGTGCTGAGCTTCGCGATGCCCGCCATCGCGCTCGACCTCGCCCCGACGAGCGCACAACAGCTCTGGATCATCGACGCGTACCCGCTCGTGCTCGCGGGGCTCCTCGTCACGATGGGCACCCTCGGCGACCGCTTCGGCCGGCGCCGCATGCTGCTGATCGGCGCCACCGGGTTCGCGACGATCTCGGCGCTCGCGGCGTTCGCGCCGTCGGCGGGGCTGCTCATCGCGGCCCGCGCGACGATGGGCATCTTCGGCGCCATGCTCATGCCCTCGACGCTGTCGCTGCTGCGCTCGATCTTCACCGACCGCGACCAGCGCCGGTTCGCCATCGCCGTGTGGGCCTCGATGTTCTCGGCCGGCGCCGCGCTCGGCCCCATCGTCGGAGGCATCCTGCTCGAGCACTTCTCCTGGGGCGCCGCCTTCCTGATGGCGGTCCCGGTGCTCGTGCCGCTGCTGATCGCCGCGCCCCTCCTCGTTCCCGAGAGCCGTGACCCGCAGCCGGGCCGGATCGACCCGCTCAGCAGCGTCCTGTCCATGGCGACGATGGTGCCGATCGTGCTCGCCATCAAGGAGACCGTCGTGCACGGCCTCGACGGCGCGGTGTCGGCGTTCCTGCTCGTCGGCGTCGTCTTCGGCGTGCTGTTCGTGCGCAGGCAGCTGCTGCTTCCCGAGCCCATGCTCGACATGCGGCTGTTCCGGCGCGGCACCTTCAGCGGCGCGCTGCTGGTGAACCTGCTGAGCATCGTCGCCTTCGTCGGGTTCCTCTTCTTCGCCGCCCAGCATCTGCAGCTGATCGCCGGCCTGTCGCCGATGGATGCCGCCCTCGCGCTCGTGCCCGGCATGATCGCGATGATCGTGGCAGGACTCGCGGTCGTGCCGATCGCCGCGCGCGTCGACGCGCGCATCGTCGTGCCGGTCGCCCTGATGTTCTCGGTCGCAGGCTACGCGCTCGTGGCGGTGTCGGCGATGAATGTCGACACCGGGCTGCTGATCGGGGCGTTCGCGCTGCTCGGTCTCGGCATCGGGGGTGCCGAGACGGTCTCCAACGATCTCATCCTCTCCAGCGCGCCGCCCTCGATGGCGGGCTCCGCCAGCGCCGTCTCCGAGACGGCGTACGAGGTCGGCGCCGTGCTCGGAACCGCGGTGCTCGGCGGCATCCTCACCGCCGTCTTCCGGAACGGGATCGTCCTTCCGGCGAGCGTCTCCGCCGACCTGGAAGACGCTGCCCGCGAGACCCTCGCCGGCGCGATGGCGGTCGCCGACGAGCTCGGAGGCGCCACGGGCGAGCAACTGCGGCTCGCGGCCGCGCAGGCCTTCGACTCGGGCGTCGTCGTGACGGCGCTCGCGGGGGCGGCGCTGGCGGTCGCTGCCGCCGTCGTCGCTGCCGCTACGCTGAGAACGTCCCCCCGCACCCGCAAGGAGAGCAATGTCGCGCGTGATCCGATTGGCCCTGATCCCCGGTGACGGCATCGGCCCCGAGGTCGTCGGCGAGGCGGAGAAGGTGCTGGATGCCGTGACCGCGGCATCCGAGGTCTCCTTCGAGAAGACCCGCTTCTCGCTGGGCGCGACCCGCTACCTCGCCACCGGCGACACGCTGACCGATGCCGACCTCGACGCCATCAAAGCGCACGACGCGATCCTGCTGGGCGCGGTCGGGGGTGTGCCGGGCGACCCTCGGCTGAAGGACGCGAACATCGAGCGCGGCCTCCTGCTGAAGCTGCGGTTCGAGCTCGACCACTATGTCAACCTGCGCCCCTCGAAGCTCTACCCCGGCGCCCCCGGCCCGCTCGCCGACCCGGGCGCGATCGACTTCGTCGTGGTGCGCGAGGGCACCGAGGGTCCCTACGTCGGCAACGGCGGATCGATCCGCCGCGGCACGCCGCACGAGATCGCCAACGAGACCTCGGTCAACACGGCCTACGGTGTCGAGCGCGTCGTGCGCTACGCGTTCGGGCTCGCGCAGCGGCGGCGGCAGAAGCTCACGCTCGTGCACAAGACGAACGTGCTCGTCAACGCGGGCGGCATGTGGAAGAGGATCGTGGACGCCGTGGCATCCGAGCACCCCGACGTGGCCGTAGACTATCTGCACGTCGATGCGGCAACCATCTTCCTGGTCACGAACCCGGGCCGTTTCGACGTGATCGTCACCGACAACCTCTTCGGCGACATCCTCACGGACCTGGCCGGCGCCGTCACCGGTGGCATCGGTCTCGCCGCATCGGGGAACATCAACCCCGACGGCGCGTTCCCGTCGATGTTCGAGCCCGTGCACGGCTCGGCGCCGGACATCGCGGGCCAGCAGAAGGCCGACCCCACGGCCGCGATCCTCTCCGTCGCGCTCCTGCTCGATCACCTCGGGCTGCGCG
>JASGGN010000049.1:0-13727 GCA_047605005.1 Microbacterium sp.
GGCACGCAGGAGGTCGGCGACCTCGGCACCGTCGTGCAGCGGTGGTCGGAGCTCGGTGCCGCCGCGCGGGTCTCCCTCGCCGTCGGCGGGGCATCGTTCGCGGTGCTCGCCCTCGCGCTCGCGGCCGCCGCCCTGCTGCTGGCGGCGGTGCAGCTGTCCGGCATCCCGACACGGCGCGCGCAGGCCGCCGTCATGCGCGAGCTGGGGTTCACCCGGGCGCGCATTGCACGGTGGTTCGCGGGCGAGGAGGTGCCCGGAATCGCGCTGATCGTCGTCGTCGCGGGCGTCGCCGTGGTGTCCTCGGGCGGCACCGCCCTGGTGTGGACGACCGCCGCGATCGTCGCCGCCACGGTGACGCTCGCGGGCCTGGTCGGGGTCGTCGCGGGCTCGCGTCACCGCACCGGAGCGCAGCCCCGCGACGCCCGCTCCCGGCGTCTCGGGGCGCGTTCGGCGGCCGGGTTCGGGGCGCGGCAGGCGCTCGTGCACCCCTTCACGACGGGAGTGCATGCCCTGTCGCTGATCATCGTGGGGCTCGCCGCCGCGGCCCTCGTCGCGGCGGTATCGAGCGGTCGGGCCGATGCCGGTCGGTCCTCGCTGGCAGAGGTCATCACGGGCGGGCAGGCGCTGCCGCAGGCGGCGCTCGGGGCCAGCGGCATCCTCGGCGGCATCCTGCTGGCCCGCCTCACCCGCCGCCTCGACCTCACGCGCCGCGCGCGGCAGTGGGATGCCCTGCGCGCGGCGGGCTGGACGACCCGCCAACTCGCGCTCGCGCAGCGCGTCGAGGGCGCGGTGATCGTCGTGCCCGTGCTGGTGGTCACCGGAGTGCTCGCGGCGCTCGGCGCTCACGCCGTCGGCGCCGCCCCCGCGCTCACGTACGCGGGCATCGCCGTCGCCGCGGCGACGGTCACGGCGCTGGTCGCCTTCTCCGCACGCACCCGAATGAAAGGGGTCCGTCCATGAGCGCAGACGTCCTCACCGGGCACGCCGTCGAACTGCGCGGCGTCACGATCCAGTACGAGCGCCCGGGCGACGAGCCGCTGCGCATCGTCGAGGACTACGACCTCACCCTCGAGCGGGGGCGGATGCACTGTCTCGCCGGCCGTAGCGGCTCGGGCAAGACCTCGATCCTGCGGGTCGCGGCGGGGCTCGTGCCGCCGGCATCCGGTCGAGTGCTCTGGGAGGGGATGGAGATCACGGGTCTCGCCGACGATGTGGTGACCGCGCGCCGGCGCGACCATGTCGGATACCTCGATCAGCGCGGCAACCTCCTGCCCGGACTGACCGCGCTGGAGAACGTGCTGCTGCCCGCCGTGCCCGATCGGCGCACGCGCGAGCTCGCCCGCCCCGCGCGCGACCTGCTGCACCGGCTCGGCGTCGGCACGCGCGCGACGCACTACCCGGACCGCCTGTCCGGCGGCGAGCGCCAGCGGGTCGCCTTCGCGCGGGCGCTGCTGCGCGGCCCCGCCGTCGTCATGGCCGACGAGCCGACCGCGAGCCTCGACCGGGCGAGCGCCGACCAGCTCATCGCGGTGCTGCGCGCGCTCACGGGCGACGGCATCGCGGTGCTCGTGGCCTCGCACGACGAGCACCTCATCGCCGCCGCCGACACCCGCACGCAGCTGACCTGAGCCCGCCCGCAGACAGGGCCTCGCGAGCCGCCAGCTTGTGTGCGAGTCGCCAGGCTATGTGCGCACGCAGCTTGGCGGCTCGCACGGGGCTTGGCGGCTCGCGCGGGAGGAGTGAGGGGCTACGGGGCGTTGACGAGGAGAGGGGCCAGGCCCGTGTACGTCGCCGGGGTCAGCGCGAGCAGGCGCGTCTTGGCCTCGTCGCCGATGTCGAGGCCCTGCACGAACTCGGCAAGCTCCGGGCCGCCGACGCGGCGCCCGCGGGTGAGGTCCTTCAACAGCGCGTACGGGTCGGTGATGGCGGAGCGCCCCGCGACGATCTCGGCGCGCACGACGGTCTGGATCGCCTCGGCGAGCACCTCCCAGTTCGCGTCGAGGTCGGCCAGCAGCACATCGCGCGACAGCGAGATCTCCCGGAGCCCGCGCTGCAGGTTGTCCAGGGCCAGCAGCGAGTGCCCGAAGGCGACCCCGATGTTGCGCTGCGTCGTCGAGTCGGTGAGGTCGCGCTGCATGCGCGAGGTGACCAGCGTCGAGGCGAGCGTCTGGAACAGCCCGCCGGCGACCTCCAGGTTCGCTTCGGCGTTCTCGAAGCGGATCGGATTGATCTTGTGCGGCATGGTCGATGACCCGGTCGCCCCGGCGACGGGGATCTGCGCGAAGTAGCCCATCGCGATGTAGGTCCAGATGTCGGTGGCGAGATTGTGCAGGATGCCGCCGGCGTGACGCACGCGGTCGTACAGCTCGACCTGCCAGTCGTGCGATTCGATCTGGGTCGTCAGGATGTTGAAGTCGATGCCCAGGCCCTCGATGAACTGGCGTGACAGCGCCGGCCAGTCCACATCGGGGGCCGCCGAGACGTGCGCCGACCAGGTGCCGGTGGCGCCGGAGAACTTCGCGAGGTACTCGCCGCCGGCGATCTGCGCCGCGACACGCCGCAGGCGCCACGCGAACACCGCCAGCTCCTTGCCCATCGTCGAGGGCGTCGCGGGCTGTCCGTGCGTGCGCGAGAGCATCGCGGCGTCACGGTGCTCGTCGGCGAGGGCGGCGATCGCATCGATGACCAGCTGCAGCTTGGGCAGCCACACATTCTCGACGGCGCGCCTGACGGTCAGGGCGTAGGCGGCGGAGTTGATGTCCTCGCTCGTGCACGCGAAGTGGGTGAGCTCGGCGATTCGGTCGAGGCCGAGAGCGCCCAGGCGGTCGCGCACGAGGTATTCGACGGCTTTCACGTCGTGCCGCGTCACCGCCTCTTTCGCGGCGAGCCAGTCGATCTCTGCCGGGCCGAAGTCGAGATATATGCCACGCAAGGCATCCTTCTCGGCATCCGTCAGCGGCGACGCGCCGAACAGCCCGCGGTCGGTCAGCGCGATGACCCACTCGACCTCGACCTCGACGCGCGCGCGGTTCAGGCCCGCCTCGGAGAGGTAGTCGGCCAGCCCTGCGACGGCGCCGCGGTAGCGCCCGTCGAGGGGGCTGAGCGGCTGCGGCGGGAGTGCCGAAACCGTCGTGGCCGTGGGGCTTTCGGAAGCGGCGGTGGTCACTGGGCGGGGCTCCGATCGAGGAGGAACGGGCGCTCAGGACGAGGGACGGATCGCGGGTTCGAGCTGCCGGAAGAGCGCCCGGCTCGCGCTCTCGATCATACCAAGCACCTCGTCGAACATCTCCGGCCCGGCGTAGTAGGGGTCGGGCACGTCGAGCGCTCCGTTCGCATCGGGATCGAACGACAGCAGCAGCACGAGCTTGTCGGCGTCGTCGCTGGTGCGCGCCCAACTCGACAGGATGCGCTCGTGCGAGCGGTCGAGCGCGACGATCAGGTCGTTGCGATCGAAGTCTTCGAGACTGAACTGGCGCGCGCGATGCCGGCCCGCGTCGTAGCCACGCCGCCGCAGCGCATCGATCGTGCGTGCGTCGGCGCGCTCTCCCACGTGCCAGTCGCCCGTGCCCGAGCTGCTGGTCGTGACGTAGGCGCCGAGCCCGGAACGTTCGGCGAGGTCGCGCAGCACGACCTCGGCCATGGGCGAGCGGCAGATGTTGCCCGTGCACACGAAAGACACGCGGAAGGACGAGACGACGCTGTGCGGCACGCGCCCCATTCTGCGCGCGTCTGGCGCTCTCGGGAAGACCAGGGGCGAACATCCTGCCCCGAGCGGCGAAGGGATGCCGAGACCTCGTCGTTTTCATCGCCTCCTCCCCAGGCCGCCCCTGCGCAGAACTGTCCACGGATCGGGCGGAACCGGCCCCGCGCGCCGTGCCGGCGCGGCATCCTCGGCCTATGTCACCGACGCAGCAGCTCACCGACCCCGTCGCCCTCGTCGCCGCGCGGCGACTGCTCGACGAGGCGTCTGTCGCGACGCTCGCCCTCCGCAGCCGCGTCGAGGCGCTCGCGGATGCCACGCAGTGGCGCTCGCAGGCGACAGACGCCTATTGCGCGGGGGTCGCGGGCCTTTCCGACGACCTTGCGCGGCTCGTCCAGCTCATCGACGCCTTCGAGGCGGATCTGTCCACGGCGAGGCGCGACGCGCTCTGGCAGGTCGGGTGGTGAGCCGTGTCCGACGATGATCTCGACATCCGCAGCGGCGGCATCGTCGCCGTCGACACGGAGACGTTGCGTGCGGCCGCCGCGCAGCTGCGCCAGATCGAGGCGGAGTGCGACGGCATCCGCGATCTGCTCGTCCGGGTGGGCCGGCTGGTGCAGGACGCCGGGGTCGGCCGCTGGCCGCCGGCGCCCGCGGCCGTGGATGCCGCCGACCGTGCCGGCCGCCTCGCCGGCGATCTCACGTCGATGGCGGACCGGTACGAGGTGGTCGAGCTCACCGCCGCCGCCGCCGTCGCCGCATCGGCGGGCGACCTCGAGCTCGCCACGCAGCTGCGCCGCCGCGCGGGCGCGATGATGGAGGCAGACCCGCTGATCATCGGGCGGCTCGCGGCAGAGAGCGCTCGGTGGCTCGCCACGCAGGCGGCGGCGATCGGCGAGCATTACGGGGTACCCGGCGTTGATGGCGCAGCCCTGGCAGGCACGACCCTGTTCTCGCTGATCGGACTAGGGACGGTGCCGCGGGGGACGACGGTCGGTAGCGCGCGCGCCGCCGTGCGCGTCGACGTCGTCAGCCAGGGCAGCGCTGTCCCGCCCGGCTCGCTCGCCGAGGTCGCCGACCGCGTCCCGCAGGGCGACGACGGCCGCGTCCGCGTCGAGCGCTACACGATGCCCGACGGCTCGCGGCGATTCGCCGCCTACATCTCGGGGACGGTCATCGGCGGCTCCCCCGACGAAGCGTGGGACATGGAGTCGAACTTCGAGCTCTATACCCGCAACGACGCCGAGTCGTACGAGGCCGTGCGCGCGGCACTGCGTGCCTCGGGCGCGCAGCCGGGTGACACGGTGACCCTCGCCGGTCACTCGCAGGGGGCGATGGATGCCTCCTTCCTCGCCCTGTCCGGCGAGTATGACGTGCCGATGCTGGTCACCTTCGGTGACCCGGTGCAGGCCGACGTCGGCCCCGAGACCCTCAGTGTCGCGCTCGTGCACCTCGACGACCCCGTCACAGTGCTCGCCGCCGGCGGGTTCGCCGCCGGAGTGGGAGCGGCGGGCAGCTTCGTCGCGTCGCGCGAGAGCCCCGGCGGGATGCTGACCGGCGAGGGCCTCCTCGGTCAGCACGCGCTCGACGCCTATGGCGAGACGGCCCGGATGCTCGACGAGACGGACGATCCGCGCATGGACGGCGTTCGGGAACGCCTCGCCGATCTCGCTGAGGCGACATCGGTCGACGTCCTCGTCTACGGGGCATCCGACGTCCCGGCCCCGGCGCCTCCGGGCTCGCTGTATGGGGGCGTTACCGCCGCCGCGCCTGGGGCCGGAGGATGATGCCGAACACTCCGTTGACGATCGAGATCACGAAGGCCGCGACGACCCCGAGCCAGAAGTCGCCGATCGTCAGGCCCCACCCCCACCCGCTCGTGACCCACGCCGTGATCCACAGCAGCAGGCCGCTGATGACGAACGAGATGAGGCCGAAGGTGAGGATGTACAGCGGGATCGCGACGATCCTGACGACCGTCCCGATCACCGTGTTCACGATTGCGAAAAGCGCCGCGACCGCGAGCAGGGTGAGCACCAGCTGCAGCGTCTCGCCCGGTGCGAACGGGGTCACGACCACCCGCAGGTCGGTCAGGAGAGTGACGACCCAGATCGCGAACGCGTTGACGACGACACGGATGAGCAATCTCATGGTGGCGTCAGTCTCGCACGGCACGTGCGCCGCCGGAACCGCTCGAGGAAGCGGGACGGGGTCAGGGAGCGTAGTGCTGGATGGTGCCCTTCGAGCGATCCGTCAGCTCGGGGATCCGCGCCGTCAGCTCCGCGATCGCCTCGGCCGGGTCGAATCTGGTCAGCACGCCGTCGCGCACGACGACCTCGCCGTCGACGAGCACCGTGCGCACATCGCTGGCCCGCGCGCTCAGCACGAGCGCGGCGGCGAGATCGTGCATCGGCTGCATGTGCGGGCCGGACGGATCGAGCAGCACGATGTCGGCGCGGTAGCCGGGCTGGATCGCGCCGAGCGTCCCGCCGAGGCCCAGGTTGGCCGCGCTCTGTCGCGTCGCGAGATCGAGGGCGTGCGCCGAGGTGAGCCAGGTGGCGTCTCCCGTGGCATCCTTCTGCTTCAGCGACATCATCCGCAGGCTCTCCAGCATGTCCAGGGTGTTGTGCGTCGCCGGTCCGTCCGTTCCGAGGCCGACCGTGATGCCCGCGTCGTGCAGCAGGCGCACGGGCGTCGTGGAGTGGGCGTGCTTCATATACCCCTTCGTGCATGCCGCGACGCCGACGCGGTCGGCGTACGGTGTGAGCCACTCCAGGTCGCTCTCCACGATGCCCGTGCCGTGCGCGATGATCGCCCCCGCCTCGAGGATGCCGGTGTCGTGCAGGATCTGCACCGGCGTGACGCCGCGCTGCGCGAGCGTCGACTCGGTCTGCGACATGCTCTCGGCGGCATGAATATGGACGAGGATGCCCAGCCGCTTCGCGTGCGCCGCCGTGCGCTCGAGATCCGCGTCGTTCACGGTGTAGGTCGCGTGCGGGCCCATCGCGGTCGTGATCCGCCCGCCGGCGGCACCGTTCCACTGCTCCGCGAACGCCGCAGAGCCCTCGATGCCGGCCTCGCCCTGACTCGAGAAGAAGGTGGATGCCAGGACGGCGCGCGCGCCGGTCTCCGTCACGGCCCGCGCGATCTGGTCGGTCGCGAAGTAGTGGTCGGCGAACGCCGTCACACCGCCCAGGAGCATCTCGGCGATGGCCAGCTGAGCGCCGAGGTACACGTCGCGGTCGGTCAGGTTCACCTCCATCGGCCAGATGTGGGCGTTGAACCACTCGTGCGTCGGAACGTCCTCGGCGGACCCCCGGAACATCGTCATCGGCGAGTGGGTGTGCCCGTTCATGAGCCCGGGGTAGGCGACGAGGCCGCGGGCATCGATCCGGACCTTCGCGGCGGCGAGGATCGCGGCGGGCACCTCTCCCGTGGGAACGACCCACGAGATCGCGCCCTTCGCGATGCCGATCGCATGATCGCGCAGGAAGGTGACCGTCCCGCGGGCCGCCGTGTCCGTCCGTGGGAGGTCCGGGTAGCCGGGGGCGGGCGGCGTCGTCGAGGCGAGGACGGTCGCTCCCGTGATGACGGTGTCCACGGCATCCAGCGTGGGCGTGGAGGCCAGGTCTGAGGTGTCCGAGTTCGTGGTCATCTGCCGACGATAGCCGACCCCGCCACAGCGCAGGATGAGCGGCGCGGGGCGTGGACCTGCGAACATGAGTCGATGAGGATCGAGAGCATCGAGATCTGGGACGGCGAGCGGACCCTGGGCGCCTGCGACCTCGCGTGGGACGACGACGGCATCGACGGGTCGATCACCGCGGTCGAGCCCGTCGCGACGGATGCCGCAAGCAGCCGTGCGCGCGACCGGTCAGCGCCGCTGAGCCTGATCCCCGGACTCGTCGACACGCACGTGCACCTCATCGGTCATGCCGGGCGCGGCACCGCCGACTTCATGACGTGGCCGCTGACGACCCGCCCCGAGGAGCAGGTCCTGCACGGGCTCGCTCACGCGCAGGCGGCCCTGCGCGGCGGGGTGACGACGCTGCGCGACCTGTCCGCCGACGAGATCCAGTTCTCCCTCGCGCGCGCCGTGCGTGACGGGGTGGTCGCCGCCGCCCCGCGCATCCTCGCGCACGGCATGGTGAGCATGACCGCGGGGCACGGCGATCTGTTCACGCCGCCCGCCGTGCTCACGCGCAGGCCGACCGCCGACGGCCCCGACGAGTGCCGACGCCTCGTGCGCACGTGGGCACGCGCGGGTGCCGACGGCGTCAAGGTCGCCACGAGCGGGGGCGTGCTCTCCAGCGGCGACAAGCCTTCGTGGCGCAACCACACGCCGGAGGAGCTCGCGGCCATCGTCGACGAGGCACACGCCCTGTCGATGCCCGTCGCGGCGCACGCACACACGCCCGAGGGTATCGACACCGCGCTCGACGCCGGCGTCGACTCGATCGAGCACGCGACCCTCCTGACACCGGGACAGGCGGCGCGTATCGTCGCCGCGGGTCTCACGGTCGCCCCCACGCTGCTGATCAACGACCGCATCGCGTCGGGGGAGCGGGCCGTCTCCGCCGAGCAGGCGCAGAAGGCCCAGGAGCTCGTCGTCCGCCGCGACGAACTGCTGCGCGGTGCAGCCGACGCCGGCGTCGACTTCGTGCTGGGGACGGATGCCAACGGCCACCACGTCGCCTTCGGCGATCAGATGGCGGAGGTCCGGGCGATGGCGCGCATTCTCGGCTGGAGCCCTGAGCGCGCGCTCGCCGCCGCGACCTCGCGTGCCGCCGCCGCCGTCGGCCTCGGCGAGAAGGTCGGTCGGATCGCTCCCGGGTTCGCGGCGGACTTCGTCATCGTGAGGGGTCGCCCCTGGGAACGCCTCGCTGATCTCGACACGAGCCGGATCGCGGCGGTGGTCTCGCGCGGGCGTCTGGTCGCGGGGAGCCTCGGCTGAGCGCTCGCGTCGAGAGGCGGCGCATAATTCAGGCCAGATGCCGTCATCGGGCGGCACATTCCGGCCCGCGGAGGCGAAGAGCCTGAATTGTGCGCCACGCGCCGAGCTGCGAGGCGAACCCGGGACCGGCCGCGACACGCCGCCAACCGTAGACTCGGGGCGTGACCGACATCCCCGTGCGCGTGCGGCCCGAGATCGCCGCGCTCCCCAGGTACAGACAGGGCAAGCAGGCCGGAGCCGACGCGTTCAAGCTGTCGAGCAACGAGAATCCGTTCGACCCGCTGCCGGGCGTGGTCGAGGCGGTGCGCGCGGCGACGGCATTCAATCGCTACCCGGATGCCACGGCGTCGCGCCTGCGCGCGCGCCTGGCCGACCGGTTCGCCGTGGGCGAGGATGCCGTGCACGTCGCTGCCGGGTCGGTGTCGATCCTCTACCAGCTCGCGCAGGCCACGAGCGGGCTGGGCGACGAGATCCTGTTCTCGTGGCGCTCGTTCGAGGCATACCCGCTGCTGGTCGTCGTCGCTGGGGCCACGCCCGTCACGGTGCCGAACACAGCGACCGGCGGCCATGACCTCGACGCGCTGGCGGAGGCCGTCACCGAGCGCACGCGCATGATCATCGTGTGCACGCCGAACAACCCGACCGGGCCGGTCGTGACGCAGGCCGCGTTCGACGCGTTCGTCGCGCGCGTGCCCGCCGACGTGCTCATCGTGCTCGATGAGGCGTATGCCGAGTTCGTGACCGACCCCGACGCGGTCGATGGTGCCGAGGTGCTGGCCGCGGGGCATCCGAACGTCGTCGTGCTGCGCACCTTCTCGAAGGCGTACGGACTCGCCGGGCTGCGCGTCGGCTACGCCGTCGGCGACCCGCGCGTCCTCGACGTGGCGCGCGGAGCAGCCATCCCGCTTTCGGTCACGGCGCAGGCCGAGGCGGCTGCGCTCGCCAGCCTCGCCGCCGAGGACGAGCTGCGCGCGCGTGTCGCCGTCATCGCCGAGCGCCGCGACGAGCTCGCCGCTCGTCTGCGCGCCGCCGGCTGGGACGTTCCCCCAGCGCAGGGCAACTTCGTCTGGCTGCCCGCCGGCGACCGGGCCCTCGAGGTCGCGAGCGCCTTCGAGGACGCGGGCCTGACCGTCCGCCCGTTCGCGGGCGAGGGCGTGCGCATCTCGATCGGCGAGCACGAGTCCCTCACCCCCCTGATCGCCGTCGCCACCTCCCTCGCCCCCTGACCCGCGCCCCTCGCCGCCGCCCCGCGAGTCACCAGCTTTCCCGCGAATCACCAGTCCATGCGCGCGAGCAGGCTGGTGATTCGCGAGCCGGGTGGTGATTCGCGGCGGCTGTTGGACCCCGCAGAGGTTCCGTGACATCCGTTGTGCGCGGCATGCAGGGGAGCGCATGCGGACGGGGATAGCGTGGAATCCATGACCCCGCCCGACGACCCGGCACTCGTGCGCGTTCTGGCCTCCGACGGGACCTTCGCACCCACCCCCGCAGCCGAGCGATACCTGCCGCTGATCGACGCGCTGACCGACGCCGACCTCGAGACGTTCTACCGCGACATGGTCATCGTGCGCGGCTTCGACCGGCAGGCGACCAACCTGCAACGCCAGGGCCAGCTGGCCTTGTGGCCCCCGTCCTTCGGGCAGGAGGCCGCCCAGGTCGGCTCGGTGCGAGCGGCCCGAGCGCAGGACCACATCTTCCCCAGCTACCGCGAGCACGTCGTCGCGACGACCCGCGGCGTCGACCCGATCGACATCATCCGCGTCATGCGCGGCCTCACCCACGGCGGCTGGAATCCCACCGACCCGCGCAACGGCAACGTCCACATCTACACGCTCGTGCTCGGCTCGCAGACCCTGCATGCGACCGGCTACGGCATGGGACTCGTCTTCGACGGCCGCTGCGGCACGGGCGACCCCGAGCGCGACGAGGCCGTCATCGTCTACTACGGCGACGGCGCGTCGAGCCAGGGCGACGTGCACGAGGCGATGGTGTTCGCGGCGACCTACCGCACGCCGCAGATCTTCTTCCTGCAGAACAACCAGTGGGCCATCTCGGTGCCGGTCGCTACCCAGTCGCGCGCGCCGCTGTTCCAGCGCGCCGCGGGGTACGGGATGCCTTCGACGCTCGTCGACGGCAACGACGTCATCGCCAGCTACGCCGTCAGCAAGCTCGCGCTCGACGAGGCGCGTGCAGGCGGCGGCCCGCAGGCGATCGAGGCGGTGACCTACCGGATGGGCGCGCACACCACGAGCGACGACCCGACGAAGTACCGCACGAGCGAAGAAGAGCAGTCCTGGGCGCTGCGCGACCCCGTGGCCCGCATGCGCGCGTACCTTCAGAGCCGCGGCGCCGGGCAGGAGTTCTTCGACGAGGTGGATGCCGAGGCCGACGCCTACGCCGACGACGTGCGGGTGCGCACCAACGCGCTGGGCGAGCTCGAGGTCGACGCGATGTTCGCGCACGTGTACAGCGAGGCGCACCCTCTGGTCGCCGAGCAGCAGCGCTGGCTCGCCGAGTACGAGGCATCCCTTTCGGGGGAGGCGTCATGACCGAGACGATGGCGCTTGCCAAGGCTCTCACGGCCGGCCTTCGCGCCGTCATGGCGGCCGACGACCACGTCGTGCTGATGGGCGAGGACATCGGCAGGCTCGGCGGTGTCTTCCGGGTGACCGAGGGCCTGCAGGCGGAGTTCGGTGAGCAGCGTGTGATCGACAGCCCGCTGGCAGAGTCCGGGCTCGTCGGCACCGCGATCGGGCTTGCGCTGGCGGGGTTCCGCCCGGTCGTAGAGATCCAGTTCGACGGCTTCGTCTTCCCCGCCTTCGACCAGATCACCTCTCAGCTGGCCAAGCTCACCAACCGGCTGGAGGGCGCGGCATCCTTCCCCGTCGTCATCCGCATCCCCTACGGCGGGCACATCGGCGCGATCGAGCATCATCAGGAGAGCCCGGAGGCGTATTTCGCCCACACGCCGGGGCTGCGGGTCGTCTCGCCGTCGACGCCGAACGACGCGTTTTGGATGATCCAGGATGCCGTGCGCTCGCCCGACCCCGTGATCTTCCTGGAGCCGAAGGCGAAGTACTGGCTCAAGGGCGAGGTCGACACCGCCGAGCGCGCGCTGCCGCTGCACGCGTCGCGGATCGTCCGCCGGGGCACCGACGTGACCCTCGTCGGTCACGGCGCCATGGTCACGACGCTGCTGCAGGCCGCCGCGCTCGCCGAGAGCGAGGGCACCTCGTGCGAGGTCGTCGACGTGCGCTCGCTCTCGCCCATCGACTACGGCCCGATTCTGGATTCGGTGCGCCGCACCGGTCGCATGGTCTACGCGCAGGAGGCGCCCGGGTCGGTCTCGGTCGGCTCGGAGATCGCCGCGACGGTCATGGAGCGCGCGTTCTTCGCGCTCGAGGCGCCCGTGCTGCGCGTCTCGGGGTTCGACGTCCCGTTCCCGCCCGCCAAGCTCGAGGGCGTGTTCCTGCCCGACCCCGACCGCATCCTCGAGGCCGTCGACCGCGCCCTGGCCTACTGACCACCGCCGCCCACCCCCATGATGATCGCGAGACTGCGTCTGAGCGCCGAGACTGCGTGTGGCGCCCGCAGTCTCGGCGCGGCAACGCAGTCTCGCGGATGATGGATGCAGAACAGGGAGTCCAGATGAGCACGCAGACGTTTCACCTGCCGGATGTCGGCGAGGGGCTGACGGAAGCCGAGATCGTCCAGTGGCGGGTCGGGCCGGGGGATGCCGTCGCGGTCAACGACGTGCTGGTGGAGATCGAGACCGCCAAATCGCTCGTCGAGCTGCCGTCGCCGTTCGCCGGCACGGTGGGGGAGCTCCTGGTGCCCGAGGGGCAGACGGTGACGGTGGGTGCGCCGATCATCACGATCGCGGGTGCCGCGAGCACTCCCGACGCCACGGTCGGGCTGTCCGCGCACGGCGAGCCGGCCGTCCCCCCTGCCCCCGAGGGCGAGGGCGCCGTCCTGGTCGGGTACGGCACCGGCGCGGGCGCGACCTCGCGGCGGGTGCGCCCCGCCGCGCGAGCCGAGACCGTCCGCGCCTCGGTCGGCGTCGTCGCCAAGCCCCCCGTCCGCAAGCTGGCGCGCGACCTCGGGGTGACCCTCGCCGATGTCACGCCGTCGGGGCCCGCCGGCGAGGTCACGCGCGACGACGTCGTGCGGCACGCGCAGCAGGCGAGCGTCTTCCGGAATCTCGCCACCCCCGACGCCCCCGCCGAGCGCGAGCAGCGCATTCCCGTCGCGGCGGAGGTCGCGGCATCCGTCGCCCCGCCGCCGGTGCCGGGCCCAGCGATGGCCGGCCCCGATGCGAATCTGCGCGAGGAGACCATCCCCGTGCGGGGTGTACGCAAGGCCACGTCGTCGGCGATGGTGCGTTCGGCGTACACGGCGCCGCACGTCTCGGTGTGGACCGACGTCGACGCGACCCGCACGATGGAGCTCGTCAAGCGGTTGAAGGCATCCCCCGACTTCGCCGACATCAAGGTGTCGCCGCTGCTGATCGTGGCGCGCGCCGTGATCTGGGCGGTGCGCCGCACGCCCCTGGTCAACGCCGCGTGGATCGACAACGAAGACGGCAGCGCCGAGATCCGGGTGCGCGGTTACGTGAACCTCGGCATCGCGGCGGCAACCCCGCGCGGGCTGCTGGTGCCGAACATCAAGGACGCGCAAGACCTCTCGATGCGCGAGCTCGCGCGCGGCCTCGAAAAGCTCACCCTGACGGCGCGCGAGGGCAAGACGACACCCGCCGATCAGCAGGGCGGCACGATCACGATCACCAACATCGGCGTATTCGGGATGGATGCCGGAACCCCCATCATCAACCCCGGCGAGTCGGGCATCGTGGCGATGGGCGCGATCCGGCAGAAGCCGTGGGTCGTCGACGGCGAGGTGCGCCCGCGCTGGGTGACGACCGTGTCGGGCTCGTTCGACCACCGCGTCATCGACGGAGACGGCATGAGCCGCTTCATCGCCGACGTGGCGTCGATCCTCGAAGAGCCCGCCCTCCTGCTGGACTGATATGTGAGTGGTTTTGTCAAGTGGGCAGGGTGAAGCGCCGCCGGGCTG
>JASGGN010000050.1:0-13518 GCA_047605005.1 Microbacterium sp.
CGAGAAGGTGCGCATCCGCAAGGTCGTGCTCGACGCGACCGAGCGGGGACGCGCCACCGCGCGCGCGAAGCGTCAGGACGCGAACGCCTGAGGCGGAGGATGCCTGCGGGCCCGCGCGGCTCCTGGGGCTCGCTCCGCCTCCGTTCGGCAGTCGCCTTCGGCAGTCGCTTCGGCACGGTCGCTCGGGCTCAGACGGTGCCCGAGCGACTGCTGAAGCGACGGGGCTCGCCCATACCCGGCGCGGTTAGACTCCCGGCGTGGGATTCTCTTGGGCTCGTGCCGGCGCGTGGGCCGTCGCCGCCGTCATCGGCTTCGTCTACGGCACCGCGGGCACGATCGGTCAGGCCGCCGAGTGGGGGGTGCTCCCGCTCGGGCTCATCGTCGCGGTGATCGGCGTCGGTGCGCTCCTGGCCGCCGTGCGGCTGCTGACCGCCGATCGCTGGGCGGCGCTGGGCTGCGGGCTCGGTGCGATGGCCGCGACTCTGATGTTCTCGGGCACGGGGCCGGGCGGTTCGGTCGTCGTCCCCGCGCCCGCCGACGGCGAGATCTCCACCGGGATCATCTGGACGATCGCCGTTCCGATCCTCACCGCGGTCGTCATCGCCTGGCCGAACCTCGCGCGGCCGGCGGCGCCGGCACTCCACGCCGACGCGCCGGAGGCTCCTGTGCCGCAAGCCCCTGAGCCGCAAGCCCCTGAGCCGCAAGCCCCTGTGCCGCAAGCTCCTGAGGACACGACGAACTAGACTCGACGGGTGACATATGTGATCGCCCTGCCGTGCGTGGACGTGAAGGACCGCGCCTGCATCGATGAGTGCCCTGTCGACTGCATCTACGAAGGCGAGCGGTCGCTCTACATCCACCCCGACGAGTGCGTCGACTGCGGCGCCTGCGAGCCGGTCTGCCCCGTCGAGGCGATCTACTACGAGGATGACCTGCCCGACGAGTGGCAGGACTATTACACCGCGAACGTCGAGTTCTTCGAGGACGTCGGCTCGCCCGGCGGCGCCGCCAAGGTCGGCGTGATCGCGAAGGACCACCCCGTCATCTCCGCGCTCCCGCCGCAGGGGCACTGAGCGCGTGGCCGTCCGCGATCTCGACGACTACCCCTGGGACGCCGTCGCCCCCTACGCCGCCCGTGCCAAGGCGCACCCGGGAGGCATCGTCGATCTCTCGATCGGGTCCCCCGTCGATGCGACACCGGCCGTCGTCGCGGATGCTCTGCGCGCCGCGACCGACGCCCACGCCTATCCGCAGACGGTCGGCACACCCGACCTGCGTGCCGCGATCACCGCCTGGTACGCCCGCCGGCGCGGCGTCACCGGCGTCACCGCCGATGAGGTGCTCCCGACGATCGGCTCGAAAGAGCTCGTCGCCCTTCTGCCGCTCCTGCTCGATGTGACGGCGGGGGATGCCGTCGTGCACCCGCGCGCCGCCTACCCGACGTACGCGGTCGGCGCGAAGCTCGTCGGCGCGACCCCCGTCGCGTCCGACGATCCCGCGCAGTGGCCGGAGGGAACGAAGCTCGTCTGGATCAACTCGCCCGGCAACCCCGACGGCCGCGTCCTCGGCGTCGACGAGCTGCGCGCCGTCGTCGCGCGCGCGCGCGAGCTCGGCGCCGTCATCGCCTCCGACGAGTGCTACGCCGAGCTCGGCTGGGAGGGGGAGTGGGCCGATGCCGCGTCGCACGCGCCCGTCCCGAGCGTTCTCGATGTGCGTGTCACCGACGGCGACCGCACCGGCATCCTCTCGGTCTACTCGCTCAGCAAGCAGTCGAACCTGGCCGGCTACCGCGCCGCGTTCGTCGCCGGTGACACTGCCCTCATCTCGCGGCTGCTGACCGCCCGCAAGCACCTCGGGCTCCTGCTGCCCGCACCCGTGCAGGCAGCGATGGCGGTAGCTCTCGGCGACGACGCGCACGTCGCCGTGCAGCGCGAGCGGTACCGTGCGCGGCGCGACGTGCTCAAACCCGCCGTCGAGGCCGCGGGGTTCCGCATCGACCATTCCGAGGGAGGTCTCTACCTCTGGGCGACCGAGGGAGAGGATGCCTGGAGGTCGATGGGGCGTCTGGCGGAGCTCGGCATCCTCGCCGGCCCCGGCCACTTCTACGGCGACCACTTCCCGCAGCACGTGCGGTTCTCGCTCACCGCGACCGATGAGCGGATCGCGGCCGCCGCCACTCGTCTGCGCGCCGCGGGCTCGTAACATTCCTCACATCGATGCCTGTGTCCTTTGGCGGAGATCGGAGTAGGCCCCCACGGCCAGTAGGCTGTATGGGAAACTCGACGACCGATCGCAAGGAGGCCTCGTGAGCGACACGGGCACCCCGACCAGCGCGACTGTCACCATCGGTGACAAGACGGCGCAGCTGCCGCTTCTGACCGGCACCGAGGGGGTCCCGAGCGTCGATCTGTCGACCTTCACGCGGCAGACCGGCTACACGACGCTCGACTACGGGTTCGTCAACACCGCGGCGACGAAGTCGGCGATCACCTACATCGACGGCGACAACGGCATCCTGCGCTATCGCGGCTACCCGATCGAGCAGCTCGCGAAGAACAGCACCTACCTCGAGGTCGCGTGGCTGCTTTTGAACGGCGAGCTGCCGACGGCCGACGAGCTCGCCGAATGGGACGACAAGATCCGCCATCACACGCTGCTGCACGAAGACCTCAAGCGCTTCTTCCCCTCGCTGCCGCACACCGCCCACCCCATGTCGGTGCTGTCGGCGGCGACCGCGGCCCTGTCGACGTACTACGAGGACCAGTCCGACCCGAACAACCCGGCCCACGTCGAGCTGAACACGATCCGGCTGCTCGCCAAGCTCCCCGTCATCGCCGCCTACGCGCACAAGAAGAGCATCGGTCAGGCGTTCCTGTATCCCGACAACTCGCTGAGCTTCGTCGACAACTTCCTCAAGCTCAACTTCGGCAACCTCGCCGAGATCTACGAGGTCAACCCCGTCACCTCGCGTGCGCTGGAGCGCCTGCTGATCCTGCACGAGGACCACGAGCAGAACGCGTCCACCTCCACCGTGCGCCTGGTGGGCTCGACCGGCGCCAACCAGTTCTCGTCGATCTCGGCGGGCATCAACGCCCTCTACGGGCCGCTGCACGGCGGCGCCAACGAGGCGGTGCTCGCCATGCTCGCGCGCATCCGCGATTCCGGCGAGAGCGTGCAGCGCTTCGTCGAGCGGGTCAAGAACAAGGAAGACGGCGTGAAGCTCATGGGCTTCGGGCACCGCGTCTACAAGAACTATGACCCGCGCGCGAAGCTCGTCAAGGAGTCGGCCGACGAGGTGCTGGACGAGCTCGGCGTGCACGATCCGCTGCTCGACCTCGCGAAGGAGCTCGAGGAGATCGCGCTCAACGACGACTACTTCAAGGAGCGCCGGCTCTACCCGAACGTCGACTTCTACACCGGCGTCATCTACAAGGCGATGGGCTTTCCGACCCGCATGTTCACGCCGTTGTTCGCGATCGGCCGGCTGCCGGGCTGGATCGCGCACTGGACCGAGATGCAGCACGACCCGCAGACGAAGATCGGCCGGCCGCAGCAGCTGTACGTCGGTGCGCCGATGCGCGACTACCCGGGGGCCTGACGCTGGCGGCACGGCTCCGCCGATACAGTGGATGCCATGCCACGTCTGATCGTCCGCCCGCCGTCCCCCCTGCTCGCCGAGGGCGAGCTGACCCACATCGATCGCGTTCCCGTCGACCCCGCCCTCGCCCGTGCGCAGTGGGAGGGCTACGTCGATGTCTTCCGCTCCCGCGGCTGGGAGATCATCCAGGCGGATGCCGCGGACGACCAGCCCGACGGCGTCTTCGTCGAGGACGCCGTCGTGGTGTTCGGCGACCTGGCCGTGCTCTGCCGCTCGGGTGCGGCGTCGCGACGCGGGGAGGGCGCGACCATCGCGGCGGCGATCGCGGCGGCGGGCCTTCCGACCGCGGCGATCACCGAACCCGGGACCCTCGACGGCGGCGACATCCTCAAGGTCGGGCGCACGGTGTACGTCGGTGCGTCGTCTCGCACCAACGCCGAGGGCATCGCTCAGCTGGGCGCCCTGCTCACCCCGCGCGGGTGGACGGTGGCAGAGATCCCGGTGACGAAGGTTTTGCACCTGAAGTCCGGGGTGACGGCCCTGCCCGACGGCACGGTCGTCGGGTTCGAACCGCTCGTGGACGACCCGGCGCTGTTCCCGGCCTTCCTCGGTGTCCCCGAGGAGCATGGCACCGCCGTCGTCGTGCTCGACGAGCACACGGTGCTGATGAGCGCGGACGCCCCCGAGACCGCCGCGCTCCACCGTGCCCGGGGGCTCGAGGTCGTCACGGCGGAGATCACCGAGTTCGAGAAGCTCGAGGGCTGCGTCACGTGTCTCTCGGTGCGCCTGCGCGATTGAGCGCGCGCCACTGACGCGAGTCGAAACGTCTGCGTTTGCGGCGTTTCGTCTCGTCGCCACGCTCCTCGCTCAACGACCGGGCCGGTGATCGGTCGTTGAGCGAGCGAAGCGAGACGAAACGCCTGTGGTTGGGAGCGTCTTGTGCTCAACGACCGGGCGCGTCGTCGGCGAGGAGCGTCGACGCGTAGTCGGGCACGTAGTTCTGCAGCTCGCGCGGGGGGCGCTCGTAGCCGCCTGACGCCGGGCGCGGGGGGATCGCGATCGGGTCGCGCTGCACCTGCTGGTACGGGATCTGCGAGAGCAGGTGGTGGATCATGTTGATCCGGCCGCGGCGCTTGTCCTCGTTGTCGACCTCGAACCAGCGCGCCTCGGGGATGTCGGTGTGCACGAACATCGTGTCCTTCGCACGCGAGTAGTCCTCCCACTTCGTGATCGACAGCACGTCGTTGGGGGAGAGCTTCCACCGCCTCATCGGATCTTCGTTGCGCGAGCGGAAGCGCTTCTCCTGCTCCACGTCCGAAACGCTGAACCAGTACTTCAACAGCAGGATGCCGTCTTCCACCAGCATCCGCTCGAAGATCGGGGTCTGGTGCAGGAAGCGGTGGTACTGGGCGTTCGTGCAGTAGCCCATGACGTGCTCGACGCCCGCGCGGTTGTACCAGGAGCGGTCCATCAGCACGATCTCGCCCGCCGCGGGAAGGTGCGCGACGTAACGCTGGAAGTACCACTGGCTCTTCTCCCGCTCGGTGGGGGTCGGCAGGGCCACGACCCGCGTGATGCGGGGGTTGAGGTACTGCGAGACGCGGCTGATCGTGGAGCCTTTGCCGGCGGCATCCCGCCCCTCGAAGATGATGACGACGCGTGCTCCGGATGCCTGCACCCAGGCCTGCATGTCGACGAGGTGCGACTGCAGCGCCTTCAACTCGCGTTCGTACAGCTTCTTCGGCATCCGCTCGGTCATGACCCGAGCATAGGGGTACCCGCCTCAGGCGTGCAGCGCCGTGTTGAGGGTCACGCCCGCGCCCTGTCTGCGGACGGCCTCGATCGCGCCGGTGAGCGAGTTGCGGCGGAACAGGATGCCGGGCTGCCCCGAAAGCTGCGCGCCCTTGACGACGGGGCGGGTGCCGTCGTGCCGGGGCGGCTCGTTCGCGAGCACGATCTTCGAACCGGCCGTGACGTACAGGCCCGCCTCGACGATGCAGTCGTCGCCGAGAGAGATGCCGATGCCCGCGTTGGCGCCCAGGAGCGCGCGTGCGCCGATCGACACGCGGTGCGTGCCGCCGCCGGAGAGGGTCCCCATGATCGAGGCGCCGCCGCCGATGTCGGACCCGTCGCCGACGACGACTCCCTGCGAGATGCGGCCCTCGACCATGGAGGCCCCGAGCGTGCCGGCGTTGAAGTTGACGAAGCCCTCGTGCATGACGGTCGTGCCGGGCGCCAGGTGCGCGCCCAGGCGCACGCGGGAGGCATCCGCGATCCGCACGCCCACCGGGGTGACATAGTCGGTCAGGCGCGGGAACTTGTCGAGACCCTGCAGCTGGATGCCGGCGCGCTGCAGCCGCGGGCGCAGCCGCGCGAACGCCTCGGGGTGGACCGGCCCGGCGTTCGTCCAGGCGACGTTAGGCAGGTGCGCGAAGATGCCGTCGAGGTTCAGCTCGTTCGGGCGCACTAGCAGGTGCGACAGCGCGTGCAGGCGCAGGTACACATCGCTCGTGGAGCGAGGGGCGGCATTCAGATCGATCTCGACGACGACGACGTCGACCGTGACGTCGCGGCGCTCGTCAGGCCCGGCGGATGCCTGAAGCGTCGCCGTGTCGGGCGAGGCCGGCGCGCGGCCGGGGGCGGGGGAGGGGAACCAGGTGTCCAGCACCGTGCCGTCGCCGGCGGTCGTCGCGAGCCCCGCGGCCCAGATCCACTGCTCATTGCGCTCCGTGCTCATCCGTCCAGCGTATCCGGGCGCGCTGACTAGACTCGACGCCATGCCTCGGCTCGATCTCAGCGCCTCCGCCATCGACCTGACCCGGACGATCTGCGACATCCCGAGCGTCTCCGGCGACGAGAAGACCCTCGCCGACGCGATCTTCGCCGCCGTCTGCGAGCTGGATCACCTCGACGTGTTCCGCGACGGCGACACGATCGTCGCCCGCACCGATCTCGGGCGGCCGCAGCGGGTCGTGATCGCCGGGCACATCGACACCGTGCCGATCAACGCGAATCTGCCGGTGCGCGTGGTCGAAAAGGCCGGCGAGCCTTTTCTCTGGGGGCGGGGCACGGTCGACATGAAAGCCGGGGTCGCGGTGCAGCTGAAGCTCGCGGCCGAGCTCGCCGCGCCGCGGGCCGACATCACCTGGATGTGGTACGACCACGAAGAGGTCGCGGCCGAGCTCAACGGGTTGACCCGGCTGTCCCGGACGCGCCCCGACCTGTTCACGGGTGACTTCGCGATCGTCGGCGAGCCCTCGAACGGGCAGGTCGAGGGCGGCTGCAACGGCAACCTGCGGGCGATCGCGCGCACGCACGGCGTGCGCGCGCACAGCGCCCGCGCGTGGATGGGCGAGAACGCCATCCATCATGCCGCCCCCATCCTCGTGCGCCTCGCGGAGCACCGCCCGCGCGAGATCGCCGTCGAGGGGCTCGTGTACCGCGAGGGGCTGAACGCCGTCCGCGTCTCGGGTGGTGTCGCCGGCAACGTGATCCCCGATCTGTGCGAGGTCGAGGTCAACTACCGCTTCGCGCCGAGCCGCAGTCTCGACGAGGCCGAGCAGCACGTGCGCGACGTGCTCGCCGGATTCGAGGTCGAGATCGTCGACCGCGCGGCCGGTGCGCGGCCGGGGCTCGACGCGCCGCTCGCGCAGGAGTTCCTCGCCGCGGTCGGCGCCGAGCCCCGCCCGAAGTACGGCTGGACGGATGTCGCGCGTTTCTCGGCGATGGGCGTGCCCGCCGTCAACTACGGGCCGGGCGATCCGAGCCTGGCCCATCACGACGACGAGGCCGTCTCCTTCGCACAGATCCTGGATGTCGAGCGTGGACTGCGGGCGTGGCTGACCGCCTCGTGAGCCCCGCGTCGTCCGGGGTGCCCGCGTTGCTGCGGGCGCCGCGGCATCCGTTGCGGCCCGCCATCGCGGTCGGGGCGATCTACCTTCTCGCACGCCTGATCACCACTGCCTTCCTCCTGATCGGTGCGGCGCTCGCGAACGCCCGCACGGGGGAGGGGCAGACGATCGGCTCGCTCTCGATGCGGTGGGACGGGCAGTGGTATTGGGTCGTCGGGACAGAGGGCTACCCGAGCGAGCTCCCGCGGGATGACAGCGGCAACGTCGCACAGAACGCGTGGGCGTTCCTGCCGCTGTATCCCGCGGTCTGCCGCGCGCTGTCGCTGCTGCTCGGCGGCCAGTACCCGCTCGCGGCGATCATGGTCTCGCTCGTCGCGGGCTATCTGTCCAGCCTCGTCCTGTTCCACCTGCTGCGAGAGCGCATCGACCGGACGGCGGCGATGTGGGCGGTCGCGCTGTTTGCGGCGGGACCGCTTTCGGCGCTGTTCCAGATGGGGTACGCCGAGAGCCTCTTCCTGCTATGGCTCTTCCTCGCCCTGCACGCGCTCGTGCGCCGCAGGTTCGGCCGCCTGTATCTGCTCGTCCCGCTGATGGGCTTCACCCGCCCCGGGGTGCTCGCCTTCGCCCTGGCTCTCGGCCTGTACGGCATCCTGCGGTGGTCGCGGCGTCGGGTCGACCCACTGCCGGCGACGCAGATCGTCCACATCGGCCTCCTCGGTCTGCTCGCGGTCGCCGTCGGGTTCTCCTGGCAGGTGATCGCCGGGCTCGTCACCGGCGAGCCGTCGGCCTACATGGACACCGAGATGTCCTGGCGCCGCGGCTGGACGGGCGAGACCGGCGGGTTCGTCCCGTTGTCGGGCTTCGTGCAGGCATCCGCGATCTGGTTCCGGCTGTGGGGTCTGCCGGAGGCGCTCGGCTACGTCGCGCTGGGAGTCGCGGTCGTGGCGATCGCGGCGACTCTGCTGTTCGAGCCGCACGTGCGCCGCCTGGGCGCCGAGATCCGGCTGTGGGCGGGGAGCTATGTCGTCTATCTGCTGCTCGTGTTCTTCCCGCAGTCGAGTCTGTTCCGCCTGCTGCTGCCGCTGGCGCCCCTGTACGGCGCGCTCGCGCTGCCCAGGCGCACGGCGTGGCGTGTCGCGATGCTGGCCGTGGGGCTTGCCGGGCAGTGGTGGTGGATCCACGAGATGCTCGTGATGGGCGTCACCTATACCCAGATCCCGTGACGGCCCGCGTCGGGGGCCGTGAGCGCGTGTCCTGCGGTCACGGTAAACTCGACAGTGTTGTCCAAGAGGAAAAGGAGCCAGCCATGGCAGCCATGAAGCCGCGTACCGGAGACGGACCTATGGAGGCCGTGAAGGAGGGGCGTCTGATCATCGTGCGTGTTCCCCTCGAGGGCGGCGGACGACTGGTCGTCTCCGTCAACGACGACGAGGCGAAAGAGCTCCACGGCGTCCTCGGCGAGGTCGTCGGCGCAGCCTGAGCATCGCCCGATCATGAACCGTAGCAACGGCCGGTCTTCGGACCGGCCGTTCGGCGTGAGGCGAGGGATGCCCAGGCGAGGGATGCCCAGGGCGGGGATGCCTCAGGGGGCGTCCGCCGCGACGGTCGTCAGCTGAAGCAGCCCCTCGCCGACGATCGACAGCGCGCCGAGCACCGCGGGGGAGGACTGCGTCTCCTCGATGAGCGAACGATAGGCGGTCGTGACCCGGTCGCGGCGCACGGGGTCGGCGACGGCGCCGTGCGCGAGCACGCGCGGCACCAGGACGGTGCCCCCCGCCCGGACGAGGCGCAGACCGTGCGCGACGTAGTCGATGACGCCGTCGGGGTCGGCGTCGACCAGGACGATGTCGTAGGAGGCCTCGTTCATCCGTGGCAGCACCTCGGCGGCGCGGCCCGCGATGAAGCGGGTGCGTGCGGAGGGGATTCTCGCATCGGCGAACGCGGTGCGCGCGGCGGCCAGATGCTCGGGCTCGCTGTCGATCGTGGTGAGGGTCGCGCGCGGCGCGCCGTGCAGCAGCCACAGGCCCGAGACCCCCGCCCCCGTGCCGATCTCGACGACGTTCCGGGCGGACGTCGCCGCCGTCACGACGGCGATCTGGGCGCCCACGGCGGCGCTGACCGGCTCCGCACCCAGCTCGATCGCGCGAGAGCGGGCGCGCTCGATCGTCTCCGGCTCGACGGTGGCCTCGAGGGCGTACCGGCGGATCGCTTCGGCTTCGGCCACGAGCAGTGCCTCCGGTTCTTCCCGACCAGTTCTGTTCTTCCAGACCGGTTCTTCCGGACCAGCGTACGGGCCGTGAGCGGTCTGACCGGGAAGGCGCACGGGTAACCTGGAGCCATGTTCTTCGGCTTCGACATGGAGAAACTCCTCCTGCTGATCGTCGTGGCCGCACTGGTCGTCGGGCCCGAGCGTCTGCCCCGGTACGCCGAGTCGCTCGCTCGCTTCACCCGCACCCTGGGCACCTGGGTCCAGGGCGCGCGCACGCGCATCAAGGAGGAGATGGGGGACGACTTCGACGACGTCGAGTGGCGCAAGCTCGACCCCCGCCAGTACGATCCGCGGCGCATCATCCGCGATGCGCTTCTCGACGACGCACCGGTGCCGACGGTGCAGGCGGCGGCGATCGGCACGGCCGCCGCGGTGGCGTCTCCGGCGCCGGTGGCATCCGCCTTCGACCCGGATGCCGAGGTCCCGTTCGACTCCGAGGCCACCTGACAGCCCCGCCTCGACGCCGAGAACGCGCAATCGGTCGGGAGACGGGGCCGAAGACGACCGTTCGAGCGGTTTCGGTGGCGGGCCTCAGGCGGGGGTGACGGGCAGCGGGCGGCCGGCGAGCCCGCGTGCGGAGTGCGCGAGGGATGCCGCGATGCGCGAGATGTCCTGCGCCGCCGCATCCGCGGGATCCGAGACGACGACCGGCACGCCCGCGTCGCCGCCGCGGCGGAGCGCGACGCTCAGGGGCACCGAGCCGAGCAGCGGCACGGCATCCGCCGCCTTCGCGCCGCGCGCCGCCGCGAGCGATTCCGACAGCGCCGCCGCGACCGCCCGCCCGCCGCCGCTGCCGAACAGGTCGAGGCTCGTGCCGTCGGGCAGAGTCACCGCGGCCATGTTCTCGACGACCCCGATGACGCGCTGACCGGTCTGCGCGGCGACGAGTCCGCTGCGGACGGCGACGTCGGATGCCGCGGTCTGCGGCGTCGTGACCACGAGCACCTCGGCGTGCGGAAGGAGCTGGCCGACCGAGATCGCGACGTCGCCGGTGCCGGGCGGCATGTCGATCAGGAGGATGTCGAGGTCGCCGAAGAAGACGTCGGTGAGGAACTGCTGCACGGTGCGGTGGAGCATCGGGCCGCGCCACGCGACGGCGGCCGCGGGGCGCGGCTGCGGCGGACGGGGCAGGAACATCCCGATCGAGATCGTCTTGACGCCGTAGGCGACCGGCGGCAGCATCAGGTCGTCGATGCGGGTCGGCTGCGGCGGCAGTCCGTCGTCGCCGACCAGGCCCAGTAGACCGGGGATCGAGAACCCGTGCACATCGGCGTCGACGAGCCCGACCGAAAGTCCCCGTGCGGCCAGGCAGACGGCGAGGTTGGCGGTCAGCGTCGACTTGCCGACGCCGCCCTTTCCGCTCGTGACGGCGATCACCCGGGTGAGCGCCTCCGGCCCGAACGGCATCGCGCGCCCATGGCCACCGCGGCCCCCGCGCAGCCGCTCGGTCAGCGCGGCACGCTCGGCCGGTGTCATGACCCCGACGGTGAGATCGACCGCTGCGACGCCGGGCACGGATGCCGCGGCATCCCGCACCTCCCGCTCGATGCGGGCGGCGGCGGGGCATCCGACGATCGTCAGGGCGATCTCGACGTGCGCCGTGGCGCCGTCCGCGCTCACCGAGCGCAGCATGTCCAGCTCGGCGATCGGGCGGCGCAGCTCGGGGTCGGTCACCGCGCCGACCGCGCGGCGCAGCTCGTCGACGGCGATCACGGCTGCTCGGGGGAGGTCTGTTCTTGTTGCTCGAGCTGCTCGAGCAGCGCCTTGAGCTCCTGGCGGAGCACCTCGCGGGTGACCACCTGATCGGTCACGTCGCTCACCGCCATGCGCAGCGCGACGACCTCGCGCGCCAGATACTCGGTGTCGGCGAGATTGCGCTCGGCGCGCTGACGGTCCTGCTCGATCTGCACGCGGTCGCGGTCGTCCTGCCGGTTCTGCGCGAGCAGGATCAGCGGCGCCGCGTACGACGCCTGCAACGAGAGGATGAGTGTCAGCAGCGTGTAGTTGTTCTCGGCGGCGTCGAACTGCCAGTCGCGGGGCGCCGCGGTGTTCCACACGAGCCACGCGACGACGAAGACCGTCATCCCGATGAGGAACCCGGACGTTCCCATCGCGCGCGCGAACGACTCGGAGAAGCGGCCGAACCGGTCGCTGGAAGGCTGAGCGGTGCGGCGGGCCGAGCGGGCCAGAGGAGAATCGAGCGGCGCGCCGAGCGTCGGCTGCCGGGACGAGCGTGCCATCAGCGCGCTCCCGTCGCGAACTGTGCGTGAGCAGCGTCCGGGTCGGGCTCATCGTGCGAGCGCCAGTCCTCGGGCAGCAGGTAGTCGAGCACGTCATCGACCGACACCGCGCCGACGAGCCGGTGGGCCTGATCGATGACGGGGACCGAGACGAGGTTGTAGCTCGCGAGCATCCGCGCGACCTCGGCCGCCGACGCCGTGGCGGTAACCGGGTCGAGCGTGTCGTCGATGATCGTGCCGAGCCGCTCGTGCGGCGGGTAGCGCAGCATCCGCTGGAAGTGGACCGTGCCGAGCAGGCGCCCCGTGGGCGTCTCGTACGGCGGCAGCGTGACGAACACCGCCGCGGCCAGCGCCGGGTGCAGCTCGTGCCGGCGGATGAGGGCGAGGGCCTCGGCGACCGTCGCGTCCGCCGACAGCACGATCGGCTCGCTCGTCATGAGGCCGCCCGCCGTGTCCGGCCCGTACTTCAGCAGCGCGCGCACGTCCTCGGCCTCTTCCGGCTCCATCAGCTCGAGGAGCTCTTCGCGCTGGGTCTCGGGCAGCTGGGCGAGCACGTCGGCGGCGTCGTCGGGCTCCATCTGGTCGAGGATGTCGGCCGCGCGCTCCTCGCCGAGCGATTCGAGGATGTGCACCTGGTCTTCCTCGGGCATCTCCTCGAGGGCGTCGGCGAGGCGGGCGTCGCTGAGCTCTTCGGCGACTTCGAGCAGCCGCTCGTCGGGCAGGTCGAGCAGGGTGTTGGCCAGGTCGGCCGCCTTCAGCTCGGAATAGGTCGCCACCAGCTGCTCGGCCGACTGGGACTCTCCGGGGACGAGGCGCTCGCGCACGTCCTTCCAGTCGGCGAACGCCGTCGGCCCCTTGCCGAACGGCGAGGCGGTCGTCTTGGGCTTGCGCAGGAACAGCTGCCCGATGTCCCATTCGCCCAGGCGGTTGCGCTCGATCGCGACGTCCTCGATGACGGCCTGCACGGGGTTGTTGGCCCCGGTGTTGGCGCCGCTGCTGGCGCTGTCGGTGAAGAACACCCTGCGCCCGAGCATCTCGGCCATCACGCGCACCTCGCCGCCGCGCTGCTGGAACCGGCGCACGTTGATCAGACCCGTCGTGATGACCTGCCCGGTGGCGATCGAGGTCACCCGCCCGATCGAGAGGAAGACGTGGCGGCGTCCGGGGATCTCGACGACGAGGCCCACGACGCGCGGCGGATCGTCTTTTCGGTAGATGACGACGACATCCCGGACCTTGCCGAGCCGGTCGCCCGCGGGGTCGAAGACGGCGCAACCGACCAGGCGCGCCACGAAAACCCTCTGCGTACTCACCGCTCCAGCGTAGCCCGCCGGCCTCCCACGCAGAGGGGCGTATCGCCGCCGGCGATCCAGACCGGGGATGCCGTCTATGACGACGACGGGATCTTCGCCACGTACGTCCTCCGCGCCGTCTGAGCGCGGATTCGGCCATCGAATCGACATACGACTCGTACTACAATATGTAACATGGGAACGCTGACGATCCGCACGGATCCGGACGTCGACCGAGCGCTCGCCGCGCTCACGGCCGATGGGCAGT
>JASGGN010000051.1:0-13135 GCA_047605005.1 Microbacterium sp.
CGTTCTCGGTCGTGCTGTTCGACGAGATCGAGAAGGCGCACCCCGACATCTTCAATTCGCTGCTGCAGATCCTCGAAGAGGGGCGCCTGACCGACGGTCAGGGGCGCGTCATCGACTTCAAGAACACCGTCATCATCATGACGACCAACCTCGGATCGTCCGCCATCGCGGGCGGCCCGGTCGGCTTCCAGGTCGAGGGCAACGCGCAGACGACGTACGAGCGGATGAAGGGCAAGGTCGACGAAGAGCTCAAGCGCCACTTCAAGCCCGAGTTCCTCAACCGCGTCGACGACGTCATCGTCTTCCCGCAGCTGAACAAGCAGGAGCTGCGTCAGATCGTGGGCTTGTTCACCAAGCGCCTGAGCGAGCGGCTGCTCGATCGCGATATGACCGTCGAGCTGACGGATGCCGCCAAGGACCGTCTCATCGAGATCGGGTTCGACCCGACGCTCGGTGCCCGGCCGCTGCGCCGCGCCATGCAGCGCGAGGTCGAGGACCAGCTGTCCGAGCGCATCCTGCACGGCGAGCTCGTCGCCGGCGATCACGTGCGCGTGGATGCCGAGAACGGCGCGTTCGTCTTCGAGAGCGGCCCTCGTGGTGAGAAGGTCGCGGTCGGCGTGGGCGCGGCGGGCGCGATCGAGGCGACCCCCGATATCGTCGCGGGAGCGTAGGGGGTCACCGCAGCGTGTTCGCGAGAGCGCGCGCGAGTGACTCCTCGACGACGAGGTCTGTGACCAGACCCGCGTTCAGGGCGCCGCGCAGCGCGTCGAGCTTCGACAGGCTCGACGCGACGCAGAGGCGGTGCGGGATCTGTCGCACGGTGTGGAAGTCGGGTCCGCTCGATCGCTCGTTGAGGGAGATGCCGTCGCTCGAGCCGTCGGCGCGGAAGAAGCGCGTCGCGCAGTCGCCCACGACGCTGTCGCGCACGATCGTGCGCAGGTCGCTGCCGGTGAAGTAGTCACCCACGTAGACGTGCGACGGCACCTCGGCCTTGGGGGAGCCGACACCGAAGACGAACAGGCCCACGCGGGTCTGGAGGTCGAGCACGCTGCGCACTGATCTCTCGCGCCACATCGCGTGCTTCGTGAGCGGGTCGTCGAACAGGGCGGGCACGGGGAAGTGGTGGATCTCGGCCCCGAACGCGTGGCCGAACCGTTCCAGCTGCGCGCCCGCGTAGGCGACGCCCGACGAGTGCGTGCTGGCGGCGCCGTTCATCTGCACGACCTGCACATTGTGCAGCGGTTTGGTCGGCAGCTGGCGCCCGATCGCCGAGACGGTTGCGCCCCACGCGATGCCGATGACGAGGTTCGCGTCGGCCATGACCGACAGCAGGCGAGCCGCCGACAGCGTCGTGCGCTCCAGCCGCTCCGCCTCGGTCGCGCGCGGCGGTGTCGGCACGATGTGCACCGAGATGCGGTAGGCATCGGTGATGCGGTGCGCGATGTGCCCCATGGCTTCTTGCGGTGAGTTGACGGTGATCTGCACGAGCCCCGATTGGCGGGCGTAGGAGATGAGCCGTGACACCGACGAGCGCGAGAGCTTCATCTCTTTCGCGATGGCATCCATGTTGCGATCTTGCAGGTAGTACAGCTGCGCGGCGCGCAGCGCCTCCTCTGCACGTGTGTTCACGGTATTGGTCATCGCGTTCCCTTCGGCCTGCACGGGCGCATCAATTCCGGTGCGGTGGTGCAACTTCTCTCACTTTGCTTGCACTAACGTGCGCACGCAGGAAAGTCTAGGGTCACGCAGGGTCGCATGAGAAAGG
Source organism: Microbacterium sp. (assembly GCA_047605005.1). Classification (GTDB taxonomy): domain Bacteria; phylum Actinomycetota; class Actinomycetes; order Actinomycetales; family Microbacteriaceae; genus Microbacterium. Next base: position 1,766 of record JASGGN010000051.1, read on the forward strand.
ACGGCGTCGTCATGATGAGCACCACGAAACCGCAGCGGGATGCCGTGACCGCTCTCCGAGAGCGTCCCGAGGCCGAGGTGCTCATCATCGGGGGAGGCATCAACGGCATCGCGACCTTCCGTGATCTGGCCCTGCAGGGCGTCGACGTCGCACTGGTGGAGCGCGGCGACTTCGTCAGCGGCGCGTCGTCGGCATCCAGCCACATGATCCACGGTGGCGTGCGCTATCTCGAGAACGGTGAGCTGCGACTCGTGAAAGAGTCTGTCGCCGAGCGCAACGGGCTCGTGAAGCTCGCCCCGCACTACGTCAAGCCGCTGCCCACGACGATTCCCATCGCGAAGACCTTCTCCGGTGTCCTGGCCGCGCCGCTGCGCCTCCTGATCACGCACGGCAAGGGGAAGCCGCAAGAGCGCGGCGCCCTGCTCATCAAGGTCGGGCTGGTCATCTACGACACCTTCTCGCGCGACGGCGGCGCCGTGCCGCGGCACCGGATGCGGGGGCGGCGTGCCTCGCAGCGGGCTTTCCCGCGGCTCGACCCGCGCTTCCGGTACACGGCGACCTACCACGACGCGTCGATGCACGACCCCGAGCGCCTCGCGCTCGATGTGCTCCACGACGCACTGGCGACGGGGCCGCGTGCGCGCGCCGCGAACTACCTTCCGGCCGTCGGCGCTGCCGCTGGCGCCGTGATCCTGCGTGACGAGACGACGGGCGAGACCTTCTCCGTCCGCGCGAAGGTCGTCGTCAACACGAGCGGCCCCTGGACCGACCTCACCAACAGCGCGCTCGGCCAGCCGACGACCTTCATGGGCGGCACGAAGGGCTCGCACATCGTGCTGGACAATCCGGAACTTGCCGAGGCCACGAAGGGCAACGAGATCTTCTTCGAGGCCGCAGACGGCCGCATCGTGCTGATCTACCCGCTCAAGGGCCGTGTCATGGTCGGAACGACCGACATCGACGTCGATCCCTCGCAGCCCGCCCGTTGCACCGAGGAAGAGATCGACTACTTCTTCGAGCTCGTCGCACAGGTGTTCCCCGAGGTCGTCGTCGACCGCTCGCAGATCGTGTACTCGTTCTCCGGCATCCGTCCCCTTCCCCGACACGACGACCAGGCGCCCGGCTTCGTCTCGCGCGACTACCGTGTGGAGCGCTCGGAGCTGGACGGCACGGCGCTGCTGAGCCTCGTCGGCGGCAAGTGGACGACCTTCCGTGCCCTCGGCGAGAGCGTCTCGAACGACGTGCTCGGCATCCTCGGCCGTTCGCGTCAGGTCTCGACCGAGCGGCTTCCGATCGGCGGCGGTGCGGGCTACCCGCGCACCCCACGCGAGCGGGCCGCCTGGATCGCCGCGCATCGCGGCGCACACGACGCGGCCTTCGCCGGCCGGATGCTCGACCGCTACGGAACGCGCGCGGGAGGCATCCTCGACGCACTGCCCGCACCGCAGCAGCCGCTGCCCCATGCCCCCGGATACACCCACGACGAGCTCGCCCACCTCGCTGCCACGGAACAGGTCGTGACGCTCACCGACATGCTGCTGCGGCGCACGTCGCTCGCATTCGTCGGCGGCATGACCGTCGAGACGATCGCCGAGGTGGCGGATGCCATCGCCGGACCGCTCGGATGGAGCGAAAACGAGACCAGCGCTCAGAAAGATGCCGCGATCCGGTTGCTCGCCGACGATCACGGCGTGCAGCTGACCGGTGCATCCGCCCACGAGCACGCGCCGCCTCGCACCGCCCGTCACGCCTGAGGCCCCCTCGCTTCGCAGGCCGCCGGAGTCGCCGCCCGTCTGGGCGGTGGAGAACCCCCGCGGGTATCTGACCCGCGCCATCAAGATGAAAGGTCAATGTCGACACATGAGTGAGATCGATCTCGGGCTGTACTTCCTGTCGGAACTCATCGGAACGGCTCTGCTGCTGCTCCTCGGCGGAGGCGTGGTCGCCAACGTCATCCTGGCCAAGACGAAGGGCTTCGGCGGCGGAACCCTCATGATCAACTGGGGCTGGGGCCTCGCGGTCTTCGCGGGTGTGCTCGTCTCCGCCTACTCGGGCGCCCAGCTGAACCCGGCCGTATCGCTCGCCCTGCTCGTGGCGGGGAAGCTCGAAGCCGCGCAGTTCGTCGTCGCCGTCGCGGCGCAGCTGTTCGGCGCGTTCCTCGGCGCCGTGCTGACGTGGATCAGCTACCGCCAGCATTTCGACGAAGAGCCCGACGCCGCCACCAAGCTCGGCGTCTTCTCGACGGGGCCAGCCATCCGCTCGTACGGCTGGAACCTCGCCACCGAGATCATCGCGACCTTCGTGCTCGTGTTCGTCATCTTCGCCTTCGCCGACTACGGCGACATCGAGATCGGCGTGCCCGGCGGTCTCGGACCGCTCACCGCGCTGCCCGTCGCACTGCTCGTGGTGGGTATCGGCGCCTCGCTCGGCGGCCCCACGGGCTACGCCATCAACCCCGCCCGCGACCTCGGACCGCGCATCGCCCACGCTATCCTGCCCATCAAGGGCAAGGGATCGAGCGACTGGGCCTATGCGTGGGTCCCCGTCGTCGGCCCACTCGTCGGTGGCGCTCTCGCCGCCGTCGCCGCGCCCGCCCTGCTCGGTCTCGCGGCTTGACCCCCTCCCCTCGAAAGACAAGGAAGTCACGACATGTCTGATTACGTCATCGCCATCGACCAGGGCACGACCTCGACCCGCGCGATCATCTTCGACCGCGCCGGCAGCATCATCGCCACCGGCCAGGAGGAGCACGAGCAGATCCTGCCGCGCGCCGGCTGGGTCGAGCACGATCCGATGGAGATCTGGCGCAACGTGCAGCTCGTCATCGGCGTCGCGTTGGCCAAGGCCGACCTCACGCGCCGCGACATCGCCGCGGTCGGCATCACGAATCAGCGCGAGACCGCCGTCGTCTGGGACCGCAGGACCGGCAAGCCGGTCTACAACGCCATCGTCTGGCAGGACACGCGCACGCAGGCGATCGTGGACGAGATCGCGGGCTCGTTCGGGGTGGAGCGATTCAAGCCGATCGTCGGCCTGCCGCTGGCGACCTACTTCTCCGGCACGAAGATCCGGTGGATCCTCGACAACGTCCCCGGCGCACGCGAGCGCGCCGAGGCCGGCGACCTGCTGTTCGGCACGACCGACACGTGGGTGCTGTGGAACCTCACGGGCGGCACCGAGGGCGGCGTGCACGCGACCGACGTCACGAACGCGTCGCGGACGCTGTTCATGGACCTCGAGACCCTCTCGTGGCGCGATGACATCCTCGCCGAGTTCGGCGTGCCGCGTTCGATGATGCCCGAGATCCGCTCGTCGTCGGAGGTGTACGGCTACGCGGAGGACTCGTCCCTGCTGCGCGAAGCCCCGGTCGCCGGCATCCTGGGTGACCAGCAGGCGGCGACCTTCGGCCAGGCCGCCTTCGGCGCCGGCGAGAGCAAGAACACGTACGGCACCGGCAACTTCCTCATCTTCCAGACCGGGACGGAGGTCGTGCACTCGCGCAATGGACTGCTGACGACGGTCGGGTACAAGCTGGGCGACCAGCCGACGCACTACGCGTTGGAGGGCTCCATCGCGGTGACGGGCTCGCTCATCCAGTGGCTGCGTGATCAGCTCGGCATCATCACGTCGGCCCCCGAGGTCGAAGCGCTCGCGAAGACGGTCGACGACAACGGCGGCGTGTATTTCGTGCCGGCCTTCTCGGGCCTGTTCGCACCGTACTGGCGCGCCGATGCGCGCGGCGCGATCGTCGGTCTCACGCGCTTCGCCAACAAGGGTCACATCGCGCGCGCCGCGCTGGAGGCCACGGCCTTCCAGACGCGCGAGGTGCTCGATGCCGTGGGCGCCGACTCGGGCGTCACGCTCACCGAGCTCAAGGTCGACGGCGGCATGACGATCAACGAGACGCTCATGCAGTTCCAGGCCGACGTGCTCGGCGTGCCCGTCGTGCGTCCCGTCGTCGCGGAGACGACGGCGCTCGGCGCGGCCTACGCGGCGGGCCTCGCAGTGGGCTTCTGGGAGGGCCTGGACGACCTGCGCGCCAACTGGCAGGAGGATCGCCGCTGGACCCCGCAGGCCGAGCCCGCCGAGCGCGAGCGTCTGCTGCGCCAGTGGAAGAAGGCCGTGACCAAGTCGATGGACTGGGTCGACGACGACGTCGAGTGACGCGGAGCACCTCGTGAGGGGTCGGCAGCGGTGGGAGCGCGCATCCCGTCGATGCCGGCCCTTACGGGATCTGGTAGATCGCGACGGTCGAGTTCTGGTGCTCCGTGTACAGCGTGTATGTGAGCTCGCGGTACTCGCCGTCCGAGTTATGGCTGATGAAGTACACCTTCGGGTCTTCGCCGGGGACGTACTCGACCTTCGAGACCGTCATGGTGTGGTCCATGCCGGCCTCGGTCTCGCCCCAGCTGAACAGCCCGATGTCGCCCACGCGCACGCGGTCGAGGTCGGCCTCGGTCGTGTACGACAGCCCGAGGCTGTCGAAGTACGAGGCCATCGCCGCGGTCGCGATCCACGGCTTCGACGCCGTCCACATGCCGCCCTCGGAATACCACGTGCCGTCGATCTGCCAGCCGCGAGCGATGAGGCCCTGGCTGGTGAAGTTCGTGCAGTCGCCGCCGTAGTCGTTGTAGTCGCCCCACACGTCCGTGTTGTAGGTGAACACGTACTGGTGCAGATAGGCCAGCTGAGCCGTGACATCGCCGCCGGTCGGCTGCGTGTTGGTGCCGGCGGATGCCGCGATCAGGCTCGCGCGGTATGCCTCGGCATCCGCTATCACTGCCGCGACGGCGTCGTCGGTCTCGGCTTTCGCGGCGTCAGCGTCGGCGGCGGTCGTCGCGGCGCGCAGCTTCTCGGTCGCCGTGTACAGCGCGTCCTCTGTCGCGCGCGCCGCGTCGGAGTAGTCGGCGAGCGTCGCCATCGCCGTGTCGGCGTATGCCGCGGTGTCGAAGCTCGGCGTGTCGGTGGCCGTGGCCGACGCCGTGCTCGCGGGCTCCGCGGCGACCGCCTGATCGCCGCGCTCCGACAGGGAGCGCACGAAGCCGTTCACGCCAACCGCCAATGCGACGACGATGACGATCGAGGCGGCCACCGCGAGCGTGCGATGCCGACGCGCGTCGCGCCGGCGCAGTGCGCTGCGCTTCGGGAGGGGGGAGGTCACGCCCCGACCCTAGCAATGGCATCTCTGAGAATCCTCGACGCCACTACGTGGTGCCGTCGAACAGCTCCGACTCCATCGCGTCGTAGCCCTCCGCCTGCGGGTCGCCGTGCAGTCCCCCCGACAGCGCGTACTCCTCTTCGGGGGAGAGCACGAGCTTCTTGCGACCCCACAGCGCGAACCCGACGAACACGAGGGCGTACACGATGACGATCGCGACGATCGCGAGGGTGAAGGCGGGGTTGAACGCGAGCCCGACGAACACGATCGCAGCGATCACCGCCGCCGAATACGCCCCGAACAGACCCCACGGACTGGGGTAGGGCCGCCTGGCCTTCGGGAAGCGCGCCCGCAGGACGATGAACGACACCATCTGGAGGAAGTAGGCGACGACCGCGCCCCACACCGCGATGTTCAGCACGATCGCCCCGGCCGGGCTGGCGTCGCCGCCGGCCGCCTGCACCACCACGAGCGCGATGAACCCGATCGCGGCGCCGACCGTCAGGGCGATCCACGGGGTCTGGCTGCGGCCGGTCAGCGACAGCCATCGCGGGTAGTATCCGGCGCGGGAGAGCGAGTACATGTTGCGCCCGTAGGCGAACATGATGCCCATGAGCGAGGCGAGCAGCCCGATGAGGGCGAGGAGGGCCAGGATCGCGGCGGCCTGCTCGCCGACCATGACCTTGAAGCCGTCCAGCAGCGGCTCGAGGGAGCCGCCGGTGGCCTCCGCCCCCAGCACACCCGTGTTGAGGAACAGGACGATCAGGCCGGTCACGATGAGCGTGCCGCGGGCCCACAGCCCCGCGCGCGGGATGTCGCGCGCGGGGTCGTGCGATTCTTCGGCGGCCAGCGGCAGCTCCTCGATGCCGAGGAAGAACCACATCGCGAACGGCAGGGCGAACAGGATCGCGCCGATCCCGTGCGGCAGGAAGGTCGAGGCGGTCGCGTCTTCGGCATCCGCCGCGATGTCCCACAGGGAATCCCACGAGAAGGCGCCGCTGACGAGGGTCATGACGCCGAACACGACGATGATCGCGATCGAGATGACCGAGACGACGATCGCGAAGCGGAACGAGATCGCCGCCCCCGCCGCGTTGAGCGCGATGAAGACGATGTACAGGATCAGCCACCACACGAACGGCGGCAGGCTCACCCCCGTCAGCAGCGACAGCGCGGAATCGGCGTACTGCCCCGAGAAGTAGACGACGACCGCGGTGGTCGCGACGTACTCGATGGTCTCGGCGAGCCCCGTCGCAAGGCCTCCCCACGGCCCCATCGCGGACCTGGAGAACGAGTAGGCGCCGCCGGTGTGCGGCATCGCGGCCGCCATCTCGCCGATCGAGAAGGTCAGGCCGTAGTACATCACCACGAGCAGGACGAACGCGATGAGCATGCCGCCGAATCCGGCGAAGCCGATGCCGAAGTTCCAGCCGGAGAAGTCGCCGGAGATGACCGCTGCCACGGCGAGGCCCCAGAGGCCCCAGACGCCGGCGGAGCGCTTGAGGGTGCGCTTTTCGAAGTACTCGGCTCCGGCGCGCGTATAGGTGGCGCCGCGCGTGGTGCGCGTATCGCTGCTGTCAGACATCCTGCTCCCTGCGTCTCGGTGTCTTTGGCATGATTGTCCTGGCTAAAGGCCGGTCGAGTCCACCTTTGGATATGACTTTCTCGTTACAACTGGCTGGAACGGTGCGTGCCACCGCGCGCAAAGGTAGGTTTGACCGCAACGAGGAAGGAGCGAGGATGCCGGGCAATCTCACCACCGAAGAGCTGTCGGCCGCGATCGCGGCAGGCGAGATCGACACGATCGTCGTCGCCTTCGCCGACGCCCAGGGGCGACTGGTCGGCAAGCGCGTGGCGGCGCGGATGTGGCGCGACGTCGTCCTCGCCGACGGCGCCGAGGCCTGCAACTATCTGCTGTCGGTCGACATCGACATGAACACCGTCGACGGCTACGCGATGTCGAGCTGGGAGACCGGTTACGGCGACATGGTGCTCGTGCCGGACCTGTCGACCCTGCGCCGCATCCCCTGGCAACCCGGTGCGGCACTGGTCATCAGCGACCTGCGCTGGGAGAACGGCGCGGCCGTCGCGCCGTCGCCGCGCGCCGTGCTCGACCGGCAGCGCGCGCGCCTGGCCGAGCGCGGCCTGGTCGCGTACGCGGGAACCGAGCTGGAGTTCATCGTCTTCGACGACACCTACCGGCAGGCGTGGGCGAAGGGGTACCGCGGCCTGACGCCGTCCACCGACTACAACGTCGACTACAATCTGCTCGCCACGACCCGGCTCGAGCCGCTGCTGCGCGACATCCGCCTCGGCATGGAGGGGGCGGGGCTGTATTGCGAGGGTGTGAAGGGCGAGTGCAATCTCGGCCAGCAGGAGATCGCCTTCCGCTACGCCGAGGCGCAGGAGACCGCTGATCAGCACACGATCTACAAGAACGGCGCGAAAGAGATCGCCGACGCGCACGGCAAAGCGCTGACCTTCATGGCGAAGTTCAACGAGCGCGAGGGCAACAGCTGCCACATCCATCTCTCGGTGCGCGCCGATGACGGCACCCCGGTCATGGCCGGCGACGGGCCGCACGGGTTCAGCCCGCTGATGGAGCACTGGATCGCGGGCATCCTCGCCACGATGCGTGAGTTCACGCTGCTGTACGCGCCGACGATCAACGCCTACAAGCGCTACGCGAAGGGCTCTTTCGCCCCCACCGGCATCGCCTGGGGCATCGACAACCGCACCTGTGCGCTGCGCATCGTCGGGCACGGGTCCGGCCTGCGGGTGGAGAACCGGGTCCCCGGCGGCGACGTCAACCCCTACCTCGCGATCTCGGCGATCATCGCGGGCGGCCTGTACGGCATCGAGAACGAGCTGGAGCTGCCCGAACCCCTCACCGGCAACGCCTACGACGCGGGCGTCGACACGCTGCCGACGACCCTCCGCGAGGCCGCCGCGCTGTTCGCCGCCTCGCCGGTCGCCCGCGCCGCTTTCGGCGACGAGGTCGTCGAGCACTACCTCAACCAGGCGCGCATCGAGGTGGAGGCCTTCGATGCGGCCGTGACCGACTGGGAGCGGGTGCGTGGCTTCGAGAGACTCTGATCGGATGCCGCGCCGACCGGTCGTCGGCCTGACGACGTACCTCGAGCAGGCGAAGCAGGGCGTGTGGGACGTGCGCGCCGCGTTCCTGCCGCAGCAGTACTTCACCTCGGTGACCGATGCCGGCGGCGTCGCCGTGCTCCTCCCGCCGCAATCCGCCCCCGAGGCCGTCGCGGGCACGGTGCTCGACGGGCTCGACGGGCTGATCCTCACCGGCGGCGCCGACGTGCAGCCGGCGCTGTACGGAGCCGACCGGCATCCGCTCACGGACCCTCCGCGAGCCGATCGCGACGCCTGGGAGCTCGCCCTGTTCCGCGCAGCGGCGGAGCGGCGGATGCCGGTGCTCGCCATCTGCCGGGGGCTGCAACTGGTCAATGTCGCTCGCGGCGGAACGCTCCACCAGCACCTGCCGGAGGCCCTCGGCACCGGGCGCTACCGCATCGGCGGCGGCGTCTTCGCCGACAACGTCGTCGAGATCGAGGAGGGGACGGCGCTCGCGAGCATCCTGGGAGCGGGCACCTTCGCGGTGCACAGCTACCACCACCAGGGCATCGACCGGCTCGGCGCGGGCCTGGTCGCCTCGGCCCGCACCGATGACGGGCTCGTGCAGGCGTTCGAGGCGACGGAGGACGGCTACGTGATCGGTGTGCAGTGGCACCCCGAGGAGAACACCGGCGACAGGAGGCTGTTCGCCGCCCTCGTCGACGAAGCGCGGCGCTACGCGGCAGCGCGCCTCTCGTCCGTCCGTGAGGGGGCGCTCGCGTGAGCTCCTTCACCCTCATCGACCCCTCGACCGGTCGGGCGTTCGGACAGATGCCGCGCGCGAGCGTCGAGGAGGTGGATGCCGCGATCGCTCGTGCGCAGCAGGTGCAGCCCGCGTGGGCGGCGCTGTCCCCTCGTGCGCGCGCCGACGCGCTGCGCAGCTTCGCCCGCGTCGTCGATGAGCACGTCGAGGAGCTGGCGGCGCTCGAGGTGCGAAACTCCGGGCATCCGATCGGCTCGGCGCGCGGCGAGGCGGCGCACGTCGCACAGGTGCTCGACTACTACGCGGGCGCCCCCGAGCGGCTGATCGGGCAGCAGATCCCGGTCGCGGGCGGGCTCGACGTGACCTTCCACGAGCCGTACGGCGTCGTCGGGGTCATCGTGCCGTGGAACTTCCCCATGACGATCGCGTCGTGGGCGTTCGCACCCGCGCTCGCCGCGGGCAACGCCGTCGTGCTCAAACCGGCCGAGCTCACCCCGCTCACCGCCGTGCGCCTGGGCGAGCTCGCGCTTCAGGCCGGGCTGCCCGAGGGTCTGCTCACCGTGATCACGGGGTCGGGCCCCGTGGTCGGCGACCGGTTCGTCACGCACCCCGGCGTGCGCAAGATCGTCTTCACCGGATCGACCGAGGTCGGCGTCGAGGTCGCCGCCGGATGTGCGCGGAGCCTGAAGCCGGTGACCCTCGAGCTCGGCGGCAAGAGCGCCAACATCGTCTTCGCCGACGCCGATCTCGAGAAGGCTGCCGCGTCGGCCCCCGGCGCCGTCTTCGACAACGCGGGGCAGGACTGCTGCGCGCGCTCGCGGATCCTCGTCGAGCGGAGCGTGTACGACCGGTTCCTGGAGCTGCTCGAACCCGCCGTCGCCGCCTGGCGGGTCGGCGACCCCCGCGACGAGCAGACCCAGATGGGGCCGCTCGTCTCGGCATCCCGCCGCGACGTCGTCTCCTCGTTCCTCGACGGAGCCGACGTCGCCTTCCGCGGGTCGGCGCCCGGCGGTGACGGATTCTGGTTCGCGCCCGCCGTCGTGCTCGCGCAGCCGGGCGATCGCATCGCTCGGGAGGAGGTGTTCGGCCCCGTCGCCTGCGTCCTTCCGTTCGAAGACGAAGCCGATGCCATCCGCCTCGCCAACGACACGATCTACGGCCTTGCCGGATCGGTGTGGACCCAGAACCTCGGCCGCGCCGTGCGGGTGGCGCGTGCGGTCGACAGCGGGGTGCTGTCGGTCAACTCGCACTCCTCGGTGCGGTACACGACGCCGTTCGGAGGGATGAAGGCTTCGGGCCTCGGCCGTGAGCTCGGCCCGGATGCCGTCGAGCACTTCACCGAGACCAAGAACGTCTTCTTCGCGACCGGGTGAGGTCGGAGCCGAACGGGGCAATGTATGCCGGAGAGGGAATGTAAATGGATCTGACCCAGCGACTGCGCGACCGCGTCGCGATCATCACGGGAGGCGCCTCGGGGATCGGGCTCGCGACGGCCCGCCGGTTCGCCGCGGAAGGTGCCCGAGTCGTCGTCGCCGACCTCGATCCGGATGCCGGGGAGCGCGCCGCCACCGAGGTCGGCGGGCTGTTCCGGCCCGTCGACGTCGCCGACCAAGCCTCCGTCGACGCGCTCTTCGACGGCGTGGCCGGCGAGCTCGGGCGCCTGGACATCGCCTTCAACAACGCCGGCATCTCGCCCGCCGACGACGATTCGATCGAGACGACCGAGCTGCCGGCGTGGGAGCGGGTGCAGGACGTCAACCTCAAGAGCGTGTACCTGTGCTCGCGGGCGGCGCTGCGGCACATGGTGCCGGCCGGTCGCGGATCGATCGTCAACACGGCATCCTTCGTCGCACTGCTGGGCTCGGCGACCTCCCAGATCTCCTACACCGCCTCCAAGGGCGGCGTGCTCGCGATGACGCGCGAGCTCGGGGTGCAGTTCGCCCGCCAGGGCATCCGCGTCAACGCGCTGTGCCCCGGGCCGGTGAACACCCCGCTGCTGCGAGAGCTGTTCGCGAAGGACCCCGAGCGCGCCCAGCGCCGGCTCGTGCACGTGCCCATCGGCCGGTTCGCGGAGCCGGAGGAGCTGGCCGCCGCGGTCGCCTTCCTCGCCTCTGACGACGCCTCGTTCATCACCGCGACGGCCTTCGTCGTCGACGGCGGCATCACGAACGCCTACGTCACGCCCCTGTGAGGGCCGTCGTGACCGACATCGCGCAGCAACCCGACCCGGTGGGGCTGCGCGCCGTGTACCGTCCGGTGCGCCGGTCGAACGCCCTGGAGGACACCGTCGCGCGCATCGTGCAGACGATCCGGGTGGGCGTCGTGGCCCCCGGCGAGGCGCTGCCGCCCGAGCGGGAGCTCGCCGAGCTGTACG
>JASGGN010000052.1:0-13132 GCA_047605005.1 Microbacterium sp.
GTTCGAGGAGCACGACTTCCACGACTTCAAGATCTCGGTCAAGCACAACGATCCGATCGTGATGGTCAAGGCGTACCGGCTGCTCGCTGAGAGGGGAGACTGGCCGCTGCACCTGGGGGTCACCGAGGCGGGTCCGGCGTTCCAGGGGACGATCAAGAGCGCCACGGCGTTCGGCATCCTGCTCGCCGAGGGCATCGGTGACACGATCCGCGTCTCGCTGTCGGCGCCGCCCGCCGAAGAGGTGAAGGTCGGCCACCAGATTCTGCAGTCGCTGAACCTGCGCGAACGCACGCTCGAGATCGTCTCGTGCCCGTCGTGCGGGCGCGCGCAGGTGGATGTCTACACGCTCGCCGACAGTGTGACCGAGGGGCTCAAGGACATGACCGTGCCGCTGCGGGTGGCTGTCATGGGCTGCGTCGTCAACGGACCAGGGGAGGCGCGCGAGGCCGATCTCGGGGTCGCTTCGGGAAATGGCAAGGGGCAGATCTTCGTCAAGGGCGAGGTGATCAAGACGGTGCCGGAGGCCGAGATCGTCGCGACCCTCATCGAAGAGGCGAACCGCATCGCCGCCGAGCTCGGGCCCGACGCGCCGGTCGGCACGGCGCAGGTCGTCACGGCGTGACGCTTTCGAGATCGCGCATACGCTGTCGGCCGCGCAGGCGGTGCGGAAGCGACCCGGTTCTCAGTCCGTGATGAAAAGCTCGGCGGGTTGCAGGCAGATCTTGCCGGGCGGCGCCCCGACCTGAGCGAGGACGATTTCCGAGGGGTCGGTGGCGGGGCGGTCGCGCAGCTCGGGGAACCAGAGACGGTGCCGATCGACGACGATCAGCATTCCATCGATGTCTCCGAGGGGAGCGAAGGTCGGCCCCTGCGGCGGAAAGGGCGTGAGCCCGCGCCCGGTGAGCTCGCGGACGGTCGCGGGGACGTCTTCGACACCGATGCCGACTTCGGCGATGCCGAGCGGCACGGGGACGGGTCCGCTCATGCTGTGCCCGCGATGACCCTCGTGGGCGATGTACTCCAGGATCAGCCCATCGGGTGCGGTGAAGTAGACCGAGCGGCTGTCCCATCCGGGCGGGCCCGCGATCACGGGCGAGCCGTCGTGGGGGAGGATGCCGACCCGTGCCGAGATATGCTCCCGCGCGCGTTCGAAGTCTTCGGGCGGGACCGAGAACGCCAGGTGATGCGCGCCGACGGAGCGGGCTCGCCGTTCGTAGCGCACCGTGCCGGTGCCCACGCGGACCTCGATGCGGGTGTCGTCGATGCGGTGCACGGGCAGCTGCAGCACGTCGCGATGGAAGTCCTCGAGGGCGCTGAGATCTGAGGTCCCGATGGTGACCGCCGTGATCAGCATCGCTGCTTCGTCCTCTCTGCTGCTGCGTTCGCTGTAGAGGTTCCGCTGAGAGGTGGCCCCTGGCCGGTCAGTGAGCGCCGTAGGCGCGAGACGAAACGCACCACGAGACCTCCTCCAGCCGTTTCGACTTGCTTGCTTGCTCAACGACCGGTACCTCTTGGCGGAATCGCTGAGAGTTCGTGACGAGCCGAAAAGGCGCCACGACGCACCTGTGGGACGTTTCGTCTCGCCGTGCTCGCAGGGCGTCCATAGTTCCATACGTGGCGCGATCTCCGAGCTCGCGAGCCCTCACGCCGCGGCGGGCCGGAACCGTTTCGGCGGTGGATCTACACCGGCCCAAGCGTAGACGAGGCCGAGTCTCGGCCTCAAGGCGCTCGGTGCACCGCCGCCGGGCGAGTGCAGGAGGAAGTCGTCTTTGCCGTCACGCGTGATGCGCCACCCACCGTGGTGCAGCTGCATGTGGTGGAAACGGCAGAGCAGAATTCCCCGGTCGATATCGGTGTGGCCCTGGTCGCGGTGCCACTGGTCGATGTGGTGCGCTTCGCAGTATGACGCGGGTCGGTCGCAGCCGCGCCATCGGCATCCGCCGTCGCGGAGTGCGAGCGCGATGCGCTGTTTCGGGGTGAACAGGCGTGCCTCGCGACCCAGGTCGAGCGGGTTGCCCGACGCGTCGAGAGCGCACGACACCTCACCGGTGTCGCAGCGTCGCTGGGCGATGAGCCAGGCGGGCAGGGCCGACTGGTCGTCCTCGACGAGCCCGACGGCCGCGCGGCCCGCCGCATCGGCGTCGAGCGCCGCGCGTGTCGCGATCACGCGGACTCCGGCCTGACGGGTGCCGAACACGCTCTTCGCGTCGGCGAGCACGCCCGCGCGGACGATGTCGAGCAGCAGATCGTACGCGAGCTGGTCGTTCGTGCGGGGGTCTTCTACGAGCGCGTCGGCGCGGGCCTTCTCGTCGGCGTCGACGAATCTGGGTCCGCCGCGCCGCGGGCGCAGCGCGGCATCCATCGCCGTCTGCAGCCACGCGCCACCGAGGTCGTCGAAGATGATGGAGGCGCGGCGTGCGCCGTCGCCGTCCGTCCACATGCGGAACGACCGCCGCTCGAAGCGCTCGTCGAAGCGGCGCTGCGCGCCCTCCGGATCGAGGTGATCGCGCATCGTGCGGGCTGTGCGGGCGAGTTCTTCGACCGTGCGTTCGCGGGCCTCGGCGACGAGCTGTTCCGCGGCGAGCGTCCACGTCTCGCGGAACTCTTCGAGCTGCTCCGGCGTCGCATTCGCGCTCTGGGGCGGCTCGCCGAGCCCGCGCAGGATCGCGTCGTGCTGCGCGGAGCCGATCAGGCCCGCCAGGAGAGCGCGCCCGAGGGGCGCGTGCCACACCTCGCACTGCCGCGCAGCACCCGAGGGGTCGACACCCGCCGCCTTGGCAGCCGCCCGGTCGTGCTCGTCAGCGTCGAGCCCGGCCACGGTGCGCAACGCCTCACCGAGCCGTACGTGCTTGGCCGCCTCTGCCTTGGTCGCGCCGGTGACCTCCTGGATCAGCGAGACGGGGGAGCGGTGCCCGCGCTTCTGCGCGAGACCATCATGACCGCTCTCCCACCTCGACCGTGCGGCGGCGACACCGGATGCCGCGACGCGCACCAGCTCGCCCGCGCGTACCAGCGCCGTCGCGGAGGCGAGCGCCGCGACGATCGCATCGTCATCGAGCCGCTCGACCGCGAGCGGGATGCCGGCGGCCTCGATATCGCCACCCGATCCAGCGCCCAGCCCGCCACCCAGCGCGGCGTGCAGCAGCTCGAGCTGCTCTGCGAGGTCGGTGAAGAAAGGCATGCTTCATGCTCGCACCGACCTCCGACATTCGAATAGGTATTCGAGACATCTGCGTCTGGAATACAGTAACGAAGAGATAACGATCGGTGGCGGGTGGCGGGTGACCGCATGGCACCGGAAGCGCAGACCGGCGCGGCAGCGGCTCCCGATGGGTTCGGGGCGGCTGCTCGAGATCTCGCGCCCTTCCCTGTGATCATGAGCGGCTACGCGGCCTGGTGGTCGTTCGCGTGGGGGTGGATCGGCGCCCTTGCGTTCCCGAACGACCCCACTCCCGAGATCGAACGGGAACGCAAGGCGATGGCGCTGCTCAACTCCATCGCGCATCCGATCTACATGTTCCCCTCGATCCTCGTGATCGTGATCGTGATCGTGTTCGGGCAGGGCAGATGGGTTCTCCCGTTGATGGTCTTCGTCATCGGCGCGCACCTTCTTCCGATGGCTCGCATCCTCGACCGCAAGATCGATTACCTGCTCGGACCCGTCACCATGATCGTCGCGATCGGTGCAGGGCTTCTCGCCCTCGACGAGACCGTCGCCTGGCTGGTGGTGTTCGCGGTCGCCGGAATCGGCGGCGCGGTGTCCACCCTTTGCTATGCGCTCTACCTGGCGAGGGAGTACCGGCGGCTCTGCGACCGCGCAAGCGTTCCCTTCCCGTGAACCACCACGGCGCGGTGAGCCTCCATGCCTGCGCGATGAGGCCGCCGAACGTCTGCCCGATGACGTGGCCGCCGGGGATCCCGACCATGCTGACCGACGCGAACCGGCCCTCCAGCTGAATGGGCACATCCGTCGACGACACCTGCACCTCATCTTCCGCGACCGCCTCAGCGACCGGCTCGACCTGCGTACTCATCGTGCTCCTCCTCGATCGGAGATACACCGTTGAACGTACAGTCCTCGCCGATTCACGGCGGTGCCGGCGTGGGTGTGGTGGCTGGCCCTGCTGCTTCTCGATTTCATCGCCACGTCGGTGTTTCTTGGGCGAGGCCGGCGGGCAACGGCCAGGGGCGGTGGTCGAGGCTTCGCCTGGTATGTTTACGCGGCGCTCATCGCCATCCCGGTTTCGTGTGTGTGGGGGTGCTCGTCTCCACGGCCATGATCGCAGCGTGACGCTGTTCTCGCTCGTTCGCGTTGGTGTCGAGGATGGCGCCGCTCCCTGGGTCGTACATCTCCGAATATGTCACCGAGATCGAGCCGTCGGCGAGGAAGTTCCCGCCGATCGCATAAACGCCTGCCATGCTTGTATTCCCTTCTTCAGGGCGGGTCCTCGTTGGGCCCGAACGACACCGTCGAGCGTGGAGCTGAGTTTGTCGGATCCCGGGCGAACGAGTGCAACAGATTGCGCGCACTTCACCATCCCCGGGATGAGCGCGTGCACGGCTGTCCGCCACAGCTATCCGAGCTGATCGACGAGGATTGATGGGCTTCCTCCCCGACGCAAACGTCGTGATCGCGCTGACGGTGACCGAGCACGAGCATCATGAGCGCGCATCGCCTGACGAGGCCCGCCCTTCCCGATCGTCCCCGGCGCGGTAGCCCGCCCCCAGATGTCGGTCGTGTAAAAAACAGATGTCACGGCAGTCGTCATCCGCCCCACAGGGCTAAGCCAGTGTCAGAATGGGCGACACCCGCGTCAGCGATGACGGCCCGACCATGATGAAGGCGGAGATATGAGCGCACTCGGCGACCAGTTACTGCGACGCAAGCCGATTCTTTTCCAGCACGCGAGCCGCTCGGGCGAGGAGCTCCCGCGCACGCTCGGCACCTTCCAGCTCACGATGTTCGGTGTCGGCGCGACGGTCGGCACCGGTATCTTCTTCGTTCTCAGCGAAGCGATCCCGAAGGCCGGCGCGTCGGTGCTCATCTCCTTCGTCGTCGCCGCAGTCTGCGCAGGCCTGTCCGCACTCTGTTATGCCGAGCTTTCCTCGGCGATTCCGGTCAGCGGTTCGACCTATTCGTATACCTACCACGCCCTCGGGGAGTTCGCGGCGATCGTGGTCGCCGGCTGCGTGCTCCTGGAATACGGCGTGTCGACCTCTGCCGTCGCCGTCGGCTGGAGCGGCTACTTCAATGAGCTGTTGCACAGTCTGTTCGGGTTCATGCTCCCCACCGAGCTGTCGGTCTCGTTCGTCCCCGGAATCGACGGCGAGGCGACAGGAGGGGTGATCAACCTGCCTGCCGTCGTCCTTGTCATCATGTGCATGCTGCTGCTGCTGCGCGGAGCATCCGAGTCGGCGACGATCAACGCGATCATGGTCCTCGTCAAGCTCGGCGTGCTCGTGCTGTTTGTCATCATCGGGTTCTCGGCCTTCGATGCCGACCACTTCTCGAACTTCTTCGGCCAGGCATCCGGCATCTCCGCCGCGGCGGGCACGATCTTCTTCTCCTTCATCGGGCTCGACGCCGTCGCGACCGCCGGTGAAGAGGTGAAGAACCCGCAGAAGGCGCTGCCGCGTGCCATCATCGGAGCCCTGATCATCGTCTCGGCGATCTACATCCTCGTCGCGGCCGCGGGCATCGCTGCCAAGCCCGTCGAGTTCTTCTCGACGGATGCCGCGGGCGAAGCCGGGCTCGCGAAGATCCTCAACGACGTCACGGGATCGACGGTGTGGGGCACGATCCTCGCCGCGGGCGCGGTGATCTCGATCTTCTCCGTGACGCTCGTGTGCCTCTACGGCCAGACCCGCATCCTGTTCTCGATCGCCCGCGACGGGTTCGTGCCCAAGCGATTCCTCGAGGTGAACCCGAAGACGCTGACGCCCGTGTACAACACGGTTTTCGTCGCGATCATCGTCGCGATCATCGCAGGCTTCGTGCCGTCGGACTACCTCTGGGACACGGTGTCGATCGGCACCCTCATGGCGTTCAGCTTCGTCGCGGTCTCGGTCATGGTGCTGCGGCGCTCCCGCCCCGACCTCGAGCGCCCGTTCAAGGTGCCGCTGTACCCGTGGGTTCCGATCCTGACCATCGCGGCGTGCGTGTACATCCTCGCCGGGCTCGCGCCGGTCACCTGGGTGATCTTCGGCTGCTGGATCCTCATCGTGCTCGGGTTCTACTGGTTCTACGGCCGCAAGAACGCGACGCTCAGCCGCTACACCTCGGAAGAGGAGATCGCCGAGCCCATCCCCGCGAAGGACGAGAAGTGACCTACCTCGTCGGCTACGGCCCGCACACGAACGATCGCAGCGCGGTCGAGTTGGCCTGCCAGTTCGCGTCGGCGCTTCCCGCCCCCGTCGTCGCCGTCTCGGTGGTACCGCGCAGTTGGGGCACCCCTGTGGTCGGGGACACCGACCGCGAGTACGAGAGGTGGATCGAAGAGGAGGGCGAGGCGAGCGCGGCGGCCGCGCTGGAGGACTTCGCTTTCCACCCCGGGGTCGACGCCGATGCGGTGTGGGTACCGGGGCGCTCGGTGCCGCAGACACTGCTGGAGCAGACCGATGAGAGGGATGCCTCGATGCTGTTCGTCGGCTCGGGGAGCGACGCCGACCCCGGACGCATCCGGCTGACGTCGAAGACCGACCGGCTCGTGCACTCGTCGAAGGTTCCCGTGGGCATCGCCCCGCGCGGATACCGCACGTCGAGCGCCATCACGCGCGTGACGATCGGCTTCCGCGACGACGACGCGAGCTGGTCGCTGCTCACACGGGTCGCCGGCCTCGCGCGGGATGCCTCGGTGCGGCTGCGCCTGGTCACGTTCCTCGTGACCCCTCCCTCCCGCCGCCCGGTCACGAGCACGGTGAGCCATGCCGAGACGCAGGTGATCGAGCTGTGGACGCAGCAGGCCCGCGACGCGCAGGCCAAGGCGCAAGAACAGCTCGCGGCGACGGGGTTCGACGCCGATCTGCTCGAAGTGCGGCTCGCGAGCGGAGCGCACTGGAACTCGGCGATCTCCTCGCTGGAGTGGACGGACGGCGACGTGCTGGTGCTGGGATCGTCGTCGACGAACCGGCTCGCGCACGTGTTCCTCGGCTCCAGCGCGTCGAGGATCGTGCGGAACTCGCCCGTCCCCGTCATCGTCATGCCGGGGGAGCCCGCCTGAGCCGGTGTCCCCTCACCATCGGCCGTTGAGCGAGGAGCGGAAGCGACGAGACGAAACGGGGCGGCTCGTGTGGGTGAGTCGTTTCGTCTGGGGCGCTCGAGCGACCGCGTGCCTAGGCTGAGCGCATGACGAGCACGCCGAAAGTTCCGGCGGCCGACCAGGTGCTGCGCGTCCTGCGCCTGCTGGGTACGGCGCGCGGCCCGCTCCCGGCGAGTGTCATCGCGGAGCGGCTCGCCCTCCCGCGCTCGACCGTCTATCACCTGCTCGCGACGCTCCAGGAGCACGGGTTCGCGCTGCACCTGCCGGAGGAGCGCCGGTACGGCATCGGCGTCGCGGCCTTCGAGCTGAGCTCGTCGTATCTGAGACAGGAGCCGCTCGCGCGCGTCGCGCGGCCGGTCCTGGCATCCCTCGTCGACCGCGTCGGCCTCTCCGGCCACTTCGCCGCGCCGCACGGCCGCGACGTTCTGTACCTCATCGAAGAGCGCGCAAAGGGGGCGCCGGCGCTCGTGACGGACGTCGACGTGCGGCTGCCGATGCACCTCACCGCGACGGGGCGGGCGATCCTCGCGGCGCTGCCGAAGAGTCAGGTGCGGGTGCTCTACCCCGACCGCGGTGCGTTCGTGCATGCGGAGCCGCCGACGGGAGTCGAGACGGATGCCGACGACGCGGGAGTCGCTGCGCAGCCGCGCGAGGACCCGATCGAGAGCTACCGGGCGCTGCGTGCCGTGCTCGATGAGACCGCGGCCCGCGGGTTCGCGCTCGAGCAGGGGTCGGTGACGCCCGGGCTCTCGTCGGTCTCGGTGCCCGTGCTCGACCATCGGGGCCTTCCCGTGGCGGCGATCGCGCTCACGTTCCGCGACGGCCAGGCCGGCGAGGCGCGCTTCACCGCGCTCGCCGATCAGGTGCGCGAGGCCGCCGCGAAAGTGTCGTCGCGCATCTACGGGGTCGCCGCCGCGCGCTGACGGGCGCCGATCAGCTCCACAGCGAGTGATAGGCGTTCAGCGCCGGCTGGCCGCCCAGGTGCGCGTACAGCACCGTCGATGACGGGGGGATGTCGCCCGAGCGTACGAGGTCGATGAGCCCCGCGAGCGACTTGCCCTCGTAGACCGGGTCGGTGATCATCGCCTCCAGCTGTGCGCCGAGGGCCATGGCATCCATCGTGGATTGCACGGGGACGCCGTACAGCTCGCCCGCCCAGCCCTCGAGCACCTGGATCTCGTCGTCGCGCAGGTCCCGGCCGAGCTCGATCAGCTCGGCGGTGTGCCGCGCGATGCGGGCGACCTGGTCGCGGGTCTGCTCCAGCGTCGCCGACGCGTCGATGCCGATGACGCGGCGCTTGACCCCGGTGAGATCCTCCAGCGCGGCGAAGCCGGCGATCATGCCGGCGTGGGTCGATCCGGTGACGGTGCAGACGATGATCGTGTCGAAGAAGACGCCCAGCTGCTTCTCCTGCTCGGCGACCTCGAACGCCCAGTTGGCGAACCCGAGTCCGCCCAGCCGATGTTCCGAGGCCCCCGCGGGGATCGGGTAGGGCGTGCCGCCGGCATCCTCGACCTCGCGCAGCGCCTGCTTCCACGAGTCGCGGATGCCGATGTCGAACCCCGCGTCATCCAGCCGCGCGTCGGCGCCCATCATGCGCGAGAGCAGGATGTTGCCGACCTTGTCGTTGACCGGGTCGTCCCACGGCACCCACTTCTCCTGCACGAGCCGGCATTTCAGCCCCAGGTGCGCCGCGACGGCGGCGACCTGACGGGTGTGATTGGACTGGTAGCCGCCGATCGAGACGAGCGTGTCGGCGCCGGAGGCGAGGATGTCGGGCACGAGGTATTCGAGCTTGCGGACCTTGTTGCCGCCGAAGGCGAGGCCGCTGGAGACGTCCTCGCGCTTGGCCCACACTTGCGCGCCGCCGAGATGCTGGCTGAGCCGCTTCAGGTGCTGCAGGGGGCTGGGCCCGAAGGTGAGCGGGTAGCGGTCGAACTCGTGCAGTCTCATGGGGGAACGCTACCGCGTGCGGCGCATCGATCTCTGCTTCGGCCCGCGGCTCAGTCCGTGACGGTCTCCACCTCGTCGCGCGCGACCATCTCATCGACCGTGATGATGGGGACTTCGAGCGCGGCATCCGGCCAGGCCGAGGCATCCGTAGACTTGACCCTCGTGGTCACCCGTCTGTCGAACTTCTTCCTCCGCACGCTCCGCGAAGATCCCGCGGATGCCGAGGTCACGAGCCACCGCCTGCTCGTGCGCGCCGGCTACATCCGTCGTGCCGCGCCCGGCATCTTCACGTGGCTCCCGCTGGGGCTGCGGGTCAAGGCCCGCATCGAGGAGATCATCCGCGACGAGATGGCTGCCGCGGGTGCCTTCGAGGTGCACTTCCCGGCGCTGCTGCCGCGCGACCCGTACGAGCAGTCGGGCCGGTGGACCTCCTACGGCGACGGCATCTTCCGCCTGCAGGACCGCCGCGGTGCCGACTACCTGCTCGCCCCGACGCACGAGGAGATGTTCACGCTCCTGGTGAAAGACCTCTACTCCTCGTACAAAGACCTGCCGCTGACGATCTACCAGATCCAGGACAAGTACCGCGACGAGGCGCGCCCGCGCGCGGGTCTGCTGCGCGGCCGCGAGTTCACGATGAAGGATGCCTATTCCTTCGACTACACCGACGAAGGCCAGGATGCCTCGTACCAGGCGCAGCGCGACGCGTACGAGCGCATCTTCCAGCGCTTAGGGCTCGAGTACGTCATCGTCGCCGCCGACAACGGGCTGATGGGCGGCGCGCGCAGCGAGGAGTTCCTGCACCCGACGCCGATCGGCGAGGACACCTTCGTGCGCTCGGCGGGCGGCTATGCCGCGAACGTCGAGGCGTTCACCACCGTCGCCCCCGAGCCGATCCCGTTCGACGCCGCAGGTGAGCCCGAGATCTTCGACTCGCCGGACACCCCGACGATCGACACGCTCGTCGCGCACGCCAACGCTGTGCTTCCCGCGCGCGAGGCCGGGGTGTACACGGCCGCCGACACGCTGAAAAACGTCGTGCTCGCGCTCACTCACCTCGACGGCGCCCGCGAGATCGTCGTCGTCGGCATCCCCGGCGACCGCGAGGTCGACGACAAGCGCGCCGAGGTCGCCTTCGCCCCCGCCGCCGTCGAACCCGCGACCCCCGAGGACTTCGAACGCCACCCGCTGCTGGTCAAGGGCTACATCGGGCCGTGGTCACCCGAGGGGGCGATTCTCGGCGAGGAGTCGGCAACCGGCATCCGGTACCTGCTCGATCCCCGTGTCGTCGACGGCTCAAGCTGGATCACCGGTGCCAATGTCGACCAGAAGCACGTGTACTCCCTCGTCGCCGGCCGCGACTTCACCGGCGACGGCTTCGTCGAGGTGGCGAGCGTCCGGGTGGGCGACCCCGCACCCGATGGCTCCGGCCCGATCGAGCTCGCACGCGGCATGGAGATCGGCCACGTCTTCCAGCTCGGCCGGTTCTTCGCGGAGACGCTGGGGCTGAAGGTGCTCGATGAGAACGGCAAGCTCGTCACCGTCACGATGGGCTCGTACGGCATCGGGGTGACGCGCATCCTCGCAATCCTCGCCGAGCTCAACAACGACGACAAAGGGTTCGTCTGGCCGGCATCCATCGCCCCGTTCGACGTGCACGTGGTCGCCGCGGGACGCGACGACGCGGCTTTCGCGCTCGCCGCTTCGCTGTCGGGCGAGCTGGAGGAGGCGGGCCTCGACGTCCTCTATGACGACCGGCCCAAGGTCTCGCCGGGTGTCAAGTTCGGCGATGCGGAGCTGATCGGCATCCCGCTGATCGTGATCGTCGGGCGGGGCGCCGCTTCGGGCGAGGTCGAGCTGTGGGACCGTCGCACCGGCGACCGCGAGGTCGTGCCCGTCGCCGAGGCGGTCGCCCGGCTTGCGCGGCGCTGACGCGCGCGGCTGACGCTGCTCGCGCTGTCGAGATCGGCATCCGCGCCGCTTCTTTCGGCAGCGCGAGCGGTTTTCGGCAGCGCACGCGTCCGGCGGCCCCTGTCAGGCCGATGAGTCCGGGGTGGGTGGTCTTGCCGGGAACGTCGTCGTGAAGGGGTATGGCGCCCGTATGGGATGGGCGTCGATATCGGGAGAAGCGTTCCGGCCGTGTGAAGACCGCATCCGGTAACGTAGGTGGAATGCCGGAGGGGCGATCACCCGGCGAAAGCTGAATAGGGAGGCACTGTGGACATCGATCTGGGACTGTTGCGGACGGTCGAGCGTGAGCGCGAGATCCCGTTCGACGAGCTCGTGCGGATCATCGAGCAGGCGATCCTCACCGCCTACGCCAAGCACACCTCTCCGGACGGAGAACTGCCCGAGGGTGCGCGCGCCGAGCTCGACCGCAAGACCGGGCACGTCGCCGTCTTCGTCCCCCTCCGCGACGACGAGGGCGTCGTCATCGGCGAGGAGGAGTCGACCCCCGAGGACTTCGGCCGCATCGCCGCCTTCGCCGCCAAGCAGGTCATCAGCCAGCGGCTGCGTGACATCGCCGACGAAGCGGTGCTCGGCGAGTTCCGCGGCAAAGAGGGCGACATCGTCGCGGGTGTCATCCAGCAGGGTCCGAACCCTCGCATGGTGCACGTCGATCTCGGCACCGTCGAGGCGATCCTGCCCCCCGAGGAGCAGGTCGCCGGCGAGGAGTATCCGCACGGCGCCCGGCTGCGCGTGTACGTCACGTCCGTGTCGAAGGGGCTGAAGGGGCCGCAGATCACCGTGTCGCGCACGCACCCGGGCCTTGTTCGCAAGCTCTTCGCGCTCGAGGTCCCCGAGATCGCGTCGGGGCTCGTCGAGATCGCCTCGCTCGCCCGCGAGGCGGGGCATCGCACGAAGATCGCCGTGACGGCGAAGGACCCCGCGATCAACGCGAAGGGCGCGTGCATCGGCGAGCTCGGCCGTCGCGTGCGCGCCGTGACCGAGGAGCTCGGCGGCGAGAAGATCGACATCGTCGACTACGACCCCGAGCTCGCGAGATTCGTCGCGAACGCCCTGTCGCCCGCCAAGGTGACGTCCAGTTTCGTGCTGGACGCCGGATCGAAGGCGGTTCGCGCCCTCGTGCCCGACTACCAGCTCTCGCTCGCGATCGGCAAGGAGGGCCAGAACGCGCGTCTGGCCGCGAAGCTCACGGGCGCCAAGATCGACATCCAGCCCGACAGCATCTTGGAGTCGTGACGGATCAATGCGGCGTAGCCGCGTTGATGCGACGTCGACTCCAGGTTGAGCGAGGACGCGCAGCGCCCGAGCCGAAACCTGGGCACTCATCTAAGGGGTAGGATGGAACCCGTTCGAACGTGCGTGGGGTGCCGCGTGCGCGCCCCCCGATCCGCCCTGTTGCGGGTCGTCGAGCGGGACGGCGTCCTCGTCGCAGACGAGAAGGCCGTGCTGAGCGGTCGGGGCGCGTGGGTGCATGACACGGACGCGTGCGTTGCGGCGGCCATCCGCCGCCGCGCGTTCGGGCGAGCACTGCGGGTGTCCGGCGTTTTGGACACGCAGGACTTTCAGAGAAACCACCAGCGAGAAGCACCAGCGAAAAGGCTGAACGGCTATGGACACGAAGTGAACGGCTCGAAATGAGACCCGTCCGCAACTAGCGGTCCACCCTGCCTGGGGTGGATCCCAGACAGGAGAACTGTGGCAAACCCACGCGTGCACGAGATCGCCGCCGAGGTCGGCGTCGACAGCAAGGTCGCCCTTGCGAAGCTGAAAGAGCTCGGCGAGTACGTCAAGAGCCCCTCATCGACCATCGCGCCGCCCGTGGCGCGCAAACTCCGTGCGGCCCTCGAGGCCGACGGCGTCGCCAAGCCCGCCGCGTCGGCGAGTGCGCCGGCGGCTGCCGCAGGCACGCCTGGCCCTGCTGCGCGTCCGTCCAGCGGTGCGCGCCCCGGCCC
>JASGGN010000053.1:0-11720 GCA_047605005.1 Microbacterium sp.
TCGCGATCTGCTGCAGCACGATCGTCTTGCCGGCCTTGGGCGGGGCGACGATGAGGCCGCGCTGACCCTTGCCGATGGGGGCGACGAGGTCGATGATGCGCTGCGTCAGCTTCTCCGGGGCGGTCTCCAGGCGCAGACGCTCCTGCGGGTACAGCGGCGTCAGCTTGCCGAACTCGACACGGCCGGCGGCGTCGTCGACCGACAGCCCGTTGATCGCGTCGACCTTGACCAGTGCGTTGTACTTCTGGCGGCTGGACTGCTCGCCCTCGCGCGGCTGCTTGATCGCGCCGACGACGGCGTCGCCCTTGCGCAGGTTGTACTTCTTGACCTGGCCGAGCGAAACGTAGACGTCGCTCGTGCCGGGCAGGTACCCGGTCGTGCGGACGAACGCGTAGTTGTCGAGCACGTCGAGGATGCCGGCGATCGGGATGAGGACGTCGTCCTCGCCGATCTCGGTCTCGAACTCGTCGCCCGCTCCGCCCTGGCCGCGGCGCTTGCCTCGCTGACGGCCGCGGGCTGTGCCCTGCTGCTCGTCGCCGTCGGCGTCGGATGCCTCGCCGGCGGACGCGCCCTGCGTGTTCTGGCCGTTCTGCGTTCCCTGGCCGTTCTGGCCGTTCTGGCCGCTCTGCGTGTTCTGGGCGTTCTGGCCGTTGTCGGACTTGCCGCGCCCGCGGCTGCGGCTGCGCGAACGGCTGCGGCTGCGAGCCGGGGTTTCGCCCTCGGTGGCCGCCTCCGTCGCGGGCTCGGCGGAAGCGTCGGTGCTCGCCTCGCCCTCCCCGGGCGTTGCGGCGGCGTCTGCGGGCGCCTCGGACGCGGGCTCCTGCGCCGCCTCCGCCGCCTCGGTCACCGGTGTCGGCTCCGCGGCGGCGGGCGCCTCATCCGCGGGCTGAGTTTCGGGCTGAGCTTCGGCAGCGGCAGGCAGGTCGCTGCTCTTGGCGCGGCGCGGCGCGCGCTTGCGCGGCTGGCGCGCGGGCAGCGCCGCGACGGCCGAGGCTTCGACCTCGGGAGCGACGGGGGTGCCGGCGGCATCCTGGGTCGCGTCGGCGGCCGGCGCCTCGGGCTCGGGCTCGGGCTCGGGCTCGACGGTCGCGGCGGGCTCGGCGGCGACGGTCGCGGCGGGCTCCTCGGGCTCGGGCTCCGCGACGATCGCGGCGGGTGCCTCGGGCGCCTCGGCGTCGGTGATCGCCTCGGGCTCCTCGGGCGCCTCGGGCTCGATCGGCGCCTCCGCGAACGACGCGTCGGCGGGGAGGTCTACGATGAGCTCCTCGAGTGCGGCGGCCTCGGGCGCGGCATCCTCGCGGGCGACGTCGGCGGATTCGGTCTGGATCTCGGAGAGGGACTCCACGAGTTCTCCTTCAGTGGGGTGTGGACAGGACAGCTCCGCACGGACGCCGTCCACGACGGGCGCCGACCCGGCGCGCATCCGCGTCCGATGAGGACGTCGGAATGAGCGAGGGTGACTGTGCGGGGGTTCGCAGAATTGCGACGGAGGCCAGATTCACGAATAGTCCGTGGAACCCTCCGTATCGATCTTCACTGTACCACCCCGCACATCGACGGCCAGCATGAGGGGCTCCCACGGTGTGTCCGTGACGGATGCCGCGACGCGGGCCGCCTCCAGCCGCCGCCCCGGGCCGTCGGCGAGGACGAGGACGCTCGGCCCCGCACCCGAAACGACCGCGGCGAATCCCTCGGCGCGCAGCGCCTGCACCAGCGCATCGGTGGCGGGCATCGCCTGCGCCCGATAGGACTGGTGCAGTTTGTCCTCGGTGGCCGCCAGCAGCAGCTCGGGGCTCTGCGTCAGCGCCGCGATCAGCAACGCGGAGCGCGACACGTTGAACACGGCATCCTCACGCGTCACCTGCAGCGGCGCGAGGCCGCGCGCGACCGAGGTCGACATCGTGAAGTCGGGCACGAACACCAGCGGCGAGACGCCGCGGTGCACGAGGAGCTTCTTGTGCTGCGGCCCGCTCTGATCCATCCACGCGATCGTCAGGCCGCCGAACAGCGCCGGGGCGACGTTGTCGGGGTGGCCCTCGAGCTCCGTCGCGAGCCGCAGCAGGGTGTCGGCACCGAGGTCGACCTCGCCCGCGAGCAGGCCCTTCGCCGCGAGCAGGCCCGCGACGACGGCGGCGCCCGACGAGCCCATCCCGCGCCCGTGCGGGATGGTGTTGTGCGCGCGCAGCCGGATGCCGGGGAGCTTCCGCCCGACCGACTCATAGGCGTAGGCCATCGCGCGGACGACGAGGTGCGAGGCATCCGTCGGCACCTCTCCCGCACCCTCGCCCGAAACCACGATCTCAAGGCCCGGCCCGGATAGTTCCTCGACGATGAGGTCGTCGTAGACGCTCAGCGCGAGCCCGAGCGTGTCGAAACCCGGGCCGAGGTTCGCGCTCGTCGCCGGCACGCGCACGGCGACGGTCCTCTCCGTCATCGCGAGCGCCGCCGGTCGTTGAGCGACGAGCGCAGCGAGGAGTCGAAACGCACACACGTGCACGACGTTTCGATGCGCTGCGCTCGCCGGGCGAGCGGTGTCACGCGTGCGCCCCGGCCTGCAGCTCGAGCACGGCGGCGACCTCGCTCGTGCTCGCGTCGACGACCGTCGGCGAGATCTCGCCGCCGTCCGCGTCGCGCAGCGCCCACTGCGGGTCCTTCAGACCGTGCCCGGTGACGGTCAGCACGACCTTCGCGCCGCGCGGGATGACACCCGCCTCGGCCCGGTCGAGCAGGCCCGCGACGCTGATCGCCGACGCCGGCTCGACGAAGACCCCGACCGTGCCGGCCAGCAGCTTCTGCGCCGCGAGGATGCGCTCGTCGCTGATCGCGCCGAACCACCCGTCGGTGGCTTCGCGCGCCTCCAGCGCCAGATCCCACGAGGCGGGGTTGCCGATGCGGATCGCCGAGGCGATCGTCTCGGGGTTGCGCACGACCTCGCCGCGCACGATCGGCGCCGACCCCTCGGCCTGGAAGCCGAACATCCGCGGCACGGTCGTGGCGACCCCGCGCGCGGCCTCCTCGCGGTAGCCGCGGGTGTAGGCCGTGTAATTGCCGGCGTTGCCGACCGGGATGAAGTGGAAGTCGGGGGCGTCCCCGAGCTGCGAGACGATCTCGTAGGACGCCGTCTTCTGGCCTTCGATGCGGTCGGGGTTGACCGAGTTGACCAGGTGCACGGGGTAGTTCTCGGCGAGCTCGCGGGCGATCTCGAGGCAGTCGTCGAAGTTGCCGCGGATCTGGATGAGCCGCCCGCCGTGGATGACCGCCTGGCTGAGCTTGCCCATCGCGATCTTGCCCTCGGGGACGAGGACGGCGGCCGTGATGCCCGCGTGCGCCGCATAGGCGGCGGCGGATGCCGAGGTGTTGCCCGTCGAGGCGCAGATGACCGCCTTCGCGCCGTGCTCGACGGCGCGCGAGAGCGCGACGGTCATGCCGCGGTCCTTGAACGAGCCGGTCGGGTTCATGCCCTCGAACTTCACGTAGACATCCGCGCCGGTGATCGCCGACAGTGACGCCGCCGGGATGAGCGGCGTGCCGCCCTCTCCCAGCGTGACGACGGTCGAGGCGTCGGTGACGCCCAGCCGGTCGGCGTATTCGCGCAGGACTCCCTGCCATACGTGTGCCATCTGTCTCAGTCTCCTTCTACTCGCAGCACCGACTCGACCCGCGCCACCACGCCGCTGGCGGCGAGGCGGCCGACCGTCTCGCTGAGGTCCTGTTCGAGTGCCCTGTGGGTTCCGATGACGATCCGGGCCGCTCCCGGGTCGCCATTGCCTTCTGTGAGGATCGTCTGCTCGACCGTCGCGATCGAGACGCGGCCCTCGCTGAGGATGCCTGCCACGGCGGCGAGCACGCCGGGGGTGTCCGTGACCTCGAGGGTGATCTGGTAGCGCGTCGTGACGCGGCCGATCGGCAGCAGCGGCAGGTTCGCCCGCGTCGACTCGCCGACGCCCACGCCGCCCGCGATGTGCCGGCGCGCGGCCGAGACGACGTCGCCGAGGACGGCGGACGCGGTCTGCACGCCGCCGGCGCCGGCACCGTAGAACATGAGGTTGCCGGCGGCCTCGGCCTGGACGAAGACGGCGTTGTTGGCGCCGTGGACGCTCGCCAGCGGATGCTCGCGCGCGATGAGCGCGGGGTACACCCGCACCGAGATCGCATCCCTGCCCGAGCCTGCGCCGTCGGTGACGCGCTCGCACACCGCGAGCAGTTTGATGACGAAGCCGGCGTTGCGCGCGGCATCCATCATCTGCTTGTCGACGTGCGTGATGCCCTCGCGGTGCACCGCGTCCAGCGGCACCGCGGTGTGGAAGGCGAGGGATGCCAGGATCGCCGCCTTCTGCGCCGCATCGAACCCCTCCACGTCGGCGGTCGGGTCGGCCTCGGCGTATCCGAGCGCCTGCGCGTCGGAGAGCACCTCGGAAAAGCCCGCGCCCTCGCGGTCCATGCGGTCGAGGATGTAGTTCGTCGTGCCGTTGACGATGCCCATGATCCGCTGCACGCGATCGCCGGCGAGCGAGTCGCGCAGCGGGCGGATGATCGGGATGGCGCCGGCGGCAGCGGCCTCGTAGTAGACCGACGCGCCGACCTGGTCGGCGGCGTCGAAGATCTCCGGCCCGTGCGTGGCCAGGAGCGCCTTGTTCGCCGTCACGACGTCGGCGCCCGAGCCCAGCGCGAGGAGGATCAGCGAGCGGGCCGGCTCGATCCCCCCCATGAGCTCGATCACGATGTCGGCGCCGACGATGAGCTCTTCGGCGTCGGTCGTGAACAGCTCGCGCGGCAGCTCGACGTCGCGGGGCGCGTCGAGGTCGCGCACTGCGATGCCCACGAGGTCGAGCGCGGCCCCCGCGCGGTCGGCGAGCTCGTCACCGTGTCTGCGCAGGATGCCTGCGACCTGCGAGCCCACGGCGCCCGCACCGAGCAGGGCCACCCGCAGACGGCGGTAGTCGGTCACTTGTTCTCCTTCTCGGTCGGCGCGGCTGCGGTCGGCGCAGTCGGCGCGGCGATGCCCGCGTCGCGCGCCAGCAGGTCGTCGGTCGTCTCGCCGCGCACGATGACGCGCGCCCGTCCGCCGGAGACGGCGACGACCGGCGGGCGCGGCACGTAGTTGTAGTTGCTCGCGAGCGAGAAGCAGTAGGCCCCCGTCGCGGGCACGGCGAGCAGATCGCCGGGGGCGATGTCGCCGGGAAGGTGTTCGGCATCCACCACGATGTCACCGGACTCGCAGTGCCGGCCCACGACACGGGCCAACGCGGGCGCCGCGTCGCTGGAGCGCGAGGCGATGCGGGCGCTGTAGTTCGCGCCGTACAGGGCGGGCCGTGCGTTGTCGCTCATGCCGCCGTCGACGCTCACGTACAGGCGGGTGAGGTCGTCGGTCACGCGCACGGGCTTGACGGTGCCCACCTCGTACAGGGTGATGCCGGCGCGTCCGACGATCGCCCGGCCGGGCTCGAACGCGAGATCCGGCAGCGGGATGCCGCGCACCTCGCACTCGCGCGCGACGGCCGCCACGATGGCATCCGCGAGGTCTGCGATAGGCGTCGGGTCGTCGGCGGCGGTGTAGGCGATGCCGAAGCCGCCGCCGAGGTTCAGCACCGGCAGCTCGCCGCCGGAGCGCAGCAGCGCGTACAGCTCGACGAGGCGCGCGGCCGACTCCGCGAAGCCTGCGGAGCCGAAGATCTGCGAGCCGATGTGGCAGTGCAGGCCGATGAGGTTCAGGCCGGGCAGCTCGCGGATGCGCGCCGCCGCGGCGGGGGCGTCGGCGAGAGCGAAGCCGAACTTCTGGTCCTCGTGCGCCGTCGCGAGGAAGTCATGGGTCTCGGCGTGCACGCCCGTGTTGACGCGGATCAGCACGTTCTGCGCGGCGTCGCCCGTCTGCCCCGAAGGCCCGCGCCGCTGCGTGATCGCCCCCAGCCGCTCGAGCTCGATCGGCGAGTCGATCACGATCGACCCGACGCCGAGCTCGACGGCCCGTTCCAGCTCGGCGACGGACTTGTTGTTGCCGTGCAGGCCGATGCGGGCCGGGTCGGCGCCGGCGGCGAGGGCGACCGCGAGCTCGCCGCCGGTGGCGACGTCCACCGCGAGGCCCTCGCCGGTGACCCAGCGCACGACCTCGGTCGACAGGAACGCCTTGCCGGCGTAGTAGATCCGAGCCCGGATGCCGTGGCGCGCTGTGGCGGCCGCGAACGCCTCACGCACCTCGCGGGCGCGCGAGCGCACGGCATCCTCGTCCAGGACGTACAGCGGCGTGCCGAACCGGGCACGCAGCTCGCCGGCCGCGACGCCGCCGACGATCAGTGCGCCCGCGTCGTCGCGGTAAGCCTGCGGCGGCCAGACCTTCGTCTCGAGCGCGTTGGCGTCATCCGGGGCGACGAGCCACTCGGGCACGAGCGGGCGGTCGGTGGCGGCGGCGGACACGTTCGAGGGACCAATCGGGAAGAGAAGGATGCCGGCGGCGAGGTCACGCGCGGCGTGTCAGCAGTCTAGAGCACCGCCCGATCCCGCTCACCCGGGCGGGGTGTTGCGCTGCGGCGCGCGCTGCAGAAATCAGCACGCGCCGCGAAACCTTCCGCCGCGCACGCAGGTTTCGACAGCGCAAGCGACAAACCACAGCGCGAGCAGCACACGACAGCGCAAGCGAACTTCGACAGCGCGAGCAGCAAACAACAGCGCAAGCGAACTTCGACAGCGCGAGCCAACCCGCGTCGGCTCCTGACCCGCGCCAGCCGGCTCGCGCTGCAGAAATCAGCACGCGCTGCGAAACCTTCCGCCGCGCACGCAGGTTTCGACAGCGCAAGCGACAAGCGACAAGCGACAAGCGACAAACGACAGCGCAAGCCGCCCGCCGGCGCGCGCTCAGTCGCAGGCGCCCGTGCTCTGCAGGGACGTGTCGATGAGGATCGAGCCGTCGACCGCGAAGTCGGCGACGATGCGGTCGCCGTCGACACGCACGTCCTCGAGCGTGAGGCCCGCGGGCAGATGCTCCGCGATGCAGACCTCCCAGTCCCGCACGACCGTGGCCGCGACCGCGCCGAACTGCTCCGTCACAGCGTCGGCCGAGACCTCGGTGTCACCGATCGTGAAAGCCGTCGGGGTCAGCACCAGCTCGCCCGCCGCCGCGCTCGGGGCGAGGGCGACGCCGACCGGGACCGTCAGCGCCCACACCTGAAGATCCATCGTCACGTCGAGGTCGGGTTCGTCGAAGACGACGGTGCTCACGGGGAAGTCGTCGACGGTCTCCAGCAGCCCTTGCACCTGTGCCTCATCGAGCGTGATGGATGCCGAGGCATCCATCACCTCGCCGTCGCCGCGGATCGGGACGTCGGAGGCACTGGCGACGACGTCGCCCGCGATCTCGTCGAGCGCGACGTCGGCGCTGGAGATCGTCAACCGGTCGAGCCGGCCTCGGAACAGCTGCGGAAGGATCTGACCGGGGATGTCGATGTCGATCTGCTGATCGGCGGGAAGGTCCAGCTCGGCGATGAGCTGCTCGCGGATCGCGCGCTCCACGACGCCGCGGGCGACGTGCTCCGCCGCGAACCATGCGCCGACGACGAGCACGGCGGCCGCGAGCACCGCGACGAGCCACGGCCAGCGGCGCTTGCGGCGCGGAGGCAGCGGGGCGGATGCCGCGGCATCCGCAGGCAGCGCCCAGCGCGCGCCCGGGTCGGGCAGCGGCACGGTCGGATGCGCGTCGGCCATCGGGGGTCAGGTCCGGTCACATCCGCTCGGGGGCGCTCACCCCGAGGAGGTC
Organism: Microbacterium sp.; assembly: GCA_047605005.1. Lineage (GTDB taxonomy): Bacteria > Actinomycetota > Actinomycetes > Actinomycetales > Microbacteriaceae > Microbacterium. The sequence continues at coordinate 7,748 of JASGGN010000053.1, forward strand.
CAGACCGTTGCGCAGCACCTGGCCGGTCGCGTCGTTCAGCCACAGCCGCGTGCGGTGCAGCTCGGAAACCGGCTCGTCGCCCAGAGGGGTGACGCGGCAGTTGTCGTACCAGCGGTGGTAGAGGCCGGCGAGCTCCTCCAGGTAGCGGGCGACGCGGTGCGGCTCGCGCACCTCGGCGGCGAAGGCGACGACGCGCGGGAACTCCTGCAGCGCGCCCAGCAGGGCGGACTCGGTCTCGTGCGTCAGCAGCTCGGGCGCGAAAGCGCTGCGGTCGACACCGAGGCTCGCGGCGTTGCGGGCGACGTTGTGCGTGCGCGCGTGCGCGTACTGCACGTAGAAGACCGGGTTGTCGTTCGTGCGCTTCTGCAGCACGTCGGGGTCGAGCGTCAGCGGCGAGTCGGCCGGGTAGCGCGCGAGCGAGTAGCGCAGGGCGTCGGTGCCGAGCCAGTCGCGCAGGTCGTCCAGCTCGATGATGTTGCCGGCGCGCTTGGACAGCTTCGCGCCGTTGACCGAGACGAGCTGGCCGATGAGCACCTCGATGTCCTTGTCCGGATCGTCACCGGCAGCACCCGCGAGCGCCTTGAGGCGGTGCACGTAGCCGTGGTGGTCGGCGCCGAGCAGATAGATCTTGTGCTGGAAGCCACGGTCGCCCTTGTTGAGGTAGTACGCGGCATCCGCGGCGAAGTACGTGTACTCGCCGTTCGAGCGGCGGATGACCCGGTCCTTGTCGTCGCCGAAATCCGTCGTGCGCACCCAGACCGCACCGTCCTCGTCGAAGACGTGCCCCTGCCGCCGCAGCCGGTCGACGGCCTCGTCGACGAGGCTCGGCTCACCGCCCGGGCCCTTCGCGTGCAGCTCACGCTCACTGAAGAAGACATCGAAGTGGACGTTGAACTTCTCCAGGGAGGCCTGCAGGTCGCCGAGCTGCAGCCGGTAAGCCACATCGCGGGCCGTCGCCTCCTGCTCTGCGGAGTCGAGGCCCAGCAGGTCGGGGCGCTCGGCGAGCACGCGCTCACCGAGGACGTCGATGTACGACCCCGGGTAGCCGTCCTCGGGGGTGGGCTCGCCCTTGATCGCGGCGAGGACGGACCGCCCGAAGCGGTCCATCTGCGCCCCCGCGTCGTTGACGTAAAACTCGCGCACGAGGGTGGCGCCGGAAGCCAGCAGGACACGCGCGATCGCGTCGCCGAGGGCCGCCCAGCGGGTGTGCCCGATGTGCATCGGCCCGGTCGGGTTGGCACTGACGAACTCGAGGTTGATGCTCTGGCCGCGCTGCGTGTCGTTCGTGCCGTAGGCAGCTCCCGCCTCGACGATCGTCTTGGCGAGGATGCCGGCGGCGGCGGCATCCAGCCGGATGTTGATGAACCCGGGGCCGGCGACCCAGGCGCTCGCGATGCCGGGAACGGCACCGAGGGCACCGGCGATCTCCTGCGCGAACTCGCGCGGGTTCGCGCCGACGGCCTTGCCGAGCTTGAGCGCGGCGTTGGACGCCCAGTCGCCGTGGTCGCGGTTGCGCGGGCGCTCGAGGAGCAGGTCGGCCGCCGTCAGGTTCTCGCTCGACCCCGGGCGTCGCGCCTCGGCGAGCGGGGCGATGACGGCGAGCAGGGCTTCAGAGAGGGCATCCGGGGTCATAACCCGTCAAGTCTACGGGCGCCTCTCGGGCGGGATCGCGCCCGAGAAGAAGTGGCGCGGACCGCGCGGTGATACCCTCGACAGGTCCCGCCTCCGTAGCTCAGGGGATAGAGCGTTGGTTTCCGGTACCAAAGGTCGCAGGTTCGATTCCTGTCGGGGGCACTGGTGGGCGCCGCGCAGGCGCGCGCTTCGGCGGTGCGGCAGTCGTCGCCGCATCGCGACCAGGCATCCGGCCGCGAGCGCTGGATGAAGGATGCCGGACCGCCGGCTCCGCGGGGCCGCTCGAGAGTGAGGCGCGATGACACACGGCGACCCGGCCACCCGCTCACTCACGTGCGTTCTCGGCCGCCTCGGCCACGAGGCCGGGCACCGCTGTCCGAACGCGCGGGTCACGCGTGGGACGAATGCCGAGAACCCTGCGGTGACGAGATCGCGATGAGCGTCGTGCTCCGCCTGAGCGACGCGGCTGCCGGAATGCCTGTCGTGTTCGACGGCAGAGCGCCGACCGCGCAGTTGCTCGCCCAGGCCGACCGCGCGATGGGCCACCGTTCGCTCGACCCGTTCCAAGTCTCCGCTGTGGCGGCCCCGAAGCTCGCCTGGATCCGGCGCCTCGTCCTCCGGCGCGGGTAACCCCCGATGGCGATGGAGAGCGATGCCGTCGTCGTCGGCGCGGGGCTGAACGGACTCGTCGCCGCTCTCGTGCTCGCCGAGGCAGGACGGCGGGTGACGGTGCTGGAAGCGGCGGCGACCCCCGGCGGCGCCCTGCGTTCCGAGGAGTGCACGCTGCCCGGCTTCGTCCACGACGTCGGCGCGACGGTGCACGCGCTCGGCCTGGCCTCCCCCGCCTTACGGGCTCTGCGGGCGGGGATGCCGGGCGGCGGTCCCCGGTTCCTGCACCCGCCGGTTCCGCTCGGTCACGGCATCCGCCCCGGCGCGTCGGTGCTCCTGCACCGCTCGCACCGCGAGACGGCCACCGCCCTCGGCCACGACGGCGCCCGCTGGTCGCGCCTCGTCGGCCGCTTCGGCGACGACTGGCAGGGCCTTGCGGCATCCGTCCTGGACATCACCCGGGTGCCGCCACGGGCGCCCCTCGCGTTGGCGCGATTCGGGTTTTACGGCGCGTGGCCTGCCGCGGTGCCGATCCGCACGTTCCGCGAGGAGCCCGCGCGGGCATTGTTCGCGGGGCTCGCAGCGCACGCGGCCCTGCCGTTGACCGCCCCCGGGTCGACGGCATTCGGCATCGTGCTCGGCGCCCTCGCGCACGGGGTCGGCTGGCCCGTCGTGGAGGGCGGCTCGGGGCGACTCGTCGAGGCGCTGGTCGCGCGCCTGCGGGCCCTCGGCGGAGAGGTCGTCACCGGCATCCGCATCACCGATCTGGCCCAACTGCCGAGCACGCGCATCACGATCCTCGACGTCGACGCGCGGCAGTTCGCCCGCATCGCCGGCGACCGGCTGCCGGCCCGGTACCGGCGGCGGCTGGAGCGCTGGCGGTACGGTCCCGCGGCGTTCAAGATCGACTGGGCGCTGGACGGGCCGATCCCCTGGGCCGACCCGGCCCTGGCCGGCGCCGGAACCGTGCACCTCGGCGGCACGGCGGCGGAGGTCATCGCCTCCGAGGCCGCTGTCGCCCGCGGACAGGTGTCGGCGGAGCCCTCCGTGCTGCTCGTGCAGGCGACGGTCGCCGACCCGGCGCGCGCGCCGGCCGGTCGCCACACCGGCTGGGCCTACATCCACGTGCCGAACGGCTGGACCGGCGATGCCACGGCACTCATCGAGTCACGCGTCGAGCGCTTCGCGCCGGGCTTTCGCGACCGTGTTCTCGCGCGGCATGTGTGGACCCCGGCGGCTCTGGAGGCGTGGGACACCTCGCTGGTCGGCGGAGACATCGGCGGCGGCGCGAACGAGCTGGGCAGGCTGCTCGCGCGCCCGCGCCTGTCGCCCTCGCCGTGGCGCACGCCGTTGCCGGGGGTGTGGCTCGGCTCGGCGTCGGTCGCGCCCGGCGGCGGCGCTCACGGCATGGCGGGCTGGAACGCGGCGCACGACGCCCTGCGGCGGGGCTGACGCGGCGGCGGGCTGACGCGGCGGCAGGACTGACGCGGCGGCGGGCTGACGGGCCCCGGTGCTCGCACCATTGCGTGCCGCAAGCAGGCTGGATCGCACGGATCGGGCTGCGTCCGGGGTATGGAGCCGATCCGGCCTGCTCTTGGCACACCGACGCCGCGAAAGGACCGCGCCGCGTCGACTCGTCAGAGCAGTCAGAGCAGTCAGAGCAGTCAGAGCAGTCAGAGCAGTCAGAGCAGGATCAGCAGTCAGAGCAGGATCAGCAGTCAGAGCAGGATCA
>JASGGN010000054.1:0-11505 GCA_047605005.1 Microbacterium sp.
GCTGCCGAAGGACTACGTCGGCACCGTCATGGAGCTGTGCCAGTCGCGCCGCGGGAGCCTGCTCGGCATGGACTACCTCAGTGAGGACCGTGTCGAGCTGCGTTACAACATGCCGCTCGGCGAGATCGTCTTCGACTTCTTCGACCAGCTCAAGTCCAAGACGCAGGGGTACGCGAGCCTCGACTACGAGCCCGCCGGATCGCAGACCGCCGACCTCGTGAAGGTCGACATCCTGCTGCAGGGCGAGAAGGTGGATGCCTTCAGCTCCATCGTCCACCGCGACAAGGCCTACGCCTACGGCACGCTCATGACCGAGCGCCTGCGTAAGCTCATCCCGCGCCAGCAGTTCGAAGTGCCGATCCAGGCCGCGATCGGGGCGCGCATCATCGCACGCGAGAACATCCGCGCGATCCGCAAGGACGTGCTCGCCAAGTGCTACGGCGGCGACATCACCCGCAAGCGCAAGCTGCTGGAGAAGCAGAAGGAGGGCAAGAAGCGGATGAAGATGGTCGGCCGGGTCGAGGTCCCCCAGGAGGCTTTCATCGCCGCGCTGTCGGGCGACGTGGAGACCAAGAAGTAGCACGGATGCCGCTGCCCTGATGTCTCTGCCCTGATGTCTCTGCCCTGATGTCGCGGCGCGGGTGACGCACGTGCCCGTGGGACGGGCGAAAACAGATGCACCCCGCGCGCGGCGTCGTCGGGGGAGCACGAGGGGGAGCACCGCGGGTCGCACAGTGCCGGGGCGATCGTGGTCTGCCGAGCGCACCACAGTCAGCTCGCGCTGCGCTGCACCGTGGGGCTGACGCGAATCAGACGCTTCGGGCACAGCCGATGCCGTGGCGTTCGGGTTGTGGCCAATCGCGGTGGCGGTTGTGTGTGACGTGCCCGTGGGTGTGCGTGCGTTTCACGGCGCGCGGCGCCCCCGCCCGCCGCTTCTCTGGGTCAGCAGTGGAGAGTTCCAGCATGTGCTCGAGGTTGCAACCCCGCCTCGTTGATCGCGAGGCAGGGGTTGTTCGTTTCGATCCGCTGCGGCCGCGCCCGGTCTCTTCCCGCAGATCACGCTTCGGTCTGCGGGTCAGGATGCACCGGAGGCGGCGGGGAACCCGCCGGGCGGGCCGGTGCGCTGCCGGTCGGCTCGAAGGTGTTCACCATCGCGAACGCGGCTCGCTGAAGATAGTCCCACAGCGTCGCCTCGTGTAGCGGCGGCAGGTTCAGCTCATCGACGGCGGTGCGCATGTGCAGCAGCCAGCGGTCACGCGCGTCGGGGTTGACGTGGAAGGTTGCGTGGCGCATGCGCAGGCGCGGATGTCCGCGGCGCTCACTGTAGGTGGTCGGGCCACCCCAGTACTGTGCGAGGAACAACGTCAGGCGTTCGGCGGCGGGAGCGAGGTCGGCCTCGGGGTACATGGGCCGCAGCACCTCGTCACCGGCGACGCCGCGGTAGAAGGCGTCGACCAGCCGGACGAAGGTCGCGTGTCCGCCGACCTCCTCATAGAAGCTCGGGGGCTCGGCATCGGTCACGATGTCGTCCCGTCATCATCGGAGAGAGGGTCCGCGCTCTTCCGCGACTTCCAGACGGCCTTGCCCGAGGCGCCCGAGGACGACGCGGCGGATGCGACCGGATTCGGCTTGGTCTTGGGCGGATTCGCGCCGCGCACCCTTTGGGCTCCTTCGTGCCCGGCGAGCTCGGCGGTGGTCATCGAGGGGAGCCTGACGCCCAGATCGTCGATCGTGCGCTTCAGACGCATGCGCAGCTCGCGGGCGACGTCGTCCTTCGCGTTGGCGCGCGACTTCAGCACGAGACGGATCACGAGGGTGTCGCCGGTGACGGACTCGAGGCCCCAGACCTCGGGCTGCTCGATGACGCGGGTGCGCCACTTCGGGTCCTTCGCCAGTCCCTTCGCCGTCGCCATGATCGCCTTCTCCATCTGCGGGATGTCGACGTCGGACGGGAGGGCGAGGTCGACGATGACCCGCGACCAGCCCTGCGACATGTTGCCGATGCGGAGGATCTCGCCGTTGCGGACATACCACAGCGTGCCGTTGACGTCGCGGATGTGCGTGATGCGGACGCTCACGTATTCGACGACCCCGGTCGCCAGCTCGAGGTCGACGACATCGCCGATGCCGATCTGGTCCTCGACGACGATGAAGATGCCGTTGAGCACGTCTTTGACGATGTTCTGCGCGCCGAAGCCGAGACCGGCGCCGATGGCGGCGGACAGCAGGGCGAACGATCCCAGGACCGACGAGTCGATCACGTTCACGATGAGCAGGATGACGATGATCACGATCGTCACGTTGACGATGTTCTGCAGGATCGAGCCGAGCGTGCGCGTGCGCTGGACGAGCCGCATCGCGGCGAGCGGGGAGCGCTCGAGCGCCTGGGTGTCGTCCACGTCGGCCTTGTTCTTCGCCCCCGTGACGATGCGGTTCACGACACGGCGGATGACGAACTTCAGTGCCCACGACAGCAGAAAGCCGCCGGCGACGATGGCGACGATCGCGATCAGCTTCGCGCCGACGGCGGCGAAGACGCTCAGCCACCAAGGCCAGGAGAACTGGGCTTCGGTCGTCTCGAGCGGGAGGATCATCATCCCCCCGATCCTAACGAGCGATGCCCAGCGCCAGCCGAGAGCACCTGTTGTCGCCGTCTGCGCAGGTGCCCGCTACTGTGCGTCGCGCCGCTGCACCGAGAGGGCGCGCTCGACGCCCGCGAGGTTCTCGGCCACGAGGCGCCGCAGCGCTGCAGGAGCATCGGTGTGCGCTTCGAGCCAGGCGCGCGTCGCATCGCGCAGCGCCGCGTTCGCGAGCGGGGCGGGATACAGTCCCGTGATCAGGTAGCTCGCGATCTGGTAGGTGCGGCTGTTCCAGATCGGCAGCAGCATGTCGAAGTAGGGCTGCACGAAAGAATCCAGCACCGGGACGGATGCCGGGTGCACGAACCCGAGCGCCGCGGAGCGCACGATCGTGTTCGGCAGATCGTCGCTGTCGATGAGCGATGCCCAGGCCGCCTGCTTGGCCTCGAGCGTCGGCAGGGCGGCCTTCGCCTGTGCGGCGAACTCGCCGCCCTTGGCCGTGTTGTCGGCCGCGAGGGCGGCGTCGATGTCGGCGGTCGTGACCAGGCCCCCCGCGGCGAGGGAGACCAGCAGAGCCCACGACAGGTCGGCATCGATCTCGAGGCCCTGAAGTGTCGTCTCGCCCTCGCGCAGTGCGCGCACCTGCTCCCACTGCGCAGGGCTCGCCGCGGCGCTGGCGAAGGCGGTGACGAACTGCAGCTGACTGTCGCTGCCGGCATCCGCCCGCTGGGCGAGCGCCCACAGCCCGTCCGCGACCTTCGCGCGCGAGCCCTCGCGGCGCTCCGGCGCGACGTACGCGTTCGCCGCGAGCTGGAGCTGTCCGAGGGTCGTGCGCACGGTCGTCGACTCGGTCTCGGCGCCGATACCCTGCATCACCAGATCGATGTAGTCGGATGCCGACGACTCCGCGTCGCGCGTCTGATCCCACGCGGCGCCCCACACGAGGGAGCGCGCGAGCGGGTCGCTGATCGCGCCGATGTGGTCGATCGCGGTCTGCAGTGAACGCTCGTCGAGCCGGATCTTCGCGTAGGCGAGGTCTTCGTCGTTGAGCAGCACGAGGTCCGGCTGGGCGCGGCCCGCGAGCTGCGGCACCTGCGTGAGGTCGCCGTCCACGTCGATCTCGACGTGGTGGGTGCGCACGAGGCGCTGGCCGTGGAGGTCGTAGAAGCCGACTCCCAAGCGGTGCGGCCGGATCGTCGGGTAGTCGGCGGGTGCGGTCTGGACGATCGCGAAGCGCGTGATGCGCCCGCCGTCGTCGGTGCGGATGTCTGCGGCGAGCGTGTTGACCCCGGCGGTCTCGAGCCACTTCTTCGACCAGGTCGTCAGCTCGCGACCACTCGTCGCCTCGAGCTCGACCAGCAGGTCACCCAGCTCGGTGTTGTGCCAGGCGTGCTTGTGGAAGTAGGCCGACACGCCGGCGTGGAACGCGTCGATGCCCACCCACGCGGCGAGCTGCTTGAGCACGGAGCCGCCCTTCGCGTAGGTGATGCCGTCGAAGTTCACCTGGACGTCTTCGAGGTCGCCGATCGTGGCGACGACCGGGTGGGTCGACGGCAGCTGGTCCTGCCGGTAGGCCCAGGTCTTCTCCATCGCGTTGAACGTCGTCCAGGCCTCGGTCCATTCGGTGGCCTCTGCCGTCGCCATCGTCGACGCCCACTCGGCGAACGACTCGTTCAGCCACAGGTCGTTCCACCACTTCATCGTGACGAGATCGCCGAACCACATGTGCGCGAGCTCGTGCAGGATCGTGACGACACGGCGCTCTTTCACGGCATCGGTCACCTTGCTGCGGAACACGTAGGTCTCGGTGAAGGTCACCGCGCCCGCGTTCTCCATGGCGCCGGCGTTGAACTCGGGCACGAACAGCTGGTCGTACTTGGCGAACGGGTAGGGTACACCGAACTTGGACTCGTAGTAGGCGAAGCCTTCACGGGTCTTCTCGAAGACGTAGTCCGCGTCGAGATACTGCCACATGCTCTTGCGGGCATATACCCCGAGAGGGATGACGCGGCCCGAAGCGCTGGTCAGCTCGGAGAAGGTCTGCTCGTACGGCCCCGCGACGATCGCGGTGATGTAGGAGGAGATGCGCGGGGTGGGCTCGAACGCCCAGGTCGCCTTGCCCTCGTCCTCGCGGACGATCGGCTCGGGCGTCGGGGAGTTGGAGATCACCTTCCACGCGACCGGAGCGGTGACGGTGAAGGCGAACGTCGCCTTCAGGTCGGGCTGCTCGAACACGGCGAAGACGCGGCGCGAGTCGGGCACCTCGAACTGCGAGTACAGGTATGCCTCGCCGTCGACCGGGTCGACGAAGCGGTGCAGGCCCTCGCCGGTGTTGGTGTAGAGGCAGTCGGCATCCACCACGAGCTCGTTGTTCGCAGCCAACCCGTCGAGAGCGATGCGCGAGTCGGCATACGCGGTCGCCGGGTCGATCGGCTCGCCATTGAGCGTGATCTCCCGGACTTCGCGGGCGATGAGGTCGATGAACGTCGAGGCGCCCTCGGTTGCGGCGAACCTGACGACCGTGCGTGAGCCGAAGAGCTCGCCGCCCTTCGTGAGGTCGAGCGCGATCCGGTACGACTCCGTCGACACGATCGCGCGGCGCTCCTGCGCCTCCGCGCGGGTGAGGTTCTGTCCAGGCATGAGAGGATGCTCCGAGGTCGGGAAATGCCAGAGCCCCGCGTGTCGGGCGCCGACGGCAACCGTCTCAGCCTACGCGCTCACGGCTGCAACCCGGATGACCGGGCGCGGGCCTCGAGGCGGGCTCCGAACGAGGCGAAGGGGGCGGGAACCGTCGCCCGCTCCCTAGGATGGACGCATGCGCATCCACATCGGAACCGATCACGCGGGGCTCGAGTTCTCGACCCAGTTGCAGCACCATCTCGCCGAGCAGGGGCACGAGGTCGTCGACCACGGTCCGCTCGAGTACGAACCGCTCGACGACTACCCGGCGTTCTGCATCCGGGCAGCTCAAGCGGTCGTGAGCGACCAGGCATCCGGTGTCGCTGCGCTCGGCGTCGTGTTCGGCGGATCGGGCAACGGCGAGCAGATCGCCGCCAACAAGGTCGCGGGCATCCGTGCGGCGCTGGTGTGGAGCATCGCGACGGCGGAGCTCGCCCGCGAGCACAACGACGCGAACGTCATCGCGATCGGTGCGCGCCAGCACACCTTCGATGAGGCGGTCGCGTTCATCGACCGGTTCATCGCGACCCCGTTCAGCGGCGACGAGCGTCACGTGCGCCGGATCGCGCAGGTCGCGGCGTACGAGACCGACGGCACCCTGCTGCCTGATCCGCGCGGCGGCGACGCCGGTGCGGATGCCGGCGGGCCCGACGCCGGCTGATGCCGGAGGGGCACTCGGTCCACCGCATCGCGCGGCAGTTCGACCGCAACGTCGTCGGGCGGCAGGTCGAGGCATCCAGCCCGCAGGGGCGCTTCGCCGAGGGCGCCGCGATGATCGACGGGCGCGAGGCGGCGAGCGTTCGAGCCGTGGGCAAGCAGATGTTCCTCGAGTTCGAGGGGGAGCTGTGGCTGCGGGTGCATCTCGGGATGTACGGTGCGTGGGACTTCGCGGGCGAGATCATCGTCGATCCGACGATCGCTTCCGCCAACGGGCGCATGGGCCAGACGAACCAGCGGGGGACGGACCTGGCGGCGAATCTCGGAGCGAGCCCGGGAGCGGACCCGGCGGTGGTGTTCGATGCCGCCGGCGAGAACTCCCTGAGCTCGATCGGGGCGCCCAGGCGGGCGCGGGCCGTGGCGCGCGGGCGGGTGCGGATGAGCGAGCAGACGCGCGGACTCGACGACGAGGGCGACGGGTGGCCGCCGCCGGCGGTCGGGCAGGTGCGGCTGCGGCTTCTGACCGACGCGACCTGCGCCGACCTGCGCGGGCCGACCGCGTGCGAGCTGCAGACACCTCAGCAGGTGGCCGCGACGATCGCGAAGCTCGGGCCCGACCCGCTCGTGGACGACCCGGCCGACGGCGAGGAGAGGTTCACGGCCATCGTGCGCCGCAAGCCGACGCCGATCGGGCTCCTCTTGATGGACCAGGGCGTCGTCAGCGGCATCGGCAACGTCTACCGCGCCGAGCTGCTGTACCGGGCGCGGCTCGACCCGCACACTCCGGGCAAGCTCGTGCCGGAGGAGCTCGTGCGCGAGATCTGGCGAGACTGGTGCAGGCTGCTGCGCATCGGCGTCGAGACGGGTCAGATGATGACGATGGACGACCTCGACGAGGATGCCTGGCGGGCTGCCATGGCCAGCCGCGACGACCGCCACTGGGTCTACCACCGCACGGGTCTGCCGTGCCGCGTCTGCGACACCGCGGTCGTGATGGAGGAGATGGCGGCGCGCAAGCTGTACTGGTGCCCGTTATGCCAGAGATGACGGCGGCGGGCGCATGAGACAGAATCCGAGCTTCGCGATGACCGATGTCGCCGAGCTCCGTCGCGTCATCGACGCCAATCCGTGGATGACGCTCGTGAGCGCCGCCCCCGAGGGGCTCGTCGCGTCGCACTACGCCGTGCTGCTGGACGAGGATCGCGACGACCTGACGATCGTCGGACACGTCGGCAGGCCCGACGACGCGATCCACGGTCTCGGCGAGCGGGAGCTGCTGGTGGTCGTGCAAGGACCGCACGGCTACATCTCGCCGGGGTGGTACGGCGACGGCCCGAACGTGCCGACGTGGAACTTCGTCTCGGTGCACCTGAGCGGAGTGCCCGAGATCCTCACGGCCGAGGAGAACCTGCGCGTCCTGGACCGCCTCGTCGCACGCTTCGAGCAGTCGCTGCCGGGGCCCCGGCGGCTGTGGCAGCCGCCCAACGACGAGGACTTCGTGCACCGTCTCGAGCGCGGGACGGTCGGTTTCCGGCTCACCCCCGCGAAGGTCGTCGCCAAGCGTAAGCTCAGCCAGAACAAGGCAGACGAGGTCGTCGACACCATCATCGCCGAGCTGGAGGCCGGTCGCAGCCCGTACGCCGATCCCCGGCTTGCGGGGGAGATGCGGAGGGCGCACATGTCGCTGCGGGAGGCTCGGGCGGGGGCGTCGGGGGAGGGTCGGGCGAAACTCCTCCGATCTGGTGCCGAACCGGACCTGAACGCCGGTTCTGGACTCCGAGGGAGCCGATCTTGAGGAGTTCTGCCGCGCGTGGCGAGAGCCCCGGAGTGATATCGAACGTCAGACTGACCGGCGCTGGCCGGCTCGACCCCTTCGGTGACGAGCCCGTCGATCTGCACCTGAAGGCCGGCCTCATCGCCGACATCGCCCCCGCCGGTGCCCTGCCGCACCGGGGATCCGTCGTGGATGCCGCGGGCGGCTGGGTCATCCGGGGGCTGTGGGACCATCACGTGCACACGCTCCAGTGGGCACTGGTCGCGCAGCGCGAGCCGCTCGGGCACGCGGCATCCGCCGTCGAAGCCGCCGCGATCATGGGCCGGGCGCCGGTGCTCGACGACGGCCGCCGCATCGGCGCGGGCTTCCGCGACGCGCTCTGGCCCGACGAGGTGAGCCTCGCGCTGCTGGACGAGGCGACCGGTGAGGTGCCGACCTACCTCATCAACGCCGACGTGCACAGCGTGTGGCTGAACTCCGCCGCGTTCCGCCGGGAGGGATTCGCCCCGGATGCCTCGGGCCTGCTCCGCGAGGAGCCCGCCTTCGAGATCTCCCGGCGGCTTAACGCCGCCGATCCGGCGACCGGCGACAGGCTGGTCGCGCAGGCACTGGAGGCCGCGGCGTCGCGCGGCGTCGTCGGCATCGTCGATCTCGATATGGCGTGGAACGCCGACGCGTGGGCGCGGCGGCTGGCGGCGGGGTTCGATGCGACGCGTATCCGGTTCGGCCTCTATCCCGCGCACCTGGGGCGCGCCCTCGCCGAAGGACTGGAGACGGGGGATGCCCTCGATGCCGCCGGCCTCGTGCGCGTCGGCTCGCTCAAGATCATCACCGACGGGTCGCTCGGCACCCGCACGGCCGCGTGCTCGCACCCCTACCCGGGGGACGTGCACGACCATGGCGTGCTCGCGGTGGCACCCGACGAGCTCGTCGAGCTGATGACGCGTGCGACCGGCGGGGGACTGTCGTGTGCCGTCCATGCGATCGGGGATGTCGCGAACTCGCACGCGCTGGATGCATTCGCCGCGACCGAGGCCACCGGCACGATCGAGCACGCGCAACTGGTCGCGCACGCCGACATCCCGCGCTTCGCCCGGCTCGGCGTCTCGGCGAGCGTGCAGCCCGAGCACGCGGTCGACGACCGCGATCTGACAGACACGATCTGGGCGGAGCAGACCGCGCTCGCCTATCCGCTGCGTGCGCTCGCCGACGCGGGCGCGAACCTCGTGTTCGGGTCGGATGCTCCTGTCTCCCCGCTCGACCCGTGGGCTGCCATCGCCGCCGCCGTGTATCGCACGCGTGACGGCCGCCCCGCGTGGCGACCCGAGCAGGGCGTCGATGCGGCGTCGGCGCTCGCCGCCTCGACGGGGGAGGGCTCGCTGGCGCGCGCGAGTCTCATGCCCGGCGATGTCGCCGACCTCGCCGTCGTCGACCGCGATCCGCTGACCGCCGACGAGCCGGAGCTGCGCGCGACGCGCGTCGCGGCGACGCTGCTGGCCGGCCGCCTCACGCACGTCGCGTGAAGCTGTTGCTCCGGTGGCGCCGGTTGGGCGGGCGAGGCGTGTCGACGCGTCGTGCGCGGTCGTCTCTCCGCCGGTGATCGAGTGCCGGCTGGGAAGGCTTTTCGAGCACCGAGGGCGGTGCCGCGGGTGGGTCGGCTGAGTGGGCGCGTCGAGGCGTCGTGCGCGGTCGTCTCTCCGCCGGTGATCGAGTGCCGGCGCGTAGCGCCGGTGTATCGAGATCACGGTTTCGCGCCGGATCGTCGTGGTTTCGATACGTCGCATCGGGCGGCTCCTCAACCACCGGAAGTCGCCGGCGGATCCCGACGAAGACGAGGGATGCCCCGGGGATCGTCCCCGGGGCATCCCTCGTCGTGTCGTGGTGATGCCGGCTTACGCGGCCAGGTGGGCGGAGAGGAACCAGCGGTCCTTCTCGAGCCCCGCCTTGATCGAGATCGCGACGTCCTGGCTCGTGAGGTCGGTCTCGTCGAGCCCGTCGATGGCGGCCTGGACGTCGGCGATCACGGCATCCATGTCGCTGACGACCGCCGCGATGATCTCCTCCCAGGGCGTGAAGCCTGCGGGCACTGCCGTCGCGCCGCTCTTGGCGGCGACCGTCGACACGCGCGCGTCGATCGGCAGCCCGAGGGCGACGATGCGTTCGGCCGCGAGGTCGGCGAACCCCTGCGCGTTCTCGACGACCGCGTCGAGCAGCTCGTGGATCGCGATGAAGTTCGTGCCGCGCACGTTCCAGTGCGCCTGCTTTCCGTTGACGGCCAGGGCCTGCAGCCCGAGGACGACGGGCGTCAGGAACTGTGCGGTGCCGGCGGATGCCTCGGGTCCGGCCGCGGTCATAGAAATCGTCTGCGTCTTGGTCATGGTCTGTTCTCCTTACGTCCCTGCCGGGCGCGTTGCGCCCTCGCTGATCTCAACGGTACTCAGCCGGGGGCATTCCGCAAGCAAGAGAAGGCTGGGCTAATCAGGAGATTGTGTCGTGCCTGGGTTGGTGCATCCTCGCGCCTCGACGGCAGCCTTTCGCATGGCGCTCGTGGTCGCCTTGTTGCGTGAGTCGCGGCCACGAGTGCCGCCTGAGGCTCGCTTGCTCGGGGGAGGCATCCTTCGGGTGGCAGTCGTGGTCGCGCTCGTGCGCTGAGCGCGGCAACGACTGCCACCCGAACAGCGCGCCGCGAGTCCTCGCGCACGAAAGCCGGGGCCTGCGGGCTAGGGTCGAGGCATGACGGTCGCCGACGACGCCTCGATTCTTTCGCTTCCCGGCCAGGCGCCCGCGGTGCATCCGACCGCCTTCGTCGCTTCCGGAGCGCGGGTCGTGGGCGCAGTCACCCTCGCCGAAGGGTCGAGCATCTGGTACAACGCCGTCGTGCGCGGCGACAGCAGCGCGGTCACGCTCGGCGCAGGCAGCAACCTGCAGGACAACGTCTCAGTGCATGTCGACGCCGATCATCCCGTCGTCATCGGTGAGAACGTCTCGGTCGGTCACAACGCCGTCGTCCACGGCTGCACGATCGGCGACGGCTCGCTGATCGGCATGGGCAGTGTCGTGCTGTCCGGCGCGCGAATCGGTGCCGGATGCCTTGTGGCCGGGGGAGCCGTCGTGCTGGAGGGCACCATCGTGCCCGATGGCTCGCTCGTCGCGGGTGTGCCGGCCAAGGTGCGGCGGGCGCTCACCGAGGAGGAGCGTGCCGGCATCCTGCGCAATGCCGAGGTGTACCGCGCACACTCCGCGACGCACGCGCAGGCGTCCGACGCACGCTGAGGTGGCGGTGTGCTGCTCCTCGTGCCGGAGCGCGAAGACCCTTCATTCGACATCGGGTTTCGACGTGATCAGGCGGTCTCGGGCGTGGGCCGATGTGACCGGTGGAGGGGATGACGGGAATCGAACCCGCGTAATCAGTTTGGAAGACTGAGGCTCTACCATTGAGCTACATCCCCGAGGCTGCGACGGACGCAGCATCCGACAGTCTATAGCGACCTCTGGGCGCCGCCTGACAGGACGCGGGATCAGACGGCGCAGGTCGGCTAGACTTCTGTGGGCCGTTGTCGGCGCACGTGCGCGTGCAGCCCGCCCGGGGCGTAGCTCAGCTTGGTAGAGCGCCCGCTTTGGGAGCGGGAGGCCGCAGGTTCAAATCCTGTCGCCCCGACCAGTGTCTCCCTTGGAGGTCATGCGCCCGGGGGTTGCGCCGGGTGGTTTGGCCAGCCTTCTCGTGTGGGCTAAGCTGGACCCTCGGTACGGCTTTGGCCGGATGCCCTTGGGGTATGGTGTAATTGGCAACACGGCTGATTCTGGTTCAGTTGTTCT
>JASGGN010000055.1:0-11501 GCA_047605005.1 Microbacterium sp.
ACCCAGGGCGAGGGCGAGGCCCCGAACACCCTGTAGCGCTCCGTCTGCTCAGAGGCCTCAGAGGTCGACGCCGCGTTTGGCGAGGAACGGCTTCGGGTTCACCGTGTTGCCGTTGACGTACACCTCGAAGTGCAGGTGGCAACCGAACGAGTTGCCGGTGTTCCCGACATAGGCGATGATATCGCCGGCGCTCACGCGATCGCCGCGTCGAACGGCGAATCCACCCGGCTTGATGTGGCCGTACCCGGTGCCGATGCCGTGGCCGTGATCGATCCGCACGTAGTTGCCGTAGCCGCTGAACGACTGGGCCATCGTGACCCGGCCGGCTCGCGCCGCGTAGATCGCGCTGCCGCAGCCGCCAGCGAAGTCGATGCCGCGGTGGAACGTGCTGCCGCAGAAGCTCGGCCCGCACATGAGCGGACGGCTGCCGTACCAGAAGCTGATGTTGCCTCCGTTGGGGCGGCACCATCCGCCGGAGACGACCTTGCCCCCGCTGCTCTTCTTGGCGGCCGCGGCCGCGGCCGCGCGCTCCTTGCGCAGGCGCTCCGCGCGTGCCTTGCGCCGGGCGACGACGCCGGCCTTGTAGGCGGCGACGGTCTTCTCGGTCTCGTCCTGGAGCGCGGCGAGCTGCGCCTCCAGGGTCTCGAGGTGGGCTGTCTGCGTGTCGAGCGCCGCCTGCGCGGCATCCGCCGCTGCGGCCGCCTCCTCCATCTTCTGCTCCGCGATCTCCTGCAGCTCGTCGCGTTTGTTGCGCGCCACCACGGCCTGGTCGCTCAACGACTGCGCCGAGTCGCGGGCGGTCACCGCGGCGGCATAGACGTCCTGGTTGTGCTCGAGGAGCTTGTCCATCTGGCCGAGGCGAGCGAGCAGGTCGTCGGCTCCCGCCGCCGATCCGGCGAACAGCAGTTGTAAAGACGTGTCGTCGCCGCCGCTGCGGTAGAGCTTGACCGCCAGCCGCGCGGCCTTGTCCGCCGCCTCCTGCGCGACCTCCGCCTGGGCGTCGGCCTGCGACTGCAGATCGTCTGCGCGCTGGGCGGCGTCGAAGAACTCCTCCTGCGCGTCGTAGAACTCCGCGGCCCGCTGATCCGCGATCTCCTGCGTGCGGGTGACCTCGTCCTGCAGACCCTCGATGAGTCCCTGGATCTTCGCGACCTGGGCGGCCTTCGCCTTCTGATTGCGCTTGGCGCGGGCGACGTCGTCCCATGAGGGGTAGCTGGCGGCATAGGCGGCGGGAAGCTGCGGGGCGGCCAGGAGAATGGCCCCCGCGATGCCGAACGCTCCCGCACCGAGAGCCGTGCGGCGGTTCACGATCGCGGGCCAGAAGGCGCGCCGCTCCGCCGGATTCGGCGCGCAACCGCACTCCGGATCGATCTCCTCGAACTGGTCGGCTCCCACGCTTCCCTTCCATGCGGACGACATAACGCCCTTCACACTAGCAACATGAGTCACAGATGCAAGGAATATCCCCGCGCTTCATGATGCGCCGCTGCCGACCGGATGGGAAGCGTCCCCGCCGGACCGTCGCGAATTGGCGGATCCGTCCGCTATTGCGTATGCTTGAGCGTCGGTAAGCGTGAGCACCGGATCGATCCTGATCAGGGGTTCATCCGGCCCCATCGTTTAGCGGCCTAGGACGCCGCCCTTTCACGGCGGTAGCACGGGTTCGAATCCCGTTGGGGTCACCCACACAACTGAAGACGCATGGCCCTGTAGCGCAGTTGGTTAGCGTGCCGCCCTGTCACGGCGGAGGTCGCGGGTTCAAGTCCCGTCAGGGTCGCTCCGAGCGACGGGCCCTTCGAGGAGGGCCTTTCGTGTAGGACGCGGGATCCTCGGATGCCGCGCGGCTCTGTAGCTCAGTTGGTAGAGCGCACGACTGAAAATCGTGAGGTCACGGGATCGACGCCCGTCGGAGCCACAAGGACCGTCGTTACAACGGTCCCAGAAACCCTCGCCTAGCTTCTACATGGCGGGGGTTTTGCTTTGCCCTGGTGAGGGCTGGTTTTCTTTGGTTCGGCAGGTGGGCGGAACCCGACCGAACGAGACTCCCCCACCCCGAGCGCTGGGTGAGCAGAGCGAGGGGCACAGGCTCCTCGACGCCCGTTGTGCCGGGAATGTGCCGGGAGCCTCCCCGATTCACGCATGATCGGCGTTCGCGCGGGCCTCTGCGCGAAGCGCTTCGGGATCGAACCCCAGCTGCACAGCGATCTCGTCGAGAGAGTACGACGCGGCCTCACCCCGACGGATTGCATCCGCTTCCGCCCGCAGGCTCACCAAGCGATCTTTCCCAGTCTCGGAAGTGGGAGCCGCTCGGTCCCCGTCAGCCTCCGGATGAACATCGGGGCAGTCCGCGAGGCAACATCCACAGATCGGATGCTCGGCACTCCCGCAGTCCGCTTCGTTCGTGCAGGCACACCGTTCACAGGCGCATTCCGTGCCTCGCGCCGGTATCCCCCACTCGGCGCGCTGCACGTCATCGAGGTCGCTGCTGAAGACGACCTTGTACAGCTGCCCGTCGAGCTCGACGGTCTGCTCATCCCGATTTTTCATAACCGGCCAGCATAAGCCGATGCGCAAGCGAAACGCGAGTGTTCAGCCCCGCGCGGTGTTCTCGTCCTCACCCGAGTTACCCGCACCCAAATCGACGCCGAACCGGCGAGCCAAGTCGTCGAGCGGAGTACTCTCCCCCGCCGCTGTTCGTGCTCGCACGATGGCCGCTATCTCTTCCTCCTCCCGGCGCAGATCCTCGAGCCAGGCGTCGATCAGCTCGAACTGAATCGGCGCGAAGTCGAACGCGTCGACGCCGACGTGAAACTCGTGAGAACCATGCGGGCCGAATTCGTGCTCGTGCGTATGACCGTGCAGCAGCGGGATGCCGGTATCGATCGGACGATGCGAACTGTGCCGCTCAGTTCCGGTGGTGTCGCCGGAGTACGGGTAGTGCGACGCGAGTAGACGGACACCGCGACGAGTGCCGTCCAGGATCTCGGGAAGCACCGTCCAGCCAGCACCCTCATACAGCGGGCGGAAGCGCTCGACTGCGCGGTTCGACTGGGTGGCCGGTGAGACGCGGTCGTGGTTCCCCGGGACGAGCAGGCGTGTACCGTTCAGCTGCGCCGTCAGCGCGACGCTCTGCTCGATAGGACCGAGCGCCAGGTCTCCAAGGTGCAGCACGACATCGCCCGGCTTCACCAGGGTGTTCCACCGTTCGATCATGACGGCGTTCATCTCGTCGACAGAATCAAACGGCCGACCGGCGAGTTCGCTGATCCGCGCGTGACCGAAGTGATGATCGCTCGTGACGAAATCGACAGCGTCGAAGTTAAACCCGCTGCCATCAGCGTCTCCGCCGCTCATGCGTTCATCCTCCACGTATCCGCGATGCCGCCTTCACCAGTCAGTATGAAACTGACTCTGCTTCTCTCCTCATCGAGGTCAATCGAACGGCCCGAGACCCGCTCCATAAAATCGACAAGATCCCAGTTCGCTAGATGCCCGTATCGCGCGGAGTACAGCCCGAGTTGCGTCACTGAATATCGGTCGTCCAGATCGAACAACGCGTAGCCGAGCATCTGGTACACATCAACGTTGCTCAAGGCGTCATGGTAGGTGCGTGTCCGCCTGTTGGGGTTGCCGACTCGTGTCTTCACATCGAGCAAGCATCCTCCGGCAACTACGTCGGCGTCGGCACGGCAGTGCTTCGAACCGGCGAACGTGGGCCCGAGATGGAACGGCCCTTCAAGGTGCGGAAGCAGGCGATCTTCCGCGAGTGTTGCAAGCATGGACATCTCCGTCAGCGCTTCGCTCGGTGTAGCTGCGAGCAGCGTGTCCACGTCCATCTCCCCCGCTCCAAGGAACGCCCACAACGGGGATCCCGCAGTCGACCAAGCCCGATAAAACTCAGTGAACAGCGCGAGCGCCCAGCAGGCAGCGTGCAACTCATCCCAGGACGCCGATCTCGCAGCAACCTGAGCACGATCAGCAACTCGAGCAACCCCATCAAGAGCATCTGGATCTTGCAAGAAAGCACTCCGAGCGACCGCAGCATCGTATGAACTATCGAGTCGGAAGCGAATCTCGAAGTCGAACGCCGCACCCAGTGTGCATGACGTGATCCCAGACCATTCGACCTTCATGGCGCCGCCCGAAGCCCGATACTCCGCCTGGATATCGTCGAGGTCCCTCACCAGCCAATCGAAGTACCGGCGAAGTGGGGACCGCTTGTCCTTGATCTCGTAGGTGAGGCTTGAGAACACGTAGCCCGGAATGTGGTTCGGAGCATCATCCGAGAAGCCCGGGAGCAAAGCTTGCGACATGATTTCTATTCCTTTCGTGGCCTCACTTTGAGGCCCTGCACATATAGGCCCCGAATCACGCTGTTCGCGGACAAAGATCCGCAAGATTCGTCGCTCCGTCGATGAAGTTCGTTTTCCCGCGTGAGTGGCTGCGCTGCATGAGACAACCCGAACGCGTTGGCGAACTCGTCGGCGTTGCGGTGCAGCAGGCGGCCGTAGTCGTCGAGCGCGCTGATGAGAACCGTGTAGCTTCAGGACGGGGAAGCAGCGCGTCGAGCCCCTCATGAATGCACATCACTCCCCCGTTCCGAACAGCGAGTCGATCGCGGCGGCAGCGCGCCGAGCGACGTCGGAGCGAGCCCGGCTGTAGCGCTCGGTCATCTGCATGCTCGAGTGCCCGAGGATCGCCTGAACGTCGTTCGCGGAGGCGCCGGCGTCGAACAGCATCGTGGCCAGCGTGTGCCTCAGATCGTGGATGCGCAGATCCTCGCGATGCAGAGTCGTGCGGAGCGTCTTCCAGTCGACCGCTCGTCGGACGTTCGACGCGTTGATGCGGCCGCCCCGTGGGCCCGTGAAGACGAGATCGCCGCGGACCTTTCCCGCCATAGCGTCCGTCAGCGATGCGACGAGGGGCGTCGGGATCGGAACGTCCCGTTCTTTGTGGCTCTTCGGTGTGAGCTCGACGCCGCGGCCATCCGCGCCGATGCTGAAAGCACGACGGACATGGATCGTTCGATGCGCAAGATCGACGTCTTCAATGCGCAGCGCAGTTGCCTCATTCGCCCGCATACCGGTGTAGACCAACGCGGCGATGTAGCGCCGATAGTGCGCATCATCGATCGCTGCGAGCAGCACCGGCACTTCCGCCGCCGTCAACGCGCGCGAGCGCAGGCTGGAAGGTACCTCCGGTCGCGGTCGCCGAGCAAGACGAGCCTGGTTGAGCGGGACCACGTGTGCACGCACAGCACCATCGAGCAGCCGGCTCAACACGGAGAGCGCGTCGATTCGGGTCGAAGTACTGCCTGTCCAGCTTGCCATCGCCTCCTCAATGACGCCCGCAGTGAGTTTCTCGAGCTTCACGTGGCCGAGCCACGGTTTGACCCGCAGTCGCCAACCCCGCTCGTATGCCCGAGCGGTCGAAGCCCGCACGCTGCTCTCGATGACCGACCAGTGCCGAGCGTGCCACTGCGTGAGCGTCATGTCCCCGTCGGGGAACGCGCGGCTCATGCTCTCAGCGCGTACCCTTTTGGCCTCCGCAAGCGTCTCCACGAGCACGCTGCGCTCCCGCCAGGAGCCGTTGAGCCCGATCGCCCAGAGGCGGACTTGATACTTGCCGCGATCCTTGCGGAAGCGGATGCCCTCAGGCAGCGGACGTCGGGTCTTCGGGTCGATCCGCTCGCTTCGATCAGCCGACACCGCGAGTACCGCCAGCTTCGAGGAACGCCGCGACCGTCGCGTCTCGCCAGAGCATGTGCTTCCCCATGTGAGCGTCGGGAAACGGGAACCGGTTCTGCCTGCGCAACGAGTCAAAGGTCGACAGCGGCACGCGGCAGAGCGCTGCGGCTTCGCGGCGGGTCAGATAGTCGTTCTGCTCGACGTGCTCTACGACGTCGATCTCGGGGTCGCCGACGAGAGTGTGATTGGTCATGTCGTGCTCCTTTCGTTGGGTCGGTTGTTGCGTTCTCGTGCGCGGTCATGGCGCCACTGGCGCGCAGCATCCGCTGCTTCTCTCGCGAGCGCTTTGTCACCATCGGTGAGCCAGCCCATGCCCGCATAGGCCCACGAGCCGATGACCAGCACCTCGTCGACCGCGATCTCCTCAGTTGGCTTGTTCTTCGCGAGGAGATGTCGCAAGCGCCAGGTGCGTCGAGCGCCGCGAAGCGAGCCGAGCGTCACCGAGTAGCGGCGCGACTTGGTCGAGAAGTGACCGCGGAAGCCGAGCATCCCGTCCCAACGGTGAAGCTGCTCGTACGGCCCTTCGGGATCGACGAGCGCGGCCAATTCGCGTACGGTCGCCTTGATGCGCTTGATGTGTTCGCGACCAGCACCGGTGGGCTCGAGGTCTTCGGTTGCTTTGGTGGCGTACTTTGCGATGTACGCCGCGATAGCTCGGTCAGAGAGCGCGCCGTCGAGACCCTCTCGGCGCACGATCGGTCGAACATCGAACTGCTTGCCCCAGGTAAGCGTTCGAGCGCGGTCGTCGCCAGGGAGAGGCGCGGCGGTCACTCGCGTCATACACACAGCCGACTCGATCGCGGCGACGAGGCGATCCGTCGTCACAGCAGCCGGCGGCGCGGGAAAGGGGAGCTCGGGATCGATGCCGTCGAGCCTGATGATCGCGTGGAAGTGCACGACGCCTCGGCGCTGGAACTCAGCGACTTTGGCGAACTGCAGGCGCACGACACGAGACGCCGCGCGCTGGGTCATCCCCAGCGCACGAGCCAGTTCGCGACGCAACCGGATCGTGAACCGTCGCCACAGCTCGGGCGCGTGGTACTGCCAGACGACGTGCCCGACGTAGTCGTAGCACTCGGCGCAGACAGCATCGCCGCGATGCGGATCGTCCTCATCGTGATGGCAGCGGCATCCCCGCGTGTTGCCGTGCTCGCAGACTCCGATTCGACGGTCAATCGCGGTCGTGTGCACTGCACCGAACGACGGCGCGGTGAGCGTGAGAAAGACCATCGGGTGCTCGGCGACCTCTTCCGGAACCTCCTTCATTCCTCCGGCGGCGCCGGCCATAATCATGTGCCAGGTGTCCCCCTTGTACTCATGACTGCATGACTCGCAACGGGTGGCGCGACGGTTGCCGCAACGGGTGAAGGTGACACCGTCGGGCTCGCTCGCCGAGGAGTAATCGGAGAGCACCTCGCCCGATGCTTCATGGAGCGTCGTTGACGATCCAACGAGGCGCACAGGGTTGTGGCAGTAACCGGTAGACGCGACGTTGCGCACCCAACGGTCGTAGTCATCGCTGCGGAGCCGCTGCGCGACCGATTCATCGAGACGCATCGGTCACCACCATCACGGGGACGGCGCAGCCGATGGGATACACCAGAGCCGCGAGCTTGTCGTACTCATAGACGACGCGGCAGATTTCATCGCTTTCGCCGTTTTCGCGACGGAGCTGCTGCCAGGCCAGTACCTGCGAGTCTGTGCATGACTCATTTGCGACCCACGGCCCGTAGTGCTCGAAGTAGTAGTCGGCGCTCACGGGAGCCTCGTACCGAGCCACCGTAGTCATCGCGTCGTGGTCGAACTCTTCGCCCAGATTGCACGGCACGGCGGATGCAGATGCTCCTGATTCTGCGGGGGACGTATCGACGGGTACCGGCGAGGCGGAGCAGCCCGACAGCGCGAGCAGCACTGCGGAGGTGACGGCGACCACGGAGACGCGTTCGATGCCATAGGTTCGGTTCATGATGCGGTTTCCTTCCGTGAAGAGCGACGCGGGGATCGCGGAGCGCGAGGCTGGCGCTCCTCGGGCGCCGGCGGTTCGGGGACGACGACGGGCACCTGCCGCGGAGCGGGGTACCACGATGCGACATCGCGAATCATGTCGTCGGTGATCAACCCGGCGCGGACTCGCGCCGGCGGACGTCCGTCCTCGGGCAGCACATACGCGACGCCCGGTGTGGCTGGAGAGATCTCGTGGCACCGAGCGCCGGCGGCGACCGCTCCGTCGCCGAGGACCATGGCGGTCTCCATGCGATCGCGAAGACGGAGCCCGACAGTCTGCGTGAAGAGCCCTCGGGCTGGCAGGGTCTCCTTGCGCGGGTCTTGGAGGCACGCGAAGACGATGAATCCAACGGCGCGCCCCTGGGATGCGAGAGTCGCCAGTGCAGCGTTGGCGCGACGGAGAAGGTCACGATCGTTCTCGTACGCAGTCAACGCCGCGAGTTCGTCAATGAGAACGACAACCGTCGGGCTGTCAATGCTCGGCGTGTGCTGTCGCGTTCTGCCCGCGAGATCGCGGGCGCGCTGTTGCATCGCGGCCACGGCATCCTCGAGCAGGATCACCGACCGTTCGGCATCCGCCGCGAACCGCGTGAGGAGGGAACGACCGAGCGCGAGCTCCATCCCGCCCTTGCGGTCGATCCCCCAGACCTCGACGAGACCCGCGTGGATCGGCTCCGCGAGGCCGAGAAGGAGTCCCCACACCAGGGATGCCTTGCCGCTGCCCGATGCGCCCACGACGAGCGTGTGAGGGCCGAGGCGCAGCCGCCAGACACCACCCGTTGACTCAATCCCCATCGGCACGGCCTTGCCGTCCCACGTGCTCGCAACGTCGAGGCTGAACGGCTGCTCGAGCGCGTCGACGTAGTCGAGACGAAGGGCAAGGGCGCCAATGTAGTCGCCATCAACAGTCGCCCGCTGCGCGGCGAACGCCTGCGCGAGAAGATCTGCCTGCGCCTGCAAGTGCTCGCGGCCAAGACCCTGCGGGAGCGCCACACCCACGACGCACGTCCAGCCATCCCAGGCGGGTGAGCTGATCGCAGGAACCACCGCACCGCCCGTGCCGTAATCTCGCACGCTGAGCCCGACGCGCATCGCAACATTGGGCCAGCTCGCGACGATGTTGCGGGAGACATCACGCTTCCACTTCTCGTCAGGCCGGCGCGGCATCCGGAGCGCGGTGACCGTAACCCAGATGCCGACGAGGATGACCAACGCCAGGCACCCGACCGTGAAAGCGACCTGAACGACAGGCAGGGGTGGAAGCCGTGAGATGACCACGACGATCGCGGCGACCCACCACCAGCGGCGCACGAGGATGCCGATCTCGTCGCCCCAGTTACGAAGCTCGCGCGGCGTGGAAGTGGCCATCACTCGCCGCCCCGAGGCTTGGGTGCCGGCTTCATCTCGCGCGCGCGGAGCGAGTAGGCGACACGAGGGCGCCCCTGCCCCTCCTTGACGTATGGCGTGACGGTGAGCCCCTCGAACACGGCCGGGCGGAACGGCAAGCCGTTCAGCTCGGGCGGCAGCTGCGGTTCGGAGATGCTCGCGATCTTGACAGTCACCTCACCCTGCCCCTTCCTGGCGTCGGGGTCTGCATCGATGACGCGCACCTGCCAGAGAGGGTGGCCTGAGTTCTTGTCGAGGTCCTGCCCCTGACGTTCGCCATCGTCCGACCACTTGACGATGGGCTCGACCTCGCCTACGACGAACGCCCCGCGAGGGAAGAACGCGTCGAAGCTGACCGGTATTGCTGACTGGATTGCCATTACTAGTTCCTCTCACCTGGTGAACTTTTTGCTCATGAACCAAGCATGGCACTCAATACTGACCTAGTCAACTTTTTTCTCACTCGCGTCGCGATCGCTGGGGCCGCTCAGAAAAGAGGGCGCCTAGTAAGCTGAGGGCGATGGAGGCGGCAGCATGAGCAAACTTCCGGCATTGCCGACTTGGGGCGTCGTGCCCGCCCCGGTGCGCAACGTTCTACAGCGGTTGAAGGAACGCGCGTCGGCCGGCGTCGACGCGATGGACACCGGCAAGATCGCCGAACCCACGCCTCAGAACCACGACGAAGCATTCCTTCGGATGTCGTGGGCGGCGGAAGCAGCAGATCGCGCGACGCGGGACTATCGGAGCGTGTTCAACGCCTACACGCACAAGTTCCACCAGCCGAAGCCCCCGATCGGCGAGCTTGCCGCGGCGCAAGGTGCGATCACGCAGTCATTTGCCAAGCGCTACACCCCGAAGACGGTTGAGGCCATCGAGGCTCTCCTCTCGCCTGAGCCCGACCTCGACGCGATCCGGGCAGGCATCAGAGCGTTGGGCTTCGAGGATCTGAGAGGCATCTCCGCCCCTCTTGACGAAGCGATGGCCGCCGCCGAATCCGATCCGAAGTTCCGCCCGTGGCTGCCCGCAGTCGACAAGGCTCGCGCGGCCAGCTCCGTCATCCAACGAGTAGCGGACAGCGAACTGTGAGAACTTTCTTTACTCGTTCAAGGCCGGCCTCCGGCCGGCGGAAGCGGAGCGCGCCGCGCTGCGGTGCGTCCGGTCCTCGCTCCGCTGCGGTCCGGGCGCTCCTCGGCGACACGCCCCGCTTCTCCACAACTCACTGACTACACGCCGACGCTTCTTCAAAGTGGCTATCATCAGATCAACTGGGGCCGCTGAGCCCTCTCTCAACTGATCGGGGTAGTGTTGCGCCATGTCGATGACAGCACCCATGGGGGCGTCGGTGAACCTGGGGCGGGCTCCCCTCGCCAACCTGACAATGAACAGTTCACGTCGGCTGAGCCAGTTTCGCGAGGAGCTGGAGGAGATGGAGCTGGAGAGCCGACGCCGGATGATCTACGACCTGGCGATCGCCCAGCTGGAATCGATCGAAGCCGAGGAAGTGAAGGCAGCGAAGTCGTCGTCGCGGAAGAAGGCAAAGCGGAACGCGAAGAAGGCGGTGACGACTCAGCGATAGAGGCTGAGTTCGTCCCGGACGAGATAGCTCGCAAGGCCGTTGAGCGACTCATCGCGAGAGCCGCCTCTCGCTCATGGGCGGGGCCGATGCCCGAGGCCGACGATATGGCCAAGTTCAAGGAACTGGTTCCTGACGCGCCGGAGCGATTCTTCAAGATGGTGGAGGCTCAGACTGTTGATCCATCCAAGCGGATGGACAAGCTAGTCGACGCCGAGATCAGTGAAGCTCGCAAGGGACGCATTTCAGCCGTCACCTTGATGGTCTTCTTCTTCGGAGCAGCTGTGGTGTTCTTCGGTCTCGGCAACAACATAGCTGGGGGCTTGTTGCTCTCAGTCCCGGTACTCGGATTCCTGCAGTCGCTGCTCCCCACGACGCGTCCTAAGCGAGAGAAGCCCAGCGACAAAGACTGATATGGGCCGGTCCCGGGCCGGGAGCCCGGCTGAAACCACCCACGACCAGCCACCACCAACGAGCACGCCTTCCGCGAAATCACGCGGCAATCGAGCACCAACTGACACCCACAAACCCGTGTCGTACAACTGAAAATCGTGAGGTCACGGGATCGACGCCCGTCGGAGCCACCACCTAAAGTCGCGGCGGATCAGGCTTTTTCCGGCCTGACGCCTGGCTTCTCCCCCAGTCCTGCTGAGTGCGGGCCATTCTTGGGCCATTTCCGCGGCCGGACTTGCCCTTGCGCCCTGCTCCGGCTCCCTTGCCGGTGCCGCCGCCGAGAGCCTGGTCGAGCACGGCTCCGGCGCGCAGCGCGACGCCCTCGCGGGCACGGGAGT
>JASGGN010000056.1:0-11490 GCA_047605005.1 Microbacterium sp.
GCCCGCGCCGGGCGCCTCCTCTTCTTCCGGTGATCGAGTGCCCGCGCCGGGCGCCCCCTCTTCTTCCGGTGATCGAGTGCCCGCGCGCAGCGCGGGTGTATCGAGATCACCACGCCGCGACGAGCACGCCGCGCAGTGGCACACGAGCTGGCTCGATGACGCGAGGAACGGGATCACCGCCGTCTCCGAGGACGAGGCCGAGACCGCTGCGCACGCCGAGCAGGCGCTGCTGAAGAAGCTGCGCACGCGCTCGCTCTCCGAACGCGAGGCCCGCGTCGCCCTGCGAGGCCACGCGCTCGCAGGCGACGCGGTCGAGACCCTGCTCGCCCACATGCGCGACCTCGGCTACCTCGATGATGTGCGGCTGGCCGAGCAGCTCGTCCACGCCGGCATCACGCGCAAGCAGCAGGGCAGGCACGCGCTGGCGCAGTCGCTCGCGCAGCGCGGCATCCCGCGTGACGTGGTCGAGGCCGCACTCGCCGAGCTCCCCGACGACGACGCTGATCGGGCGCTCGAGTACGCGCGCACCAAAGCGCGGGGGATGGCGGGTCTCGACCGCGATGGCGCGCTGCGACGCCTTGCCGGCCAGCTCGCCCGTCGAGGGTACGGCTCCGCGGCGTTGGCGGCAGCACGGCAGGCGCTCGATGAGGCCGCCCCCGCGCCGCACGGCGTGCGGTTCGAGTGACGGGTCGTGAACCGCCCTGTCCATATCGGCGCAGAGCGCGGGGCCGCCGGGTGGAGCCCGGAGGGCCGCGTACGCGCGTCAGCTTTCGCAGCACTCGCGACGACAGCCCCTCGTAGAATGGCATCCATCATGAGCACTCCGTCCGCCGGCCCCACTCTGATCGCGCCCTCCGGCGCAGCCTCCGACGGCTCCGGCCGTGCGCGCACCTACGAGGTGCGCACCTTCGGCTGCCAGATGAACGTGCACGATTCCGAACGGCTCTCGGGATCGCTCGAAGCCGCCGGATATGTCCGCGCCGACGCGAACGATGAGGCCGATGTCGTCGTCATCAACACGTGCGCCGTCCGCGATAACGCGGCCGGCAAGCTCTACGGAACGCTCGGGCACCTGAAGAGCCGCAAGGACAAGCATGACGGCATGCAGATCGCCGTCGGCGGATGCCTCGCGCAGATGGACAAGGACGTCGTCCTTCAGAAGGCGCCCTGGGTCGACGTCGTCTTCGGCACTCACAACATGGGTTCGCTGCCGACCCTGCTCGAACGCGCCCGCCACAACGGCGACGCCGAGCTGGAGATCCTCGAGTCGCTCGAGGTGTTCCCCTCGACGCTGCCGACCAAGCGCGACAGCGTCTACAGCGGCTGGGTGTCGATCTCGGTCGGGTGCAACAACACGTGCACGTTCTGCATCGTCCCGTCGCTGCGCGGCAAGGAGAAGGACCGCCGGCCCGGGGACATCCTGAACGAGATCCGGCTGCTCACAGCCGACGGCGCGATCGAGGTCACCCTCCTCGGGCAGAACGTCAACAGCTACGGCGTCGAGTTCGGCGACCGGCAGGCCTTCGGGAAGCTGCTGCGGGCGGCGGGGGAGATCGACGGCCTCGAGCGCATCCGCTTCACGAGCCCGCACCCGGCCGCCTTCACCGACGACGTCATCGACGCGATGGCCGAGACCCCCGCCGTCATGCCGCAGCTGCACATGCCGCTGCAGTCCGGCTCCGACCGGATTCTCAAAGCCATGCGGCGCTCATACCGCAGCGAGCGGTTCCTCGGCATCCTCGATCGCGTGCGCGGCCGCATCCCGCAGGCGGCGATCACGACCGACATCATCGTCGGCTTCCCCGGCGAGACCGACGAGGACTTCGAAGACACGCTGCGCGTCGTGGAGCAGGCGCGGTTCGCATCGGCGTTCACATTCCAGTACTCGATCCGCGAGGGCACACCCGCAGCCACCATGCCCGATCAGGTGCCCAAGGCCCTCGTGCAGGAGCGCTACGAGCGCCTCGTCGCTCTGCAGGAGCGCATCTCGCTCGAGGAGAACCGGGCCCAGGTCGGCCGTCAGCTCCAGGTGCTCGTCTCGACGGGCGAGGGCAAGAAGGACGCCGCGACGCACCGCCTCACCGGCCGCGCCGAGGATGGTCGGCTCGTGCACTTCGAGCTGCCCTCCCGCAGCGAGAGGCCGCGGCCCGGAGACGTCGTCACCGTGGCTGTCACGCACGCCGCCCCCTTCCATCTGCTCGCCGACAGCCCCGACGGAGCTCCTCTGCGCATCCGGCGCACGCGCGCCGGCGACGCGTGGGACCGCACCCAGGCCGAGTCGTGCGGTGTCCCGGCTCCGGCATCCGCAGGCTCGTCGGGGGGAGCCGCTCGGCCCGTCGGCCTGGGCATCCCCACCCTCCGCACCGTCCGCTGAACTGCCCGCCGACCCTCGTGCGCTGCCGCTGCCGCTGCCGCTGCCGTTGCTCCTGGGCTCACCTGTCGCAGCTTGCGGGCTCACCCCACCATTTCCGGCAGGCGAGGAGGGTGCGACGATGACCGACGCGACCGCGCCAAGGCTGTGGGCGGTGGTCGGTGCGACCGGAACGGGCAAGACCGACCTCTCGCTGCGGCTCGCCGAGGCGCTGATCGCACGCGGCATCCCGGCGGAGGTCGTCAACGCCGACGCGATGCAGCTGTACCGCGGCATGGACATCGGCACGGCCAAACTTGCCGAGGCGGAGCGCCGCGGCATCCCGCACCACCTCTTCGACGTGCTCGAGGTCGCCGAAGAGGCCGCCGTGGCGTGGTATCAGGATGCCGCGCGCACCGCGATCGAGGGGATCTTCGCCCGTGGCGGCGACGCGATCCTCGTCGGCGGCTCGGGGCTGTACGTCTCGAGCGTGCTGTACGACTTCCGCTTCCCGCCGCACGACGACGCCCTCCGCGCGAGCCTCGAAGCCGAGCTCGCCCAGAGCGGCCCGGGTGTTCTGTACGACCGCCTGCGCGCGCTGGATGCCGCGACCGCCGGGCGCATCGACCCGCGCAATGGCCGCCGCATCGTCCGCGCCCTCGAAGTCCTCGCCCAGGGCGTCGACACCCACGGCGGGTCGCTGCCGGAGGCCCCCGCGCTCTGGCACGATCCCACGACGATCGTCGGGGTGCACCTCGACCGCGCCGAGCTCGTCGAGCGGCTCGATCTCCGTGTCGAGGCGATGTGGCGGGCGGGGCTCCTGGGCGAGGTCGCGGCGCTACGAGAGCAGGGCCTTGCCGACGGACCCACGGCCGGCCGCGCGATCGGGTACGCGCAGGCGCTCGGCGTGCTCGACGGCTGGCGCACCGAGGCCGAGGCCATCGCCGAGACCCAGGCGCTCACGCGCCGATACGCGCGCCGGCAGGTGTCATGGTTCCGCCGCTACGACGGCATCCACTGGGTCCCTCCGGAGGCGGATGCCGCGGCTCTGGCAGACTCGCACGCGTGAGAATCCGCATCCGCCCGTTCGAGCTCGCCGACACCGACGCCGTGGTGGCGCTGTGGCAGGATGCCGGGCTGACGCGGCCGTGGAACGACCCCCACGAGGACATCCGCCGTAAGCCCGCCGTCCAGCCCGAGCTGTTCCTCGTCGCTGTGGACGACGCCGAGGCGAAGGACACCGGGACGGAGGGGCTGGCCGTCGTCGGCGCGGTCATGGCGGGGTACGACGGGCACCGCGGATGGCTGCACGACCTCGCGAGCGCGTCGAACAGGCGGGGCGAGGGCATCGGACGCCTGCTCGTCGTAGCAGCGGAGGAACGCCTGCGCGCTCTCGGGTGCCCAAAGGCGCAGCTCATGGTGCAGCTCAAGGCGCAGCTCATGGTGCGCCCCGAGAACCACGGTGTCAGGGGCTTCTCCGCGGTGCTCGGCTACGAGCCGTTCGACACCTGGGCGACCGGTAAGCGGCTCATCGCCGACTGACGCGCCCTGTGTGCCCCGCGCGCCCTGTGTGCCCGCCAGGGCCCTGCGCGGCCGAAGAGGTGGCGGTTGTGGTCGTTGTGGGCTGCGGCATCCGACCATGACTGACGTGTCAGCGGGGGGAAGGTCCCCACGAGTGCCTGCGCCATCCAAGAGGTGGCGGTTGTGGTCGTTGTGGGCTGCGGCATCCGGCCACGACTGACACCTGAGCGTGCGGGGGAGCCCGCGCGGGCGACCCTAGACTCGAGGGCATGACGCAAACCGTGGGGTTCACGAAGGGTCAGGGCACGGGCAACGACTTCGTGATCATTCCCGATCCGGACGGCGCCCTGGCCCTCAGCGACGATCAGGTCTCGGCCCTGTGCGACCGCCGGTTCGGGATCGGCGCCGACGGCACCCTCCGCGTCGTGCGCTCGCGCGCGCTCGCAGAGGGTGCGCAGACTCCGGATGCCGAGTGGTTCATGGACTACCGCAACGCCGACGGCTCCGCCGCGGAGATGTGCGGCAACGGCATCCGCGTCTTCGCCAAGTATCTCGTCGAGACCGGGCTGGCCTCGATCGGTGACACAGCGCTTGCGATCGGCACCCGCGCGGGGACCAAGCAGGTCACGCGCGGAGACCACGGATTCGAGGTCGATCTGGGCCTTTTCGGGATCGACGAGTCCGACGTCGTCGTGCGAGCTCGCGGGCTCGAGGTCGC
Source organism: Microbacterium sp. (assembly GCA_047605005.1). Taxonomy (GTDB): domain Bacteria; phylum Actinomycetota; class Actinomycetes; order Actinomycetales; family Microbacteriaceae; genus Microbacterium. Next base: position 4,590 of record JASGGN010000056.1, read on the forward strand.
TCGGCCGGGCATCGCGATCGACGTCGGCAACCCGCACATCGTCGTCGCCCTCGGCTCGGTGGCCGAACTCGACGCGCTCGACCTCTCCGTGCATCCTCAGGTGAGCCCCGCGCCGCCGCACGGGGCGAACATCGAGTTCGTCGTGCCCGAGGATCCGCTCGTGCAGGGCGGCGTCGGAGCGATCCGGATGCGGGTCTTCGAGCGCGGTGTGGGGGAGACCCTCTCCTGCGGGACGGGTGTGGCGGCATCCGCCCTCGCCGTCCGGCACTGGGCGGGCACCGCTGCGCCCGACAACTGGACGGTCGACGTCCCGGGCGGCACCCTCGGCGTGCGCGTCGCCCCGCACCCGGAGGGGGAGCACGTGCTGCTGTCGGGTCCCGCGGCGCTCGTCTACACCGGCGAGGTCGCGCTCGTCTAGGCGCCGCGGCCAGTACGCGGCCAGCTGTCTGACTCCGCGCCAGCAGGAGGGATGCCGTGGCGCCGCGCGAACGGTGACGATGCCGCGAGCAGTCCGGTCACGACAGCGAGCGCGGCAGCCGCTGTGACGACCGAGAACCCGCCCGCGGGCCCGCATCTCTCGGCGAGGGGGCCGGCGATCGCCGTGCCGAGGGCGACGCCGAGCACGTTGCCGCTGCCGACGAACGTGAGCAGGCCTCCCGCGCGGCCCGACTCGGCGAGCGAGCCGGCGACGCTGAACATGGTCAGCAGCACCGGCCCCTGGAAGGCGCCGGCGACGAGCGCCGCGAACACGATGTCTCCGAGCCCGCCCGCCGACAGCATCAGGAGCGAGCCCGCCGCCAAGCCGACAGCGGCGACGATCCAGCGCGAGGTGAGCGGGATGTGCGCCGGCAGACGCACCATCGACAGGGTCGTGACCGCCGACCCCACCGCCATGATCGCGTACAGCAGTGCGCCCGTGTCGGGGATGCCGATGCGCGCGGCGAAGGCCGTCAGCCCCGTCTGGCTGCCTCCGAAGAAGAGCCCCATCGACAGCATGCCTGTGAAGCAGCACGCGACCAGCGCCGTGCGCCCGGGGGCGACGCGTGGCTGCGTGCCTCCGCCCGGCCCACCCGGTCCAGCCGCTCCGCTGTGGGCGCGCGGCACGAGACGATGCGAGGGGTGCACGGCGAACGCCGTCACGAACACACCGACGAGGGCGACGCTGAGCAGCAGCGCCGCGTACGGCGAGACGAAGGTTGCGGTGAGGCCGACGAGGGCGGGCCCGATGATGAAGGCCACCTCGTCGGCGACGCCCTCGAAGGCGAACGCGGCGGGCAGGTCCTCGGGGCCGGCCATCGCGAGCCAGCGTGCGCGCGAGAGGGGCCCGAGCTGCGGGAGAGTCGCGCCGGCGACGGCGGCCAGGGCGATCGTCGCGGCATCCGTGGCGACCCCCGCCGCCACCCCGAAGGAGAGCATCGCCGCGAGGTGCAGGGCGACGCCCACGAGCAGGACGATGAGCTGACCGAAGCGATCCGCGAGCCGACCGGCCAGCGGCGCGCCCGCGGCCTCTCCGACAGCGGCGGCCGCCGCCGCGAATCCGCCGATGGCGAGCGAGCCGGTCGCGGAGGTCGCGAGGGTGAGAATCGCGAGCGGCACCATCGCGAGCGGCGGTCGGCCGAGTATGGCGGTGGCGAGATAGCTCCAGCCGGCGACGCGCGGCAGAGCGCGGTAACCGGCGGGCTTCGCGGGCGATGTCATGGGACCTCCGAACGGCACGTCCCCACCACGACGTGCTCTCTGCCCGAATCTCCTCGGCAGGATATCAGGGCAGGTCGGCGACGTCGGTCGGTGCTGCGCCGCGCCGGTGCACCTTGAGCACGCGGAAGCCGCGCGCGGTCGCGGCCCGGCTGACCGAATAGCCCGTGTCGAAAGTCGCGGCGAGCCACCGCTGCAAAGAATCCGCGCCGAGGTTGCGCTGGACGACGAGCCACGCGTCGCTGCGCTCGTCGAGCCGCGGGATCCACCGATCGAGCAGCCCGTGCAACTCGTTCTTGCCGACGCGGATCGGCGGGTTCGAGCGGATCGTCCGGAACACCACGTCGTCCGGCACCTCCTCCGGGCGGACCGCGTTGATGTTGTCCAGGTGCCATTCGTCGGCGTTGCGACGGACGAGATCGAGCGCGCGGTCGTTCACGTCCACGGCCCAGACCGTCGCGTGCGGCGAGGCAGTCGCGAGGCTCAACGCGATCGGCCCCCATCCGCAGCCGAGGTCCAGGAGTTGCCCTCCGGGGGGCGGGGGCGGCGAGTTCGCGAGCAGCACCGCGGTGCCGCCGTCGACGTGATCGGGGCTGAAGACCCCTCCCGCGGTCGAGACCTCGCCGCTGCGGCCGGCCAGGGTCACCGAGATGCGGCGTGGGCGCTGCGCGCTGGAGGGCGAAGCACTGAAGTAGTGATCGCCGCTCATGGTCGAAGCGTAGCGGAGGAGCCTCGCGGCGCGGGAGGCTAGACTGCGAGGTTCAGCACGAGAAGGAACGAATGACTGACACTACCGGTACCGCCGGAGCCTCGGGCATCCGCGGTACGACCGGCACCACCCAGACGCAGGAGACCTCCGCGGGGGGCGTCGTCGACGGGGTGGATCCCGTCGATCGCGTGCTCGCGCGCGCCGAGACTCACGTCGGCGTGCATGTCTTCGGCGCCGCGCAGGCCCTGCAGGATCCGACCACGGTCGCCGCCGCCGGCACAGACGGCTTCGACGGCGATCAGTGGGATCGCGAGGAGCGTGCGGCGCTGCGGCGCGTCTCGGGGCTTTCGACGGAGCTCGAGGACGTCACCGAGGTCGAATACCGCCAGTTGCGCCTCGAGAACGTCGTCCTCGTCGGGGTGTATCCGCAGGGGTCGCACGAGGATGCCGAGAACTCGCTGCGCGAGCTCGCGGCGCTCGCCGAGACCGCCGGCGCGGTGGTGCTCGACGGCGTCCTGCAGCGGCGCCCGCATCCCGACCCCGCGACCTACATCGGACGCGGCAAGGCAGCCGAGCTGCGTGACCTCGTCGCCGCCGTCGGCGCCGACACCGTCATCGCCGACACCGAGCTCGCGCCCAGCCAGCGGCGCGCCCTCGAGGACGTCGTGAAGGTCAAGGTCATCGACCGCACGACGGTGATCCTCGACATCTTCAGCCAGCACGCGAAGAGCCGCGAGGGCAAGGCGCAGGTCGAGCTCGCGCAGCTCGAATACCTCCTGCCCCGCCTGCGCGGCTGGGGCGAGTCGATGAGCCGCCAGGCCGGCGGACAGGTCGGCGCCGGCGGCGCCGGCATGGGCTCACGCGGCCCGGGTGAGACGAAGATCGAGCTCGACCGTCGTCGCATCCGCACGAAGATGGCCCAGCTGCGCCGTCAGCTGCGTGACTTCGCACCGGCGCGCGAGGCTGGGCGCGCCGAGCGCAAGCGCAACAAGGTGCCCGCCGTCGCGATCGCCGGCTACACGAACGCCGGAAAGTCCAGCCTGCTGAACCGTCTGACGCGCGCAGGCGTGCTCGTCGAGAACGCGCTGTTCGCAACGCTCGACACCTCTGTGCGCCGTGCCCAGACCTCCGACGGGCGGGTCTACACCCTCACCGACACCGTGGGCTTCGTGCGAAATCTGCCGCACCAGCTCGTCGAGGCGTTCCGCTCGACCCTCGAAGAGGTCGGCGAGGCGGATGTCATCGTGCACGTCGTCGACGGTTCGCACCCCGACCCCGCAGCGCAGCTGCAGACCGTCCGTGACGTGATCGGCGACGTCGGGGCACGCGAGATCCCTGAGATCGTCGTGTTCCACAAGGCCGATCTGATCGATGACGACACTCGGCTCGTGCTGCGCGGCCTCGCCGCGCGCGCGGTGTTCGTCTCGTCGCGCACGGGTGAGGGCATCGACGAGCTGCGCCAGACGATCGAGCGCGCGCTGCCGCTGCCGGCCGTGGAGATCCGCGCCGTCGTCCCGTACGACCGCGGAGACCTCGTCTCCGCGGTGCACGAGCACGGCATGATCCTCCATCAGGAGCACGGCCCCGACGGCACCCTCCTGCACGCGCGGGTGCCCGAGATCCTGGGCGGCCGGCTGCAGCCCTTCGCGGTCTGAGTCTGTTGCGGCATCCTGGGCGGCCTGCCGAGCGCAGGAGATCTGCCGAGGTGAGGACTTTTCTGGCGAGATCGTCCTCTGCTTGGCCGATCTCCTGCCTCGGGCAGGCGCCGCGGGGTGACGGCGGACGCGTCAGCTCAGGGGGAGCGGCGGGACGCCGGGGGTCTCGAACCCGAAGACCTGACCCAAGAAAGCCAGCTCCGCTTCGAGCGCGCTGACGATCGTCTCCGCGCGCCGGAACCCGTGCCCCTCGCCCTCGAAGAGGACGTACGCGTGCGCGACCCCGCGCTCGGCGAGCGCAGCGCGGATCGCCTCGGCCTGCGACGGTGGCACGACGGTGTCCTCGGTGCCCTGCAGCAGCAGCACCGGGACGCGGAACCGCTCGGGGTGACCGAGGGGCGAGCGCTCGAGGTACAGCTGTTCGGCATCCGGCAGCGGGCCGATGAGCCCGTCGAGGTAGCGCGACTCGAAGTCGTGCGTGTCCGTGGCGAGGGTGCGCGCATCGCCGACGCCGTAGCGCGAGATGCCGGCCGAGAAGACGTCGGTTCGCACGAGCGCGCCGAGCACGGTCCACCCGCCCGCCGATCCGCCCGCGATCGCGATGCGGGCGCGGTCGGCGATTCCTGCCGCGACGAGGCCGGATGCCGCGGCTGCGACGTCATCGACATCGACGACGCCCCACTGCCCGCGCAGCCGCTCGCGATACGCGCGCCCGTAGCCGGTCGATCCGCCATAGTTGACGTCGAGCACGCCGATTCCTCGGCTCGTGAAGAATGCGATCCTGGCGTCCGCGACCCCGCCGACGTGCGCCGTCGGGCCGCCGTGGACGAAGACGACGTAGGGCGGTCTTTCTCCGGGGGGTGCGACGGTGTCGGGGTTCGTCGGGCGGAAGTCGAAGGCGTGTACGTCGCCGTGGGGGCCCGGGAAGGTGACGGGGCGGGCGACCGGCACCCACTCCGCTCCGGCGTCGAAGCTGCCGCCGCGCAGCAGCTCGACGCCGCCGTCGACGTCTGCGATCCAGAGGCCCGTCATACCGGGAGCGGCGCCAGAGACCAGCACGCGCGTGCCCGAGACGGCTTCGATCACCGTGCGGGAGCGCACCGGCACGTCCAGCGGCCTCACCGAGCCGTCGGCGTCGATCACCACGACCTCGTCGGCGCCGTCGGTGCGGATCGCGACGGTGCGCCCGTCGGCCAGCGGCGCATACCAGCGCGAGCCCAGCACCCACAGGCCGCCGCCGGTGTCGGCATCCGACGGGGCGAACGGTCGGAGCGCGGCCCCCGCCGCGGGGTCGCCGACATCGACGCGATACAGGTTCCAGCGCCCCGACTGGTCGCTCGCGAAGGTGAGCTCGTCCGGCCCGGTCCACTCCGGCTGGAGGGGTGAGGAACGTTCCCCGGTTGCGATGGTCCGCGCCTCATCGACCCGGCCGGTGGCCGGGTCGATGGCGCCGACCATGAGCTCCGCCTCGTCCCACGGCATGTCGGGGTGGTGCCACGCGATCCACGCCAGGCGGGTGCCGTCGGGGGAGAGCGAGGGGTGCGCGAAGAAGTCGGCGGACTGGCTCACGAGGCTCGTGATCGCATCGGCATCCATCGCCGCCGACCCGTCGAGCGGGACCGACACGATGTCGCGGGAGGGACCGCCGTCGTGCGGACGGGCGTGGGCTGGCTCGTGGTTCTCGCGCACGGCCAGCAGCCTGCCGCGTTGCCAGGTGAGACCGCCGTAGCGCACGTCGCCCTGCGCGGGCGTCAGCGGGATCGGATCGCCCGCGCCCCGGACGGCCCAGACGCGCTGGTCGCTGTTCTCCACGAAGAACAGCCGGCCGTCGTCAGCTGCCGCCCACGAGCCGCCCCCGTACTCGTGCACCCGTGAGCGGGCGCTCCACGGTGCGGGAAGCACGTCCACGATCTCGCCGGACGCCTCTCGCCGCCGCACCGTGGTGCGACCGGCCTCGGCAGGCAGCGACTCGCCCCACCACGCGTCGCCGGAGACGAAGGCGGCGCCGTCCAGGCGCGGGGATGCCGAGGACGCCCACGCCGGGCTCAGCGGCGAGGGCCAGGAGCCGAAGGGAAGGACGGTGGCCATCCCCTCACGCTAGCGACCCGGAGGACATCGCGTCAGGCGGCCGGTGCGGGTATGGACGCCGTCGCGCACTGTCCGGACCGGGGCCGAGGTTGGACATCCGCATCGAGGAGGCGCCGGCGCGAGGCGCCACGCTGTCCGACCCGGTGCCTCCGTTGCGGACGGACCCCGGCGGTGTCGCCTCAGATGGCGCGCAGGACGGCGACAACCTTGCCCAGCACGACCGCGTCGTCGCCGAGGATCGGCTCGAAGGCGGAGTTGCGGGGGAGGAGCCAGGTGTGCCCGTCGCGCTGGCGGAAGGTCTTGACCGTCGCCTCGCCGTCGAGCATCGCCGCCACGATCTCACCGTTGTCGGCCGTGTTCTGAGAGCGCACGACGACCCAGTCGCCGTCGCAGATGGCGGCGTCGATCATCGACTCGCCAGAGACCTTGAGCATGAACAGCTCGCCCTTGCCGACGAGCTGGCGAGGGAGCGGGAAGATCTCCTCGACCTGCTGATCGGCGGTGATCGGAACGCCCGCGGCGATGCGTCCGACCAGGGGCACCAGCGCGGCGTCGCCGACCGACGGTGCCTCGTCGGCCGGGTTCTCCGCAGCGGATCCGGGGAGGTCGATCAGCACCTCCAGCGCGCGCGTCTTGCCCGCATCGCGGCGCAGGTAGCCGCTCAGCTCGAGCTGGCCCAGCTGGTGGGTCACGCTGGAGAGCGACTTCAGCCCGACCGCGTCGCCGATCTCGCGCATGCTCGGCGGGTAGCCGT
>JASGGN010000057.1:0-11410 GCA_047605005.1 Microbacterium sp.
CTCGCCGTCAGACGAGCGACTGCTTCCAGGCCCGCGTCGCTCGCCGTCAGACGAGCGACTGCTTCCAGGCGCGCGTCGCTCGCCGTCAGACGAGCGACTGCTTCCAGGCACTGTGCAGTTGCGCGAACCTGCCGGTGCCGGCGATGAGCGCTTCGGGTGTGTCGTCCTCGATGATCTCGCCGTGCTCCATCACGAGCACCCGGTCAGCGATCGCGACCGTCGACAGCCGGTGCGCGATGATGATCGCGGTGCGATCCTTCAGCAGCGTCTGCAAGGCATCCTGGATCTGCCGTTCGCTCGGCATGTCGAGCGAGGCGGTCGCCTCATCGAGAATCAGCACCGCGGGATCCGCCAGGAACGCGCGTGCGAACGAGATCAGCTGCCGCTGCCCCGCCGAGACGCGTCCGCCGCGCTTGTTCACATCGGCGCCGTAGCCATCGGGCAGGCGTTCGATGAAGGCATCCGCCCCCACGGCGCGTGCCGCGGCCTTGATCTCGTCGAGCGTCGCGTCGGGTTTTCCGAGGGCGATGTTGTCGGCGACCGTGCCGCTGAACAGGTACGCCTCCTGCGTGACCATGACGATCGCGCGGCGCAGGTCCTTCGGGTGCAGCGTGCGCAGGTCGACGCCATCCAGCACGACGGCACCCTGCGAGGGGTCGTAGAAGCGCGAGACGAGCTTGGCGAGCGTCGACTTCCCGGCGCCGGTCGTGCCGACGAGAGCGATCGTCTGACCCGCGGGGATGTCGAGGGAGAAGTGCGGCAGGATCGTGCGGTCGTCGGCGTACCCGAACCGCACGTCGCGGAACTCGACATGCCCACGCGGCTCCCGCAGGCCGACGGGGTGCGTCGGCTCGGGCACGGTGGGCACCTCGTCGAGCACGCCCGACACCTTCTCGAGCGCCGCAGTGGCGGACTGGTACGAGTTGAGGAAGAATGCGATCTCCCCGAGCGGAGAGAAGAAGTTCCGCACGTACAGCACGGCGGCCAGCAGGGTGCCGATCGCCAGCGCCCCCTCGGAGACGCGCAGGCCGCCCCACAGCAGCACGCTGGCCACGACGACCGCCGACACCGCCATCATGCCGGGCTCGAACGTGCCGAAAAGGCGCAGCGAGCGCATGTTGACGTCGCGGTACTGGCCCGACAGCTCGCCGAACTCCTCGTCGTTCCGGGGCTCCTTGCGGAACGCTTTGACCGCCCGGATGCCGGTCATCGTCTCCACGAACGCGACGATCACCTTCGCCGAGACGACCCGCGACTCACGGTAGATCCGCTGCGAGTTCACGAAGAACCAGCGCATGAGCAGGTACAGCGGGATGCCGCCGAGGGCGAGCACGAGCCCGGAGAGCCCGTCGAGGAGCAGCAGCGCGACGAGAGTGAACCCACCGTACAGCGCTCCGGAGACGAGTTCTTTGAGGCCGCCGTCGAGGAGCTCGCGAATGGAGTCGAGGTCGCTCGTCTGCCGCGAGATGATGCGCCCCGAAGTGTAGGACTCGTGGAACTCGAGGCTGAGCCGCTGGGTGTGCAGGAAGATGCGCGTGCGCAGGTCGAGCATGATGGCCTGGGTGAGCCGGGCGGCGAGGACGACGTACCACCCGATCAGTGCCGCCCCGCCGATGCCCGCGATGAGGTAGACGACCACGACCACGATCGTCGGGGTCCAGTCGCCGTGGTCGATCACCTGCGGGAGGGCCTGATTGATGCCGTAGGCGATCAGGGCCGGCCCCGCGACGCGCAGCGCCGTCGAGACGACGAGGACGACACCCGTGAGCACCAGATGCGCGCGCAGCGGCGCGACCAGGGAGCCCAGCAGCCGCAGCGACCGGCGCCGGATGGTGCGTGATTCGTCGCGGGTGTAGTCGGAGCGATCCTCTCCCGCGGTGCCTGCGACGGAGGCCGTGCTCATCGCGTCACCTCCCCGATCGCAGCCGGCCCCGGCGAGGGGACGCCATCGCGCTCGGCATCCTCCAGGCTCGAGATGACGTGCCGGTAGTGCTCGCTCGTGCGCAGCAGCTCGCGGTGCGTTCCGACCGCCGTGACGCGGCCGGATTCCAGCAGCGCGACCCGGTCGGCGAGCATGACGGTGGAGGGGCGGTGCGCGACGACGAGAGTCGTCGTGTCGGCCATGATCTCGCGCAGTGCGTCCTCGACGAGCGCCTCGGTGTCGACGTCGAGAGCGGACAGCGGATCGTCGAGCACCAGCACAGCGGGGCGGGCGGCGACGACGCGGGCGAGCGCGAGCCGCTGCCGCTGACCGCCCGACAGCGACAGGCCCTCCTCGCCGATGACCGTGTCGACGCCGTCGGGCAGATCGTCGACGAATCCCGCCTGCGCGACGGCGAGCGCCTCACGCAACACCGCGTCGGCTTCGGGACTGCGCGGCGCGAGATCTTCGCGGCCGAGCAGCACGTTCTCGCGCACGCTCTGCGAGAACAGCGTGGAGTCCTCGAACGCCATACCGACGTGGGTGCGCAGCTCGCGCAGCGTGAGGTCGCGCACGTCGACGCCGTCGATGGTGACACGCCCCGCCGTGACGTCGTAGAGGCGTGCGGGCAGCGTCGTCAGCGTCGTCTTGCCTGCGCCGGTGAGGCCGACGAGCGCCATCGTCTCGCCGGGGACGAGCGCCAGGTCGATGCCGTCGAGCAGGTCGCGTTCGGATGCCGAGGCATCCTGATACCGGAAGTGGACGTTCTCGAACGCGAGCGCGCCGCGCGGGTGCGCGATCGTCCGCGGCCGGGGCGGGTCCGAGATCGTGTTGGCCGCGTCGAACACCTCGAAGATGCGGTCGGTCGCGGTGCGCGCGTCCAGGAGCATGGAGAACAAGAACCCGATGGACTCCATCGGCCAGCGCAGCACCGTCGTCATCGCGAAGAATCCGACGAGCTCGGCCAGCTGCAGGTGACCGAGCTGCTGCAGCACGATCCCGACGCCGAGGCACAGCGCGAACGCGATGTCGGGCAACAGCGTGAGCCAGAACCAGATCCAGCCCACAGCACGGGCCTTGCTGATCTCGGTCGCGCGGAGGGTCTCGGCCTGCTGCGTGAACTTGCGCAGCGCATGCCCGCCGCGACCGAACGCCTTGAGCACACGGATGCCGTGGACGCTCTCCTCGACGGCCGTCGCGAGGTCGCCGGTCTGATCCTGGCTCTGGCGCGCAAGGATGCCGTAAGCCTTCTCGAACCGGTAGCCGGCGTACCACAGCGGCGCGCACACGAGGAGGAACGTGAGCCCGAGCGCGGGGTGCCAGCGGAACAGGAGCGCTATCCCGACGACGATCGTGATCAGGTTGACGATGAGCAGCACGAGGCCGAACGCAAGCCACCGGCGCAGCATCGAGATGTCCTGCATCATTCGGCTGAGGAGCTGACCGGACTGCCAGCGATCGTGGAACGCGACCGGCAGGCGTTGCAGACGCCGGTAGAAGCTCGTGCGCAGCTCGTACTCGACGGTCGTGGAGGGCCCCAGCACGAGCCAGCGCCGCATCCACACCATGAGCGCTTCGGCAAGGCCCAGCGCGAGAATCGCGACGGCGCACCAGATCAGTTGCCCTCGGTCGCCGGAGGCGATCGGGCCCCCGACGAGCGTCTCGAGGACAAGCGGGATCGACAGCGCCACCAGCGCCGCGACGAGCGCGCTGACCAAGCCCAGGACGAGCCGCGGCAGCACCGGCCGGACGAACGGGGAGAGCCGCGCGAGCGCGCGCGGCGTGGACAGTCTCACCGGAGCGGATGCCCGGGTTCCGGCAGATTCGAGGGTTTCGAGGGGTGGGTTCATGTCTTCGTGAATGGTGACGCAGATGTCGCTCGAGATGACGCGACGCGGCGGAAGGACGGATGGGGGCGGCGGGGCGCGACGGCACTCACGGACCTGGCGACCTCGGTGGGGCGGTCCCGCGTGACGGGGTGAAATCCTCCGGCGACACGAGGCTGCCGCCGGGAGTCACGCAGGCCTTATCGCCGGGGACCCCCGACTCCGGCGGCCGAGGCACCCGAGCGGGTGCGCGCAGCGGGGAGGAGAGCGGGCTTCGTGACGACGATGGCCGTGGACATGGCTTCCTCCAAGGAGTCGGTGGACGAGAGCTGTGCGCTCCGGGCTTCGGATTGCGGGCTCGGGCTCGAACGGCCGACGCGACAGCCCCTCAGACTATGCCCGCCGCTCGCTCCGGCGCAAGCCCGCGCGTTCGGCGTGATCCGCTGTCGCGATTCGCGGCTCGATGCCGCAGCTTGCGGCAGGGAGCCGCGACGTTGCGGAGGGTCAGGCGGGTGCGGCCTCACGGGCGATGAGCGCGCGCTTGACCTCGACGCCCCAGGCGAAGCCGCCGAGGCCTCCCCCGGTGCGCAGCACCCGGTGGCAGGGCACGAACAGCGCGGGCGCGTTGCGGGCGCAGATGGATGCCGCGGCCCGCACGGCGCCCGGCCGCCCGAGGGCGACCGCGAACTCCGCGTACGTCAGCGGCGCGCCCGGCCGGATGCGCCGCAGCGCCGCCCACCCGGCCCGTTGCAGGGCGGTGCCGGTCTGCGACACCTCGACCGCGTCGATCGCGCCCAGGTCGCCGTCATAGTAGGCGCGGACGGCGGCGGCGGCATCCGTCTCGCCCGCGCGCACCTGCGGCGGCGGCGTGCGCAGGCGCGCGAGGATCGCCGCGGGGTCGGCGGTCCAGCCACTGGCGAGCACGCGCTGGCGGTCGTCGGCGAGGATCGTGAAGGGGCCGTCGGGGGTCGCGAGGGTCTGGATGAGGGAGGTCATGTCGTCTCCTGTGAGTGAGGGGGCAGCCCGGTCGGGTTCATAACTCAGGCAATCCATCGGCGGAGCTTCCTCGAGGCCCCGTCTTTCCGCGGGTGGCCGGTGACCGCAGCCCCGGATTGCCTGAGTTATGCGCCGCCACGCGGGCGGGAACGGCTCGCCACAGATGGGCGGTGAGGTAGCTGCGCCACGGAGACACCCTCGCGGCCCAGTCGGTGAGGCCGCGCGGATCAGCGGGGATGCCGGCCGCGGCTGCACCGGAGCGCACCGCGGCGTCGCCGGGAAGGATCACGTCGGGGTCGCCGGTGACCCGCATCCGCACGTAGTCGGCGGTCCACGGGCCGATGCCGGGCAGCGCGAGCAGCGCGGCGCGCTGAGCAGCACCGTCGTCGCCGGGTGTGAGCGTGAGCGATCCATCGGCGAGCGCGGCGGCGGCGCCCGTGACGGCGCGGATGCGGGCTGCGGGGCCGCGCAGCACCTCGGCACCGTGCTCGGCGATCGCCGCCATCGTCGGGAACAGCCGGTCGACCCCGGCGAAGCCGTCGATGCGCTCCCCCAGGGTGTCGGTCAGCGCCGACAGGGTGGTCGTCGCGGCGGCGACGGCGACCTGCTGGCCGATGATCGCGCGGATCAGCATCTCGTGCGGATCGGCGACGCCAGGCACGCGGATGCCGGGGACGCGCGCGACCAGCGGCGCCAGCTCGGGGCGCACCGACAGCGCCGCGTCGACGGCGACCGGGTCGGCGTCGAGGTCGAACAGCCGCCGGGCCCGCGCCACGAGCGCCGGCAGATCGCTCAGCTGCGTGAGCCGCGCCCGCAGGCGGAGGCGGCTGGCATCGTCGAGCCGCAGTTCGAGCCACGCCGGCCCGCCGGGCAGCAGCAGCGTGCGGGCGAAGGAGGCGGATGTCACGCTCTCGACCCCGGTGACGGCGCGGGCGGCCATCCAGGCGAACAGGCCCGCCGCGTCGAACGGCGCGCGGTGGGGCAGGACGAGGTCGATCGCTCCGGCAACCGCGCCGGCCGGGGCCTGCGCGCCGCCGGATCCCGGGCGGCGCGAGCGCAGCTCGAGCGGTGTCATCCCGAACACCTCGCGGATCGTGTCGTTGAACTGGCGCACGCTGGAGAATCCCGCCGAGAACGCGACGTCGGATGCCGGCAGGCCGGTGGCCACGAGCAGCATCCGCGCCGTGTGCGCACGCTGCGCGCGGGCGAGGGCGAGCGGGCCCGCGCCGAGCTCGGCCGACAAGAGCCGCGTCAGATGCCGCGACGAGTAGCCGAGCCGGCGCGCGAGCCCCGGCACGCCCTCGCGTTCGACGACGCCGTCGGCGATGAGGCGCATGGCCCGGCCGGCGACATCGCCACGCAGGTTCCACTCCGGTGAGCCGGGCGCCGCTTCGGGAAGACACCGCTTGCAGGCGCGGTAGCCGGCCTCGTGGGCTGCCGCCGACGTCGGGTAGAACGTGACGTTCGACGGCTTCGGCGTGCGCGCCGGACACGAGGGGCGGCAGTAGATTCCGGTCGAGCGCACGGCCGTGACGAACTGTCCGTCGAACCGCTCATCGCGCGCGTCGATCGCCCGGTAGCGCTCGTCGAAAGTCATCGCCGCGACGCTCGTCGCATCGCGCGTCTCGGCGGGTGTGCTCACATCCCCAGCCTGCCACCCGGCATCCGCCCCCGCTCGCGGAAATCGGCCATCGCACTCGCCCCCACCCGCACCGAAACCGCATCGGTGCACCGAAACCGCAGTCGCCGTGTGCGCTCTCGGTGCACGGATGCCGTCTCGCTGAGGGAGCGGGGCGAGACGCGGCGCGAGCTCAGTGGAAGAAGTGGCGCTCGCCGGTGAAGAACATCGTCACCCCGGCGGCGCGCGCCGCGTCGATGACCTCCTGATCGCGCACCGAGCCGCCCGGCTGCACGATCGTGCGGACGCCGGCGTCGATGAGCACCTGCGGACCGTCCGCGAACGGGAAGAACGCGTCCGACGCCGCGACCGACCCCGCGGCACGGCCGCCCGCGCGCTCGACCGCGAGCCGGCACGAGTCGACGCGGTTGACCTGCCCCATGCCGATGCCGACCGTCGCGGATGCCTGGGCGAGCACGATCGCATTCGACTTGACGGCACGGCACGCCTTCCACGCGAACGCGAGGTTGCCCTTCTCGCTGTCAGCCGGCGGCTCGCCGGTCACGAGCTCCCAGCGGTCGACGAGCGTCTCGATCTCAGGGGGGAAGCGGTCGGCATCCTGCATCAGCAGGCCGCCGGAGATGAGCCGGACATCCAGGGGATCCTGCCGCCAATCGGCCGGCAGCTGCAGCACGCGCAGGTTCTTCTTGAGCCTGAAGACCTCCAGCGCCTCGGGTTCGAAATCCGGCGCGACGATGACCTCGGTGAAGATGTCGCGCAGGTTCTCGGCCATCTTGAGGGTGACGGTGCGGTTGGCCGCGATCACGCCGCCGAAGGCGGACACGGGGTCGCACTCGTGCGCGCGCAGGTGAGCCGAGGCGATCGCATCGAGCGCGCTGGGCGCACCGATCGCGATGCCGCACGGGTTCGCGTGCTTGACGATCGCGACGGCGGGCTTGATCATGTCGAAGGCCGCGCGCAGCGCCGCGTCGGCGTCGACGTAGTTGTTGTACGACATCTCTTTGCCCTGCAGCTGCGTGGCCTGCGCAATGCCGCACCCGCCGAAGCGGGAGTAGATCCCCGCCCGCTGGTGGGCGTTCTCGCCGTAGCGCAGGGTCGCCAGCCGCTCCACCTTGATGGTGAGGTGCTGCGGTAGGTCGCCGTCGTCGGCGAGCACCCGCTCGGAGAACCAGGTGGCGACCGCGCGATCGTAGGCGGCGGTGTGCGCGAAAGCGCGCGCGGCGAGCTCGCGGCGCTGGGCCAGCGAGGTGCCTCCCTCCCCCAGCGACGCGATGATCGCGGGATACGCGTCGGGGGAGACGGCGATCGCGACGTTCGCGAAGTTCTTCGCCGATGCGCGCACCATCGCCGGCCCGCCGATGTCGATCTGCTCGACCACGGCGTCGCCGGAGGCTCCCGCGGCGACGGTCTCGACGAACGGGTACAGGTTCACGACGACGAGCTCGAAGGGCAGGATGCCGAGGTCGGTCAGCTGGCTCTCGTGGTCCTCGAGTCGCAGGTCAGCCAGCAGACCCGCGTGAACGCCCGGGTGGAGGGTCTTGACCCGCCCGCCCAGCGACTCGGGGAAGCCGGTGATCTCGGAGACATCCTGGACGGTGATGCCGGCCTCGCGGATCAGTGCCGCCGAGCCGCCGGTCGAGACGATCTCGACGCCCGCGGCGGCGAGTGCCTGCGCGAGGGGCAGCAGACCCGTCTTGTCGCTGACGGAGACGAGCGCGCGGCGGATCGGCACGATGTCGCGCTCGCGGTAGAGGGCGGGATCGATCGACGGGCCGGCCATGCGGGAACTCCTGTGCTCGGGGGTAGGTGTGGGGTGGTCTCAGGCGGCGTCAGGGGCGACGGATGCCGAGGCCGGCGGCGACGCGGCATCCGGGGATGCAGGGGGCTCCGCGACGGCGGCGAGGTCGATCTTCCCGGTCGCGATGCCGCGGACGGCCTCGATCAGCAGGCGCCGCTCGACGGGCTTGATGCGCTCGTGCAGGGTGTGCTCGGTGTCGCCGGGAAGGATCGCGACGCGCTCCTGCGCGAGGATCGGGCCCGAGTCGACGCCCGCGTCGACGACGATGATGCTCGCACCGGTCTCGCTCACGCCCGCGGCGAGCGCGTCGCGCACGGCGTGCGCCCCCGGGAACTCCGGCAGGTACGCGGGGTGCGTGTTGATCAGAGCGGGCGCCCACGCCTCCACGAGCTCGGGCGGCAGCAGGCGCATGAGTCCGCTCAGCACGACGAGGTCGGGAGCCCACACGTCGATCTGGCGCCGCAGCTCGGCGCCCCACTGCGCGCGCGTCTCGTGCTCGAGGAAGGGGACCATGACCGTGGGGATGCCGAAGGCCTCGGCGTGCGCGAACCCGTCGGCCTCACGATCGGCGCCGACCACGACGACACGGGCGGGGAATCCGGGGTGCGCGGCGGCTTCGAGCAGGGCGCGCAGATTCGAGCCCGTGCCCGAGATGAGGACCGCGACCGTGAGCACCCGCCCAGTCTATCGGCGGGTCGTTTCGACTCGCCGCCTTCGCGGGGCGGCCGCGCACTTCCCCGGGCGCGCTGCCCGCAGCCGCCACCCCGCACACCTCGGTGGTTGAGTAGCCGCGCGCAGCGCGGCATATCGAAACCACGGCGGCCTCGCGAAGGCGATCTCGCTCTCCCCCACGGCCACCACGCGCACCGGGCGGAGCTCAGTGGCGCTCGTCAGGCGTGTCGGCGGCACCGGTGTCGTCGGGCTCGCCGAGCGTGTGCAGAGGATCGAGGTCCCCGGGCGCGAACGGCTCGGTCTCGACATCGTCCGCCGAGAGATCTTCCGAGAGTCCCTCGGCGGTTCCACGGGCGAGGGCTGCCGGTGGCGCGAGATCCTCCTCAGCCGGCTCGCCGGTCCGAGCGGTGCCGCCGAACGCGACGTCGCGCCCCGCGCCGCCCCGCATATCGCCACCCCGCACACCGTCACCGCCCAGCACACCGTCCTCCCGCGCGCGATCGCGGCGCGCCCGCAGCGGCGTGAACAGCGCGATCGCGGCGCCGACGAGCAGCTCACCGCCATACGTGAACGCGACCGGGCCGGGCGCCGGTCCGACCTGCGCGAGGCGGTCCGGACCGATCCCGCCCGACGCGGCCACGGCGAGCAGGGCCGCTGCCCCCGCCCCGAGCACGACGATCGCCGCGAGCGCGGCGGCGCGCGGGCCGGATGCCTCGCCGCCCGCCGGAGAACCCGCCGCACCCGCCGCACCCGCCGTGAGCAGGCGCCGGCGCGCGGCCGCTCCCGCGACGAAGCCGACGGCGACGAACAGCAGCACGCACAGCAGCATCCAGTGGGACGTCTCCTCGGGCACGATGCCGAGAGCGGGAATGCCGGGGAGCACCCCGACGGTCGTCCCCGCCGGCGACACCGAAGCACCCGTGCCGAGCCCGAAGCCCGGGCCCGCGGCGAACGCGCCGCCCCACACGACGAGAGTCGGCAGGTAGGCAAGCTGGCCGAGCGCGATGACGACCGTGCCCACGGCATCCGCGTGCGCCGCCTCGAACAGCGCGATCACCTCGCCCGCGCGCATCACCGTCGCGACGGCGACGAGGGCGGCACCGATCCCGATGAAGCCCGCGACCGCGATCCCCCCGCCGCGCACGGACGCTTCGACCACGCCGCCACCGCCGCGGCGTTCCAGCGCCGCGCGCACGGCGTCGACAGGTCCGTCGTCGCCGTCTCTCCAGGCGCCGACGAGCGCGCCGATCAGCGCCGGCACCGCGAACACTGCCGTCGGCAACCCGAGCGCCTGCCAGCCGTAGACGGCGGCGACGGGGTTCTGCGACGTCCGCCACAGGATCCACGCGATGACCGCCGTGACCGACGACCCGGAGGCCACCCCGACGATCCATTCGCCGGCCTGCGCCGCGCGCGCGCCGGAGCGGGCCGCGAAAACGGCGGTGAACCCCGCGAGCGCCAGCGGCGTGAGCGAGAGCCAGAAGGTCGCGGCGTCCGTGGGGATGCCGGCCGCGGTGAGATACTCGGGCGGCAGCGTGATGAGCACCGGCACCAGCTGCCCGAACTGCCAGATGCGGGCGGATGCCGGCCACAGGGCCGCCCAGTCGGCACCGCTGCCGAGTCCCAGAACCCAGAAGACCGTGAGCGGGGCGAGGACGACGGCAACGCCGACGGCCGCCGCGATCACGGCGTCGACGGCAGCCAGGATGGCGACGAGAAGGCGGTTCATGCGGCTTCGACCCTACCGACCTGCCCGCCCGCCCGCCGCGGGGCGCGCAGGCGCCCGGCGTTTCCGCTGCGTCGAGATATGCGCGAAAACGCAAGAAGGGCCGGATGCCTCGGCATCCGGCCCCCTCACGGTTCGGCGCGTCAGAGCGCCTGGATGATCTCGCGCATCAGCGCGGCAGTCTCGGACGGGGTCTTGCCGACCTTGACGCCGGCGGCCTCGAGAGCCTCCTTCTTGGCCTGCGCGGTGCCCGCCGAGCCCGACACGATGGCGCCGGCGTGGCCCATCGTCTTGCCCTCGGGCGCCGTGAAACCGGCGACGTAGCCGACGACGGGCTTGGTGACGTTCGCCCGGATGTAGTCGGCGGCGCGCTCCTCGGCATCCCCGCCGATCTCGCCGATCATGACGATCGCCTTCGTCTCGGGGTCGGCCTCGAAGGCGGCGAGCGCATCGATGTGCGTCGTGCCGATGACCGGGTCGCCGCCGATGCCGATCGCGGTGGAGAAGCCCAGGTCGCGCAGCTCGAACATCATCTGATAGGTCAGCGTGCCCGACTTCGAGACGAGACCGATCGGCCCCTTGCCGGTGATGTTGGCGGGCGTGATGCCCACGAGCGCCTCGCCGGGAGTGATGATGCCGGGGCAGTTCGGCCCGATGATGCGGGTCTTGTTGCCGCGGCTCTTCGCATACGCCCACGCCTCGGCGGTGTCGCCGACCGGAACGCCCTCGGTGATGACGACGAGGAGGGGGATGTCGGTGTCGATGGCCTCGATCATGGCGTCCTTCGTGAACGCCGGCGGCACGAACGCGATCGACACGTCGGCGCCGGTCG
>JASGGN010000058.1:0-10799 GCA_047605005.1 Microbacterium sp.
CCGACGCCGTGCTGGAGGCATCCGACCTCGACAGCGCGCTGCGCGCCGCCACCGCGGTCAGCTTCGACCGTCTCGATTCCGATGGCTGCATGTCGACCAACGATCAGGTCACGCTGCTCGCCAGCGGAGCCAGCGGCATCCGGCCCGATGCCGGAGCCTTCCAGGAAGCGCTCACCGAGCTGTGCCAGGACCTCGCGAAGCAGTTGCAGGCGGATGCCGAGGGCGCCAGCCACGACATCGCGATCGAGGTCGTGCACGCGGCATCCGTCGCCGACGCGGTCACGGTCGGCCGCTCCGTCGCCCGCAACAACCTCTTCAAAGCCGCGATCTTCGGAGGCGACCCGAACTGGGGCCGTGTGCTCGCCGCGATCGGCACGACCGACGCCGCGTTCGACCCCTACGACGTCGACGTGTCGTTCAACGGCGTGCGCGTGTGCACGGCGGGCGGCCCCGACCGGCCGCGCGACGAGGTCGACCTGACGCCGCGCGCGACCGACATCCTCATCGACCTGAGGGTCGGCTACGCGCAGGCGACGATCCTCACGAACGATCTGACCCACGACTACGTCCACGAGAACAGTGCCTATTCATCATGAAAGTCCAGGCCTCATGAGTGACAACGTCCAGCACACGACGCCGCAGCAGGCCGCCGAGAAGGCCGCTGTGCTCATCGAGTCGCTGCCGTGGCTGCAGCGCTTTCGCGATCAGATCGTCGTCATCAAGTACGGCGGCAACGCGATGGTCTCCGAACAGCTGCAGGATGCCTTCGCCCAGGACATCGCCTACCTGCGTTTTGTGGGCGTCAAGCCCGTGGTCGTCCACGGCGGCGGGCCGCAGATCTCGCACATGCTCGACCGGCTGTCGATTCCGAGTGAGTTCAAGGGCGGCTATCGCGTGACCTCGACCGAGGCGATGAGCGTCGTGCGGATGGTGCTCACCGGGCAGGTCAACCCGCAGCTGGTCGCCCGCATCAACGCGTACGGACCGATCGCGGCGGGGCTGTCGGGCGAGGACGCGGGCCTTTTCCGCGGGCGCCGGCGGGGCGTCGTCGTCGACGGCGCGGAGCACGACCTGGGCGCCGTCGGCGACGTCGTTGGCGTCGACCCGCAGGCGGTCATCGATCACCTCGACGCGGGGCGCATCCCCGTCGTCTCCTCGATCGCGCCCGACCTCGACAAGCCGGGACACGCCCTCAACGTCAACGCCGACGCGGCTGCCGCGGCGCTCGCCGTCGCTCTGGGGGCGGCGAAACTCGTCGTGCTCACCGACGTCGCGGGCCTGTACGCCGACTGGCCGAACCGCGACTCGCTGGTCTCGCACCTCACCGCCGACGAGCTGCGCGCGATGCTGCCGCGGCTGGAGTCGGGCATGATCCCCAAGATGCAGGCGTGCCTCGACGCGGTCGACGGCGGCGTCGACACCGCGGCGATCATCGATGGCCGTCAGCCGCACTCGGTGCTGGTGGAGATCTTCACGGAACAGGGAATCGGAACGGAAGTGGTGGCACAGTGAGCGTCGAGAGCGTAGACGTGACAGAGGATCGGGCCGGCGGCGCCGTCACCTGGCAGGATGCCGCGGCGCGTGACCTCGTGCGCAACGCGGGCGACCGCTACGCGCTCTTCGTCCGCGGCGAGGGATCGTCGCTGTGGGATGCCGACGGGCGCCGCTACCTCGACTTCCTCGGCGGCATCGCGGTCACCTCGCTCGGCCACGCGCACCCCGTCTTCGTCGAGGCTGTCGCCGCGCAGGCGGCGACCCTCGCGCACGTGTCGAACTACTTTGCGACGCCCCCGCAGCTGGAGCTCGCGGCGCTCCTCAAGCGCCTCGCCGGCACGGGGGAGTCGGGTCGCGTCTACTTCGGCAACTCGGGCGCCGAGGCCAACGAGGCGGCGTTCAAGCTCGCCCGTCTGCACGGGGCGGCATCGAGGAACTCGGGGACGGAGCGCCCCCGCATCCTCGCGCTGAAGAACGCGTTCCACGGCCGCACGATGGGCACCCTCGCCCTCACCGGCAAGGACTACATGCAGGCGCCGTTCCTGCCGATGGTGCCCGGCGTCGAGTTTTTCGACTCGACGATCGAGGCTCTCGAGGCGGCGCTCGACGACCGGGTCGCGGCGCTGATCGTGGAGCCGATCAAGGGTGAGGCCGGTGTCGTGCCGCTGCCCGAAGGGTACCTTGCCGCCGCGCGTGAGCTCACCGCGCGCCACGGCGCTCTCCTCGTCATCGACGAGATCCAGACGGGCGCCGGCCGCACGGGGGACTGGTTCGCGTTCCAGCACGAGGGCATCGTCCCCGACGCGATCACGGTTGCCAAGGGCATCGGCGGCGGCTTCCCGATCGGAGCGCTCATCACCTACGGTGAGGCGAGCGACCTGTTCTACCCCGGAACGCACGGCTCGACCTTCGGCGGCAACGCCCTGGCGACGGCGACCGCGATCGCCGTCCTCAGCGAGATCGAGCGCGCGGGCCTCGTCGAGAACGCGCGCGAGCGCGGGGAGCAGCTGCGCGAGGCGATCACCGCGATCGGGTCTCCGCTCGTCGAAGGATGCCGCGGACGCGGGCTCCTGATCGGCGTCGCGCTCGCCCGCCCCGTCGCCTCGGCGGTCGTCTCGGCCGCGCAGCAGCACGGGCTGATCGTCAACGCCGCCAACGACTCCACGATCCGCCTCGCCCCGGCCCTGACGATCGGCGACGTCGAGATCGACGAGTTCGCCACCCTGTTCGCGGCATCCCTGCGCACCGTGCAGGACGACCTGGTGCCCGATGACAGCGCCGAGACCACCACGGAGGTTCACGCATGACCCGTCACCTGCTGCGCGACGATGACCTGACCCCGGCCGAACAGGCCGAGATCCTCGACCTCGCGATCGAGCTGAAGAACGACCGCTGGAAGCTCAAGCCGCTCGCCGGCCCGCAGACGGTGGCCGTCATCTTCGACAAGAGCTCGACGCGCACGCGCGTCTCGTTCGCGGTCGGCATCGCCGACCTCGGCGGATCGCCGCTGATCATCTCGACCGCCACCAGCCAGCTCGGCGGCAAGGAGACCCCCTCCGACACGGCGCGGGTGCTCGAGCGCCAAGTCGCGGCGATCGTGTGGCGCACCTACGCGCAGGCGGGCCTCGAGGAGATGGCCCGCGGCACGACCGTGCCCGTCATCAACGCGCTCAGCGACGACTTCCACCCCTGTCAGCTACTCGCCGACCTGCTCACGATCCGCGAGCACAAGGGCGAGCTCGCGGGGCTCACGCTCTCGTTCTTCGGCGACGGCACATCGAACATGGGGCACTCCTACGTGCTCGCGGGCGTCACGGCGGGAATGCACGTGCGCGTCGCCTCGCCCGAGCGCTATGCGCCGCGTGCCGACGTCATCGCCGACGCCGACCGCATCGCTGCGGCGACAGGCGGCTCGGTGACCCTGTACACCGACCCGGCCGAGGCGGCGGCGGGCGCCGACGTCATCGTCACCGACACGTGGGTGTCGATGGGCAAGGAGGAGGAGAAGATCCAGCGCGTGCACGACCTCGGCGGCTACAAGGTCACGCAGGAGACCATGTTGCTCGCGGCATCCGACGCGATCTTCATCCACTGCCTGCCCGCCGACCGCGGGTACGAGGTGGATGCCGATGTCATCGACGGCCCGCAGAGCGTCGTGTGGGACGAGGCCGAGAACCGGCTGCACGCGCAGAAGGCCCTGCTGGTGTGGTTGCTGCGCCAGCAGTGACGCCGGTCGGGCTCGCGCAGCTCGACGCCCCCGGTCGTGTGCGCGGCGTCGACCTCGCGCGCGGGCTCGCGGTGGTCGGGATGCTCGCGGCGCACCTGCTGGACCTGCCAGCCTGGCAATGGCGCGACCCGTCGACGTGGGGCGGCATCGCGGCGGGGCACTCGTCGATCCTGTTCGCGACGCTCGCGGGCGTCTCGATCGCGCTCGTGTCTGGGGGATCTTCGTGGGGTTCGGCACCGCTCCCGCGGGGGCTGCTGCTGCCGCGCGCCCGAGGCGCGCTCGCGATGCGCGGCATCCTGCTGTGGCTGATCGGTCTTGCCCTCATCGCGACGGGCGTGCCGGTCTATGTCATCCTGCCCGCGTACGGGCTGCTGTTCCTGCTCGCGGCGCCGCTGCTCGAGCTCGGCGCACGCACGCTGTGGATTCTCGCGGCCGTGCTCGCGCTCGTCATGCCCTGGGCACAGCCGTTCCTCGACGCGCTGCCGATGTGGCAGGGGGCGTCGGGGTACGACCTGTCGCTCGCTCTCGGGTGGCACTACCCCTTCACGGTCTGGATCGCGTTCGTCTCCGCGGGTATGGCGGCGGGGCGCTCGGACCTGTCGCGCCTGCGCACGCAGATCGTGCTGCTCGTCGTCGGTGTCGCGCTGGCGTCCGTCGTCTACGGGGCTGACGCCGCGATCGGCGCGACCCTCGTGCAGGAACAGATCTCGTATCTGTCCGCCGTGCTCACCGCGCGCCCGCACTCGAGTGGACTGCTGGAGGTTCTCGGGTCGGGAGGGTTCGCGCTCGCGGTCATCGCGCTGTGTCAGCTCCTCTGCCGTGCGCGGCCGGTCTCCGCTGTCGTGTTGCCGCTACGCGCCGTCGGGTCGATGCCGCTGACCGCATACGTCGGCCAGATCGTCGCGTGGGCGCTCGTCGCAGCCGTCGTGCTCGGCGACACGGGAGACCTGACCGGGATGCGCGCCTTGCAGCCGTTCTGGGCATTCGCCGTCGGCACGATCGCCTTCTGCACCGCGTGGGCGCTGCTTATCGGCCGCGGGCCGCTCGAGGCTCTGGTGATGGGCGTCACGCGGCGGGCGCTGCGCCGCTGAGCGCTCGTGCAGCCGGAGGCGCCCCTGGACCGCTGAATTATTGCGGGCGACGCGTGTGGCGCTCCGATCCTGCGCCCCAGCATCGTGGCCTCGCGCCTTCTTCTCGCAGGCGGCCCGAGCTTCTCGCAGGAGCCCCGAGGCGGGTCGGTAGGCTGTCACGGTGACTGAATCGACCGCGCACGGCACGAACGAGGGCGCCCTCTGGGGCGCCCGCTTCGCTTCCGGACCCTCGCCCGAATTGGCCGCACTGAGCCGGTCCACGCACTTCGACTGGGCTCTGGCCCCGTACGACCTCGCCGGTTCGCACGCGCACGCCGCCGCCCTCGCCGCCGCGGGTTACCTCACCGCTGACGAGGAGCAGCGCATGCACGCGGGGCTGGATGCCCTGATCGTCGCCTGGACCGACGGCACTCTCGTCGCGGCCGAATCGGACGAGGACGTGCACGGTGCGCTGGAGGCGGCACTGATCGCCGAAGTCGGCCCCGAGCTCGGCGGCAAGCTGCGCGCCGGTCGCAGCCGCAACGACCAGATCGCGACCCTCGTGCGGCTCTACCTGCTCGACCACGCGCGGGTCATCGCTCGCGACATCCTGCGTTTGATCGACGCGATCGTCGCGCAGGCCGAAGCCCATCCGGATGCCATCATGCCCGGCCGCACGCACCTGCAGCACGCGCAGCCCGTGCTCCTCGCCCACCACCTGCAGGCGCACGCCTGGCCGCTCGTGCGCGATCTTGAACGGCTGCGCGACTGGTCGGCGCGCGCGTCGGTGAGCCCCTATGGCGGCGGCGCGCTCGCGGGGGCGACCCTGGGTCTGGACCCGCAGCTCGTGGCCGACCGGCTCGGCCTCACGCGGCCGGCCGAGAACTCTCTCGACGGCACGGCATCCCGCGACGTCGTCGCAGAGTTCGCCTTCGTCGCGGCGATGATCGGTGTCGACCTCTCCCGCTTCGCGGAGGACGTCATCATCTGGAACACGCGCGAGTTCGGCTTCGTCGCCCTCGACGACGGCTACTCGACGGGGTCGAGCATCATGCCGCAGAAGAAGAACCCCGACATCGCCGAGCTCGCCCGCGGCAAGGCTGGCCGCCTGATCGGTAATCTGGCGGGCCTGCTCGCCACGCTCAAGGCGCTGCCCCTGGCCTACAACCGAGACCTGCAGGAGGACAAGGAGCCGGTCTTCGACTCGGTCGCCACCCTCGAGGTCGTCCTCCCCGCGTTCGCGGGGATGGTCGCGACCGCCCGCTTCGACACCGAGCGCATGGCATCCCTCGCTCCCGAGGGGTTCTCGCTCGCGACCGACGTCGCCGAGTGGCTCGTCAAGCGCGGAGTCCCCTTCCGTGACGCGCACGAGATCTCCGGCGCGCTCGTGCGGGCGTGCGAGGAGCGGGGGATCGGGCTCGAGGATGCCGATGACGCCCTCCTTGCGGAGGTTTCGCCGCACCTGACGCCCGGTGTGCGTGATGTGCTGACGATCGCTGGCTCCGTCGCGAGCCGCACCGGCGCAGGCGGCACCGCGGGCGTGCGTGTCGCCGAGCAGCGCGCGGAGCTCATCGCGCGCGCGCAGTCGGCCGCGCGCGCCCTGGGCTCTGACGGGTAGACCACGGCGCATAACTCAGGCTGTTCCGTGCCGGATGCCCTGTGGGGGCCGGTTTGCGGGCATTCTGCCTGAGTTACGAGCCCCCGCCGGGCGGCGCCCGGCGCAGACGGCCGCGCACCCACCCCGAGAACCGGGAACGGCATAACCTTAGATCTCATCGCCGCCAGATATCAGCTGACAGCTGATTATTTAGCAGCATCAGTGATATCCTGCTCGCATGAGCGTCGCGGTCATCGCCGACATCGTCGGGTCGCGGTCGCTGCCCGACCGGGCGGCCGCGCAGCGCGCCCTTGACGACACCATCGAGAGCGTCGAGCGTGACCTGCCCCTCGCTGAGCGCCCGCTGCAGTCGACCGTGGGTGACGAACTGCAGGGCGTGTATCCGAGCCTCGCTGATGCGATGGCATCCCTCCTCCTTCTGCGGCTCGCGCTGCCCGAGGCGGTCGAGTGTCGCTACGGGCTGGGCCTCGGCGAGATCGGTGAGATCCCGTCGCGCTCGGGCGCGCTCGCGGAGGGACCGGGATGGTGGGCGGCCCGGAAGGCGATCGAGGCCGTGCACGCGAAGCAGTCTCGTACGATCCCGGGTGCCCGCACGTGGGTCGAGGCAGACGTGACCGCCGAACTTTCCGACCGGGCAGTCGTGTCCCTCGCGAACGCCTACCTGCTTTCCCGTGACCAGCTCGTCAGCGCGATGAGTCCGCGCGCACGCCGGCTCGCGTACGGCCGGCTGCTCGGGCAGACGCAGCGCGAGCTGGCGCATGCCGAGGGCATCACGCAGTCGGCCGTGTCGCAGGCGCTCGCCGCCGCGGGCGTTGGCGCGCTCGCCGAGGGTTTCGCGCAGCTGCGCGGCGGCGCCTGAGCCGGTTTCCGGCGCCCCGCGCGCGCATAACTCAGGCAGAACCGCGCTGGGGGAGACGTTTGCGACTGCTCCTCGGGTGATCTGCCTGAGTTATGCGCCCCAGAAGCGCCCGAAGCGAAGCGGCCGAAGCCGCCGGAACGGGGCGCGCGACCCGGTCACCAGATGGCGAGCGGCACGATGCCGGCGACCGCGCACGCCCAGAGCAGGCTCGCGAGGGTGCCGACGATGAATCGTTCCCGCGCGGCCGGCGTCGAGAGCTCGGTGAACCGCCCGACGCCCTTGAGCGCGACGATCATCGCGATGACCATAGGAAAGCCCGCGATGATCCCGAGCGCCGCCGCCAGCCGTTCGAGATATCCGATCGTCGTGCCGCCGCGGAGGATCTCCTCCTGATGCGGTGCAGCAACGCCCGACGCGTGTTCGGCCATGAGCTCGACCAGGATGCCGCCGCGCGGCCCGTCGGGGGTCTTTCCGCCGTCCGCGACGCGCAGCACCCACCGTACGACGGGATTGCCACCGAGCACAGCGAGGGCCGTCGTGAGCAGCGCGAGGACCGCACCGAGCAGCGCCGGGATGCTCCACGGCAGAACCGCGACGACGATGAGGCACACGACGATCAAGCCGCCCGCGAGCAGCAGCGGCATCGCGGAGAGCGATCGCAGCGAGAGGTCACGAGCAGCATCGCGACGCTCAGAGCGAGGCAGAGGACGCCCCCCATGATGAGGCCGACCTCCGAGGCATCCATCTCGCCAGTGTGACACGCGCCCCCGACGCCCTCGGGCCGCCAGGGTGTTCTCCGCGCCTCCAGGCGCATCGGAGCACCCTGCGCCCCGGGCTGCACGTGACGCGCGCGCCCGCCCCGAACGTCGCCCGCCCCAGCGAGGCGCCCCGCGGGCGCGCTGATACCCTGGAGCGCGTGTCTGAAACCGTCGTGACCGCGTCCGTGCGCGCGCTGGCGCCCGCGAACGACCCGGCGTTCGAGAGCGTCTGGGACGAGATCGTGTGGCGCGGACTCGTGCACGTGTCCACCGATCAGGAGGCGCTACGCGCCCTGCTCGCCGGCGGCCCGATCACGTACTACTGCGGCTTCGATCCCACGGCTCCGAGTCTGCACCTGGGAAACCTCGTGCAACTGCTGCTCATGCGCCGGCTGCAGCTGGCAGGTCACCGCCCACTGGGCCTCGTCGGCGGTTCCACAGGCCTGATCGGCGATCCGCGCCCGACCGCCGAGCGCACGCTGAACACGAAGGACACCGTCGCCGAGTGGGTCGGCTCCCTGCGCGTGCAGGTCGAGCGGTTCCTGAGCTTCGAGGGCGACAACGCGGCCCGGATGGTCAACAATCTCGACTGGACGGCGCCGCTTTCCGCGATCGACTTCCTGCGCGAGATCGGCAAGCACTACCGTGTCGGGACGATGCTGAAGAAGGATGCCGTCGCCGCGCGCCTGAACTCCGAGGCGGGCATCAGCTACACCGAGTTCAGCTACCAGATCCTGCAGGGCCTGGACTACCTCGAGCTGCACCGCCAGTACGGCTGCGTGCTGCAGACCGGCGGGTCCGACCAGTGGGGTAACCTCACGAGCGGCACCGACCTCATCCACCGCGTCGAGGGCGTGAGCGTGCACGCGATCGGCACGCCGCTGATCACCAACAGCGACGGCACCAAGTTCGGTAAGAGCGAGGGCAATGCGATCTGGCTGGACGCCGCCATGTGCAGTCCGTACCGGATGTACCAGTTCTGGCTGTCGACGGCGGATGCCGACGTCGTCGAGCGCCTGAAGATCTTCACCTTCCTCACCCGCGCCGAGATCGAGGAGTACGAGCGCCTGGTCGAGACCGAGCCGTTCCGCCGCGCGGCACAGCGTCGCCTCGCTCTCGAGGTGACGACGTTCGTGCACGGGCCGGATGCCACAGATGCCGTGATCGCGGCATCTGAAGCGCTCTTCGGCCAGGGAGATCTGACCTCGCTGGATGCCGTCACCCTCCGCAGCGCGCTCGATGAGCTGCCGAATGCGCAGCTCGCCGCGGGGACGCCCGTTGCGCAGGCTCTCGTGGCGACAGGCCTGAGCACGAGCCTGGGCGAGGCGCGCCGCGCGATCGCCCAGGGTGGCGTTTCCCTCGACGGAGTGAAGGTCGAGACCGAGGATGCCGCGGTGACCGGATCGCTCCCCGGCGGTGTGTCCGTGTTGCGCCGCGGCAAGAAGACCCTCGCGGGCCTTTTCATCGCCCCTGCCGCCGGGCGTTGAGCGATCGCAGCGAGCCGGAACGCGGCTGACGGATGCCGTTCACCCCCAGCAATGCCGTCGTCGCGCTGCCGTTCCTGCGCACGCCGCTGCGCCGGGCAGCGATCGCGGGCGGCGCGATGGCGCCAGACCTCCCGCTGTTTCTGCGCGGGACGCCGCTGACATATCAGCTCACGCACACGAACGTCGTCGTCTCCGGGCTGCTCGCGCTCGCGCTCGCGCTTCACGTCAGCTGGTACACGCTGCTGCGTCGATGGCCGGGTTCTCCGGCGGAACCCGGACGCAGAGCCCGCCGAGCGAGGTGATCGTGGCAGATCTGTCACTCGCATCGCGTCGGGCGAGAAGACCACTGACATCCTCCTTGCTCGCGTACGACCGAAGCGCGAGCGCACAGCGCCGCGCGGTTTCGTGGTGTGGACAGTTCGCGCGTGTGCGTACGCATCCGGCGCGCGTGCGGAAGAACTCCGGACAGCGGTACGAAAGCAGCGGCTCGCCTCCGTGCGGCGGACCATACGCCGGGAAACAGTGGCTTGCCAGGGGATTCCGCGTTGTCGCGGGGCACTGCCGCAAGCGCGACACGCCCGGGATGCGGGCAGGATTTGCCCACCCGGCGTGCGCCGCGTAAGTTATTACCTGTTCGCCCCACAGGGAAGAGCGAAGGGCCTGAAAGCCTCGCCCCCTCAAGCGGAGAACCACTCCATCCCAAATCTCTCGGTAGAGAAAACAGGACCTTCGGGTCTAGGATGGAACTCCACCTCGTGGACCGCGGTCTCGACCAGCGCCGAGGGATCTGAAGATCCCGGCCCGTTGATTTGACAGACGGAACGAGGGGAATAAGATAGAGAAGTTGCCCTGCCGGGTGCGCCGAGAGGCGGATCAGCAGGAGCATCCGATCCTTGAGAACTCAACAGCGTGCACTTGTCAAATGCCAAAAAACCTCGCGGTCAGCTTGTCTGGCCGATGAGATTCTTTTGAGATTAAACGAGATGTCAGCAATGACATCCGATCGTCAGATCAAACTCGCTCGGCACGACCCATTCCGGTCGCGTCGCAGCAAAATTCTTTTACGGAGAGTTTGATCCTGGCTCAGGATGAACGCTGGCGGCGTGCTTAACACATGCAAGTCGAACGGTGAAGGAGAGCTTGCTCTCCGGATCAGTGGCGAACGGGTGAGTAACACGTGAGCAATCTGCCCCTGACTCTGGGATAAGCGCTGGAAACGGCGTCTAATACTGGATACGAGCTGCGAAGGCATCTTCAGCAGCTGGAAAGAACTTCGGTCAGGGATG
>JASGGN010000059.1:0-9365 GCA_047605005.1 Microbacterium sp.
CCTTCACGCCCGCGCGCACCACGGGCTTTCCGGCGAAGCGCTCCGGCGTGCGCACGTCGACGTCGACGGCGAAGATGACGGCATCCGCCGCCTCGATGATCTTCTGGTCGATGGCCTTGTAGCCGCTGGATCCCTGCGGCTCGACGACGAGGTCGACGCCCTCCTTCTTGCCCTCCGCGGTCAGCGCGTCGGCGGCCATGAAGGTGTGCGCGATGCCCGTGGCGCACGCTGTGACGGCGACGATGCGGGCGGGGCGCCCGTCGATGAGAATGCCGCTGTCGGCCGCCGATGCCGCAGCGACGGGTGCGGCAGCCGATGCCGCAGGTGCCGGCGCGTCAGAGGTCGCGGCCAGGACGATGTCGACGACGTCTTGCGGCGTCGCGGCCGCCCGCAGGCCCGAGGTGAAGTCCTCCCGCATGAGGCTGCGGGCGAGCTTGGAGAGGACGGCGAGGTGTTCTTCGGCGGCGGTGTCGGGCGCGGCGATGAGGAACACGAGGTCGGCCGGGCCGTCGTCGGCGCCGAAGTCCACCCCCGGGGCCAGCCGGGCGAACGCGAGCGCGGCCTGCGTGACAGCGGCGTTCTTCGAGTGCGGGATCGCGATGCCGCCCGGCAGCCCGGTCGCGTCGAGCTCTTCGCGCGCCATCGCGCCCTGAGCAAGCGCGGCGGCATCGGTGGCGCGGCCGGCCGCGGCGACGCGAGCCGCCAGCGCCCCGATCACGGCGCTCTTGTCGTTTCCGAGCGGCTCGTCGAGACTGACGAGCGCCGGGGTGATGATGTCTGGCACGGTTGACCTCCAGGTTCAAGGGTGGTGCAGGGGTTCAAGGGTGGTGCAGGGGTTCAGGGGGTGAGCGATCTCACCGGCACGTCGCCGGGGAGCAGGTCTGCGGGCGTGGGTGCTTGTGTGCCCGGGAGCGCGGCGGCAGCAGATCCGTAGCGGATGCCGTTGCGGACGCACTCCTCGGCCGAGCCGCCTGAGACAGAAGCCAGCAGGAATCCCGCGAGCGAGCTGTCTCCGGCCCCCACGGTGCTGCGCACGCGCGTGGGCGGCGGGGTGCCGTGCCACGCGCCGTCGAAGGTGACGAGCACAGCGCCCTGAGCGCCGAGAGTCACGAACGCGGAACCGACCCGGGAGGGCACGAGCTCGGCGGCGACGACGCGGACGGCGTCAGCGAGGTCACGGCTCGCGTCGAGCGGGATGCCGGTGAGCTCGACGAGCTCGTCGTCGTTCGGCTTGATGAGGTCGGGCGCCCCGCGGTCGACGACCGCCTGCAGAGCCGGGCCGGAGGTGTCCACCGCGATGCGAGGAGGGGTCGTCGAGTCCGCGCGGACGGCGGCGATGACGTCGACGTAGAAGTCATCCGGAACCCCCGGGGGAAGCGAGCCCGCGAGCACGAGCCACTGCGCGCGGCGCGCGGCGGCCACGGTCGCGGTGACGAGGGCCTCGGCATCCGCCGCCGTACGAGTGACGCCGGGCAGGTTGATCTTCGTCGTGACGCCCTCGCCGTCCGCGATCGTGAGGTTCGCGCGCGCCGAGCCCGCGAGCGCGACCGGCGCCACCGGCAGCCCGGTCGCGCGCAGCACGGCCGCGAACGGATCGCTCTCGTCCAGGGGCAGCACCGCGAGGGTCGGGTGCCCCGCCGCCGCGACCACGCCCGCGACGTTGATGCCCTTGCCGCCGGCATCCTCCCGCAACCCGAGCGCGGCCTGCACCTCACCGACGCGCAAGGCGGCACCGAGGGTCACCGCACGGTCGAGCGACGGGTTGGCGGTCAGAGTGACGATCATGCGATCCATACCTCCACTTCGGCGGCATCCAGAGCCTCCGCGAGCGCCCCTGCGGGCGCGGCATCGGTGACGAGGATGTCGAGAGCTTTGAGCGCGGCAAAGGACACCAGCAGCTCGGCGTCGAGCTTGTCCGCATCGGCGAGGACGACCGTGCGGCGCGCCGCCGCGATGATCGCGCTCTTGACCGCTGCCTCGTCGGGGTCGGGCGTGCTGAGCCCGAGCACGGCCGAGACCCCGTTGGTGCCGATGAAGGCGACGTCGGGACGCAACCGCGAGATCGCGTCGACCGTCTGAGCGCCGACGGCCGCGGCGGTGAGCGTGCGTACCCGCCCGCCGATCGCGGTGAGCCCGAGCCCAGGAGCGCCCGCGAGAAGCTGGGCGACCGTCATCGAATGTGTGACGACCTCGACCTGTCGCATCCCCGCCTGACGCTGCCGCAAGAGCCTCGCGAGGGCCGCCGTCGTCGTGCCGGCGTCGAGGAAGAGCGACCCGCCCGCCTCCATGCCGAGCGCGTCGAGCGCACGGGCTGCGATCGCGAGCTTCGCCTCACCGCGCCTCTGACTGCGCTCTTCGAGCGGGGTCTCCGCCGTGCTGGTGCGTGCCGGCGCGACCGCGCCACCGTGGACACGACGGACCAGACCGGCGCTCTCCAGTTGGCCGAGGTCTCTGCGCACGGTCTCCGTCGTGACGCCAAATCGACGGGCGAGGTCGACCACGGCCACCCGGCCGTCGGCCCCAACGAGCTGCTCGATGAGCTGCTGTCGCTCCGTCGCGTACACGATTCCTCCTCGAATAACCACACGCTACAACACAAACGCAGATAGGGACAAGAGCCGGAAACTCAGCGAGACACGGGGCCGCTTCTTGTTGGATGCCGATACGAGAAAGGAAGGCCCCCGCCGCAACGGCGGAGGCCTTCCCGGGAGGAGCGGCGGTTACGCCTCGCTCATGACGTTCACCTCGCGCTGGCCGCGGGCGGCGAGCGCCGCCGCGCGGGCGGCGATGCGGCGCGCCTGCTCGGCCTGTCCGGCATCCAGCGTCTCCTGGTCGACCGGAACGGAGTCGACGCGGTTCACGCCGTGATACTTCTCGATGTAGGCGTCGAGCTCGGGGCCCGACTCCCACGAGGTGATGAGGCAGTACCGCGGCTCGTCGCCGTAGTGTGTGGCCGCGTGCCAGAGACGCTGTGTGTCGATGATCAGCTGCGCGCCGGCCGGCAAAGCGATGCGGGTCTCCTCGCTGGGGTCGGTGCGGTTCTCGCGCAGGACGAAGAAGCTGTCCTTGTCGTCGGTGAGGTTGAAGAACGACCGCACGACCCAACCCGTGCCGTCCGGGTTGAGGCGGTTGTTGTCGTCCTGGTGGAGGTTGTAGAGGCAGTCGGCGTAGGTGTTCGGCTGCAGCTCGATGATGCGGCAGCGGCCGACGTTGGCGCCCGGCTCCTTCGCGCGCGCGGTGAGCGTGGGGGCGATGGCGGTCTGCGCGTCGATCCACACACCGTCCTTGTCGGTGCGCGGCGGCTTGTGGTTCCAGAAGCCGTTGCACTCGATCTCGCCCTTGGCCGAGGCCAGCGGCGCGAAGCGCGTGTCGCCGGAGGACTTCCAGTCGACATACTCGATGTCGAGCCATTCCTTCGGATCGATCGGCTTGTCGTACATGTCGAGGACGACGTAACCGGTCTCCTCGAGCGCTGCGGATTTGATGTAACCCATGACGAATCAACCTTTCTGCCGGGCGAGCGAAGTTTTTACAGGCCCGACGCAGGCCAGCCTACTGAGGCCTCCTGTGCACGCGATTAGACTCGTGCGGGGTTTCTGAGGAGCGATTTCCAAGCGATGAGCACTGCCACCAACGTCGAAGCGACCGCCGTCAACACGATCGGATGGCTTTCGGCATCCGACACCACGATCGTCGTCCCGGTGTATCAGCGGCAGTACCGCTGGGACATCGGCGGATGCGAGCAGCTGCTGGCCGATGTGCGCGCCGTCGCGTCCGCCGAGGCGGGCGAGACCCACTTCATCGGGTCGATCCTCGCGTCGTCGTCGACGGGGGATGCCGAGGACGCACACCTCGTGCTCATCGACGGGCAGCAGCGCATCACGACGCTCATGCTGCTCGCCGCCGCCCTGCAGCACACGCTGCGAGACATCGACCCACAGCTTGCGGCCGAGATCGCCCGCGTCCTGGTGCGCGAGGGCGGCCCGACCCGTACGAAGCTGCGCCCGCACCGGGCCTGGGCCGAGGTGTTCGAGAGCGTCGTGCTCGATCGCCGCTCGGCCGGCTCCCCCGACTCCCCCGGCTCCGACGACGGCGACGCGACGCGCGAATCACGATTCGACGACAACTACGCGTTCTTCCGCAGCCAGATCCGCCCCGACGAGGCGGCGGCGCTCTGGCGCGGGCTCACGAGGCTCGAGCACGTGTCGATCACGCTCGGGGCGGGCGCGAACGCCCAGCAGACCTTCGAGAGCCTGAACTCGACCGGCGCGCCGCTGCTCGATCACGAGCTCATCCACAACTACGTGCTCATGGGGCTCACCCACGACGAGCAGAACGAGATCGAGAACGACTACTGGCTGCCGATCGAAGAAGCCACCGGTGAGCACATCGCCTCGTTCTGGCGGCACTACCTCGTCATGCTCACGGGCCGCGAGGTGACCGCCGCGAGCCAGCGCGGGGTCTACGACACCTTCCGGCAGGAGTTCCCCCGCCTCGACGTCGAGACCCTCCGCGAGCGCGCGGCGCGCTGGCGGGAGCTCGCCCGGATCTACGCCGTGCTGCTTGATCCGACGACCGCTCCGGATGCCGAGGTGGGCCGACAGTTCGCCTACCTCAACACCTTCGGGCGCGGCGTCTATCCGCTCGTGATGCGGCTGTATCGCGATCACCTGCACGACGACCTCACCACGGCAGAGCTGATCGCCTCGCTCGAGCAGCTCCAGTCACTGCTGCTGCGACGCAAGATCGTCGGCATCGCCACCGATCGCCTCGTCGCCCGGTTGTGCCGCGCCGCCGCCGTCGATCGCGATCACCTCGTGCGCGCGATCGCCCGCATCACACCGTCAGATGAGCGCACGCGTGTCGGCCTCAAGTACAGCGACCTCCCGCACGCGCACTATGTGCTGGGGCGGCTCGCCGACGCCGCCGGGTCCACTGACCTCTCCCCCGACCTCGACCTCGACCACGTCGCACCGGCCGCCCCGTCCGACGACTGGTCACCCGACGGTGCGCGCCGATGGGCCGACCTCTCCGAGGACGAGCAGAACAGCTTCCGCGCGCTCGCCCGGACCCTCGGCAACCTGACCCTCCTCGAACAGGACCTCGCCGAGCGCGCATTCGACGCGTCGTTCGACGCGAAGCGACCGATTTACGCCGGCAGCGAGATCGCTCTGACGAAAGAGCTCGCGGAGACGGATGCCTGGAGCACCGCCGCCATCACCGCGCGCACAGAGCGGCTCACCGACCTGTTCGTGAGCGTGTGGAAGCGGCCGGCCGTCGTCAGCATCGACGACGACGACCTCACGCCGATCCTCGACGCCCGGCAGCGCCGCGGGTGGCCGCGCGGCTGGCAGCGCGAGTTCGACTACGTCGAGTTCCGGGGCGAGCACTGGGAGGTAGGGGACGTCCGGTATCTGTTCAACCGGATCTTCAAGCGCCTGTGGACGGAGTCCGACGCTTCGCGCCAGGCGGTCATCGCCTTCAGCGAGCGGCGGGGGGGGCCGCTGTACCCGACGATGGCGTGGAACGGGCAATGGGATCAGATCGCCGAGGGTCAGTACCTCTATATGGGCTGGGACTCGAAGTACATGCTCGCCGCCGTGCAGGGCGTGCTCGACGAGGCAGGGTGGGCCAGCGAGGTCTTCATCAAGTACTCCTACATCGGCGACGCGATGCGCTGACTCACCATGCCCCGGCACCGTCCACGCAACACACGCGACGAGCGCAAGGACCGGGCAGCCCTCACGAGCACAAGCGCGATGCCGCCGACACGGTGACAGGACTCGCCAGCAGTGCGTGGATTCTCTCGCCGGCCGGCAGATTCGGCGCAAAGCGCCTGCACGCCGCGACGCTGAGGCTCCCGTGGCATCCGACGCGTGCTGCCCTCCGCATCGGCGCCACCGATCGCGACGAACGTCAGCGTGGGTTCAGCAGCGTACGGAAGACTGGGGGCCGTGCGCGTGCTGCTGGTGGATGACGAGCAACGGCTCGCCGACGGCATCCGCCGAGGGCTGGAGGCCGAGGGCATAGCCGTCGATGTCGCCCACAACGGAACGGAAGGGCTGTGGCGGGCACGCGAGTTCGCGTACGACGTGATCGTGCTCGACGTGATGATGCCCGGGATGAGCGGCTACCGGGTGTGCGCCGCGCTGCGCGCAGACGGAATCTGGACGCCGGTGCTGTTCCTGACCGCGAAGGACGGTGAGTGGGACGAGGTCGAGGGTCTCGACACCGGCGGGGACGACTGGATGACGAAACCCTTCTCCTCCCCCGTGCTGCTCGCACGGCTGCGCGCTCTGGTGCGCAGGGGCGCTCGGGCGCGGCCCACGGTGTTGGAGGCGGGCGACCTACGGCTGGATCCGGCAGCCCGGACGGTGACCCGCGGCGACGTGCCGGTGGACCTGACGGCACGCGAAGTCGCGGTGCTGGAGTTCTTGATGCGACGCCGCGGCGAGGTGGTCTCGAAGCTCGATGTACTCGACAATGTCTGGCACGGCGACTTCGACGGAGACCCGAACATCATCGAGGTGTACATCGGCCGGCTCCGCCGAAAGATCGACCGACCCTTCGGGCGAGAGGCGATCGAGACCGTGCGCGGCGCGGGCTACCGCCTCGCCGTCAACGGCGGAACGTCCGCATGACGAACAGGGGGCGGGCATGGTCGGTGCGTTCCCGGATCGTGACGTGGGCCGCGGCCGTCGTGACGATCGTCCTCGCCACCGGCGCCGGGGTGCTGGTGTGGAGCCTCGAACGCATCGTGACCCAACAGGTCGCCGAGCAGATCGAGGAGGAGCTCGACACGCTGAGCGAGAGCCTCGAAGACCTCGGCGAGCAGGCGATGGCGGCCCTGATCCAGGAGCAAGGCGACGACGTGCTCATCGCGCTGCACGTGAACGGTCGGGTGATCGTGAACGACGAGGACGCGCTCGAACTGCCGCAGCCTGCCGAGCACGAGGTCGCCGTGCGGGCGGTCGTGGACGACGACGTGACGATCGTGATGTCGGAAGAGTTCGACGACGAGTCCGTCCTCGTGATCGGGCGCGCGATCGACGAGGCCGAGGACACGGTCACGACGACCGGCTGGCTCCTCGCAGCCGCGGTGCCGGTCGCGGTCATCCTGCTCGGGGCGGTGATCTGGATCGTCACCGGCCGGGCGCTCGCACCCGTCGAGCAGATCCGACTCCAGGCCGAGCGGATAGACCCGCGCGCACTCGACAAGCGCGTGCCGGTCAGCGGGACCGGCGACGAGGTGGACCGATTGGCGGGCACGATGAACGGGATGCTCGACCGGCTCGAAGACGGGTATCGACGCCAGCGGCAGTTCGTCAGCGATGCTTCCCACGAGCTGCGCTCGCCGCTCGCGACGATCCGGCAGTTCGCCGAACTCGGCGCCGCCCACCCAGGCAGCACCGATACGGCAGAGCTGGCCGGCATCGTGATCGCGGAGGGCGCGCGGATGCAGGATCTCGTGGAAGGGCTGCTGCTGCTGGCCCGTCTTGACGAGACCACGGCACTGCAGCGCCAGGCTGTGGACGTCGACGATCTCGCCCTCGCGGAGCTCTCGCGACTGCGCGCGTTGGCGACGGGGCGAACGGACGGTTCCGCCATCGCACCCGTGCAGGCCTGGGGAGATGCGCGACTGCTCGCTCGGGCGCTGCGGAACCTCGTCGACAACGCCGCCCGTCACGCCCATTCCACCGTCGCCATCAGCACCGAGCGGCGGGAGCGGTTCGCGCTCGTGCACGTCGACGACGACGGCGCCGGGGTACCCGAGCAGGAGCGGGAGCGGATCTTCGACCGGTTCGCCCGGCTAGACGAAGCCCGCGCCCGCGACGCTGGCGGCTCCGGACTGGGCCTGGCGATCGTCCGGGAGATCGCCCGCGCACACGCGGGTACCGTCCACGTCACCACCGGTCCTCTGGGAGGTGCCCGCTTCACGCTCGCCCTGCCGGCGACCGACGAGAACTGAGCCGCGCCAGCCTCCGCGGCCGTGGCGAGCGCGTCCTCCGGCGCAGTCGCCTCGCGAGCGCGAAGCCAGCAGGCACGACACGGATGCCGATGCATACCTGACATCTCGTTCAGTACGGTTCAGATCCGGTTCAGCACCCGCCCGGAAGACTGCATGGCATGAACGAGATCACGTCGAGCCCCAACAACGCCCCGACCCCCGAGTCCCCCGAGACGACACAGACGAGCACGCCCTCGCGCAGCAAGAGCCGTCGTCGCGCGCTGATCGGCACGGGAGCGGCGGGTGCGATCCTGATCGTCGGAACACTCGGTGCCGCGATCGGCGTCGCGATCGCCGACGAGGATGACGACCGCCTCACCGTCGCCAGCAGCACCACGGACGACAGCGCGGCTGTTCCCGCGGACGCGACGGCACTGACAGAAGCCATCGACGCGGCCCTCGCAGCGGTGGAAAATGCCACCGGCGCGACGGCGATCGAGGTCGAACGAGACGGGTGGGAGGTCGATGTCGTCCTCGCCGACGGCACCGAAAGCGACGTTCACGTCGCCCTTGACGGGACCTCCACGATCGTGGACGGTGACACCGACAAAGAAGCGGACACGGTCCTCGACACCGCGAAGCTCACCGGCATCATCGACGCTGCCCTTGCCGCCGCAGGCGAGGGAACAGTCGCAGCAATCAGCACCGACGACGACCTCGACCACCTGTACGACGTCTCCGTCGATCACGGCGACGGCCGTGACACCGATGTCGAACTCACCGAAGACCTGACCGTCGCCTCCCTCGACATCGACGACTGATATGCGGGTCCGTTTGTCAAGGGGGCAGGGTGAAGCGCCGCCGGGCTGGCTGCCGGGCGGCGCTTCACCTGGGCATTGGGTCTCGTTTCCTTGCGCAAGGGCCGCATCGCTCCCACGCAGGCGATCAAGCGCCACACCGGCGACCCGCAGGCATTTGCTCCGACAGCATGTTGGAGCACTGCGCAGCAGGAGGCACGGGGCCATCAACGTCGGGGGCT
Organism: Microbacterium sp.; assembly: GCA_047605005.1. GTDB lineage: Bacteria > Actinomycetota > Actinomycetes > Actinomycetales > Microbacteriaceae > Microbacterium. The sequence continues at coordinate 8,988 of JASGGN010000059.1, forward strand.
CCCGGTAGCGTCCGCAGTATGGACGACGCGACACTCGAGCACTGGTTTTTGGTCACCAATCTGGTCACCGGTTCTCGATGTCGTCGAGCCGTTGGACGGGCACGAACGCGGCGAGCGGTTTCGGATCTCCGGTGAGGTCGTACTCGCGCAGCAAGGCGATGTATTGGCGCTTGTCGATGTCCCAGTCGTACGTCTCTGCGATCGCCTCCTCGTCTTGCGCGGCGAGGAACACCAGGTCGGCGAGCAGGCGCGTCGTTCGCCCGTTCCCGTCGACGAAGCCGTGGATGCGGACGGTCTCGGCATGCACGGCGATGCCGAGTTCGCGCGCTGTCCAGTCGTCGGTGTGCTCCCACCGGTACCGGATGTTGTCGAGCGATC
>JASGGN010000060.1:0-9288 GCA_047605005.1 Microbacterium sp.
CGCTGTACCCGCCCAAGCGCTTCTTCGGCGCCGCGCGCAACATCGAGAACGGCGGATCGCTCACGATCCTGGCCACCGCGCTCGTGGAGACCGGCTCGAAGATGGACGACGTCATCTTCGAGGAGTTCAAGGGCACCGGCAACAGCGAGCTGCGCCTTTCCCGCCAGCTCGCCGACAAGCGGATCTTCCCGGCCGTCGACGTGAACGCGTCGTCGACGCGGCGCGAGGAGATGCTGCTGAGCGCCGACGAGGTCAAGATCACCTGGAAGCTGCGGCGTGCCCTCGCGGGCCTCGACCCGCAGCAGGCGCTCGAGGTCATCCTGGGCAAGCTCAAGGAGACCAGCAGCAACGTCGAGTTCCTGCTGCAGATGCAGAAGTCGATCCCGGCTCCTGCTCGTGACACCCACTCCGGCGGTCACAGCCACGGGCACGAGAACAGCATCCGCTGACCCGATGTTCGAGTCCGTCCAAGGGCTGATCGCGGAGCACAAAGCCGTCCAGGAGGAGCTTTCCGATCCGGCCGTGCACGCCGACGCGGCGCGCGCGAAGCGGGTCAACCGCCGCTACGCCGAGCTGTCGAGGATCGTCGCGGCCCATGACGCGTGGGTCGCGGCATCCGACGACCTGGACGCCGCGCGGGAGCTGGGCGCGCAGGACGAGGCCTTCGCGGCCGAGGTCCCCGCGCTCGAGGAGCAGCTCGCCGCGGCCGGGGAGAAGCTGCGGCGGCTGCTCATCCCGCGCGACCCCGACGACGCCCGCGACGTCATCATGGAGATCAAGGCGGGCGAGGGCGGCGCCGAGTCGGCGCTGTTCGCGGCGGACCTGCTGCGGATGTACCTGCAGTTCGCGGCGTCGAAGGGCTGGAAGACCGAGCTGCTGGAACGCAACGAGAGCGACCTCGGCGGCTACAAGGACGTGCAGGTCGCGATCAAGGGCACCTCGTCGGACCCGGCGCAGGGCGTCTGGGCGCACCTGAAGTACGAGGGTGGCGTGCACCGCGTCCAGCGGGTGCCGGCGACCGAGTCGCAGGGGCGCATCCACACCTCGACGACCGGCGTGCTCGTCTTTCCCGAGGTGGACGAGCCCGAAGAGATCCAGATCGACCCGAACGAGCTGCGCATCGACGTGTACCGCTCGTCCGGCCCCGGTGGCCAGTCGGTGAACACGACCGACTCGGCGGTGCGCATCACGCACATCCCGACGGGAATCGTCGTGTCGATGCAGAACGAGAAGAGCCAGCTGCAGAACCGCGAGGCCGGCATGCGCGTGCTGCGTGCGCGGCTGCTGGCGAAGCAGCAGGAGGAGTTGGATGCCGCGGCATCCGATGCGCGCCGTTCGCAGATCCGGGGCATGGATCGCTCGGAGCGCATCCGCACGTACAACTTCCCGGAGAACCGTATCGCCGACCACCGCACCGGCTACAAGGCCTACAACCTCGATCAGGTGATGGACGGGGCGCTGGGGCCGATCATCGAGTCGGCGATCGCCGCCGACGAACAGGCGCGCCTGGGCGCGCTCGGCTCCTGAGGCCCGGCCTTTCTCACCCTCCTGCGGAGCTCACGATCGGCTCGCCGAGGCAGATCGACACCACGGTGAGCCGGCCGGAGCAGCAGGGCTCGTCAGATGAAGTACTCCGGGGCGGTCAGCAGGGCGCGGGTGTCTTCGCCGTTCGTGCGCCGCCGCGCCTTCGCGGGGATGCCGGTGAGGATCGAGTCCTCCGGGGCATCCCGCGTCACGACGGCGTTCGCCCCGACGACGGAGCCGGCGCCGATGGTGATCGGGCCGAGGATCTTGGCGCCCGCGCCGACGGCGACCCCGTCGCCGATCGTCGGATGCCGCTTGCCCGCGTCGCGGGTGCGACCGCCGAGGGTCACCCCGTGGTACAGCATGACGTCGTCGCCGACCTCGGCCGTCTCGCCGACGACGACGCCCATTCCGTGGTCGATGAAGAACCGGCGTCCGATGACGGCGCCCGGATGGATCTCGATGCCCGTGAGCCAGCGCGTCAGCTGTGACAGGGCGCGCGCGGGGAAGCGCGCTCCGCGGACCCAGAGGGCATGCGCGAGGCGGTACGACCAGATCGCGTGCAGGCCCGAGTAGAGCATCGCGATCTCCCAGCCGCTGCGCGCCGCGGGGTCGCGCAGCCTCGCGGCCGCGACGTCCTCGCGCAGACGCGCGAGCGCGCCGAGTCTTTCGGTCACGACGCGGCCTCGTCGCGCAGGTGCGCGTACAGCGCCGTCGAGAGGTAGCGCTCGCCGGCATCCGGCACGATCACGACGATGCGCTTCCCCGCCGACTCCGGGCGCGCCGCGATCTCAAGCGCCGCCCACACGGCGGCCCCCGCGGACATCCCGGCGAGGATGCCTTCGCGCGTCGCGAGATCGCGCGCGACGCGGATCGCGTCGTCGAAGGCGACGTCGAAGATCTCGTCGACGACCGAGCGGTCGAGCACCTCGGGCACGAAGTTCGGGCCGATGCCCTGGATGCGGTGCCCGCCGGCGCGGCCTTCGCTCAGGACGGGCGAGTCCGCCGGCTCGACGAGGGCGATCCTGGCATCCGGCACCCGCGCGCGCAGCACCTGGCCGACGCCCGTGATCGTCCCGCCCGTGCCCGACCCGGCGACGAACCAGTCCAGGCGCCCGTCTGTGTCGCGGAGGATCTCCTGCGCCGTCGTGCGGCGGTGGATCGCGGCGTTGGCGGCGCTTTCGAACTGGTGCGCGAGAACAGCGCCGGGAGTTTCGGCGACGATGCGCTCCGCCGTCGCGACAGCTTCGGTCATCCCCTTATAGGGGTCGGTGAGCACGAGCTCGGCGCCGTACGCCTTCAGCAGCGTGCGGCGCTCCTTCGACATCGAGGCGGGCATCGTGAGGATGACGCGATAGCCGCGCGCCGCCCCGATGAGGGCGAGTGCGATGCCGGTGTTGCCGCTGGTCGACTCGACGATCGTGCCGCCGGGGCCGAGCTTGCCGGATTCCTCCGCCGCCTCGATCAGCGCGAACCCGAGCCGGTCCTTGACCGAGCCGCCGGGGCTGTAGAACTCGAGCTTGACGAGAACCTCGGCGTCGAGGCCTTCGGTGAGGGCGTTCAGGCGGACGAGCGGAGTGTCGCCGAAGGCGGTCGTGATGTCGGGATGGATGCCGGGCACGAGGAGGGTCAGCCCTCGCGCAGGTGCTCGTACAGCGCCGTCGACAGGTAGCGCTCACCGAACGACGGGACGATCACGACGACGTTCTTGCCCGCGGCCTCGGGGCGCGCGGCGACCTGCAGCGCGGCCCAGATCGCGGCGCCCGACGAGATGCCGACGAGGATGCCCTCGGTCGTGGCGACCTCGCGCGCGACGCGGATCGCGTCGTCGAAGGCGACGTCGGCGACCTCGTCGATGACGCCCTGGTCGAGGATCGGCGGGATGAAGTTCGGCCCGATGCCCTGGATCTTGTGCGGCCCGGGGGTGCCCTTGGTCAGCAGCGGCGAGTCGGCGGGCTCGACGGCGACGACGGTGGCATCCGGCACGCGCTCCTTCAACACCTGGCCGACGCCCGTGATGGTGCCGCCGGTGCCGATGCCGGCGACGAAGTAGCCGATCTCGCCGTCGGTGTCGCGGATGATCTCCTCCGCCGTGGTCTTGCGGTGGATCTCGACGTTGGCCTGGTTGGCGAACTGCTTGGCGAGGATCGCCCCGGGGGTTTCTGCGGCGATCTCCTCGGCCTTCGCGACGGCGCCCTTCATGCCGAGGGCAGGGTCGGTGAGCACGAGCTCGGCGCCGAACGCCTTCAGCAGCAGGCGGCGCTCGACCGACATCGACGACGGCATCGTCAGGATCACCTTGTAGCCGCGTGCCGCCCCCACCATCGCCAGTGCGATGCCGGTGTTGCCGCTCGTGCCCTCGACGATCGTGCCGCCGGGCTGCAGCTCGCCGGACGCCTCGGCCGCGTCGACGATCGCGATGCCCAGGCGGTCCTTGACCGAGGAGGCGGGGTTGTAGAACTCGAGCTTGGCCAGCACCGTGCCGGGCAGGCCCTCGCTGACGCGGTTCAGGCGCACGAGCGGCGTGTTGCCGAACGCGCTGGTGATGTCGGGGTGGATGCCGGACATGGGAGTCCCTCCTGGCGAAGACGGGCCGGATCGGTGTCGGGTTCGATGACGTGATTCTCGACACCCCAGCCTAGCTTTCGCGGTTCGGATCGGGCCTTGCGCTCTCGCAATGTGACGAATCATCACGCGCGGGGGCCGTCGGAACGGCGGTTAGGCTGGGGGACTCATGAGCACTCAGAACGCCGCCGGCGCGCCGACGACGCTGACCGCGCTGCTGCGGCGGGCCGCCGCCACCCTGGCATCCGCCGGCGTCGCGACGCCGGACGTCGACGCCGAGCTGCTCGCGGCGCACGTCTTCGGCCGCTCGCGCGGTGAGCTCGCCGCTGCGGCGCTGCGCGGAGCGGAGGTCCCGGAGGGTGCCGAGCGCATCGCGCTGTTCGACGAGCTGATCGAGCGCCGTGCGGCGCGCGAGCCCCTGCAGCACCTCACCGGGACGGCGCCCTTCCGCCACCTCGAGCTGCGCGTCGGCCCGGGCGTGTTCGTGCCGCGGCCCGAGACCGAGATCGTCGCCCAGCTCGCGATCGACGCGCTGCGGGCGACGCCGGATGCCGAGCCGATCGCGGTGGACCTCGGCACCGGCTCGGGGGCGATCGCGCTCGCGATGGCGACCGAGGTGCCGCACGCGCGCGTGCACGCCGCCGAGAATGAGGTGGCGGCCTTCGTCTGGGCGAAGGAGAACGTCGCGGCCCTCGCGCCGCGCACCCGGCTCGCGTTCGCCGACCTGGCATCCGCGTTCCGCGAGCTCGACGGAACGGTCGCCGTGGTGGTGTCGAACCCGCCGTACGTGCCGGATGCCGCGGTCCCGCGCGATCCCGAGGTGCGCTTGTGGGACCCGCCGTCGGCGCTCTACGGCGGCGCGGACGGCCTCGACGTCGTGCGCGTGCTCTCCGAGGTCGGGCTGCGCCTGCTGCGGCCCGGGGGAGTGCTCGTGGTCGAGCACGGCGAGTGGCAGGGCGCGCCGGTGCGCGAGCTGCTGATCTCCGACGGCTGGCGCGCCGCCGCGACGCATCCCGACCTCACGCTGCGCGACCGCGCGACGACCGCCCTGCGCCCCTGACCCCGCCGAGGGCTTCAGCAGTCGCTCGGGCACAGTTTCGCGCTCGGGCACTGTGCCGGACCGACTGCTGAACGCACGAGCGGGGCAGGTGAGCGCGACGACACCCGCCGTAGACTGTGACGGATATGTCTGATGTCTTCGACTGCCGAGACCCCGAGCAGCTGCTTCCGGGCATGCGCCGGGCTCGTCAGGCGATCGGTCGCGGCGAGCTCGTCGTGCTGCCGACCGACACCGTCTACGGCGTCGCCGCCGACGCGTTCAGCCCCGCGGCGGTGTCGCGGCTGCTTCAGGCGAAGGGCCGGGGCCGGCAGTCACCGCCGCCCGTGCTGGTCGCGGGCGTCACGACGATGCGCGCCCTCGTCGCGGAGGTGCCCGAGCCCGTCGAACGGCTCGTCGAGGAGTTCTGGCCGGGGGGGCTGACGATCGTGCTCCCCGCGCAGCCGTCGCTGTCGTGGGATCTCGGCGAGACCCGCGGGACGGTCGCCGTGCGGATGCCGGCGGAGCGGATCGCCCTCGAGCTGCTCGAGGACTGCGGCCCGCTCGCGGTCTCCAGCGCGAACCTGACGACCCGTGCGGCCGCCATCGACGTCCACGGCGCCCTCGCGATGCTGCGCGACTCGGTCTCGGTCTACCTCGACGGGGGGCCGGCGACGACGGGCGTCTCCTCGACGATCCTCGATGCGACGGGGCTCGCGGCGGGCCGCCCGGCGCGGGTGCTGCGCGACGGCGCGGTCGGCCGTGCGCGTCTGCACGAGGTGCTCGGCGACGCGCTGGCACCCGCGGACCCCGACGCGCCCCTCCCCGGCGACGGCGGCGCGCGCCCTGCGGACGGGCCGGCGTGAGCTTCTACATCCTCACGGTCGCGCTGACGGCGGTCGTGACGCTCGCGTTCACGGCGATCGTCTGGCGCCTGGGCTTGCGCTACCGGCTGTACCCCGCGATCCGCGAGCGCGACGTCCACACGACGCCGAAGCCGCGCATTGGCGGCGTCGCGATGTACCTGGGCGTTCTGGCCGCGTTCGCGCTGTCGTCGCAGGTGCCGTACTTCGCGATCATCTGGTCCAGCTCCGGTGTGAACGTCTGGGCGATCCTGGCGGCGGCCACGCTCATCGTCGCCGTCGGCGTCGCCGACGACCTGTGGGACCTCGACTGGCTCATCAAGCTCGGCGTCCAGTTCCTCGCCGCCGGCATCGTGGTCGGCCTCGGCGGCATCCAGATCTTCTTCATCCCCATCGGCACCCAGATCGCGGTGTCGAGCTGGGTGAGCTTCGCGCTGTCGGTCTTCGCGATCGTCATCGTCATGAACGCCGTGAACTTCATCGACGGCCTCGACGGCCTCGTCGCCGGCGTCGCGCTGATCGCGAACGCGGTCTTCTTCGTCTACACGTATCTCGTCGCGCGCGACACCGGCGCGTCGAGCTACTCGAGTCTCGCGTCGTTCATCGCCGTCGCCCTGATCGCGGTGTGCCTGGGGTTCCTGCCGCTGAACTGGAGCCCGTCCAGGCTGTTCATGGGCGACTCGGGGGCGCTGCTGATCGGCCTGCTCATGGCGACCGCCGCGATCGCGTTCACGGGAAGCCTCGACCCGCAGCTGCTGGGCGACAGCGACATCTTCGGCCGCTCGCAGCTGCTCGGCGCGTTCATCCCGATCCTGTTGCCGGTCGTGGTCGTCCTGCTGCCGCTGCTGGATTTCGGCATGGCCGTCATCCGCCGGATGTCCCGCGGCAAGTCGCCCTTCTCTCCCGACCGCGCCCATCTGCACCACCGCATGCTCGACATGGGGCACAGCGACCGTGACGCGGTGCTCGTCTTCTACGCGTGGACGGCCGTCGTCTCGATCGGCGTCCTGCTCATGTACATCGGCACGGCGCGCTCCTGGCCCGGCGGCTACTGGCCGGGCGTCGGCTACCTGCTGCTGGGAGCGGTCGCCTGCATCGTCGTGACGCTCTCGCCGTCCCTGTCCCACCGTGCCGCGCCGACCGTCGAGAGGACCTCATGACCGAGGCATCCGCCCCCCCGCCCTCTTCGCCTCGCCGCGAGATCTCCAGCAACCGCCTCTTCCGCACGACGCTGCTGTGGTCGGCGGCCGGCACCCTCGTGCTGGCGATCGCGGGCGCGATCATCGGCTACGCCGTCGCGGGCGTCTCGGGGCTGTGGAGCGCGATCGTCGCGATCGTGCTCGCGGCCGCCTTCCTCGCGCTCACGGCCGGCACGATCCTCGTCGCCAACCGCTGGTACGGCGACCCGCTGTACGTCCCGATCTTCTTCGGCGCGGTGATGGGCGGCTGGATCGTCAAGTTCGTGCTGTTCATCGTCGTGCTGCTCGTGCTGCGGGGGCAGCCGTGGCTGAACGACGCGGTGTTCTTCGTCGCGCTCGTGGTGAGCGTTCTGGCATCCCTCGCGATCGACGTCGTCGTCATGCTGAGGCTGCGCGTCCCGCACGTGGGCGATGTCAGCCTCCCCACGCTCGCCGACGTCATCGACGAGGCGCGCGCGTCGCTCCCGGCGAATCCGCCGCCCGCGAAAAGCGAGGATGCCGTCGCCGACGGCAGATTTTCGGACGAGAATCCCCCGCGCGCCTGATAGTGTTGTCGTGCGCCCGTTCGCGCCCCGCGAATCGCGTGCGCAGTGACGCTCACACCGACCATCGTCGCCCCGGCCTCAACCGGTGCCCCGAAGCTGGAGCCAGCGCTGTTTACCCAAGCTGCGACCCTGATCGCCAAGACCGCCGATGACGGCGGCGAGTTCCATGGACCGTCGATCGACGAGTTCTTCCCCGACGTCCTCTTCCAGATCGCGGGCATCCCGGTCACGCGCATCCACCTGATCCAGTTCCTCGCGACGCTCGCGATCGTGCTGATCCTCACGCTGGGCACCCGCCGCATGACGGTCGTCCCCGGCCGCTTCCAGAGCGTCGTCGAGATGGGTCTGGACTTCGTGCGCGTCAACATCGCGGAGGACCTGCTCGGCAAGAAGGACGGCCGGCGATTCCTGCCGATCCTCACGACGATCTTCTTCATGACCCTGTTCTTCAACATCACCGGGATCATCCCGCTGCTGAACATCGCGGGCACGTCGATCATCGCCGTGCCGCTGCTGCTGGCGCTCGTCAGCTACGTGACGTTCATCTACGCGGGCATCAAGAAGAGCCCCAAGAACTTCTTCAAGAACGCGCTGTTCCCCGCGGGCGTGCCGTGGCCGATCTACTTCATCGTGACGCCGATCGAGCTCGTCTCGACGTTCGTCATCCGGCCCGTCACCCTCACCCTGCGACTGCTCATGAACATGATGGTCGGGCACCTGCTGCTCGTCCTGTTCTTCTCGGCGACGCAGTTCTTCCTGTTCACCCTCGGCGGCTGGTGGTCGGCGCTGGCGGCGGGTTCGCTCGCCTTCGGCTTCGTCTTCACGCTGTTCGAGGTCCTGGTGGCCGTCCTCCAGGCCTACGTCTTCACCATCCTCACCGCGGTCTACATCCAGCTCGCGGTGGCAGAAGAGCACTGAGCGGGCGAGCCTCCCGGTTCACCCACCCAACCCCGAAAGGAAACAACCCGTGGACGCTACTACGGTTCTGGCCGAAGTCTCCGGCTCCATCGCGACGGTCGGCTACGGCCTCGCGGCCATCGGCCCCGCGATCGGCGTGGGCATCGTCGTCGGCAAGACGATCGAGGGCGTGGCGCGCCAGCCCGAGCTGGCCGGTCGCCTGCAGGTGCTGATGTGGATCGGTATCGCCTTCACCGAGGCGCTCGCCTTCATCGGCATCGCGACGGCCTTCATCTTCGGCTTCTGATCACCCGCCACCAGTCTTAAGGAGACAGGATGCTGCATGCTCTTGTCGCGTACGCCGCAGAAGAGAGCGAGACGCTCAATCCGCTCTTGCCCGCGTGGTACGACATCATCTGGTCCGCGGTCTGCTTCATCGTCATCCTCGTCGTCGTCTGGAAGGTCGCCCTTCCGCAGATGAAGACGTTGCTCGACCAGCGCGCCGAGGCCATCGAAGGCAACATCGCGAAGGCCGACGAGGCACAGCGCAAGGCCGAGGCCGCCCTCGAGGAGTACACCTCGCAGCTGGCCGAGGCGCGCAAGGAGGCCGGCGAGATCCGCGAGGCCGCCCGCGAGGACGGCAAGAAGATCGTCGCCGA
>JASGGN010000061.1:0-8924 GCA_047605005.1 Microbacterium sp.
TCGCGATCGGCTACCGCCTCGACGAGGTGCCCAACGACATCACGCAGGCGACCCCCGCGAGCTTCGAGCCGACGCTGGACTACGTCGTCGTGAAGGTGCCGCGGTTCAACTTCGAGAAGTTCCCCGCCGCCGATGCGACCCTCACGACCACCATGAAGTCGGTCGGCGAGGCGATGGCGATCGGCCGCAACTACGCGACCGCGCTGCAGAAGGCGCTGCGGTCGCTGGAGAAGCGCGGCTCGAGCTTCCACTGGGGCGAGGAGCATCGGTCGGTGGCGGAGTTGCTGGAGATCGCGAAGGTCCCCACCGACGGCCGCATCGTCGTGCTGCAACAGGCGATGCGGTTCGGCGCGACGATCGAGCAGGCCTTCGAGGCGACGAAGATCGACCCCTGGTTCCTCGACCAGATCGCCCTCATCAACGAGGTCGCGGCCTTCGTGGAGCAGGCGCCCGAGCTGGATGCCGCCGTGCTGCGGATCGCGAAGGAGCACGGCTTCTCCGACGCGCAGCTCGCGCAGCTGCGGGGGCTTTCCGAGGCCGAGATCCGCGGCATCCGCCACGGGCTCGGCATCCGCCCCGTCTACAAGACGGTCGACACGTGCGCGGGGGAGTTCCCGGCGCTCACGCCCTACCACTACTCGTCGTACGACCACGAGACCGAGGTCACCCCGAGCGAGCGGACGAAGGTCGTCATCATCGGGTCGGGGCCGAACCGCATCGGCCAGGGCGTCGAGTTCGACTACTCCTGTGTGCACGCGTCGTTCGCGCTGTCGGATGCCGGGTACGAGACGATCATGGTCAACTGCAACCCCGAGACCGTCTCCACCGACTACGACACCAGCGACCGGCTGTACTTCGAGCCGCTGACCCTCGAGGACGTGCTCGAGGTGCTGCACGCCGAGTCGCAGTCGGGCAGGATCCTCGGCGTCGTGTGCCAGCTGGGCGGGCAGACCCCGCTCGGTCTTGCGAAGGGCATCGAGCAGGCCGGCTACACGATCCTCGGCACCTCTCCCGCCGCCATCGACATCGCCGAGGAGCGCGAGCTGTTCTCGCAGCTGCTCGACCGGGCGGGCCTGGTCGCTCCCCGTCACGATACCGCCATCGACGAGGCGGGTGCCGTCGCGATCGCCGAGGAGATCGGCTACCCCGTGCTCGTGCGCCCGAGCTTCGTGCTCGGCGGCCGCGGCATGGAGATCGTGTACGACACCGAGAGCCTGCGCGACTACTTCGTGCGCACTGCCGGCGAGATCATCATCGGAGAGGGCAAGCCGCTGCTGGTGGACCGCTTCCTCGACGACGCGATCGAGCTCGACGTCGACGCGCTCTACGACGGCGAGGAGCTGTACATCGGCGGCGTCATGGAGCACCTCGAAGAGGCCGGCATCCACTCCGGCGACTCCTCCTGCACCCTCCCGCCGGTCTCCCTCGGGCGCACCGAGATCGATCGCGTGCGCACCGCGACCCTCGCGATCGCCGAGGGCGTCGGGGTGCGCGGGCTGCTGAACGTGCAGTTCGCCGTCTCGGCGGGGGTGCTCTACGTCATCGAGGCCAACCCGCGCGCCTCCCGCACGGTGCCGTTCGTCTCGAAGGCCCTCGGCATCCCGCTGGCCAAGGCCGCCTCGCGGATCATGGCGGGCGCGACGATCGCCGAGCTCAAAGCTGAGGGGCTGCTTCCCGCGCAGGACGGCTCGCGCGTGCCGCTGGACGCGCCGGTCGCGGTGAAGGAGGCGGTGCTGCCGTTCAAGCGGTTCCGCACCGCAGACGGGCGCACGGTCGACTCCGTCCTCGGGCCGGAGATGCGCTCGACGGGCGAGGTGATGGGCATCGACCGCGACTTCCCGACCGCGTTCGCCAAGAGCCAGGCGGCCGCCTACGGCGGCATGCCGACGGAGGGCACCGTGTTCCTCTCGGTCGCCGACGACGACAAGCGCGCCGTCATCCTGCCGGCGCACCGTCTGCAGGAGCTGGGCTTCCGCATCCTCGCCACCGAGGGCACAGCGGAGATCCTCGCGCGCAACGGCATCCGCGTCGAGGTTGTGGGCAAGTACTCCCAGACGCAGGCCACGGGCACCCGGAACGTCGTCGACCTCATCAACGAGGGCCGCGTCGACATCGTCGTGAACACCCCCTCGGGCGGCATCGCGCGCGCGGATGGCTACGAGATCCGCGCCGCGGCGGTCGCGGGGGACAAGGCCCTGTTCACCACGATGGCGGTGCTGGGTGCCGCCGTCTCGGCACTTCCCGTCCTGCGCGAGGGCTTCCGCGTGCGGAGCCTGCAGGAGTACGGCGCCGACCGGAAGGCTTCGGGAGGTTGAGCACTGCTGTCCGCGGCAATGCCGGGCGAGCACGTTTCGTCTCGTCGCTGCGCTCCTCGCGAGGCGTCCGGGGCACGTACAGTCGCCCGCGAGCGCCGGTCGCCCCGCGAGTGAAGCGAGTCGAAACGCAGAGCCGAAACGCAGAGAGCCCACAGAGAGGAACGACCATGACGGGGTTCGGGGAGCGCGTCCGGCACACGATCGCTGAGAACGGCCCGCTGTGCGTCGGCATCGACCCGCACGAGGCGCTGCTGCGCGCCTGGGGGCTCGAGGTCTCGGCATCCGGCGTGCGTGATTTCGGACTGCGCACGGTCGAGGCCGCCGCAGGCCGTGTCGGCATCGTCAAGCCACAGGTCTCGTTCTTCGAGCGGTTCGGCTCGGCGGGGTTCGCCGCTTTGGAAGAGGTCGTCGCGGCCGCTCGCGTGGCCGGGCTGATCGTCATCGCGGATGCCAAGCGCGGCGACATCGGCACGACGATGGATGCCTACGCGGCCGCGTGGCTCACGCCCGGCGTGCCGCTGGAGGCGGACGCGCTGACCGTCAATCCCTATCTGGGCGTCGGGGCGCTGACGGACACGTTCGATCTCGCCGACACCCACGGCAAGGGCGTCTTCGTCCTCGCCGCGACGAGCAACCCCGAGGCGATCGATCTGCAGCGCGCGATCTCCCAGGGTGCCGACCAGCCGCCGCGCACCCTGCCCCATCTCGTCATCGACGACGTCACCGCGTGGGCACTCGCGCGCGGGCGACCCGATCAGTGGTCGCCGATCGGGTTCGTCGTCGGCGCGACCGTGGACCATCATTTCTCCGGACTGCCCGAGGTGCTGCGGGTGCCGGCGCCGATTCTCGCGCCGGGCTTCGGCGCCCAGGGCGCCGAGCCCGCCCAGTTGCGCGATCGGTTCGGAAAGCTGGCGCCGTTCGTCATCGGCAGCGAGAGCCGCAGCATCCTCTCCGCGGGTCCCGACGGCCTCGCCGCGCGGATCGAGGAGCGCGCGGCCCTGTACCGTAGAGAGCGATGACTGACACGCGCCGCCCCCCGGAGGTCGATCGAGCCGCGGCATCCCGTCGCGCCGTCGCGGCGCGCCGCGAGCGCGCCGCACTCAAGAACGACGTCGCCACCCGCGTCATCACACCGCAAGAGCTGCTGCGCCGGGCGCTCGAGCACCCCGAGTCTCCCGCCGGAGCGATGCGGGTGACGGAGTTCCTCACCGCTCTTCCGGCGATCGGCGAGGGCAAGCGCGACCGCATCCTCGCCGACCTCCAGATCTCTCCCGTCAAGCGCCTCGGCGGCCTCGGGGTGCGCCAGCGGACCGCGCTCCAGGCGTGGCTGGACACCCGCTTCCCGCCCCGTGCGGCTCGTCCTGGCCGCAGTCGCCTCCTCGTGCTGGCCGGACCCACCGCTGTGGGCAAGGGCACCGTCGCGGCGCACATCCGCGACCACCACCCCGAGATCCACCTCTCGGTGTCGGCGACGACGCGGCCGCCGCGCCCGGGCGAGGCGCATGGCGAGCACTATTTCTTCGTCGACGATGCCGAGTTCGATCGCATGATCGCCGCGGGCGAGCTGCTCGAGCACGCGACCGTGCACAACCGCTATCGTTACGGCACCCCGAAGGACCCGATCGACCGCGCCCTCGCGCAGGGGCGCACGGTGCTGCTGGAGATCGACCTGCAGGGAGCCCGCCAGGTGCACGCCGCAGCCCCCGATGCGCTCCTCGTCTTTCTCCTGCCGCCGAGCTGGGACGAGCTCGTCCAGCGCTTGGTCGGCCGCGGCACCGAGGATGCCGAGGAACGTGCCCGGCGGCTGAAGACCGCCAAGCACGAGCTCGCCGCCCAGGCGGAGTTCGACTATCGCGTCGTCAACGACGACGTGGCCCGCGCCGCGGCCGAGGTCGCCGCGCTCGCGCGCTGACACCGTCGCCCGGCCGCCACGGCGCCCAGCAGTGACTCGGGCACAGGCCGTGGGAAACGGCACTGTGCCCGAGCGACTGTCGAATCCGACCGGGGGCCTGTGAGATGACTCAGCCCGCGGCGGTCCGCATCGCGCGCACGGTCAGCGCCAGGGCGAGCGCCGAGGTCACACCTGTCGCCGCCACCACGAGCAGGGTGGCGGGGGCCCCGGCCGGGGACAGCGCAAGCCACGCACCGAGCCCTGCCGGGTAGAAGCCGCGAAACGCCACACCCAACCCGAGCGCAGCGAGAAAGGCGAAGCTGAGCAGGAGCACGACCCCCGCTCTTCTGTGAGAGGAGGGCGCGACCAGACGCCTCCACGCCAACGTGCTCAGGGCGATCAGGGGAACCATGACGACGAAGAAATAGCGTCCCTGCATCCCGCTCGGCAGCTGACTTCGCACATAGCTCGGCCAGGTCATGGCTATCAGGGCGATGACGCACACCAGGGGCACAGCGGCGAGGGTCACCGATTGCCACAGCAGCGGTCCGCGGCGGATCGCGAACGCTGCGACGACGACCAGGCAGACGACCGTGATGACGTCGGTGAGGAAATAGGGGAGCGGTGTGTCGAGGTGTCCGAATCCTCCCCAGAAGCTGTTGGAGATGCGGTGCCACAGGTTCTCCGTGAAGAAGATCACGCTCGGTCCCTCGCCCTCGGGCCAGGGGTTCGCGTCGTAGAGCAGTCCTGCCGGCTGCAGGGTTCCGTAGAGGAGAACATTGCGTATCCACCACCACCCGCCGCAGCTGGCGACGGCCATCGCGACGGTGGCACGCAGCAACCGGCGCCCGAGCCTCAGCCCTGCGGGCCACACCAGCAGGACGACTCCCACGAAGCCGACCAAGGGCAATGCGGTGGACTTGGTCAGCAGCGCCACGGCCAACGTGGAGCCCATCCCGACGACCGACCACCAGCTCTTGTCTCCGGTCATCATGCGAACCCCGAAGTAGACCACGGCGGAGACGGCGGCCACCGCGAGTGTGTCGTTGGACACGGAGCCGAGAATGTTGGCGAGCCGTGGCACGGCCAGAAGCGAAGCCGCCGCGAGGATCGCCGCGCGCGGCGACCCGGTGAGGCGGCGCACGGCGCTCCAGGCGAAAAAGGGCAGGAGGAGAGCGAAAAGCAGGCCGGCGAGCCGTAACGCCAAGAGCGCGCGGTCAGCGCGGATGTCCAGGTAGTCCACCGCGTGGAGGACGGCCGCCGCGTACGCGTAGTAGAGCGGCGGATGCTGCGTCATCTGGTCCAGCCCGTCGTAGCCGGGGTGGGCCTCCTGCAGCTCGTGGAACGTCGACCGCTCCTCGGCGACGACATCGCGCTCGGCCTCGGCTGCGACCACCATCGCCAGCAGCTGGGCGTCACCGGGCGCCGGCCATCCGCCGCCCTCGGCCAGACGGATCGCGGAGTTGACATGGATCGCCTCGTCCGGCGAGTCGTACAGCGGCGTCAGAATGGCCCACAGCGCCACCACGCAGACAAACGCCGCGGTGATCGCGACGAGGGTGCGCTTTTCCCAGCTCTTGACGGGCGGAAGGCCCTCGGTCACGCGCGCCTCCGACATCCCAGAAGCCTATCGAAGCCGGGCTGCGCAGACCCGGGACGACGACACGTCGTTCCGCAGTCGCTCGAGCACAGTCCGCAGGCCGCGCCACTGTGGCCGAGCGACTGCGGAACGGGGGCAGTTTGGGATTTGGCCTGTAGAATGGCGGGATGCCGTGGCGCGCTGCGCCGGCATCCGAGGCTTCCCCTCCTCATCCGCCCCACAGCCATCCGATCCAGGAGGTTCACCATGGCCACTCGCGACCAGGGCATCATCGACCCGCCCATCGACGCACTGCTCGAGAAGGTCGACTCGAAGTACCAGCTCGTGATCTACGCGTCCAAGCGCGCGCGCCAGATCAACGACTACTACTCGGATCTGCACGAGGGCAACCTCTTCGACAACGTCGGCCCGCTCGTCGACTCGACCATCGAGGACAAGCCGCTGACGATCGCGCTGCACGAGATCCACGAGGACAAGCTGCGGCTGCGCCTCGTCGACTGAGTATCTCCGCGGGGGGCGCTCACCCCGTGCCGTATGACGCCCCGTGGCGCTGCCATGCCCGCGTTCCCCGACGCATGTCGGTGGCCGCGGGCATGATGTCTGTGCGACACCACCGATCTTGAGGAGCCTGCGATGAGCCGACTGCGTCTGTTCACCTCCGAGTCCGTCACCGAGGGACACCCCGACAAGATCTGCGACCAGATCTCCGACGCGATCCTCGACGCGATCCTCAGCGAGGATCCGCACGGCCGCGTCGCCGTCGAGACGCTCGTGACGACGGGCCTCGTGCACGTCGCCGGCGAGGTCTCCACGAGCGCGTACGTCGAGATCCCGGCGATCGTCCGCGGCGTCGTCAATCGCATCGGCTACACGTCCTCCGACACCGGGTTCGACGGCGACTCGTGCGGCGTCAGCGTCTCGATCGGGGCACAGTCCTCCGACATCGCCGCGGGCGTCGACCGCGCGTTCGAGCGCCGCGAGTCCGGCTCCGACGACCCGCACGATCTGCAGGGCGCGGGCGACCAGGGGATCATGTTCGGCTACGCCACCAACGAGACGCCCGAGCTCATGCCGATGGCGATCTGGACCGCGCACCGCATCGCCGAGCGTCTCACCGAGGCGCGGCGCTCGGGAGCGCTGCCGTTCCTGCGCCCCGACGGCAAGACGCAGGTCACCCTCGGATACGACGGCGCCGTGCCCGCCACGGTCGAGTCGGTCGTCCTGTCCACCCAGCACCACCCCGACATCTCGCAGAAGGCGCTGCGCGCCGCGGTGCGCGCCGAGGTCATCGACCCGGTGCTCGAGCGCACGGGGCTGGAGCTGCCCGACGTGGAGTATTACATCAACCCGGCCGGCCCCTTCGTGATCGGCGGCCCGAAGGGCGACGCGGGGCTCACCGGCCGCAAGATCATCATCGACACCTACGGCGGGGCTGCCCGCCACGGCGGCGGAGCCTTCAGCGGCAAGGACCCTTCCAAGGTCGACCGCTCGGCGGCGTACGCGATGCGCTGGGTCGCCAAGAACGCCGTCGCGGCGGAGCTTGCCGACCGGCTCGAGGTGCAGGTCGCGTACGCGATCGGCAAGGCGAAGCCCGTCGGGCTCTACGTCGAGACGTTCGGCACGGGCCACGTCGCCGACGAGGTGATCACCCGGGCGATCCGGGACGTGTTCGACCTGCGGCCCCGGGCGATCATCGACGACCTCGACCTGCTGCGCCCCATCTACGCGCGCACGGCCGCGTACGGGCACTTCGGGCGCGAGCTGCCGGAGTTCACGTGGGAGCAGACGAGCCGCGTCGCCGAGCTCCGGTCGGCCGCAGGGCTCTGACGCGCGGCAGGCCATGCCTCTCGTCGCGCGCGTGCTCATCGACTCGCCGCTGCCTCAGCTCGACCGGCTCTTCGACTACGCCGTCCCCGCCGCGCTCGAGTCCGCAGTCGCCCCCGGTGTGCGGATCAAGGTGCCGCTGCGCACGGCGGGCCGGGTCGTGGAGGGGTATCTCGTCGAGCTCGTCGATGCCGCCGGCATCCCGGCTCCCGCGAAACCGCTGTCCGAACTGGCTGCCGTCGTCTCGCCCGTCCCGGTGCTGACCCCGGCGCTCTACGCGCTCGCGCGGCGCGTCGCGGACCGCGCGGCAGGCTCGGCGAGCGACATCTTGCGCCTCGTGATCCCGCGGCGCATGGTGCGCGCCGAGAAGGCATGGCTTGCGGCGCAGCAACAGGCGGAGAGGC
The DNA here is from genome assembly GCA_047605005.1 of Microbacterium sp. GTDB lineage: Bacteria > Actinomycetota > Actinomycetes > Actinomycetales > Microbacteriaceae > Microbacterium. Next base: position 8,035 of record JASGGN010000061.1, read on the forward strand.
CGGATGCCGCCGCGCCAGCGCTTGCGGGCTCTCCCACCGATGCGCCGGCTGCGCCTTCCGACGACAGCTGCGCCGTTCTGGCATCCTTTCCGGGCCTCTCCGACTTTCCGGGCCTCTCCGACGCGGTCGCCGCGGGCGCGCGCGTCGCGGTGGACGCACCGCCGCGCCCGTCACACGCGCTCCCGGTGGGGGCGTGGGCGGAACTGATCGCCGCGATCGCGCTCGACACCCTTGCCCGCGATCGGAGCGCACTGATCGTCGTGCCCGACCAGCGGGATCAGGAGCAGGTGCTCGCCGTCCTCACGCTGCACGCGCCCGGGGGCGTGATCGTCCGCGACGACGCGCGGCGCTCGGGGCCCGAGCGGTACGCGGATTACCTGCGCCTCGTGGCCGGGCCGCCGGCCATCGTCGTCGGGAATCGATCCACCGTGTATGCACCAGCCCGCGACGTCGGCGTCGTGATCGTCTGGGACGACGGCGATCCGCTGCTTTCCGAGCCGCTGAGCCCCGGCGTGCACGTGCGCGATGCGGCCCTCGTGCGCCAGGAGCTCGAAGGGTCCGCCCTCGTCTTCGCGGGGCACACGCGCACGACCGACGTCGAGCGGCTCGTGCAGCTCGGCTGGGTGCGGGAGCTCCCTGCGCGCAGGCGCGAGAGCCCGGCCATCGTGCTGTCGGCGACCCGCGAGGGGGAGTCGCGAGGCCAGCGCGTGACCTCGGCCGCGTTCGCCGCGGCACGCGAGGCGCTGCACACGGGGCCTGTTCTCGTGCAGGTGGCCCGGCCCGGTTACGCTCCCGTGCTCGTGTGCGCGTCCTGCCGTGCACCGGCCCGCTGCCCGCACTGCGCGGGGCCGCTGCGCGCACGCCGGCGCGGGGCCGCGCCCGACTGCGGC
>JASGGN010000062.1:0-8410 GCA_047605005.1 Microbacterium sp.
GAAGCAGAACCAGCGCGACACGCTGCGTTCGCTCGGCCTCAAGCGGATCGGCGACTCGGTCGTCCGTCCCGACGACGCGCAGACGCGCGGTTACGTCAAGGCCGTCGCCCACCTCGTCAAGGTTGAGGAGATCGACTGATGGCTGAGAAGGCCGAGAAGGCGACCGCAGGGGTCGCCGAGAAGAAGAGCGCGAAGAAGGATGCCGTCAAGGCGCCCGCGAAGAAGGATGCCGTCGCCGCGCGCCCCGGCGTCCTCAAGGTGCACCACCTGCGTCCGGTCCCCGGCGCCAACACCGCGAAGACCCGAGTGGGTCGCGGCGAGGGCTCGAAGGGCAAGACCGCCGGTCGTGGCACCAAGGGCACCAAGGCCCGCTACCAGGTGAAGGTCGGCTTCGAGGGCGGCCAGATGCCGCTGCACATGCGCACGCCGAAGCTGCGCGGGTTCAAGAACCCGTTCCGCGTCGAGTACCAGGTGGTCAACCTCGACAAGCTCGCCGAGCTGTACCCGACCGGTGGCGACGTCACCGTGAGCGACCTGGTCGCCAAGGGCGCCGTCCGCAAGAACGAGAAGGTCAAGGTTCTCGGCGGCGGCGACATCGCGGTGGCGCTGAACGTGAGCGTCGACAAGGTCTCGGGTTCGGCCGAGCAGAAGATCGTCGCCGCGGGCGGTTCGATCAAGTAGGTCCGCGGCAGGGGCCGGCGCGAGGGCTCGATCTTGCTCGAGAACCGTTGCCGGCCCCTGTTGACGTAGGCTGGTGGGCGGTGCCCTGGTCGTAACCGGCGCCGCGCCATCCCCGCATTCCCTGGAGGGTTGTTTGTTCAGCGCAATCGCGCGGGTCTTCCGCACGCCGGATCTGCGGCGGAAGATCGCCTTCACCCTGGCGATCATCGCCCTCTACCGCTTCGGCGCGCATATCCCCACGCCGTTCGTCAGCTATCTGAACGTCCAGGACTGCCTCGCCGAGAGCGGCTCGACCAGCGAGGGCCTGCTGTCCCTCGTCAACCTCTTCTCCGGCGGCGCGCTGCTGCAGCTGTCGATCTTCGCGCTCGGGGTCATGCCGTACATCACGGCGACGATCATCGTGCAGCTGCTGCGCGTTGTCATCCCGCACTTCGAGACCCTCTACAAGGAGGGCCAGGCGGGCCAGGCGAAGCTGACCCAGTACACCCGCTACCTCACGATCGCCCTCGCGCTGCTACAGTCGACGACCCTCGTCACCGTCGCCCGCACGGGCCAGCTGCTGGGGTCGACGTCGGTGACCTCGTGCAGCAGCCTGCTGACCAACGACGCGTGGTGGGCGCAGCTGCTGATGATCTTCACGCTGACGGCCGGAACGGGCCTGATCATGTGGTTCGCCGAGCTGGTCACCGAGCGCGGCGTCGGCAACGGCATGTCGATCCTCATCTTCACCTCGATCGCGGCGACCTTCCCGGCGGCGACGTGGGCGATCGCGCAGTCGCGCGGCTTCGAGGTCTTCCTGCTCGTCATCGCCGTCGGGGTCGTGGTGATGGCGCTCGTCGTCTTCGTCGAGCAGTCGCAGCGCCGCATCCCGGTGCAGTACGCCAAGCGCATGGTCGGTCGTCGCACGCTGGGCGGAACGAACACCTACATCCCGATCAAGGTGAACATGGCCGGTGTCGTGCCCGTGATCTTCGCCTCGTCGCTGCTGTACATCCCGGCTCTCATCGCCCAGTTCAACCAGACGCCGGATGCCGACGGCAACATCCCCGGCTGGGTGACCTGGATCCAGACCTATCTGACCAAGGGCGACCACCCGCTCTACATGCTGCTGTACTTCGTGCTGATCGTGGGCTTCACCTACTTCTACGTGGCGATCACCTTCAACCCGGTCGAGGTCGCCGACAATATGAAGAAGTACGGCGGGTTCATCCCCGGCATCCGTGCCGGCCGGCCCACGGCGGAATACCTCGACTACGTTCTGACCCGCATCACCCTGCCGGGCTCGATCTACCTGGGCCTGATCGCCCTGTTGCCGCTGGTCGCCCTCGCGACCGTCAGCGCCAACTCCAACTTCCCGTTCGGTGGCGCCTCGATCCTCATCATCGTCGGCGTCGGACTTGAGACCGTCAAGCAGATCGACGCGCAGCTTCAGCAGCGCCACTACGAAGGGCTTCTTCGATGACCATTCCGCGGCTTCTGATCATCGGCCCGCAGGGCTCAGGCAAGGGCACGCAGGGCGCGCGGATCGCGGAGGCCTTCGGCATCCCCGCGGTCTCGACGGGGGATGTCTTCCGCGCGAACGTCGCCGGCGGCACGCCGCTGGGGCTTCAGGTCAAGGCCATCATCGACGCGGGTGACCTCGTGCCCGACGAGCTGACCGGCGCGATCGTGCGCGATCGGCTTGCGCAGGATGATGCGGCCGGCGGGTTCCTCCTCGACGGCTACCCCCGCAACCTCGGCCAGGTGGGCGACCTCGACGCGTTCCTGGCGTCACGCGGCGAGCCGCTGACCGGTGTCATCGAGCTGTCGGTGCCGCGCGACGAGTCGATCCGGCGGCTGTCGCTGCGCGCCGCCGAGCAGGGACGCGCCGACGACAACGAGGAGGCGATCGCCAAGCGCCTGGCGATCTACGAGGCCGAGACCGCGCCGATCCTCGACGTCTACCGCGAGCACGGGATCGTCGAGGCCGTCGACGGCGTGGGCACGCTCGACGAGGTGTACGAGCGCATCGTCGCCGCTCTCGCGGCGCGCGGCATCGTCGCCGGCTGAGGCCCGCGTTCGTGGTGCTGCGCCGCTCGCTGTACAAGACGCCCGCGCAGCTGCGCGCGATGGTCGAGCCGGGGCTCATCACGGCGGAGATGCTCGACGCCGTGCGCGCGCTGGTCGCACCCGGCGTGACGACGGCCGAGCTGGATGCCGCGGCCGCTGCCGTGTGCGCCGCGCGCGGCGCGGAGTCGAACTTCCAGCTCGTGCGGGGCTATCGCCACACGACGTGCATCTCGGTGAACGATCAGGTCGTGCACGGCATCCCCTCGTCGCGGGTTCTGGAGCCCGGCGACATCGTCTCGATCGATGCGGGGGCGCAGTTCGCGGGCTGGAACGGTGACTCGGCGATCACGCTCGTCGTGCCCGGCGGCCCTGTCGAGGTGACTGCGGCGCGGCGGCGGCTCGCGGAGGTCACGGAGGCGTCGCTGTGGGCCGGGATCGCGGCTCTCGCCTCGGCGCGGCGCGTCGGCGAGATCGGCGATGCCGTGCAGGGGTCGATCGAGCGCGCGGCGGCGGCCGACGGGGCGGTGTACGGCATCCTGCGCGATTACGTCGGGCACGGCATCGGCCGGAGGATGCACGAGAGCCCGACCGTCTTCAACTACCGGGTCGCCGATCTCGGGCCCGACGTGAGGCCCGGGCTGTGCGTCGCGATCGAGCCGATGGTCACGGCCGGGACGGAGGAGACCTTCGTCGAGGACGACGACTGGACGATCACGACCGCCGACGGCTCCGACGGCGCGCACTTCGAGCACAGCGTCGCCGTGCACGCAGGCGGCATCTGGGTCCTCACGGCCCCCGACGGCGGCGCCGCCGGGCTCGCGCCCCTCGGCGTGACCCCCGCCCCGATCGCGTAGCGGCCGCAGCTCGCCTGCGTCTGCGGTCCCTCGGCGCGCCCCGCCCCGCCCCGCGCGAGACCCCTGTTTCGCGTGAGAAACCTCTTTCCGCGTGAGGCGCCCTGCGGGGCTGGGTGTCTCGTGCGGTTTCGGGTGTCTCGTGCGGTTTCGAATGTTTCGGGTGGCGCAGGCGGCGGCACCGCGCACCGCCCCGGGGCGCCGCCCCCGCGCTGCCGCCGCGGCGGCGTCAGCGCGGCAGCGTGCGCGTCTGGTCGCGCATCGTGGCGATCAGGGCGGGCTGTACGGGGCGGATCGAGGGGATGCCTGCGGCGTGCAGCTTCTCGCACATCGGGAGCACGCGCCACGCGTCACGGAACTCCCAGCGGGCGAGCGGATGCCCGTGCCGCCGCAGGCGGTCTTCGCGACGCTTCTGCGCGGTGAGGTGTCGCTCGGCGGCGGCGGGATCGGTCATGCCGTACTTCCCCCAGCCGTCCGACTCGCCGAGGCCGCGGCAGCGCGGGAACCCGAAGTCGACGCGGTCGACATGGCCCTCGTAGCGGAGCACCACCTGCGGCTCGGGGCGCTCGAAACCGCCCCACTCGATCCCCGCCCTGCTGATGCTCTCGCCGGCCGACTCGGCCCGTGGGTCGACCCGATCCCAGACCCAGCGCGAGCGGCCGCGGCCGCGCGTGTTCTGCTGGGCATCGGCACGCGCGGCGAACGCCGCGGGCGGAAGCGGGCCGCCCTGCGCGGGGGAGACCGCGGCATCCGCCACCGCCAGAGCGCGCGCGGGCGGCAGCACCCGCGCAAGGTCGACGACGGTGTCGAGCAGCGTGGTGACGTGGATGCCTCCGCGCGACACCACCTCGCGCTCGTCGATGCTCGCGTGCACGACGACATCGCCGAAGCGCTTCGTGCGGGAGCGGTCGCGGTCGTACACGTGGATGTCGCGCGTCTCGCCGAACAACGGTAGGCCGTGGACGACCGCCGCCGATTCCAGGCACAGGATCGCCCCCGGACGTCTCAGCAGAAAGGCGTGCACCCGCGCCTCGTACCGACGCCACGCTGGTAGCGCGTCGTACTGCGCGCGGTCGGCGTACACCCTGGGACGCACCCGACGGTACCCCGGCCCGCCGATACGCAGGCCGAGCATGCGCGCGTCGGTGAGCGTGACGAGGGGCGTGGGCGAGGAGGTCGCCGCGCGGTCGGTGAGCAGGACTGGCATCCGCCGATCGTGCCGCGCCGCGGCGCGGCACGGGCGCCCGTTTGCCGGATCTGTGGATGCCTCGCCGAAATCGCCTCCTGGGGAGGAGGCGTTGCGCCGCCCCTGCGCCGCCCATCGAGACGCCCCTATCGGTGCGAGACACCCCATCGACGCCGGGGTCTCACGCAGAAATGGGTGTCTCGCGGGAGGAGCGGGCGCGGGCGATGGGGGAAGATAGAAGACGGTGCGGCGGGATGCCGCGAAGAGCCCCAACGAGAGGCGTAGGCATGGCGCAGGCCGCTGTAGGCAAGAAGAACTGGTTCGTGATCTGGGTGAGCGCGGCGGCCGTCGTCGTCGTCGCGGTCGTGATCGCCCTCGTGGTCTGGATGAACAACGCCGCGAGCGACCCGGGCACGGTGCCGAGCAGCTCGGGCATCGACAGCGAGACCGGCGCCATCGTCGTCGGCACCGGCTCGAACACGCTGGACACCTACATCGACTTCATGTGCCCCATCTGCAACTCTTTCGAGCAGACCTACGGCGACACGATCGTGGAGCAGATCGAGGCGGGAACGATCACCCTCAACATCCACCCGATCTCGATCCTCGACAACTACTCGTCGGGCACCGAGTACTCCACGCGCGCCGCCAGCGCGATGTACTGCGTCGCCGAGGCCGAGCCGGATGCCGCGCTGTCGTTCATGCAGGCCATGTACGACAACCAGCCCGACGAGAACTCGACCGGTCTGACCGACGAGGAGATCATCGAGATCGCCGAGGGCGTGGGCGCAGGCGCCGCATCGGACTGCATCACGGCAGGCACCTACATGGACTTCGTGACCTCGCTGACGCCGGACACCCCCCTGGCCGACGGCGCGACCTCGATCGGCACCCCGACCGTCGTGCTCAACGGGACGGTGCTGACCCTCAGCGGCGACCCGCAAGCCGACATCGTCGACGCGCTGCAGTAACCGAGCGGGGCGGGGGCTCGATCCGCGCGCGGCGGGCTGAGGATGCCTCGGCGGGTGCTCCGAGGCCCTGCCACGCTCTCGGGAGCGATGTCGCGATTCACCAGCCGAAGCGCAGCACGGGGCTGGACGCACAGAAGCCCGGCGCGCAGAAGCCGGACGGACGGCATCCCGGGGGTGCAGAGGCCCGGCGCACAGTTTTCCGCGCGAGAGACTCCCGAGGAGAGAGCTTCGGGGAGGCACGCGGATGCCGGCCTGCCCGAAGCTCTCAGTTGATGCGGCTCCAGGGGATGCGAATCCCGTGGGTGCGCGGCTCGTCAGGCCGCCGAGCAGAGCACCAGCGTGCTCGTGACCGAGGCGGTGCTCTTCGCCCCGGTGGCGGACCAGCCGGACGGGAGGGTCGCCGTCGCCGAGAGCGTGAACGCGGCGGTGATCGACAGGGTCGTGCGTATCGCCATCGTCGCCCCCGCGGCGATCTCAGCGGTGGTGGTGATCGTGCGCGACGTGGCCGACAGGATGCTCACCGTGGCGGTGCCGCCGGTGACCGTGAACACCCCGATGTTCGCCACTCCCGATCCAGTGATCGTGATGACGGTTCCGGCGGGGATGGCTGAGGTGGCGCTCGCGGTCAGCGTGAAGCCGGGGCCGAGCGTGCCGAGCACGCCACAGGTGCCGTTGAGCTGGTAGGCGCCGGCATCCTGTGCGACCGTGGCCGCCGCCAGTGGTGCCGCGACTGTGGCGGCGATCACGGGAACGGACCAGGCTGCGCCCTTCACGAGCGTGCGGCGGGGCAGCTCTCTGGACACAGGAGGGATGAGGGATTCAGTCATAGCAGAGGTGCTCTCTTCCGGGAGACTTTCTGGGATGTGCGCGTGCTGGGGACACGCGGCCCTGGGGGGCTTTCTCAGAATCGTCTGTGAGCGAGAGGGGGAACAGTCCGATGTCGTGGATTCGACCGTCCGTGTCGCTCACTGGGCGTCAGGCGCTCTCGGAGCGCGACATTTCTTCTCCAGCCGAGGGTGACGCTGGAGGCCGACGCCTGCGCGATGGCCACTCGACGCCGGTTGCCTGGAACGCGCGACGCATCGTGGCGGCGCTGCCGAAGCCGCATTCGCGGGCGATCTCCGCCACCGACAGGGCGTCGTACGTGCTGTCGCAGACGAAGGTCTTGGCGTGTGCCACACGGGCGTCGCGGAGCGCTGCCATCGGCGACGTGCCGACCTCTGCGAACGCCCGTTGCAGTTGGCGAGTGGACACGCCGAGTGAGTGGGCGATCTCCTCGGTCCCGAACCCCGGATCGGCGCTGTTGGCCAGGATCAGCGCGTGAGCGCGTTCGTGCAGACGTCGAGTGGATCGAGGGGCCTTCGTGTCCTCCTTCGAGTGAAGCATGAGCCCGAGCGTCATCTCCACGAACAGCCGCTCGACGATATAGGCGCCGATGGGGGATTCGGCGGGGCGATGGACGATGCTCGCCGTGAATCTCTGCATCGCAGTGGCGACGGCACTGGAGGGAAGGATGAGCGGTGCAGACGGCAAAGGGATGCCTTGGTGCGCCAAGATCTCCGTCGGCATCCACACGATCGCGCAGATCGCGTTGCGGGAAAACTCCGTCCAGGTCTCGCGGATGCCGTGCAGCATCACCCCGGTCGCGTCCTCGATGTGTGCGTCCGCGATCCTGACGGTGACGGTGCCCTCGAGAAGAAGCACGACGGACAGGAACGGGGGAGAGGGCTCGCTCGAGGGGCGCCAGTGCCACGGAGTGGGGCCGGGACGATGGATGCTGACGCTGACATTGCGCTGACGGCGCCACGCCAGCAGACCGACATCGTCAGGTCGCACGTCCGCGCAGGATGCGAAGAGTCGTGTGAATTCCGTCATGGAGGTGCACCCCGGGGGGATTCGGTCGAGGGGCCATACCGCTACCGTACGGCGGATCGATATTCCTGAGTGTGAGATTTGTCATTGTTATGAAGTAGATAAGAAGGTCCGTGATCGGTGCACGAGGTCGTGTGAGCGAGCGAGTTGCAGGGCGCCGGTATGGCACGTATGCTTGATCTTTGGTGCCTTGCGCCTTTATTGGCGTGTCGTCGGATCGGCGATCCCGCCCAGGTGGCCCTGGGGCACCGAAACCCACAACCCATCCGCAGACCGACCGGTCTGCACCAGCGACAGCGAGGCTATGGCTAAGAAAGACGGTGTCATCGAGATCGAAGGCACGGTGTCCGAGGCGCTCCCCAACGCGATGTTCCGCGTCGAGCTCACCAACGGTCACAAGGTGCTCGCCACGATCTCCGGAAAGATGCGGCAGAACTACATCCGCATCATCCCCGAAGACCGCGTCGTCGTGGAGCTCTCGCCCTACGACCTCACGCGCGGTCGCATCGTCTATCGCTACCGCTAGACCGGTCGAGAAGTAACGCCCCATCCGGTGGTCGAGTGCCGCGCGTAGCGCGGTGTATCGAGACCCGGATGCCCGGTGAAGACAGCGAACAGGAAGCATCATGAAGGTCAATCCCTCCGTCAAGCCCATCTGCGATCACTGCAAGGTCATCCGTCGCCACGGTCGCGTCATGGTCATCTGCAAGAGCAACCCGCGCCACAAGCAGCGCCAGGGCTGAGACGAACAGCACGACGTACAACTCAATACGAATCAGCAGGAACACGAACTCTGATGT
>JASGGN010000063.1:0-8296 GCA_047605005.1 Microbacterium sp.
GCGGCACGCCGTCGACGATCGCGAGCATGTTCGCGCCGAAGTTCTCCTGCAGCTGGGTGTGCTTGTACAGGTTGTTCAGCACGACCTTCGCGACGGCATCGCGCTTGAGCACGATCACGAGACGCTGACCGGTGCGATCACTCGTCTCGTCGCGGATGTCGGCGATGCCCTGCAGCTTGCCGTCGCGGGCGAGATCGCGGATCTTCGCCGCGACGTTGTCGGGGTTGACCTGATACGGCAGCTCCGTGACGACGAGGCAGGTGCGCCCCTGGATCTCCTCGACGTTCACGACCGAGCGCATCGTGATCGAACCGCGGCCGGTGCGCTGCGCCTCGCGGATGCCCTTCGTGCCGAGGATCTGCGCCCCGGTCGGGAAGTCTGGGCCCTGGATACGCGACATGAGAGCTTCGAGGAGCTCCTCGCGCGAGGCATCCGGGTGCTCCAGCGCCCACAGCGCACCGCTGGCGACCTCGCGCAGATTGTGCGGCGGGATGTTGGTGGCCATGCCCACGGCGATGCCGACCGAGCCGTTGACGAGCAGGTTCGGGAACCGCGCCGGCAGGACGGTGGGCTCTTGCGTGCGCCCGTCGTAGTTGTCCTCGAAGTCGACGGTGTCCTCGTCGATGTCGCGGACCATCTCCATGGCGAGGGCCGCCATCTTCGTCTCGGTGTACCGGGAGGCGGCGGCGCCCATGTTGCCGGGCGTCCCGAAGTTGCCCTGGCCCTCGGCGAGCGGATAGCGCAGCGACCACGGCTGCACGAGGCGGACGAGCGCGTCGTAGATCGCCGAGTCGCCGTGCGGATGGAACTGTCCCATGACGTCGCCGACGATGCGGGCGCACTTGCTGAACGCCTTGTCGGGGCGGTAGCCGCCGTCGTACATGCCGTAGATGACCCGGCGATGCACGGGCTTGAGGCCGTCGCGCACGTCCGGCAGCGCGCGCCCGACGATGACGCTCATCGCGTAGTCGAGGTAGCTGCGCTGCATCTCGACCTGCAGGTCGACCTGGTCGATGTTGCCGTGGTTGTACCCGGATGCCGGGTCGGGGCGCTCTTCGTCAGTCACTGTCGTCTCTCGTCTTCAGGCTTCTGTCTCAGTCTTCGGGCTTCGTATGGGTTCCGGGATGCTCAGGTCAGGACGAGAACGGGGACCCCGATTGCCCTGACCTGAGCATCCCTCCGCCCTTCCGTCATTCTTCGAGTTGTACTCCGGTGATCAGTGCCGCGCCGCAGGCGCGGTGTATCGAGATCACTAGATGTCCAGGAAGCGGACGTCCTTCGCGTTGCGCTGGATGAAACCGCGACGCGATTCGACGTCTTCGCCCATGAGCACCGAGAAGATCTCGTCGGCGGCGGCCGCGTCGTCGATCGTCACCTGGCGCAGGGTCCGGGTGTCGGGATCCATCGTGGTCTCCCACAGCTCCTTGGCGTTCATCTCACCGAGACCCTTGTAGCGCTGCACGCCGTTCTCCTTCGGGATGCGCTTGCCCTGCGCGATGCCCTCTGCCGTCAGCGCGTCGCGCTCGCGGTCGCTGTAGACGTACTCGTGCGGGGAGTTCGACCACTTCAGCCGGTACAGCGGCGGCATCGCGAGGTAGACGTAGCCGGCCTCGATGAGCCCGCGCATGTACCGGAAGAGGAGCGTCAGCAGCAGCGTCGTGATGTGCTGGCCGTCGACGTCGGCATCCGCCATCAGCACGATCTTGTGATAGCGCGCCTTCTCGACGGCGAAGTCCTCGCCGATCCCGGTGCCGAACGCCGCGATCATGGCCTGGATCTCGGCATTGCCGAGCGCGCGATCCAGCCGCGCCTTCTCGACGTTGAGGATCTTGCCGCGCAGCGACAGGATCGCCTGACGCTCCGGGTCGCGGCCGGAAACGGCGGAACCGCCGGCCGAGTCGCCCTCGACGAGGAAGATCTCGCTGATCGACGGGTCCTTGCTGGTGCAGTCCTTGAGCTTCTCGGGCATGGATGCCGATTCGAAGACGCTCTTGCGCCGCGCGGTCTCGCGCGCCTTGCGCGCGGCCAGGCGCGCGGTCGCCGCGTCGATCGCCTTCATGATGATGCGCTTGGCCTGGCCGGGGTTGCGATCGAGCCAGTCGGTCAACTGGTCGCCGACGACCTTCTGCACGAACGCCTTCGCCTCGGTGTTGCCGAGCTTGGTCTTGGTCTGTCCCTCGAACTGGGGTTCGGAGAGCTTCACCGAGATGACGGCGGTGAGGCCCTCGCGGATGTCCTCGCCGGTGAGGTTGTCGTCCTTCTCCTTGAGCAGGTTGTTGGCGCGCGCGTACTTGTTCACGAGCGTCGTGAGCGCGGCGCGGAAGCCCTCTTCGTGCGTTCCGCCCTCGTGCGTGTTGATCGTGTTCGCGAAGGTGAAGACGTTCTCGGTGTAGCTCGTCGTCCACTGCATCGCCAGCTCGAGCGAGATGTGCCGCTCGGTGTCCTCCGACTCGACCTCGATGATGTCCTCGCCGACGACGTCGGCCTTGCGGATCTTGTTGAGGTACTCGACGTAGTCGACGAGACCGCGCTCGTAGTGGAAGTCATCGTGCGGCTGCTTCTCGATCGAACCGCCGTCCTCATCGTCGACGACGTACGCGGAGGTGGGACGCAGGTCGCTCAGCGTGATGCGCAGCCCCTTGTTGAGGAAGGCCGTCTGCTGGAAGCGCGTGCGCAGCGTGTCGTAGTCGAAGTCGACCGTCTCGAAGATCGTCGCGTCCGGCCAGAACGTGATGGTCGTGCCGGTCTCCTCCGTCGCCTCGTCCTGACTGAGCGGCGCGAGGGGGGTGCCGCCGCCCTGGAACGACTGCCGCCACACGTGACCCTGCCGGCGCACCTCGACGTCGAGCCGGGTGGACAGCGCGTTCACAACCGACGATCCGACGCCGTGCAGACCGCCGGAGACGGCATATCCGCCGCCGCCGAACTTGCCGCCCGCGTGCAGGACGGTCAGCACGACCTCGACGGTGGACTTGCCCTCGGTCCTGTGCAGGTCGACCGGGATGCCGCGCCCGTTGTCGACGACGCGGATGGCGCCGTCCTCGAGGATCGTGACGGTGATCGTGTCGCAGTATCCAGCGAGCGCCTCATCGACGGAGTTGTCGACGATCTCGTAGACGAGGTGGTGCAGGCCGCGTTCCCCGGTGGAGCCGATGTACATGCCGGGGCGCTTGCGGACGGCTTCCAGACCTTCGAGCACCTGGATGGCGTCGGCCCCGTAGTCGTTCTCGACCTTCTGTGCGGGCGAAGAGACCTTCGCGGGAAGTTCCTCGGGAACGCTGTCGGGGGTGTCGGACGTCATAGGTTTCGAGCGCTCCAGAATCTTCAGATCGGGGATGCTCCATCCTATCCCGTTCCCGGGTCTCGTCTTCCGTTGAGCGGCCCTGTGGCGCTGTGGAATCCGAGCGGATGCCGACGGACCTCGCTCACCCGTAAGTATCGCGCGGGCCCCGCCCTGGAACGGCTCTGCGGCCCCATTTCCAGGAGGGGACGTCGGGCCCGACGAACCGCACGTTCTGGACCCCGGCGTCCGGGAAGCGCCTCAGCAGCTGCGTGACGATCTCGGCGCGCATCAGCTGCAGGTTCTTCGCCCACGCCGTCGAGTCGCACCGCACGGTCAGCAGTCCGTCGGCGAGGGCGACCGGCTGCGCGTGGCGAGCGGTCTCGGCCCCCACGACCTCCCCCCACTTCAGGACGAGGTCTTCACGCGCGAGCTGACCGTCCCACCCCGCTTCGCGGGTGAGGTTCGCGAGCACGTCGCCGACGCGATTCGGATCCCGGCCGGGGCGGAACGGCTGGTTCTCGTCGTCGGGGTCGCCCCTGCGCCGACGCCGCTGGGCGAACCGTCCGCGCGCCGACGGCTCGAGGCCGCGCAACCGCAGGTAGGTCGCGATCGTCTCGGGAACGGGCTCGTCGGAGTCAGCCATCGGCAGGCTCCTGTGCACGCACCGTGCCCGCCTCCACCCGCAGCGTGCGCGCGCGCAGCCCAACCGGCACGTCCTCCTCGACGGCTGCCGTCACGACGACCTGCTCGAAGTCGGCGACGATCCCCGCAAGCCGCGACCGACGGTCGACGTCGAGCTCGGCGAACACGTCGTCGAGGATGACGATGGGATCGCCCAGGCTCGACTGCTCGCGCAGCAGCCGCGCGGATGCCAGCCGCAGGGCGAGCGCCACCGACCACGACTCGCCGTGTGAGGCGTATCCCTTCACGGGCAGGCCGCGCACGCGCAACAGCAGGTCGTCGCGGTGCGGGCCGGCCAGCGTGATCCCGCGGTCGAGCTCGGCCGATCGCTTCGCCGCGAGCGCGGCACGGAACTGCTGCGCGATCTGCTCGGGAGTGGGTGATCCCGATATCCCCACGGCTACCCCGCCCGTCGCTGACGCGCTGCGCGACGGCACTCGATCACCGTCTGGGGTGACGGCGGAGGGGGGTCGGCTCTCCTCTTCGGCATCCGCGCCCGCGATGCTCAGCGCCCACTCCAGCTCGGGGCGGTGGTCCGCCCCCGCGATCGACGCGTATGCGTCTCGGACGGGAGCGGCGAGCGCGCCGGCGAGCGCGAGCCGCGCGCGGATGACATCCGTGCCGAACTGGACGAGCTTGTCGTCCCAGACCTCCAGTGTCGAGAGCCCCTCGCCGCGCACACCGCGGGCACGCGCAGACTTCAGCAGGGCGTTGCGCTGCTTGACGACGCGGTCGTAGTCGGCGAGCACGCCGGCCATGCGGGGCGAGCGCTGCACGAGAAGCTGATCGGCGAACCGGCGCCGCGCCGACGGGTCGCCGCGCACGATCTGCAGGTCTTCGGGCGCGAAGAGCACGACGTGCGCGTATCGCGGCAGCTCCGCGGTGCGCACGGCCGATCCGTTGACGCGCGCCTTGTTGCCACCGGCACGGTTCAGCTGGGCCTCGAGCTGCACGCGACGATCGCCGTACGCCAGGCGCATGCGGACGATCGCGGCATCCGCGCCCTCACGCACCATCGGGGCGTCCTGCGAGACGCGGTGCGACCCCAGCGTCGCGAAGAAGGCGATCGCCTCGGCGAGGTTGGTCTTTCCCTGGCCGTTGCGGCCGATGAAGACGTTCGCGCCCGCATCCAATGCGACGTCGGCGACCGCATAGTTGCGGAAGTCGACGAGCCCCAACCGCTCCACGATCACGGATTCACCCTAGTTCGAAAGCGGGCACCCAACCGGGCGGATGTAGCCTCGACCCATGGCGATATCGACCCCGGCGGCGGACTGGAAGCCGCTGACCCCGCGTGGCGTCGCCGAGCTGCTGTCGGGCACGTCCGCGCGGTGGTGGCTGTCGGGCGGGGTGGCGCTAGACGTGTGGCTCGGCCACCCGGTCCGCGATCGCGCGAACATCGACATCAGCACCGTCGCCCGCGACCTGGGGCTTCTCATCGAGGCGCTGCCGGAGGGCTTCACGGCGTGGGTTCCGGTCGACGACGACGTCGTCGCGTGGGCGGATGCCGACCAGGACAGCGACCTCCAGCCCGTGCTCATCCGCGAGGAGAGCACGGGCGCGTGGGTGCTGCAGGTCAACACCGAAGACGGCTCGGATGCCGCGTGGATGTACAAGCGCGATCCGCGCCTGCAGCTGCCGTGGAGCGATGCCGTGCGAGAGATCGACGGCATCCCGACGGGGGCGCCCGAGGTGCAGCTGGTGTGGAAGGCGCTGCGGCCGCGGCCCGAGGATGACATCGACAAGGATGCCGTGCTGCCGCACCTGCCGGAGAAGGCGCGGGCCTGGTACGAGCGCACAATCCTCACCGTGCACCCGCACTCGACGTGGTCGATCCACGTGCGCAGCCCCTTCGCGCCGGCGAAGGCGAGCTGGAATCGCCCGCGCGGCTGAACCGCTCACCGGCAGGTTCGGCTACCCCGCGTTCCGCACGCGGTACTCGTCGTCGGAGATCGCGGCCAGCACGAGCGCGCGGAACCACCGCTGCGCCGGCGAGAGGCTCTCATCGCGACGCGCGTAGAGCATGACGGGCGCACTCTGACCCGGCCACGGCAGTTCCGCGATCCGCAGCCGGGGGAACCACCCGCAGAAGACCTCGGCCACGTGTCGCGGCAGCAGGACGACGAGGTCCGTGGCCTCCAGCACCGCCGGCACCGTGGCGTACTCCTGCACGGTGAGCGAGACCTGCGCCATCAGATCGTGCTCGGTCAGCAGCTGGACCGGGAAGACGTGCCCCCCGCGCGCAGAAACACGCACGAACCGACGACCCGCGAACATATTCGCGCCCGGGGGCGGCAGTGGATGCTCGCCCGACGACAGCGCGACATACTCGACGTCTCGCACACCCGCGCCCCACAGGCCCTCCGCGCGCAACGGCGACACGGTGACGGCCAGATCGATCGTGCCGCGGATCAGCCCGTCGGCGACCTGGTCGGAGTCGAGCCGTTCGACGCGCAGGTGCGGGCGGGATGCCTCGCGCGCAAGCGCCGCCATGATCGGCGGCAGGAAGGTCTGCTCGCCGATCGAGGTGAGCCCGAGCACGAGCTCGCCGCTGAAATCCTTCGGGTCGAACTCGCCGGGGTCCCCGACGGCGGCGTCGATCTGGGCGAGGGCGGCATGGAGAGGTCCGAACAGCTCGGTCGCGCGCGCGGTCGGCACCATCGCGTGCCCCTCGCGACGGAACAGGTCGTCGCCGAAGCGCTGCCGCAGCCGCGACAGCGTGTAGCTGACGGTGGGCTGGGTCACGTGCAGGCGTTCGGCGGTGGCGGTCAGGCTGCGCAACTCGTAGAGCACGACGAACGTGCGCAGCGCGTTCAGGTCGGCCATCGGCATCCATAGATGATATCGATGGATATCTCATCATCAATCTATTGGACCGCAGCTTTCGCCCGGCCTACTCTCGAAGCAGCCACCAACGAGTTCAAGGACGACACCCGGTGATCATCGACATTCACGGTCACTACACGACCGCACCCGCACAGCTCGGCGCCTGGCGCGATCTGCAGATCGCCTTCGCCGCCGGCCAGGGCGAAGCCCCGGACCCCGCCGCGCTGAAGATCAGCGACGACGAGATCCGCGAGACGATCGAGCAGAACCAGCTGCGCCTCATGAACGATCGCGGCAGCGACCTCACGGTCTTCAGCCCGCGCGCCTCGTTCATGGCGCATCACATCGGCGACCTCGCCGTCAGCCAGACGTGGGCACGCATCTGCAACGACCTGTGCGCCCGCGTGTCGGCGCTGTTCCCCGACCGGTTCCTGCCCGGCGCGATGCTGCCGCAGTCGCCCGGCGTCGACCCCGCCACGACCGTCGCCGAGCTGACCCGCGCCGTCGAAGAGCTGGGCGTCGTGACCGTCAACCTCAACCCCGACCCCTCCGGCGGGCTGTGGACGGCGCCACCGCTGACCGACCGCTCCTGGTATCCGGTGTACGAGAAGCTCGTCGAGTACGAGCTGCCCGCGATGATCCACGTCTCGACCTCGTGCAAGCCGCAGTTCCACACGACGGGAGACCACTACCTCGGTGCGGACACGACCGCTTTCATGCAGTTGCTCAAGGGCGACCTGTTCCGCGACTTCCCCGACCTCAAGCTCGTCATCCCGCACGGCGGCGGTGCCGTCCCCTACCACTGGGGTCGGTTCCGCGGGCTCGCGATGGCGCTCGGCAAGCCCGAGCTCGAAGAGCACCTGCTGCACAACGTGTTCTTCGACACGTGCGTCTACCACCAGCCGGGCATCGACCTGCTGACCCGCGTCATCCCCACCGACAACATCCTGTTCGCGAGCGAGATGATCGGCGCCGTCCGCGACATCGACCCGCGCACCGGCCACTACTTCGACGACACCAAGCGGTACGTGGATGCCACCCCGAACCTCACGGATGCCCAGCGCATCCAGGTGTTCGAGGGCAACGCGCGCCGCGTGTACCCGCGTCTTGACCGCGCACTGATTGCAAGAGGACTGTGAACGACATGCGACTGAACGACCTCGGCCTCGTCCGCACCAACACCCCGCGCCCCGACCCGGCCGACGTCGCACGCCTGTCGCGATTCGGCGTCGCGACCATTCACGAGGCGATGGGGCGCGTGGGGCTGCTGCGCCCCTACATCCGTCCGGCGTATCCCGGCGCGAAGCTGTGCGGACCGGCCGTGACGGTGCTGCTGCAGCCGGGCGACAACTGGATGTTCCACGTCGCCGCCGAGCAGGTGCACGAAGGCGACGTGCTCGTCGCCGGGTGCACGACCGAGAGCGAGGACGGCTTCTTCGGCGAGCTGCTGGCGACCTCCCTCACCGCCCGCGGATGCAAGGGGCTCGTCATCGACGGCGGCGTGCG
>JASGGN010000064.1:0-7924 GCA_047605005.1 Microbacterium sp.
TGCTGCGCGAGGGCAACAGCGACCGCCGCGCGCCGCTGTCGGTGAAGAACTACGCGCGCAAGCACCCGCACCGCAACAAGCCGTTCGCCGCAGGCTCCAAGACGCGGGTCGCGACGATGGGCCACGACGACTTCAAGAGCAACGAGAAGAGCTGGATCGCCGCCCACGACGACGTCCTCACGATCCGCCACACCGCCGCCGACGGCGCCGTCACGGTACTCAAAGAGGGCCTCAAGGTCCTGCCTGGCGAGGTCGTCGACGCGACGTTCCTGTCGGCGAAGGCCCTCGACGCCTTCCTTGCCGACACTCTTGCCCTGGCGAAGGCCGAGAACGTCCTGTACTCGGTGCACCTGAAGGCGACGATGATGAAGGTCAGCGACCCGATCATCTTCGGCCACGTCGTGCGGGCGTTCTTCGCGGACGTCTTCGACGCCTATGGCGAGGCTCTGGCCGCAGCCGGCCTGAACGGCAACAACGGCCTCGGCGCGATCCTCTCCGGCCTGGGCGCTCTCGAAGACGGCGAGACGATCTCGGCCCGCATCGCGGCGGACCTGGAGAGCGGTGCGCGCCTGAGCTACGTCAACAGCGACAAGGGCATCACCAACCTGCACGTGCCGTCCGACGTGATCGTGGATGCCTCGATGCCCGCCCTCATCCGCAACGGCGGCAAGCTGTGGGGCGTCGACGGCGGCGAGGACGACACGATCGCCGTCATCCCCGACTCGTCCTACGCGGGCGTCTACCAGGCTGTCATCGAGGACGTCATCGCCAATGGCCCGCTCGACCCGGCCACGATCGGCACCGTGCCCAACGTGGGGCTCATGGCCCAGGCGGCCGAGGAGTACGGCAGTCACGACAAGACGTTCGAGGTCCCCGCCGACGGCGTCGTCGAGGTCGTCGCCGCGGACGGCACCGTGCTGATCGCGCACACCGTCGGCGCGGGCGACATCTGGCGTGGCACCCAGACGAAGGACGTCGCGATCCGCGACTGGGTGCGCCTCGCCGTCTCGCGCGCCCGCGCGACGGGGGCGCCGGCGGTGTTCTGGCTGTCCGACGAGCGCTCCCACGACGCGGCGCTGATCGCCAAGGTGCGCGAGTACCTGGGCGACAACGACACGACGGGGCTCACCATCGAGATCCTCTCGCCCGAGGAGGCGACGGCGTATTCGCTGGAGCGTCTGCGTCGCGGCGAGGACACGATCTCGGTCACCGGCAACGTGCTGCGCGACTACCTCACCGACCTGTTCCCGATCCTCGAGGTGGGCACCTCCGCCAAGATGCTCTCGATCGTGCCGCTGCTGGCCGGCGGTGGACTGTTCGAGACCGGCGCGGGGGGATCAGCACCCAAGCACGTGCAGCAACTGTTGGAAGAGAACTACCTTCGCTGGGACTCGCTCGGCGAGTTCTTCGCGCTCGCGGCATCCTTCGAGCACCTTGCCGAGTTCACCGGCAACGCGAAGGCGAGAGTCCTCGCCGACACGCTGGATGCCGCCACCGGCACCTTCCTGGAGCAGGACCGCTCGCCGGGCCGTGCGCTCGGCACGATCGACAATCGCGGCAGCCACTTCTACCTGGGGCTGTACTGGGCGCAGGAGCTCGCCGCCCAGACTGCCGACGCCGACCTCGCCGCGGTGTTCGCGCCGATCGCGCAGGCGCTGACCGAGGGCGAGACACAGATCGTCGCGGAGCTCGTCGCCGTGCAGGGCCAGCCGGTCGAGATCGGCGGCTACTACCACCCCGATGAGGCCCTCGTGGCTCAGGTGATGCGCCCCTCCACGACGCTCAACGCCGTCATCGACGCGCTCTGACCGCGACGACGAGGGGGCGGATGCCGCACGCATCCGCCCCCTCGTTTTCCGTCCCTCGCGGGGAGCGCGCGGGGGTCCGGTCAGTCGTGGATCCACACGTCGACGCCGGTGGGCGCCCAGTTGTAGATCTGCTCGGCCCGGGAGTTGGGCATTCCGACGCAGCCGTGGCTCTGCTGCGTGCCGAAGTTGTTGTGCCAGTAGACGCCGTGGAAGGCCTGGTTGCCGTTGAAGTACATGACCCACTGGACGTTCTCGACCTCGTAGTTCCAGTACGCGTCGGTGTCCGAGGTCGAGGTCATCGTCTGCGAAGCGATGTGGCTGTTGATGCGGAAGTATCCGGTCTCGGTCGGGGAGGCGTCGATCCCGCTGGAGATCAGCCACGAGTCGACGACCGTCCCGTTCTCCTTCATGTACAGCGTCTGGTCGCTGAGATCGACCTCGAGCAGACGCTGCAGCGTCGTGATGGACGCGGGGGTCACCTCGACCGGCAGCTCGTATGTGCCGTCGCCGGCCGCGATCTGGTCGGCGAATTCCTGAGCGACCGAGCTCGTGTCGCCGAGGACGCGGCCGTCCGCGCCCTGGACGGTGGTCTCCAGGACGGTCCCGTCGGAGTTGGTGATGACGGTGCCCGCGACGGCATCCTGGTTGACGAGGTCCGGGAGGGTGTCGACGACGGTCTGGATCTTCTCGGCATCCGCGGTGACCGCGTACGTGCCGGTCGCATCGGGCGTGATCGTGATCCAGCTTGCGGCGGTGGCCGCGTCGACCGCGACCGTCCGCTCATCGTCGACGTAGAAGCCGATGGTCGCGATCATCGCGTTCGCGGAGTCGGCCGCCTGCTGCGCGGCCTCCGTGCTCGCCGTCGCGGCCACCGAGGTCTTGGTGATGTCGACGGTGGTGCTCGTCTCGCCCGCCACGAACGCGTCATGCAGAGCGGCGGTGACCGCGTCGAGGTCGATGCCGCCGCCGTCGACGGCCGGGGTCACGACGAAGGAAGAGCCGTCGAACGTGACCGCGGCGTCCGTCGGCTCGGTGTACTCGGCCGGGAGCGCTTCGCGCAATGCGGCGGTCGCCGCCTCGGTGTCGACCGTGATCTCGGCGTCGATCGCGTCGCCGAACCACTGGCTGACGTTCCACAGCGGGCGCGCGTCGAAGGCCGAGCTCGCGAGCGTCGAGGCGTCCACGGTCGCGCCGAGGTCTGCGCCGGTGAGCGTCGGGCCCCCCTCGCCGAGGGTTATCGAGGTCTCGGCCAGGCGCGCGTCGATCGCTTCTGCCGCGGCCTCCGAGGTCAGGAACCCCACGGGCACTCCCGCGACGATCGTCCCAGGCGCGATCAGGACGAGCGAGGCCGCCACGGCCCCCGCGGCCACGACCGCGACCGGTGCGCCGATCCACAGCCAGAGCCGCTTCTTCTTCTTCTTCGGTGCGGGGGTGATCGGTGCCCACAGGACGGGGGCGTCCGTCGTGGCGGATTCCGGTGTGTCGAGCACCGTCGTCGTCGCAGACGTCGACCCTTCGGCACCGATCGGATCGTCGATGTTCTGCGTGGGTGCGAGATCGGTCACAGCGGCCTCCCGTATCGGCGCGCCGGAGCCAGCGCGCCTGCGCTGGTCCTATGGTAAGCGATCGGATCCTGGACACGCGGTGAGCGCGGCGGCAGGAGGGGCACCGCTGCGACGGGAGGGGCCGAATCGGCTGCTCCCGGGTCGTTCACCGACCATGATCGTCATGGTCTTGTAGCCTGCGCTCGCGGCCCTCGGGCATCCATGAACGACAGCGAAGGATGACATCATGCGCACAAAGCTCGGAGCGCTCGCGCTGCTCGGCGTCGCGGCAGCCGTTCTGGGCGGCTGTTCGGAAGGCGGCGTCGCGGGGTCGACCGTGAGTGAGGCCGCCACCGGCGACCTCACCGTCTGGCTCATCGGCGACGACACGCCGGAGAGCGCCCGCGAGTATCTGACGGCGACGTTCGAGGCCGGCAACGCGGGGTGGACCCTCACGATCGAACAGAAGAGCTCGGCCGACGTCGTCGAGAGCTATGCCGCGGCGCTGGCATCCGACGCAGCTCCCGACGTCGTCGAGGTGACCAGCGACGCGGTGCTCGGCCTGGCGGATGCCGGTCTTCTCGCCGACCTCACCGACATCGAAGCCGACCTCGGCGACGGCGGTGAGCTGATCGGCGGTCTCGTCGATGCGGGAACACTCGACGGCACGCTCTACGCCGCGCCGTACATCGGCACCGGCCGCGTCGTCTTGTTCTCGCCGCAGATCGTCGGCTACGACCTTCCGGCGACCCTCGAGGAGTACGTCGAGCACGGCGCCGCTCTCACGACCGACGCTGTCTCGGGCATCTATGCCCCCAGCAAGGACTGGTACAACGCGCTGCCCTTCATCTGGGCATATGGCGGCGAGCTCGCCGTCGAGGTCGACGGGGCCTGGGACGCCCAGCTGTCCAGCGACGCGAGCATCAAGGGGCTGGAGCTGCTGCAGCAGGTGTACACGACGGCGACCGTCGCCCCCGAGGACGGCAACGCGCGCCTCGGTGATATCGCGTTCTGTGCGGGCGAGGTCGGGTTCCTCTCCAGCCCCGCGTGGGTCGCGGGGAACATCGCGGGCGAATGGACCTGGGATGACGAGGCCACCGGCGGTGAGGGGTTCGACGGCTGCCCGGACACCTACGGCGCGGACGTCAGCGCGTTCGCTCTGCCGGGAGCCGAGGAGGGCGAGACGGCGCCGATCTTCGCGAGCGGGTCGAGCATCGCGGTCACGAGCGCATCGGACGCCCAGACCAAGGCGGAGGCAGCCGTCGAGATCATGCTGTCGGAGGAATACCAGGAACTGCTCGCGGCAGCGGGGCTCTCGCCGGGCCTGACCACGGCGGCGACCGCCCTGCCGGACACCGCCGTCGCGCAGGCACAGGCCGAGGCGTTGGCGAACTCGAAGGGCACCCCGGCGAGCCCCGCCTGGGCCGAGGTCGAGGCCGCGCAGCTGATTCCTGACGCGCTCGTTGAGATCGCGGCCGGCGGCGACGTCGTCGACATCGCAACGGAGCTGGACGCGGCCATCGAGGCGATCCTCAACGGGTAGCCGCGACGGGCGCGGGTCACGCGTCGGGGTCGAAGACCTTGCCGGGGTTGAGGATGCCGGCGGGGTCGAACACCCGCGTGATCTGACGCTGCAGCTCCCACTGGTCTGCGCCGAGCTCGTCGGCGAGCCACCGGCGCTTGAGGAGGCCGACCCCGTGCTCTCCGGTCAGCGTGCCGCCCAGGCGCAGCGCCGCGCGGAACAGGTCGTCCGCCGCGCGCCAGATCTCCTCGGGAACATCACCGGAGTCGGGCGCGTCGAAGACGAAGTTGGGGTGCAGGTTGCCGTCGCCGGCATGGCAGACCGTCGGGATCGCGAGCCCGTGCTCCTCCTCGATGCGCGCGATCTCATCGAACATCGCGGGCAGCGCGCTGCGCGGCACCGAGACATCTTCGATGAGGGCCGTGCCGAGGGTCTCCATCGCGGGGTGCACCGACCGGCGGATGCGCCACAGCAGGTCGGCTTCGGCGTCGTCCGCCGCGACTCTCACGTCGCCGCCCGCCGCGGTGAGCGTCGCGGCGATCTGGTCGGCCTCAGCGGCCGCGGCCGCACCGTCGGTCTGGATCGTCAGCTGCGCGATGCCGGCGGCGGGCTGGGGGAGGCCCAGCAGGGCGTGCACGGCGTCGAGCGACGCGGCATCCATCAGCTCCATGATCGCGGGCTGCACGCCCGACGCGGTCACCGCGGCAGCGGCGGTCGCCGCGGCGCGCACGTCGGGGAACGTCGCTGTGAGGGTGCGGCTTTCGCCGGCGACGAGGCGGCGCAGCTTCAGCGTGGCGCCCACGACGACGCCGAGGGTTCCCTCCGAGCCGATGATGAGCGAGGTCAGGTCGAGGCCCGTGACGCCCTTGACACTGCGGTGGCCGAGGCGCAGCAGCCGCCCGTCGGCGAGGACGAGGTCGACGCCCAGCACCGCGTCGCGCACGACGCCGTATTTCGCGCAGAGGAGGCCTCCCGCGCCGGTGGCGATGTTGCCGCCGACGGTCGAGATCTCGCGGCTGGCGGGGTCGGGGGCCCACCACAGCCCGTGAGGGGCGAGGGCGCGGTTCAGGTCGGCGTTGAGGATGCCGGGTTCCACGACGGCGAGCAGGTCATCGGGACGCACCTCGAGGATGCGGTCCATCGCGCGCACCGACAGCACGATCTCGCCGGCGCCCGCGTTCGCTCCGCCCGCGAGCCCCGTGCCGGCGCCGCGGGGGACGACCGGGGTGCCGGTCGCGTGCGCGATGCGCAGGGTCGTCTGCACGTCGGCGACGGATGCCGCGTCGACGACAGCCAGGGGAGTGCCCGCCGCGGTATGGCCGGACTTGTCGGTGCGCGCCGCGTCGAGCCGCGCAGGGTCGACGTCGACCCGGTCGCCCAGCTCCGTGCGCAGCAGGGAGATGACGTCGGGCGCGCTCATGCGAGGCGCCGGCGCCCCGAGATGAGTCCTGTCGTGACCGCGAGGACGGCGAAGCCGAGGCCGATCCACGCGGTGCCGCTCGTCCACCAGACGATCGTCGTCGCGGCGTAGACGAGCAGTTCGACGAGCGCGCGGACGAAGGGGTGAACCGCGATCACCGCGCGCGGTGAGACGAACAGCGCCCACAGCAGGATCGCCGTCAGCGGTGCGCCGATGCCGGCCACGAGATTCCACGGGAACGGCCAGGCCACGAACCCCCACACCGCGAGCGTCGCGAAGGCGAACAACTCGCAGACGAAGGCGAGCACGTCGACGCCGTCGAGTGCGGGGCGGGTGCCCGCCGGTCGCGCCGCGGCCGGCTGCTCGGGCGCGCTCGGACGGACGGGAGGCAGGTCGGCCATGGTCTCAGTCTAGGCGCGCTGCGACGGCCGGCCGCGGCAGGATCCATGGCGTCACGGGACGCGTCCTCACGGACCGAGGGACCCAGGAGGCGGGGCTGTGTGCGACAGGGCGCTCAACCGTCGTCGGTGACATAGTCCGCGGTGATCGTCGAGAAGAGGTAGTCGAGGAGAGAGATGCGGAAGCTGATCTCGGCGTACCCGTCTGTGCTGATCTCGGCCGTCCCTCGCACTGTGCCGTCGACGCTGATCGCGACAGTCTGCCCCGGTTCTCCCTCGACGCTCACCGTCAGGATCATCGAGATGAGGTTCAAGGTCGTCGACAGCACGGTCGGGCTCTCGGTGCTGGATGCCGAGGTCTCGGTGGGGGTGGGCGTTGCTGTTGCTGTTGCTGTGGCTGTGGCTGTGGCGGTCGCGGTTGCCGTGGGTGTTGCGGTTGCGGTCGCGGATGTCGTGGGTGCTGCGGTCGCCGTCGTTGTCGGCGTGGCGGTTGCCGTGGGTGTCGCGGTCGCGGATGCCGTGGGTGTGGCGGTCGCCGTCGTTGTCGGCGTGGCGGATGTCGTGGGTGTTGCGGTCGCGGTCGTGGATGCCGATGCGGATGCCGTGGGTGTGGCGGTCGTGGATGCCGATGCGGTTGCCGTGGGTGTGGGTGTTGCGGATGCCGTGACTGTTGCGGTCGCGGTCGTTGTCGGCGTGGCGGATGCCGTGGGCGTCGCGGTCGCGGTCGCGGATGCCGATGCGGTTGCCGTGGGCGTCGCGGTCGCGGATGCCGATGCGGTTGCCGTGGGTGTCGCGGTCGCCGATGCGGATGCCGTGGCTGTTGCTGTTGCTGTTGCTGTTGCTGTTGCTGTCGGCGTCCGCGGGCTCGTCGTGATGGTCGCATCCGGCACGAGCGGCGGAGTAGGCGTCACCGACACCGACGGCGTCGGGAGGTCGCTCGGCGACGGAGTGGGAGCGGGCAGCGCGAGGGCGTCGTCCGGATCGTCTGCGGCCGAGTCGGCATCCACCGCGCCCGCCCCGCCGGCGCCGTCCGCGATGATCGCGGCCTCCTGCGCGTCGTCGCCGAGCTGCGGCAGCACGACGGCCGCCGCGACCGCGACGCCCGCGACGAGCACGCCCGCCGCCGCGATGCCGATGACAGAGCCGACGCTTCCAAAGATGCCGCCGCCGGCTCCCGCCGCGGCTGCCCCGGTCGTGCCGCCGCTGCCGGCTGCTCCGGTCGCGCCGCCGGC
>JASGGN010000065.1:0-7911 GCA_047605005.1 Microbacterium sp.
GTTGTGACCGAAGCCGGGAACCGCTCCGGTCACCTGGCACACTGCTGCCATGGTGATGTCTCCTTCTCTACCGTGAAGCCGGACGGCTCCACCCAAGATCCCTTGTCTGCACCCATGCCGACACCGTCTGACTCCGGCCGGTGAGCGAGCGAAGCGAGACGAAACGCGAGGGGATGGGCGCGAACTGCACGCTGGAGTGCACGCAGACAAAGAGCTAGTTTAGCACGACCGGCCGTCGTCAGGGACCGTGCTGCACCCTCAGCGGGAAGACGTCACTGAAACAGCTTCACGTACTCGAGCCGCAGGGCCTTCCCGGTGGTGCCGATGACGATTTTCTGGTCGACCCGGGTCGTGCTCTTCTCGGCTTGCCAGCCGATTTTCTGCACGTGGGCCTGCGCGGTGAATGCGCCGCTCGGACTCCACAGATAGAGGGCCTCCATGCGCAGACTCCTTCCCGTGGTTCCCACCGTGATGGAGGTTCCTTTGCCGCTCGTGCAGGAGGAGCTCTGCCATCCCACTTTCTGCACGTGGGCGCGAGCGCAGATGATTTTCGATCCGGACTGGGTGATCTTGAGGGCCTCGAGACGTAGCGCCCTCCCGGTCGTCCCGCCGCCGGTGATCCAGCCGAGCTTTTGCACGTGGGCCTTCACCGAGAAGTCGCTCGAGGTCAGGGTGACGCTGGTGGTCGACGAGGAGGTGTACGCGGCGAAAACTTGCGTGTAGTAGTACACGCCGTCGGAGGACTTTGCCAGTCCGATCCCGATGTCGGTGTAATCGCCGAGGATGTTCGCGAGATGCCCGGAAGAGTCCGCCCAGGCATCCACCACCGTGGAGGGCTGGTACCCGTAGGCGACGTTTTCGCCGGCTTTGGTCCATCCGCTGGGAATCTGACTCGAATAGTTCGGGTTGTGGCTCATACTCTTGCTCGCGGCCTGGCTTTCTGACCAGTTCTGAGCGACCGTCGTCATGCTCTCATTGAGCTCGAGGGGTTCGAGCCCTTCCGCGATTCGAAGATCATTGGTGTCGTCGAGAATCGTTTGAACCGACGAGTTCGATGTCTCATAGGCGTGCACCGGGGCGACGACGGCACCCGTGGAGAGCAGTGCAAGACCAAGGACTGCTGCCAGTCTCCGCGGAGAGCGTTTCATGCGACCAAGATCCCTTCTTGCCGGAAGCAAGACCCGACGTGGTCTCTCATCGTGCCAGTTCAGACGCTCTCCGCGCCACCGCGACGACCGTCTCGCGCCGGACTCCTCCACCCGCCCTGACGAAGACACCCGAACACGCCCGAAGACACCCGTCGCCGAGCCGGCTGCCTCGAAGAGCGGCCAGCGATGCGTCTCAGCGAGAGATCCGACGCGGCCGGCGCAGCCACAGCGCGCCTCCCAGGCCCGCGAGCGCGAGCACCGTGCCGGCGAGCGCGAACCACACGGTGACCTCGGTCTGCTTCATCGTCACCGTCACGACCTCGTCGAGCTGGGTGCCGAGCACGTCCTCCAGCTGCGCGGCGTCCTCCGCGCGGAAGTACTCGCCTCCGGTGAGCTCCGCGACCTGGGTGAGCGTGTCCTCGTCGATCTCCTGCGACGGCCCCCCACCACCACCACCGCTGCTCGCCGTCCCCGAGTCGACCTGGTCGGCGCTGCACACCGCGGTGCCCGGGTCGTCGGTGCCGAACCCGATCGTGTAGACCCGCAGCCCCCGCGCCGCGGCCTGCTCGGCGGCCGTGACCGGGTCGACGCCCTCGCTGTTCGCGCCGTCGGTGAGCACGATGATCGTGTCCGGCTGGGTCTCGACGTCGGCATCCGCATCGACCTCGACGCCGGTGGGTGCGACATCCGGGTTCACCTCGGCGATCGCGTCGATCGCCGCGAGGATCGCCGAACCGATCGCGGTGCCGCGCGAGGTCGTGAGCCCCTCGATCGCCGTGACCAGCTCGTCGGTGTCGGTCGTCGGCGCCACCGTCAACGCCGCGAAGCTCGAGAACGTGACCAGGCCGAGGGACGCGTCGGCCGGCTGCCCGGTGACGAAGTCGATTGCGGCGTCCTGTGCGGCCGTCAGCCGGTTCGGCTCGACGTCGGTGGAGCACATCGAGCCCGACACATCCATCGCCAGCACGACCGTGGCATCGCCGGATGCCACGGGGGCGAGCATCTGCGGTCGGGCGGCCGCGATCCCCAACACGACGAGCGCCAGGGCCAGCAGCACCGCGGGCAGCCGGCGCAGCCAGGATCCGCCGTCGCCTGCCGCACGGGCGAACGCGACGGTCGAGACGACCACGACGTCCCGCCTTCGGCGGCGGGTCAGCCACCAGCCCGCGAGCACGATGACCGCGGCCAGCGGAAGTGCGGCGAGCACCCAGGGCCATTCGACGCTCATGGCACCAGCCTTCCCGTGCGCGCGATCGCCACGGCCCACCCGATTGCCAGCAGCAGCAGGGCCGCGAGCGCGAACAGCGCGGTCAGCTCGATCGTCTCGTCCTGGATCGTCAGCCGCAGGTCGACCGCGGCGGCACCGGGCTGCGCGTCGACGAGCGCCTGATAGGTGCCCCCCGTCGTCTCGGCGATCTCCGTGAGGGTCGCCTCGTCCAGCGCCGTCGCGACGGTGTACCCGTCGATCTCGACGGTCGTTCCTGTGGTCGTGCCGACCCCGATCGTGTCGATGTGGATGCCGGCGCTCTGCGCGAGGGTCGCGGCCTCCAGCGGGTCGGTCTGCGCGGTGTCCTCGCCGTCGCTGTAGACGACGACGGTCGCCGACCCCCAGTAGCCGAGATCGGGGACGGTGCCGTCATCGGAGATCGCGACGGTCTGGCCGGTGATCGTCGACAGCGCCCCGAGGATCGCCTCGCCGAGCGAGGTGTCGCCGCTCGCGGTCAGCCGCCCCAGCGCGTCGACCGCGAGGGAGTGGTCGGCGCTGGGCACCTGCGCCGTGAGAGCGCCGCCCGAGAACGCGACGACGCCGACGTCGACGGTGTCGGGCTGGGCCGCCGCCAACTCCTGCGCGGCGGCGATGGCGGCCTCCAGCCGGGTCGGGTCGGCATCCGTCGCCGTCATGCTCGCCGACACGTCGACCACGATGACGAGCGTGCCGGCGGCGCGCGGCACCGGCACGCTCGCCTCCGGCCGGGCGAGGCTCACGACCAGCAGGCCGGCCCCGGCGATCAGCAGGATCCACGCCGCGTGGCGGCCGCGGCGCGCCGGGGGTTCCAAGCCCGCGGCGCGCAGCCGCCGGACGCGGGCGCGCTCCGCGACGACGTACCCGGCCACGAGCGCGCCGGCCACGAGCACGGCGGCCAGCAGCGCGAGCGGATGCTGCACGGTCATCGGCGGATGCCCCCGCCCCGGCGTGGCACCGTCGAGGCGGCGAGGTCGACGACGACGCGCACCGGGTCGGCATCGGAGCCGACGGTGTGCACCGCGACGGCGGCGCGACGGGATGCTGCGAGCACCTGCGCATCGTGCTCCGCGTGCGCGGCGCTCAGCCGGGTGCGGAAGAGCGGATCGGCGGCGTCCACCAGCAGCTGTTCGCCGGTCTCGGCATCCTCCAGCAGCAGCGTGCCGACGGCGGGCAGCTCGCGCTCCGCCTGGTCGACGACGCGCACCACCGTCGTGTCGGCGCGCACGGCCAGGCGGGCGAGCGCCGCCGACCAGTCGCCGGTGCCGACCAGGTCGGTCAGCACGACGACGACGCTGCGGCGCCCTGCGCCGACGGAGGCGGCGGACGCGGCGTCCAGCATCGCCGCCAGATCCGTCGGGACCCCGGCGCTCTGGCGCGCGCGGCGCGGGCGGCGGCGGCGCTTGGCCTCGCCCGCCCCGCCGGAACCCGCGCTGGGTGCGGCTGCGGCGAGGAGCGCGTCATCGAGCCGGCGCGGGGTGAGCGCACCGCGCGCCGCCGGCAGGACGCTCACGCGGGAGCCGTCCGCCAACACCGCGCCGACGGGGTCGCCGCCGCGGGCGAGCAGGCGCGCGAGCGCCCCGGCGACCTCGGTCAGCAGCGCACGGCCGTTCCCGCGCACGGATGCCGACACGTCGACGACCAGCCAGGCCGTCACGGCGCGATCCTCGTTGAAGACGCGGGCATAGGGCTCCCCGGCGCGGGCGGTCGCGTTCCAGTCGATGCGGCGCGCGTCCTCCCCCGCGGCGTACGGCCTCAGCTCGGCCAGGTCGAGCCCCGACCCCCGCGCGGCGACCCGGTGCGCGCCCTGGATCCGGCCGTCGAGCGGCCGGGAGGTGCGCCACTCCAGGCGTCGCAGCACGGAGTCGGGGATCGGCACGTCAGCGTCCCCCCGCCACCGGGACGGGCGCCGGCACCGCAGCCAGCACCCGCCGCACCACCGCGTCGGGCGTCACACCCTCCGCGGCGGCGCGATAGCTCAGCACGATGCGGTGGCGCAGCACGTCGGGGAGCAGGTCGGCGACGTCCTCGACGATCGCGTAGTCGCGGCCGCGCAGGAACGCCAGGGCACGGGCCCCGACGATCGCGCCGATCGACGCACGCGGGCCGGCGCCGTAGGCGATGTGGTCGGCGAGGTCGGCCAGGCCCGCGGCGGCCGGGTGGCGGGTGGCCTGCACGACCCGCACGGCGTAGTCGATGAGCGCGGGGTCGACGTAGACGGCATCCGCGCGCCGCTGCAGCTCGACCAGGCGCGCAGGGTCGAGCACGGCCTCGACGCGCGCGGGCTGCGCGAGGGCGCGTTCGACGACGACGAACTCCTCGTGCGGCTGCGGATAGTCCACCAGCACGTTGAACAGGAACCGGTCCAGCTGCGCCTCGGGCAGCGGATAGGTGCCGTCGGACTCGATCGGGTTCTGGGTGGCCAGCACGAGGAACGGGTCGGGCACGGGGAAGGTCTCCCGGCCGATCGTGACCTGCCGTTCCTGCATGACCTCCAGCAGCGCGCTCTGCACCTTGGCGGGGGCACGGTTGATCTCGTCGGCCAGCAGCAGGTTCGCGAACACCGGGCCGGGCACGACCTCGAACCCGCCGGTGCGCTGATCGAACACGCGGGTGCCCGACACGTCGGCGGGCATGAGGTCGGGCGTGAACTGGATGCGCTGGAAGCTGCCGCCGATCGCGCGGGCGAGCGCGTTGACGGTGAGCGTCTTCGCCAGCCCCGGAACGCCCTCGACGAGCACGTGCCCGCGCGCGAGCAGCGCGACCGCGAGGCGCTCGAGCAGCACGTCCTGACCGACGACGACCTTCTTGACCTCGTAGACGACGTTCTCCAACGGTCCGCCGACGGCGGCCTCGTGCTCTGCGGCGCTCATCCGGCGCCCTCCTCTCGTGTGGTGTCTCGTGTCGTGTTCACTGCTGGGGGCCTCCGCCGGCGGCGACACCCTCCAAGGCGGTGCCGAGCGGCACGGCGAAGCCGATGCCCGCGAAGCTGTCGTCTCCGGTCGGGTTGGCGATGGCCACCACGATGCCGATGACCGCCCCGTTCTCATCCAGCAGCGGGCCACCCGAGCTCCCCGGGTTCGCGGCGGCGTCGAACTGGATGAGCCCGCTCAGCTGCGTACCGCCCTCGGGCGTCGCGGTGCGGTCAAGGCCGGAGACGATGCCCGTGCTGGCGGATGCCGACAGCCCCAGCGGATTGCCGATCGCGATCACCGCGGAGCCGACCGAGACGGGGGTGCTCGCCCCGATCGTGGCCGGCACGAGGATGCCGGGGAGGCTGTCGGGCACGAGGGTCGCGGTGTCGGTCGCGGCATCCGTCGCCGAGACGGTCGCGGCCGCGACCGTGCCGTCGGCGAAGGTGACCTCGATCGACGAAGCCCCCTCGACCACGTGCGCGGCGGTGAGGATCGTCCCGGCGTCGTCGACGATCACGCCGCTGCCGAGACCGGTGCCGTCGCCCTGGACCACCTCCACGACGACCACGGAAGCGACCACGGACGCGTAGACCTCAGCGACGGTCGGCGTCGTCGCCGACGGCGAGGGTGAGGCGACGGCGCTCGCCGACGCCTCGGGGGTCGACAGCGCGGCGGGCAGCGCATACAGGGCGATGCCGGCGACCACGACGAGGCCGGTCGCGATCGCCGCGGCGATCCACGCACGCCGGGAGCGACGCGGGCGCGAGTCCTCGACCGCGGGGCTGGGCATGGGCACCAGGCTAGGTGGCCGGTCTATGACCCGGTGATGAATCCGCCGCGCATGCCCCGAGTCTCTCTTCCGCCGGCGGCGGTCATGGGCGCGGCGCCGCGCACCGCCCCCAACGGAACAGCGACACCGTCGGGTCGCCCAGCAGCCAGAACCGCCACGGGAACGCATCCGTGCCCGCGACCCCCGCCACCCCGACCCGCGGCCCCGACGCGACGTCACCCCGGGCGGATGCCGGCAGCCACAGCCGCGCGACGGCACCGGCCTGCTCGACACCCGCGACCGCGGTGAACAACCGCTTGGTCGTCGGGATGAACCAGCGGGTCGCCCAGGATCGGCTTCTTGCAGCGGCTCGTCGCGCCTCACCCGACACGATTGCCATCACAGTCCCGCGCCGCGCCTTGCCTCATCGACAAGTTTGTCCAGGACCAGGATCAGGGCGGACACACCGGCCGTCGCTGCGCGCCAGACGATCTCGTAGTCGATGGCGCCATACTCGTGAGCAAGGATGTTCCGCATCCCGACGATCCTGTCGAGGTCGGGAACCCGAGCAGCCGTGTCCGCATCATCCCTGCGGAGCCGGTTCAACGACTCGCCGAGAATCTCCAACTGGCGCTCGACCGCCGAACGGACGACGAGATCGGAGGCGAAGTCAGCTTCGGTCTTGCCACGAGCGAATTCATGGACGAGTCTGGCCGCCTCGGCCGCATCCCAAAGATGCGCGCCTGCCTCAGGCCGCATAAAGATCCTGCGCACTCCCGAAGGCCGCCGCCTTGAAGAAGGGGTTCCTCACCGAACGCTCCACGACCAGGTCGACTCCCCGGCCGACGATCCGTTCCAACTCAAACTTCAGATCGAAGAAGTCGTGGAACAGGTTCTCCCGCTCCGACTGGAAGGTCACGAGGAAGTCGACATCGCTCGTCTCCGGGTCAAACCGGTCGGTGAGCACCGAGCCGAAGACACGGAGCCGCTCCACGCCATACCGCTCGCACACGCGCCGGATTGCCTCGGTATCGAGTGGCACCGCGGTCTCCATCCCACCAGCCTCCCAGATCGGCGGCGGCATAGCGAGGCACCCGCGCGTGAGCAGGCCTCCGGAGAATCCTGATCTCCCCGAGCCCCGATTCGATCCGATCCGATCCGATCCCCGAATAGTTCCTCCTCAGCAACTGTCCGTCGTCCCCGATTAGTCGCGGAGCGGAGACCCCACGACTTCGAAACGAAACCCGCCAAAGGTGCCATCGAGCAGCGGCCGTGCGCTGGCGATCGCGTCGACGACATCAGGCTGCTCCAACGAGGCTTGATGGGCTGCAGCGCTCTCCCACAACTCCACGACAAAAACGGTGTCTGGCGCGTCTTCGCTCACCCCAACCTCGTAGGCAATGCACCCCAGCTCCTTGAGTCGATCGCTTCGCTGGGTGAGCAAGCTGACAAGCTCGTCACGGTGCCCAGCTCGTGTTCCAAGAGTTCCCACGTTCACGTATGTCATGTGCCGAGGCTACTGCCGGGGATTCAGGCGTGCTCCCCGAAACAAATGCAGCGGATGACTGCGGTTGCCGCGCAGGTCGGCATCACCGCAAGTGGAGTCACAGGGATGGCGCCGCCATCCGTGTCAAGAACACCGCCAAAGTTGATGCACGTCCACAGGCACGGAGTATCGACCGAGCGGCCTTCCGCGGCCCGAAAACGAATGTTTCCGGTGGCCGGTCACAACGCCTCGCGTGCCCCGCGCCCCCAGCGGAAGGGGGACACCGTCGGCTCATCCGGCAGCCAGAACCGCCACGGGAACGCATCGGTGCCCGCGACCCCCGCCACCCC
>JASGGN010000066.1:0-7237 GCA_047605005.1 Microbacterium sp.
GTTCGCGATCCGCCAGATCGTCTTGTGCAGCTCCGCGCGCTGCGCTTCCTTCGTCTTCGGCGTCATGCGCTCGTGCTCACATCCTCGCGAACCGCTGCCAGCCGCTCCGCTGCTCTCTTCCAGAGCAGAGCGTGGATTCGGGCCACTCCCTGATCCCCTCGTCATCTTTGCTCATTCCAACGTAGCGGCGACCTCGCCGGGCCGGCCACGACGCTCGGCGGCGCGCAACTCGTTGATCGTCGGGAGCATCTGCCGCAGCGCCTTCTCGAAGTCGTGTCGCGCTCGGCAGATCGCCGACTGGCCGTCCGCGCGCTTGGCGTGACCGAGGTGCGTGCCATCGCAATCGCCGCAGGGGTAGGCGTTCAACCCCGGAGCGTCCCCGAAGTCGATGAACGCCGCGACCCACGCCTCTGTCGGCGACGCATAGCGCACCTTGCCGTTGACCGCGCAACGCGGCCGGTCCCCGACGACGCTCCCGGTCATGTACCGCTCGCCGACCGCGACACGCCAGTGCGCGGCGGTCATCAGCTTCGTGCGGGAAAGGCGCACCCCACGTCGCCGCGCCCATCGCTCATCTTCAGCCGCACGAGCGCAGGACCGCGAACAGTAGCGCGCCGCATCGGCGGCGCCGAGCAGCCGGATCGTGTGCTGGCAGCAGAACATGCACCACACGCTCGTCGGCCGGATGGGGGAATCACTCACCCCGACATCGTCTGGCTGACCACCGACATTCGTCGTCGGGAGGCGCAGCTCGGTCATCCAGACGAACGCCGCGGGCGCGAGGCGGCGGGGGAATCTACGTGCCACGCACAGACAGCGGCACCACGGTGACGCCGTCCGAACGACGCATCGTGAAGCGTCCACCGGTGACGACCACAAGCGCCGCAGGCTCTCCGTGTTTTTCTGTGTCGACCTTGCCCGCGAAATGTTTCAGGGACTCAGCGGCGGAGTCGGCAGCCGCCTCGCCAAGCGTGAACTCGAACGCCGCCCATCTGCCGTCCGGCAGCTCCAGCACCGCGTCGGCCTCCTTGTTCGTCTGCGTGTCCCGCCACGACGACAGCGTTGCGCCGCGTGCCTGGCTGTGGACACGCACGTCCCGCAGGGCGAACGACTCGAGGGGGAAGCCGGCGGCATTCAGATGCCGACGGCGCGTGCGAGAGACGCCAGCAGCCGTGCGATATTCCGGGAGCTCCTGCGCGTACCGAGATCGAGGACATCCGTCTCGGCGAGGTTCCGCCGATGGGTGCGCGTAACTCAGGCAAAATGGTGCGAGCGTCGACGGCGAACCGCGCGGTCACGCGGCGGGACCGAGAAGACGATGGCAAACTGCCTGAGTTACGCGCACCAGCCCCGGCCCACCGGCGCGACTTCTGATCTCGCCCGACCGAGAACGTCCTCCGAATGCCGCGCCGAGCAGTTCTTTTCTCGGCCTCTCGATAGCCTCACTCTGTGAACACCACGACTGCTGCGTATTCGGCTCGGGCAGCCGAGTACGCGGATGCGCTCGGCTCGATGAGCGCGATGCATCACGCGGACCGGCACCTCGTCGAGACGTGGGCCGGTGCGGCATCCGGTCGCGTTCTCGACGCCGGATGCGGACCGGGGCACTGGACGGCTCACCTCTCACGCCGCGGCGTCGATATTCGCGGGATAGACCTCGTTCCAGAGTTCATCGCACGCGCCCGCGCGACATATCCGGGCATCGCCTTCGACGTGGAGAGCATCGACGCGATCAATGAGGCGGATGACGCGTTCGGCGGCATCCTGTCGTGGTTCTCGACGATCCACCATGAACCGTCACACCTCGCCACACCGCTCACCGAGTTCGCACGAACGCTCCTCCCGGGAGGCTCCCTCCTTCTCGGCTACTTCGACGGCGACGAGGTCGAAGCCTTCGATCACGCGGTGGTGCGCGCCTACCGGTGGCCGGCGAGCGCGTTGCAGCAGGCTCTCGAAGCCGCGGGGTTCGAGATCATCGAGACCAGCCGCCGCGCCGAACGTGGCCGTCGGCCGGTCGGAGCGATCCTCTGCGAGCTCCCCGCAGCACCGGCCCGGTGAGCGCGTCGCCGCCGAATCGAGATACGCGCTCGTCTTCGGCAAGAAACATGAGCCCCGTCACACCCCGCGGAAAGCGAACCGGAACTCGAGGCGGCCCGCCGGCAGCCGGTACCGCTCCAGCGGGCGCGCGCCCCAGGAGTCGTCGCCGCCGACGCCGCGACGCATGAGAGCGGGGCGCACGATCGTGCGGTGCACGGGCGGCAGCTCGTTCGGATGCCGGGCATCCTCGATCTCGGTCGGGGTGAAGTGCAGCGCGGAGAACTCCATCGTCGGGTCGCCCTCGAAGCGCAGGCCGGCACCGCGGGCATCCGTCACCTCCGCCCAACGCACCCCGGTGCGGTTGCCGGCCTCCTGCGGGCGCAGGTAGGGCGTGAGCATGTCACCCACCGAGCGTTCGTAGAGGCCCAGCCGCGCACCCTCGCGACGGTCCACGTAGCACTCCTCGGGCCCCTCGCCGTACCAGCGCACCCGGTCGTAGTCGGCAGGCATCGCGATCATCGTGGCGAACTCGGGCAGCTCCGGCAGACCGTCGGGCACGGTCATGGTCTGCGTCACCTCGACGCGCCCGGACCCGTCGACGAGGTAGCCGAGGTCGCAGACGGCTGCCGGGCTCGTCGGCAGCTCGTAGCGGAAGCCGATGCGCACACCCCGCGCCTCGGTCGCGACCGAGATGTCGGCCGGCTCGTGGAACCGGCTCGCACGGCCGTACCGGCTCGCCAGCAGCCATGGGCCCTCGTCGAAGGGTCCGTTCCAGCCCCGCTGGTTGGCGGTCGGCGCATGCCAGAAGTTCGGCGTGACGGCACCGGCGAGCAGTTCGCGTCCTCCCGACGCCGTCTGGCCGAACCGGTACGAGCGCAGCCCGTTGAACAGCCGCGAGAACATCACGTGGAAGCCGTCGCCGTGCACCCCGATGTACCGCACACCCTCCACGACCTGAGGCGGAGGCGGCGTCACCCGCGCCGGCGGCGCGCCGACCGTGCGCACGTGCTCACCCCAGGCGATCTCGAAACCCGCGGGCGCCCAGCGGGTGGCAGCTCGCAGGTGCAACGACACGACGATCGCATACTCGCCGGCCGCCGTCGGCGCGGTGCCCGGCGCGACACCCGGTGCGGCACCCGGCACGGGAGCCGGAAGCGGGAACGTCTGCGACCCGCCCGGCTCGACATCCGTCTCGACGACGTCGCTGCGCACGAGAAGCCCGTCGCGCGCGACCGAGACCCGGGTCTCGTACGCCGCCGACGAAGTGAACAGCAGACGGTTGCTCAGCGTGAACTCCTCGCCCGACACCTCGACCACGAACCCCTGATAGAGCCGCTTCAGCTCCTGCGCCTTGGGCGAGGGCGAGTGGTCGGCGAAGAAGATGCCGTTGCCGCTGAAGTCGTGGTCGTGCACGGCCTCGTCGTTGTCACCGCCGTAGCCGAAATACTGCTTGCCGTACCGGTCGCGCATGGCGATGGCCTGGTCGGCGAAGTCCCAGACGAAACCGCCCTGGAACAGCTCGTCGCGATACGCGAGATCGACGTACTCGCCGATGCCGCCGAAGGAGTTGCCCATCGCGTGCGCGTACTCGCACAGCAGGAACGGCTTATCGCGGTGCGTGCGCAGGTGCTCCTCGACCGCCGCGGGCGAGGTGTACATCTGGCTCGTGATGTCGGTCGTCTCGGGATAGCGCGGATCCGCGTACACGCCCTCGTAGTGCACCGGGCGGTCGTCGACCGCGCGGAACCACTCCGCGACGTCGCGGAAGACGCTGCCGCCGAACGCCTCGTTGCCGCACGACCAGATCACGACGCTGGCGTGGTTCTTGTCTCGTTCGAGCATGCTCCGGGCACGGTCGAGCACGGCGTCCCGCCACAGGGGGTCGTCGCCGGGCACTGCGCTTTCCACCGGCGCGCCCTGTTCGGCGATGCGCGCCCACACGCCGTGCGTCTCGACGTTCATCTCGTCGACGACCAGCAGACCGTACTCGTCGGCGAGCGCGTAGAACGCGGAGTCGTTCGGGTAGTGACTCGTGCGGACCGCGTTGATGCCCACGGCCTTCATGGCGCGGATGTCGGCCTCCGCGAGCTCGCGCGAGGCGACCCGGCCGTTCAGGCCGAACTCGTGGCGGTTGATGCCGTTGAACACGACGCGGCGGCCGTTGAGCGACAGCACGCCGTTCTCGATTCCGAACCGCCGGATGCCGATGCGCTGCGTGATGACCTCGGCAACCGCGCCCGCGGCATCCCGCACCTCGATGACGAGGTCGTACAGGTGCGGCGACTCCGGGCTCCACAGCCTGGGTGCGTCCACACGCACGGCGAGCGCGCCGTCTCCCCGGTCCACGAGGGCCCCCTCGATCCCCTCGATCCAGGCCGAAACGGCCCCGTCGCCGTCGAGCGTGACATCGAGGATCACCTCGGCAGATGCCAGGTCCTGCGCGACCACGGTGCGCACGCGGAGGTCCTCGACGTGCGCGCGCGGCCGCCGGTACAGCACGACGTCGCGGAAGATGCCGGAGAACCGGAACGCGTCCTGGTCCTCCAGCCAGCTTCCGCCGCTGAAGGAGAAGACCTGCGCAGCGAGCAGGTTCTCGCCCTCGACCAGCGCATCGGTCAGGTCGAACTCGCTGGGGGTGAAGCTGTCGGTGGCGTAGCCGAGATACCGCCCGTTCAGCCACACCGCGATCGCGCTCTCGGCGCCGTGGAAGGTGACGCTCAGCCTCTCGCCCGCCTGAAGCGGCTGATCGAGGACGAAGGTGCGCACGTAGGAGCCGACGGGGTTGTCGCGCACGGGGACCTCCCCGGGGCGGATGTCCTCCTGCCCGTCCCACGCATAGCCCACGTTGACGTACTGCGGGCGGCCATATCCCTCCAACTGCATATGCGACGGGACGGGGATGTCATCCCATCCCGACACGTCGTGGCCCGGCTCGAAGAACCCCGCGACGACCTGACTCTGGTTCTTCGCGTAGTGGAACTTCCAGCGGCCGTTCAGCGACTGCTCGAAGAAGCTCGACCCCGCGCGCGCCTCGGCGAGGTCGCGGAACCACCGGTGGTCGGAGTGGGCAGGCCGGCGGTTCTCCGAGAAGTAGGTCGGATCGGCGATGCGCGACGGATCGAAGGTCACGTGGGGGCTCCTGTGATCATTGCGTGCGCGACAACGCGCTGCAGGACAAAGACGGCCGTGAGGCGCGACGTCAACAGTACAGCGAGGGCGCTTCGCCGCGGCGAGGCCGAAACACCCGAATTCGTATGAGACACCCACCGCCGAGGGGGTGCCTCATGCGGATCGGGGTGTCTCGCGGGGCGGCGAGGGGCCGACACGGAATGAAACAGCCGCGCGGGCGTTGGGTAGAGTCGAAAGCAAGAACAACGTGCTCCGGGGTCGGTGGGAATCCGAACCGGCGGTGACAGTCCGCGAGCCCTTCCTGACGAACTCGGCCTGATGAACTCAGCCTGACGAAAACAGCCCGACGAAAACAGCGGGGGCCGATCCGGTGGAACTCCGGGACCGACGGTGATGCGACAGATTCGAAAGGATCGATCGCTAGTCCGGATGGAAGGCAGCACGGAGGATGCCGCACGCGGCATCCGTCGCGCAGGTCGCCTCTTCTCCCCGGAGCCGCAGAGAGCTTCAACAGGGCTTCACAGGAGACGGGCGATGGCAGCGAGCGCACACGAGATCGACGCGATGCGTCGCGCGCTCACGCTCGCCCGGAACGGCCCGCGCGGTGTGAATCCCCAGGTGGGCGCCGTGATCCTCTCCCCCGCGGGCGACACGATCGCCGAGGGCTGGCACCGCGGCGCGGGCACGGCGCACGCCGAGGTCGACGCGCTGTCGCAGCTGAGCCCGGATGCCGCGCACGGTGCAACCGCCGTCGTGACGCTCGAGCCGTGCAACCACACCGGCCGCACCGGCCCGTGCGCCCAGGCGCTCATCGACGCGGGCGTCGCCCGCGTCGTCTACGCCGTCTCCGACCCGGGGGCGCTCTCCGGCGGCGGAGCCGATCGGCTGCGCGCGGCCGGCATCGATGTCGTCTCCGGAGTGCGCGCCGACGAGGGCCGCGCCCTGCTGGAATCGTGGCTCGAGGTGCAGCGCCTGGGCCGGCCCCACGTGACACTCAAGTGGGCGCAGTCGCTCGACGGGCGCGCGGCGGCATCCGACGGCACGAGCCAGTGGATCACCGGGCCGGCCGCCCGCGCCGACGTCCACCGCCGCCGCGCCGAGGCCGATGCGATCGTCGTCGGCACCGGAACGCTCCTTTTCGACGACCCCGCGCTGACCGCTCGCCGCGAAGACGGGTCGCTCTACGAACAGCAGCCACGGCCCGTCGTCGTCGGCACGCGCGCCGTGCCGCAGGGCGCCCGGGTGCGCAGGCATCCCCGACCCTTCATGCAGGACGACGGCGAGGACCTGGCCGACCTGCTCGCGCGCCTGCGCGAACTCGGAGCCCACCGCGTCTTCATCGAGGGCGGGCCGGGGCTCGCGTCGTCGTTCGTGCGCGCGGGCCTGGTCGACGAGGTGCTCGCCTACCTCGCGCCGACGCTGCTCGGCGGCGACCGGCTCGTGCTCGGCGACGTCGGCGTCGCGACGATCGCCGAGCAGCGGCGGCTGGCGGTGACGGCGGTCGAGCGGCTCGGGGAGGATCTGCTCGTGGTAGGGCGTTTGGTGGAAACTTCCGACGTTTCGACTCGCTGCGCTCGCGGGGCGACCGGAGAGACCGGACAGGAGGCCTGACATGTTCACGGGGATCATCGAGGAGCGCGGCGAGGTCGTGGCGGCAGAGCCGTCAGGTGACGGGCTGCGGCTGAGGGTGCGCGGCCCGAAGGTCGCCTGCGATGCCGCGCAGGGCGACTCCATCGCGGTCAGCGGCGTGTGCCTGACCGTCGTGGAGTTCGGTCCGGACTGGTTCACCGCCGACGTCATGCGCCAGACGCTCGACATGACGAGCCTCGCGCGCATCGCCCCCGGCACCCCCGTCAATCTCGAACGGGCGCTTTCAGCGCACACGCGCCTGGGCGGCCACATCGTGCAGGGGCACGTCGACGGCACCGGGACCGTGCTTCGGGTGCGCCCCGGCGCGCAGTGGTGCGTCGTCCGCATCTCACTGCCGGGCGAGCTCGCGCCGCTGGTCGCCGACAAGGGCTCGATCACGGTCGACGGGGTCTCGCTCACCGTGAGCGCCGTCTCCCCCGCG
>JASGGN010000067.1:0-7095 GCA_047605005.1 Microbacterium sp.
CGCGCAGCGCCCGACCGTGCCCGCGGCCCCGGCCGGCCGGCGGCGCGCCCCCTGGGTGGTCGCCGCGGTGGTGGCGGGCGTCGTCGTGGTCGCGGGGCTCGCGTGGCCCGAGCCGAATGCCACTGCGGGTGAGGACTCCGCCGCGCAGTCCGGGGAGGTGGTGCCCACGGGCGCGTCTTCCGGCGCGTCCACGGGCGCGAGCTCGGCGACGGCGACGGCAGCAACGCCGGTGGCTACCGCGGATGCGGAGGATCCGACGGTGACGGCCGAACGTCTCATCGCGGCGCTCGCCGCGTGCGCGGGGTCAGGGTCAGGGTCGGGGTCCAGCGTCTGCCCCGAGGTCATGGAGGATCCCTCGGCCGCCGTTCCCGCCGGCGTGGTCTCCGCGGGCGACCCCGAGACGTCGGTCATGCTTCTGGACGAGTACGGCGGTGTCGCGGTCTTTCGCGTCGAGGCGCCCGGCGTCGTCTCGCAGGTGCTCGTGCTCGTCAGCGCCGACGGACAATGGCTGGTCCGTGACGTGTACGACATCGCGGACCAGCCATGACCGTGCTGCGGATCAGCTGCGCAGGTCTCAGATCCCCAGGTCTCTCAGATCCCCAGGTCTCTCAGATCCCCAGGTCGGCGGCGAAGTCCGCGGTCTCGAGGCGCGACTTGACGGCACCGAGGAAGCGCGCGGCGTCGGCCCCGTCGACGATGCGGTGGTCGTAGGACAGGGCGAGATACACGTACGAGCGGATGCCGATGCCATCCACTCCGTCCGTCGTCACGACGCCGGGCTCCTTCACGACGGCGCCCGTGCCGAGGATCGCCGACTGCGGAAGGAACACCACCGGGGTGTCGAACAGGGCGCCGCGCGAGCCGGTGTTGGTGACCGTGAAGGTACCGCCGGCGAGCTCGTCGGGCTTCAGCTTGTTGTCGCGCGTGCGTGCTGCCAGGTCGGCGATCTCGGCGGAGATCGTGGCGAGCGACTTGCTGCCGGCGTCGCGCAGCACGGGCGTGAGCAGCCCGCGCTCGGTGTCGACCGCGATCGAGATGTTCTCGGTGGACGGGTAGACGATGTCGGTGCCGGTGACCGTCGCGTTGATGACGGGGTAGCTCTGCAGCGCCTCGGCCGCGGCGAGCACGAAGAACGGCAGGAACGACAGCTTGCCGCCGGTCTTCGCGACGAAGTCGGCCTGCACCGCGCTGCGGTAGCGGGCCACCTTGGTGACGTCGACCTTGACCACCGTCGTCAGTTGCGCGGTCTGCTG
Organism: Microbacterium sp.; assembly: GCA_047605005.1. GTDB lineage: Bacteria > Actinomycetota > Actinomycetes > Actinomycetales > Microbacteriaceae > Microbacterium. Next base: position 1,254 of record JASGGN010000067.1, read on the forward strand.
CATCGAGGCGACAGCGCGCTCGGCGAGCACCTTGCGCAGGCGCGACATCGGCTGCGTCGTTCCCCGTAGTGGCGACGGCTCCGGGCGGGCAGCGGGTGCGGGCGCGGTGGGCGCGGCAGCCGGGGCTGTGGGAACCGGTGCGGCTTTCGCTGCCGCGGCGTTCAGGACGTCTTCCTTGCGGATGCGCCCGCCGACGCCGGTGCCGGTGACGGTCGTCAGATCGATGCCCTGCTGTTGCGCGAGCCGGCGCACCAGGGGGGTCACATAGGTCACGGCATCCTCATTGGCTGCCGGCGCTGCTGCCGGAGCCGCCGGAGCTGCGGCGACCGGGGCCGTGGGGGCGGGGCTCGCAGCGGCGGGCGCCGGGGGCGCTGTCACGGGGGCGGGCGCCGGGACGACAGGAGCCGCGGCGGGAACAGGAGCAGGGGCGCCCGAGCCGATGCGCGCGAGCACCGCGCCGACGGCGACGGTCTCGTCCTCCGCGACGACGATCTCCTGCAGGGTGCCGGCAACCGGCGAGGGGATCTCGGTGTCGACCTTGTCGGTGGAGATCTCCAGCAGCGGCTCGTCGACCGCGACTTCGTCGCCGACCTCCTTGAGCCAGCGGGTCACGGTTCCTTCCGTGACGCTCTCGCCGAGTTCGGGGAGCACGACGTCCTTCGCGTCGCCGACGGGTGCGGCGGGTGCGGGCGTCGCGGGCGCGACGGGTTCGGGGGCCGGCGTCGCGGGCGCAGTCTGCTCGGCCGCCGGTGCGGCGGGAGCGGCGATGCCCGAGCCGTCGCCGATTCTCGCCAGGACGGCGCCGACCTCGACGGTCTCGTCCTCCTGCACGAGGATCTCCTCGATGACGCCGGCGACCGGCGAGGGGATCTCGGTGTCGACCTTGTCGGTCGAGATCTCGAGCAGGCCCTCGTCGGCCTGGATCGTGTCACCGACCTTCTTGAGCCAACGGGTGACCGTTCCCTCGGTGACGCTCTCTCCGAGCGCGGGGAGGACCACGGATGTGCTCATGACTGTCTCCTTCGGAAGTCCGATGTCGTTCTAGCTTAGTGACCCCCGCGCACCGTCCGTGCTTGCGAGGCCGAGGTGGTCAGAGCGCGTGCAGCGGCTTGCCGGCGAGCGCGAGGAAGGCCTCGCCGAGCGCCTCGCTCTGGGTGGGGTGAGCGTGGAGCAGGGGGGCGAGGTCCTCCGGGTGGGCCTCCCAGGCCACCGCGAGCTGGCCTTCCGTGATCAGCTCGCCGACGCGGTCGCCGATCAGGTGCACGCCGACGACGGGACCGTCTACGACGCGCACGACCTTCACGAGCCCGGTCGTGCCGAGGATCTCGCTCTTGCCGTTCGCCGCGAGGTTGTACTCGACGGTCGTCACCCGGTCGCCGTGCAGCTCGCGGGCGCGCGCCTCGGTGAGGCCGACCGAGGCGACCTCGGGGCTGCTGTAGGTGACCCGGGGGATGGATGCCTCGGCCACGGGTGCGGGGGAGAGCCCCGCGATCTCCTCGGCCACGAAGATCCCCTGCGCGAACGACCGGTGCGCGAGCTGGAGCCCCGGCACGATGTCGCCGACGGCCCACACGTGCGGCACGCTTGTGCGCAGGCGGTCGTCGGTCATGACGAAGCCGCGATCGAGGGCGATCCCGACCTCCTCCAGGCCGACGCCGGCCGTCGCCGGTCCCCGCCCGACGGCGACCAGGAGGAACTCCGCCGCGAGGGTCGAGCCGTCCTCGAGCGCGACTTCGACACCGGCATCCGTGTGCGTCACGCCCGCGAAGCGGATGCCGAGCCGCGATGCGATGCCACGTTTGCGGAAGGCCCGTTCGAGGCCCCTGCTGAGGGCCGGGTCTTCGTTCGGGACGAGATGATCGAGCGCCTCGACGATTGTGACCTCGGCGCCGAACGAACGCCACACGCTCGCGAACTCCACGCCGATGACGCCGCCGCCGAGGATGACGACGCTCGCGGGGACGACGTCGAGCTCCAGCGCGCCCTCGCTGGTGAGCACACGGCCGCCGATCTCGAGGCCGGGCAGGCTCCGGGAGAACGAGCCGGTCGCGAGGATGACGTCGTCGCCGCGATAGACGTCGGCGCCCACGGCGACGCCGCGATCGGGGAGCAGTCGACCGGCGCCAGCGACGACGGTGACCCCGCGCGCCTTCAAGAGCCCCTCCAGGCCGCGGAACTTCTTCGCGACGATGCCCTCCCGGTACGCTGTGACGCCGGCCGGATCGACGCCGGCGAGCGTGGCGGTGACGCCGACGCTCGCCGCGTCGCGCACGTGGTCGGCCACCTCGGCGGCGTGCAGCAGCGCCTTCGTCGGGATGCACCCACGGTGCAGGCAGGTGCCGCCGACCTTGTCCTGCTCGATCAGCACGACCCGCCGGCCGAGCTCCGCCGCCCGGATCGCCGCCGCGTACCCGCCGCTACCGCCGCCCAGGACCACGAGGTCGGCGGCATGCTCGGTCACTGTGCGCCCGCCTCGACGAAGGCGAGGAGCGAGCGCACGGTCGCCGCCGTCGGTCCGCGGTCGGTCGCGCCGAAGGCGGACTTCGTCGTGCCGCTACCGGCGATGTCGAGGTGCACCCACGGGATGCGGGGAGCGTCCGGCTCGTCCGAGACGCGCCCGACGAACCGGCGCAGGAACAGGCCCGCAAACAGGCTCCCGCCCGCCGAGTCGCCGATCTTCGCGTTCTGCAGGTCGGCGATGGGAGAGTCGAGCTCGTCCTCCATGTGCTCGGGCAACGGCAGGCGCCACGCGGGCTCACCGGCCCGCTCGGCGGCCGCCAGGTAGGCGGCGACCGCGGCATCCTCGCCCATGACACCGGTGTGACGGGTGCCGAGCGCGACGACGACGGCTCCCGTGAGCGTGGCGACGTCGACGACGACGTCGGGGCGGGTTCGGCTTGCGGCGACGAGACCGTCGGCCAGGACGATCCGGCCCTCGGCGTCCGTGTTGAGCACCTCGACGCTGGTCCCGTCGGCGATGCGCACGACATCCCCCGGCCGCAGCGCCGAGGCCGACGGCATGTTGTCGGCGATGCACAGCCAGCCCGAGACGCGCGCCGGAAGGCCCAGCTCGGCGGCCGCGCGCACGACGGCGAGCACTGTCGCGGCTCCCGCCATGTCGTACTTCATGCCGACCATGGATGCGGGCGGCTTGAGCGACAGGCCGCCGGTGTCGAACGTGATGCCCTTTCCGACGAGCGCGATGTGTCGTTCCGCGCCCTCGGGCGCGTAGTCGAGCCGCACGAGCCGCGGTGGCCTCGTCGACCCCTGCCCGACGCCGAGGATGCCTCCGTAGCCCTGTTCGGCGAGGGCCGCTTCGTCGAGCACCGTCACCTCCACCGGCAGCCCGTCGACGGCGCGCACGGCGGCATCCGCCAGATCTGCGGGGCTGAGCCATTGCGCGGGGGTGTTGACCAGGTCCTTCACGAGGGCGGTGGCGGCAGCGACGGCGCGCACCCGTCGGGGCTCGGCGTCGCCGGGTGCGGCGGGCCAGTGCAGGCGCACGCTCGTCGCGCGACGCGGGCCCGCGCTCGTCTTGTAGTCGTCGAAGCGGTAGCCGCCCAGCAGCGCGCCCTCGGCGGCCGCCGGCCACAGCTCGTCCGCTGCGGCGGGAGCCGCCACCGCGAGACGGTCGAATCCCGTCGTGGTCCGCACCGCCGCGCCGATCGCGTGGCGCAACCTCGTGCCGGACGGGCTCGGCCCGGTTCCGACGACGATGAGCGGGAGGGCCGTGGCGTCGGGCGCGTGCACGCGTGTGATGGACCCGGCCGCGCCACTGAATCCGACGCCGTCGAGCGCCGCATGCAGGCCGGGCCAGTCGGCGAGAGTGCCCGCCGCCTCATCGAGCGGGGGCAGCGCGAGCACAAGAGCGTCGGCATCGGCCTGGGCATCTCGCGTATGGAGGGCGGCGGTGGAGGTGGACAACGCGGGAAACGCCATGACCCCATCCTAGATTTCCTGGACTCAGGCGTTCACTCGGGCGTTCAGCAGTCATCTCGGCACGGTGTGCGCGCACGCGCACGCGCACGCGCACCGTGCTCGAGCGACGGCCGAACGGCCCACATGCTCACTTACAGTGGAGACATGCCACCCGTCGGTCCTCTCTACGAGCGTGTCGCGTCAGCTCCTCCCGTGCCTCCCGGGCTGCCGCTGGTGATCGTGCTCACCGGATTCTCGGATGCCGGCGGCGCCGTCTCACGGATGATCGAGCTGTTCCGCGAAGATCTCGAGGTCGCCCCGATCGCTGTGTTCTCGGCGGACGTCCTGTTCGACTACCGCGCCCGGCGCCCCACGATCGCCTTCGACGGCGATCGCCTGCTGGACTACCGGCCGCAGCGGCTCGAGCTCTCGCTCGCGCATGACGCCCTCGGTCGGCCGTTCGTGCTGCTCGCCGGGTACGAGCCGGATTTCGCGTGGGATGCCTTCGCGCAGGCGATCGTGGGATTCGCGCAGAGCTTGAGGGTGGCGAACGTGACGTGGGTCCACGCGATCGCGATGCCCGTGCCGCACACGCGCCCGATCGGGACGACCGTCAGCGGCACGCGCACGGAGCTCACGCAGGCGCACTCGGTCTGGAAGCCGCACACCCGGGTGCCGGCGACGATGGGGCACCTGCTCGAGCTGCGCCTCGCCGAGGACGGTCAACAGATCTCCGGCTTCGTCCTGCTCGTGCCGCACTATCTCGCCGACACCGACTATCCCGCTGCAGCGCTCGCCGGCCTGGACAGCATCTCGGTGGCGACCGGTCTCGTCTTCGACGCCGACGAGGTGCGCGACGAGAATCGAGAGTACCTGGCGAAGGTCTCGGAGCAGGTCGAGGGCAATCAGGAGCTGACGGCGATGCTGCACGCGCTCGAAGAGCGCTATGACGCCTACATGGCCGGATCGACGCTCGCGCAGCCGATCATCCACACCGGCGATCTGCCCAGCGCCGATGAGCTGGCGGCAGAGCTCGAGCAGTTCCTGGCCGATCGCCGTGCGGACGACGACAAGAGGGGGCGTCGTTGACGGAATGCGGCGATGCTCTCGTGCGTTGCGCCGGAAAGGCATGAGAGGGCTCGGGCTACCGCGCAGGTTCGCCTGCCGAGGTATGCGACAATAGGGTACCGACCCGTTGTCTCGACGGCGCAGTTCCTCGGCGGAATGCGCTGGTACTTGACAAGGGTCTTACTAGTGTCCGAAACCCCGATGCAACCCGTCGGTGAAAGGCGAGATGTGACTCCCGGCACGAAAACCACCCGCGCGCGTACGGCAGACGATGCCGAGACGGTCGCCACGGCCGCCAAGACAGCGGTGAACGAGCCCGCGGGCGAAAAGTCTGCGGGCGCGAGCACCGCGGCGAAGAAGCCAGCGGCGAAGAAGCCGGCGGCGAGAAAGCCGGCGGCGAAGAAGACGACGACGGGTGCTGCCGCCTCGGGTGCGAAGGCCCCCGCGAAGAACGCGTCGGCCAAGGCGTCCGCCGCGAAAGTGGCGGACGTCGAAGAGGACGATCTCGATGACGATGTCGAGATCGATGAGGTGGACCTCGAAAGCGAAGAGGGCGATGCCGCTGGCGCGGATGACGAGGCATCGGATGACGGTGACGCCGCGCAGGAGTCGTCCGCGGTGAGCAAGGCGGCGCCGACGGCATCTAAGGATGCCACCGACGACGACTCCGAGGACGAGGACGATGACGAGGGCAGCACCACGCCGGCGTTCAGCGATCCGCTGCCCACCGGGGCGATCATCATCTCGTCCAGCGACGACGACGAGGTGCCGGTCTATTCGACGCAGATCACCGGCGCCACGGCCGACCCGGTCAAGGACTACCTGAAGCAGATCGGCAAGGTGCCGCTGCTGAACG
>JASGGN010000068.1:0-7031 GCA_047605005.1 Microbacterium sp.
CGGGGTCGGGCACCTCGCCGGTCCCGGCGCCGTGGTACGCCTCGACCTCGGTGAGGCGCACCACCACCGTCGCCCCGCCCGCCGCAACTTCGAGCACGCCGCCCAGCAGCCGCGGCGCGACTTCGACGGGCAGGGCCTCGAGCGCCGCCCGCGTCGCGGGCACGAGCCCGGGGGCCGGCGCTTGCGAGAGGTCGGCCCGCAATGACGCAGGATGATCTCCCCGTTCAGGAACCCGATCGTCCTCCGCAGGCCCATCGGGCGCGAGTTCTCCTGAATCGGCGCGGCGGGCACCCGCCGACCCGCTCATCCGCTCGGTGGGGTCTGGCACCAGGAGATGTCGAAGCCGTCGAGGGTGACGACCTCTTCGCCGTCGGCGAGCGAAACGACGTGGGTCTGGGTCGTCTCGGGCATCGGCAGCAGGTGCCCGTCGTAGGGGTTGTCGACCGCGTCGGGGGCGATCAGGAACGCGGCGTATCGTCCGCTCGGCGAGACGCAGGTCTGAATCAAGATGTCTGTCGGATCGACCTGGAACACGGCACGCGCCGAGGCCTGCGCGTCGACGACGTGCACGGTCGTCGACTGCACCGTGAAGCCGTCGAGCACCGCGAGCACGCGCAGCGTCGTCCCGTCCGCGAGCGGCGTCACCCCTCCCACCTGGCCGAGGCTCGCGTCCGTCGCCGGCAGCGCCGACTCCTCCGCCGTCGACAGGTCGATCGCGACCGGACCCTCGGCGCGCTCGATCACCGCGGTCGTCGAGCCGCGGGCGATGCCGTCGATCGCGAGCGCGTTGCCGAGCGCGACCGGGTCGCCGCCCGAGGGCGAGACGAGGGTCAGCGCGCCGTCGAAGGTCAGCATGAGGATGCTGTCGGTGCCCGGCACGAACCGCCAGTCGACGGCACGCGACTCTCCCCCCTCACGTGTGATCTCGGTGGGTGCGTCGTCCTTCTGGGCGTCGGCGAGCGACGCGGTGAACAGCATGCTCTCCAGGGCGCCGGATGCCCCGACGTCGGCGTCCGTGAAGGTGTAGCCGATGAGGTTCCCGCGGTCGGCGCTCTGGAGGTTCGTCACCGTGCCGTCACCGGGCAGGGGGAGCTCGCGCTGATTCCCGCCGTCGAGGTCGGTGACGATCAGGTGCGAGTTGCCGTCGTCGTCGAGCGTCGAGATCACGAGGTGGCTCGAGGTCTGGCGGAAGTCCTCGATCTGCGGATCGGTGAACACCGGCACCGCCTCGTCGCCGGTGAGGTCGGTGCGCACGACGGTGTCGCCGTCGTCCGATCTCTGCAGCAGGAACAGCTCCAGCTGCGGCGTCAGGAACGACTTCTCGATCGTCGAGGCCGTGCCGCCTCCGACGCCGGTGACGCCCGTGATCGTCACGGTGTACTCGGTGTCGTCCCACAGCGGCAGCGTGAACCTCACGCCGACGCTGCGGCCGGAGGTGTCGACCGTGAACGGGGTGGACGGGGTCACCGTGACCTGGTCGGCGGTCACCTCGGCGAGCGACTGCGTCGTCGTGAAGATGATGCGCGATCCGGATGCCGACACCGCGGCATCCGGATCGACGCTGACGCTCGTCACACGCGGGCCCTGCGCCGTCGTGACCGCCGCGCCCGCGAGCCCGATCGCGCCGAGCAGCGCGACGACGATCGCGAAGGCGCCGATGAAGGCGCGCGAACGGCGCCGGCGGGCGCGGGCGCGCCGCGTTCTGACCTCAGTACTCATACGGGTCCGCCGGCTGATCGATCGCCTCGATGGTCTCGGCGTGGATGGCGAGGGTGCCGTCGTCGTCGCGGATCGTGCCGGTCACGGTGACCCACTGGCCGGTCTCGAAGTCATCGGACGTGACGACAGCGACACTCGCCGGCTGCGCGTCGATGACGCAGTGCGTGATGACGAGCCGCGTCAGCGCGAACCCGCCTTCTGAGGGCGTGACGAATCCCGTGAGCGTCACCTCGTCGCCGTCGAAGGCCTCGGGGTTGGTCGCGGTCGCGAACACGCTCGCCCACTCGCCGACGCCGAAGGACGCGGTGTCGCCGGTCGCGGCGAGGGCGACCGTGTCGGCGCCCTGGAACAGCGGCGCCGATCCTGTGTCGCGCTGCATCGCGAGCTCGGCCGACAGCGTCGCGGGCGGCGTCAGCACGATCGCCGCGACGAGCGCGGTGGACAGGATGCCTCCCGCCACGGTCGCGGCGATTGCCCAGCTGCGGGGGCGAGCGGGCTTTCCGCCGTGGCTGCGGGCGCCGCCGCTGGGGGCGCCGTGGTCGTGGCCATGGCGGCCGTGGCCGGCGTGGTCGTGTCCGCCGTGATCGTGCGCGCCGTGATCGTGCCCGTGATCGGCCTCCGCGCCGCGCGGCAGCGCGAAGCTCACGGCGCAGCCGACGAGCGCGATGAACGCCATCGCGACGGCGAACCACGTCGACGACGGGTTGATGTACAGCGAGAGCTGCCCCGTGAGCCACAGCGCGATCGTCACAGCCGAGAGCGCGGCGGCCAGTCCGATGCCCAGCAGGCGAGAGCCCTCCAGGCCCGACCCGCGTCGCCGTGACTCGAGCGGCCGCAGCGGCGATGACGTCTCACGCAAGGAGGTTCACCACCGATCCGACGGCGATCGCGAACAGCACGACGACGACGACGAGTCCCGCGAGCACCTTCGCACGGAAGGTCGTGCGCAGCAGGGCGAGCATCTTCACGTCCACAAGCGGTCCGACCAGAAGAAGCGCGACGATCGATCCCGGCGTGAAGGTGGAGGCGAACGACAGCGCGAAGAACGCGTCGACGTTCGAGCAGATCGACACGATGATCCCGAGGGCGATCATCGCGATGATCGACAGTGCGGGGTTCGACCCGATCGCCAGCAGCGCGTCGCGCGGCACCAGCACCTGCACGGCACCGGCGAGCGCCGACCCGATCACGAGCGCCGGCATGACGGCGCGCAGCTCGACGACGAACTGGGCGAGGCTGCGGCGCCCGCGGTCCGGCCCGGCTGTGCCATCCGGCTCCTGCGCGACGGCGCAGGAGAGCGCGAACCGCTCCGTCAGCAGCGTTCCCGGCTCGGGATGCCTGCTGTAGAGCCAGCCAATGAGGTTCGCGACGGCGAAGCCGCCGAGCAGTCGTGCGACGAGGATGCCGTCGTCGAAGCCGAATGCCTGATGCGTCGTGAGGATCACGATGGGGTTGACGATGGGGGCTGCGACCAAAAACGTGAGCGTCTCGGCGACGCCGAGCCCGCGCATCATCAGACCCCGAGCGAACGGTACATTCCCGCACTCGCATACGGGAACCAGGATGCCGAGCAGCGAGAGCACGGTCCGCCGGGCCCATGCCGGTCGCGGCATCCATCTCTCGATCGCACCCTGGGGCACCCACACCTGAACGACGATCGACAGCAGCACGCCGAGGACGACGAAGGGCATCGACTCGATCAGGACGCTGATCGAGAGGGTCAGTCCGTCCTGTAGCCGGGTCGGCAGCGTCGGACCGGGCGCGAGCAGTGCGAGCCCGACGAGCGCCGCGACGACGAGCACTCCGGCGCCGACGAGCATTCCGCGCCGGATGCGGGGGTCCCCCTCGAGCCGCTGCGTGCGCGGCGCGACGGCCTGCTCAGTCACCGGCATCCGGAGCGCCCGATGACGCGGCAGCAGCAGCTCCCGCCGCGCAGACCTCGCACAGCCCGAAGATGTCGACGACGTGCTCCGCTCGGGTGAACCCGTGCGTCGCGGCGGTGCGCTGAGCCCACTGCTCGACCTCGCGCGCCTCGATCTCGACGGCCGTTCCGCACGAGCGGCAGATCAGGTGGTGATGGTGCCCCGTCGTCGAGCACGCACGGTAGATCGCCTCGCCGTCGGGGCTCTGCAGCTGATCGGCCTCGCCACTGGCGGCCAGCGTCGCGAGCGCGCGGTAGACGGTGGCCAGGCCGATGCCGGTGTTGTCGTCGCGGAGGGTCGCGTGCAGGTCCTGCGCGCTCACGAAGCCGGCGGCGTCGCCGAGGGCCGCGCGCACGCGATCGCGCTGCCAGGTGTTGCGCTGGGCCATGGCCGCGAGTCTACTCACGGCCACTTGGAACGGGCTGGGGAGCTGTGCCTGAGTCCACCGAAGAGCACGCACCCCTCCGGTCGTTGAGCGAGCGCCGAAGGCGCGAGCCGAAACGTCGCACGCACCTCAGCGATGCAAGCCACCAATGCCCGTCACGGGCGTTTCGTCTCCGGAATCCTGCGGATTCCTCCGCTCAACGTCCGGGAGTCACCGGTGGATTCTGGCTCAGTGAGCCCGCGTCACGGCATCCCGCCGCCCGCCCACAATGCGGCAGACGACGTAGATCAGGAACGACAGCGTCGTGATGTACGGGCTCACCGGCAGCGTCCCCATGATGGCGAGCAGGATGCCTCCGACCGCCGAGACGACGCCGAACGCCGCCGACAGCAGGGGCACCGACAGCGGCCCCGCCGCCACGCGCATGGCGGCGGCGGCGGGCGTCACCAGCAGTGCGAGCACGAGGAGCGCACCGATGATGTGCACCGCGACGGCGACGATCAGTCCCAGCAGCAGCATGAACCCGAACGACACGGCGACGGTCGGTACACCGCGCGCGGCGGCCGACTGGGGGTCGAGCGAGTCGAACCGCAGCGGCCGCCAGATCAGCAGCAGGCCGATCAGCACGAGCGCCGAAAGCCCGATCAGCCACCCCAGCTGCGCGTTCTGCACCGAGACGATCTGCCCCGTGAGCAGGCCGAACCGGTTCGCGCTGCGCCCGTTGTAGAGGGAGAGGAACAGGATGCCGACGCCGAGCCCGAACGGCATGAGCACGCCGATGATGGAGTTGCGATCGCGCGCCCGCGCGCCCAGCAGCCCGATGATCGTCGCGGCGAGGAGCGATCCGAGGATCGACCCGGTCACGACGTCGAAGCCGAACAGGAGGGCAGCGGCGGCGCCCGCGAAGGAGAGCTCGCTGATGCCGTGCACGGCGAACGCCATGTCGCGCTGCATGACGAACACCCCGATGAGGCCCCCGACGATGCCCAGCACGAGGCCCGCCCACACCGAGTTCTGCACGAGGGCGAGGATCTCGCCGTACTGCGCGGCGCCGCCGAAGAGCGCGTCGCCGATGTCGGACCAGCTCATTGCTCGTGCGCTCCGTGATCGTGATCGTGGTGGTGCGCCGCCTCGGTGACATCCGGCGCGCCGACGACGACGAGCCTGCCCCCCGCGCGCAGCACGTAGACCGGCGCGCCGTACAGCTCGGTGAGCGTCTCCGAGGTGAGCACGTCTCTCGGGGCGCCGAGCGTGAACCGCCCGCCGGCGAGGTACAGGATGCGGTCGACGGATTCGAGGACGGGGTTGATGTCGTGCGTGACCAGCAGCACGCCGGCGGCGCGCTCACGGCGGTGCCGGTCGATGAGCGCCATGACGGCCTGCTGGTTGGCGAGGTCCAGGCTCGTCAGCGGCTCGTCGCACAGCAGCAGCGGCGGGTCGTCGGCGAGCGCCTGCCCGACGCGCAGCCGCTGCTGCTCACCGCCCGACAGCACGCCGACGGGGCGGGCGGCGAAGGCATCCGCCCCCACTGCGGCGGTCAGCGCGTCGATGCGGGCGCGGTCGCCCCGGCGCGGGATCGGGAATCCGAAGCGGTGGCCGTCGACGCCGAGCGAGACGAGGTCGCGCCCGCGCAGGGTCGTCCCGACCGGCAGCGGGCGCTGCTGCGGGACGTAGCCGATGCGGCGGTTGCCGGCGCGGCGCACCGGCTGCCCGAGCGCCTCGATCGTGCCGGAGCTGAGCCGTTCGAGCCCGAGGATCGCCCGCAGCAGCGTCGTCTTGCCCGCGCCGCTCGGCCCGAGGACGGCGACCAACTCACCCGGCGCGACCTCGAGATCCAGCCCGCTCCACAGCGCTCGTCCGCCGCGCGTGAGGGCGGCGGACGAGATGCGGAGCGGGCTGCTCGGCGCGGTCGCTGGAGTAGCTGGGGTCACTCGGAGAGGGCGTCCTTGATCTGGGTGGCCATGTCGGTCATCCAGCTTACGTACGTGTCGCCGTCCGGCAGCAGTTCGGATGCCTTGATGACGGGCACGCCGCTCGTCTCGGCCTGGTCTTCGACCTGCGTCGTCTCCGCTCCTGCCGCCTGGGCGTTGACGAAGACGATGCTCACGTCGCCCGACGCGATCAGATCGAGCGCCTCCAGCAGGGTCGCCGGGGCCACGTCGTCGCCCTCCTCGACCGCCTCGCTGAACTCCTCGGGCGTGACGTTGACCAGGCCCGCCGCCTCGGCGAGGTACAGCGGCACGGGCTCGGTGACGAAGATCTCCTCGCCCGTGTGATCGGCGGCGATCTCGTCGAGGATCGGAGTGACCTGCTCGTCGATGTCGTCCGCGAATGCTTCCGCGTTCGCGGTGAACTCGTCGGCGTCATCCGGGTCGATCTCACCCAGCTGCTCCGCGATCGCCGCAGCCACCTCGGCCATGACGGCGGGGTCGTAGAAGACGTGCTCGTTGAAGCCCTCGACGGCCTCGGTCGGATCGTCGCCGGTCCAGGCGTCGGAGTACTCGACCGCGCTGATGACGGGGGCCTCGCTGCCGGCGGCCTCGATGAGGCTGTCGACGAACGGATCGTAGCCGCCGCCGTTCTCGATGATCAGCTGCGCGCTTTCGATCGCGAGCTGGTCCGACGCGCTCGCCTCGAACTCGTGCGGGTCCTGGCTGGACGAGTCGATGAGCGAGGTGACCTCGACCAGGTCGCCACCGACGGTCGCCGCGATGTCGCCGTAGGCATTGGTGGCGGCGACGACCTCGATCGCGCCGTCGGCGGAGTCGGAGCTCGCGGAAGTCGCGGAGCCGGCGCAGCCGGCGAGCGCGAGAACGGATGCCGCCGCGAGAGCAGCAGGAACGATGAGTTTTCCGGGCATGCGCTCGAGACTACGTCTATTGATAATCGTTTTCAACTCGGCGGCGGAGCCAGACCGAAGGGCCGAGTCGAACGCCGATGCCCGGGGGCCTCAGACCCTATGGGTGTGGGGTTCTGATGGTCTTGTAGGGCCAGGGCCTCACGGT
>JASGGN010000069.1:0-6786 GCA_047605005.1 Microbacterium sp.
GCGGTGGGTTGCCGATCGCTGCCCATGTATCCTGGTCTACTTTTCTGCGACCGGGGGCTCTGGGGCGGGGGCATCCGCTGGGGCCTTAGCCTGGAGACGGGGGAGCGACATGACTGAGACCGGCACGGCGGGAAGTGCCACACTGCGCGCGCGGCCGTATGCCGACGTGCTGGTCATCGGCGCCGGCATCAACGGCATCGCGACCTTCCGCGACCTCGCGTTGCAGGGCGTCGATGTGGCGCTCGTCGAGCGGGGAGACTATGTCAGCGGCGCGTCGGCGGCATCCAGCCATATGATCCACGGTGGCATCCGTTATCTGGAGAACGGCGAGTTCCGGCTCGTCCACGAGGCCGTCACGGAGCGCAACGCGCTGCTGAAGACCGCCCCGCACTACGTGCGCCCGCTGCAGACCACGATCCCGATCTTCTCCACGTTCTCCGGCATCCTCGCTGCGCCGCTGCGCTTCCTGCGGCACGGGAAAGGTCGCCCCGCAGAGCGGGGAGCCGCGCTCATCAAGATCGGCCTCGTCATCTACGACTCGTTCTCGCGCGGCGGCGGGCGCGTGCCGCGACACGCTTTCCACGGCCGGCGCCGCTCGCTCGCGCAACTGCCGAGCCTGAACCCCGGTGTCAGATACACCGCGACGTATTGGGATGCCTCGCTGCGCGACCCCGAGCGGCTCGCCGTCGACCTCCTGCGCGACGGGCTGCGCGATGGGTCGCGCGTCGACCGCGCCGCCGGGGCCGACCGTAGCGCCGACACCGCCCGGGCCGCCAACTACACGGCGGCGGTCGGTGTTGACGCCACCGGCCGCGTCACGCTGCGCGATGCCGAGGGCGACTTCGCTTTCGCGGCATCCGTCGTCGTCAACGCCTCGGGCCCGTGGACCGACCTGACCAACGCCGCCCTCGGTGCACCGTCGCGATTCATGGGCGGAACGAAGGGCTCGCACATCGTGCTCGACCACCCCGAGCTGCTGGAGGCCACCGGCGGCCGGGAGCTGTTCTTCGAGCATTCCGACGGGCGCATCGTGCTGATCTACCCGCTGAAGGGGCGCGTGCTCGTCGGCACGACCGACCTCGAGCACGACATGCGCGAGCCGATCGTGTGCACCGAGGCGGAGGTCGACTACTTCTTCGACCTGATCGGGCACGTCTTTCCGTCGATCGCGGTCGACCGCTCGCGAATCGTGTACCGGTTCGCCGGCGTCCGGCCGCTGCCGGGCCACGGCGGCACGGCGCCGGGGTTCGTCTCGCGCGACTATCGCATCGAAGAGCGGGAGCTGCCCGGAGCGATCTCGGCGCATGTGCTGAGCCTCGTGGGCGGCAAGTGGACGACCTTCCGCGCGTCGGCCGAGCATGTCACCGACCGGGTGCTGGAGAAGCTCGCGCGCCCCCGCACGCGCAGCACGAGAGGGTTGCCGATCGGCGGCGGCGCGGGCTATCCGACGAGCGAAAGGGCGCGGCGGCAGTGGCTCGCGCCGTACGAGGGCGATGTGGGACTGCGGCGCGCGGGGCAGCTGCTGGAGCGGTACGGAACGCACGCGGCATCCGTCATCGACGCGATCCGGGCCGCGGGCGACGGTGACGCGCCGCTTCGGACCCTGCCCGACTACAGCACGGCGGAACTGCGCCACCTCGCCCGCACCGAGCAGGTCGTGCACCTCGACGACCTGCTGCTGCGCCGCACGTCCATCGCCTTCGTCGGCGACGCGACGCCCGAGGCCGTGGCGGAGGTCGCTCAGGTGATCGCGGGCGTGATGGGGTGGGATGCCCCGGCGATGGCGGACGAGATCACGCGCGCGGCGCCCGCCTGAGCACCGCCACGCCCCGCGCACAGCTCTGCGGTTCGTGTGCACGCCCGTGGGTGCCGGGATGCGTGTCCGGGGTGGGTCGAGATCGCGGCTCACTTGAGCAGGCGACTCAGCCGCCGGTCGGCGAGGGGCCTTCCGTCGGTCTGGCACGTCGGACAGTACTCGAGGCTGTTGTCCGCGAAGAAGACGCTGCGCACCTCGTCGCCGCAGACGGGGCACGCCTGCCCGCGCCTGCCGTGCACGGCCATTCCGCGACGCTTGGCGTCCTTCAGATCGGCCGGCGGCTTTCCGGATGCCTGGGTGACGGCATCCGCCAGTGTCGATCGCAGCGCTGCGTACAGACGGTCGATCTCGGCGCTGCCCAGGCTCGCGGCGAGGGCGTAGGGCGACATCTTCGCGGCATGCAGGATCTCGTCGGAGTAGGCGTTGCCGATGCCGGCGACGATCGACTGGTCGCGCAGCACCCCCTTGATCTGCGTGCGCCGGCCGGCGCATAGCCCCGCGAGGCTGTCGCGGGTGAATCCCGCATCGAGCGGGTCGGGGCCGAGGCGGGCGATGCCCGGCACGTCGCCGGGGCTGCGCGCGATGGAGACGGCGAGCGATTTCTTCGTGCCGGCCTCGGTCAGGTCGAACCCCGACCCGTCGTTGAACCCGATCCGCAACGCGATCGGGGTTCTTCCCGGTCGGATCACCGTGGACGGGAGTCGGTCGTACCAGCGCAGCCAGCCCGCCTTCGCGAGGTGGAAGATCAGGTGGAGCGGCTCGATGGCTGAGGCATCCGCTGCCATGTCGACGAACTTGCCGTGGCGGGTCGCGCCGGTAACGTGCGCGCCCCTGAGCGTCTCGATGGGCGGGTCGTACGTCTTCAGGGCCGCGATGTTCGCGACGGTCGCCTTCGTGATGGCAAGCCCGCGGGTGCGCTCGGCGAGGAAGTCGACGAGTCCCTGCACCTCGGGCATCTCGGGCATGGCCACATCCTGCCACGCGGGAGTCGCCTGGCGTCAGTCGTCTGTCGTCAGTCGTCGAGCACGGGCCAGCGATGCGGGGAGCGGTCGTCGCCCGGGAGCAGATCGGCGATCCAGGCGTCGTCCCGCTGGCCGCCGGCGTGCGTGATGGCCAGGCGCAGCAGGCCTCCGTACCGGAATCCCAGCGCGCGAGCGGTGCGGGCCGAGGCGACGTTCCCGACGGTCGCGCGCCACTCGATGCGGGCAAGGGCGAGCCCCTCCTCCGCGAAGGCCCAGTCCACGACGGCCCGGGAGGCCTCCCTCAGCAGGCCACGACCGCGCTGCGCCGGCGCCATCCAGTAGCCGATCTCGCCGTCGCCGCGCCCGAGCCGGTGCAGCCCGACCATGCCCGCGAACGTGCCGCCCGTGCGGATCGCCCACGTCGTCTCTGACCCTTCCCGCCACCAGGCGGCGGTCTTCGCGATGAAGTCGACGGCGTGCTCGCGTTCGTAGGGCGACGGGACCGTGGTGTATCGCTGGATGTCCGGGTCCTGGCAGGCCTCGTAGACGGCATCCACGTCGCTGTCCCGCGGCGCCGACAGTTCGAGCCGCTCCGTCGTGAGGGTGACCGGTTCCATCCTCCCGACCCTACCGGCGCCGGGGAGGTGATGAGAGGTGCCGGGGAGGCGCTCGGAGGCGCCAGGGAGGCGCCGGTGAGGCGCTCGGAGGTGCCAGGGAGGCGCCGGGGGCGGCCCGCCATCGGCGCATAACTCAGGCTGGCTTCGGTCTGAGGCCCGGTCGTGAGGCCCGGAGAGGTGGATCTGCCTGAGTTATGCGCCGAGCTGCCGAGCTGCATCGCCTCCTCCACAGGCGACAGATTTCGCAGGCTCTCCACATTTCGGCACCCGGGTGCCCCGCGGCGTCGACCTGGCGGCGAGGGTTGGCGTCATGGCGATCGTGACTCATACGGAGAACCAGGTGATGTGTCGCGCCGATCTGCTGGCGATGGGCATGCGCCCGAAGCAGATCACGGCGGCGGTGCGGGACGGACGACTCCTTCGCGTGCGCCGCGATCGGTACATGCTGGCGCCGGCGGCGGGCATCGACCGGGCAGTGCGTGTCGGTGGCCGCCTCGCCTGCGTCTCGCTCCTTGATCTGCTGGGCGTCTTCGTCTTCGACGGCAGTCGCGTACACGTCCACCTCGCACGGTCGATGTCCCGCATGCGCTCGCCCGAGGTGCGCCAGCGTCGGTTCAGCGAGCGGGATCGCCGTCACGTCGTGCTCCATTGGTGGCCGCTGAGCTCGTCGGATCACACCCTCGGAGCGGTTTCCGTGGCGGACGCCCTCGCACAGGCGATCCGTTGTCAAGACGCCCGCTCTGCCGTCGCGACCGTCGACAGTGTTCTTCACCTCGGCATCCTCACCCCCATGGAAGTGCGCGACGTCTTCGCCGGGCTCCCGGAGCGGTTCCGCGTGATTCTCGCACTCGCTGACAGCAGCGCCGAGTCCGGAACAGAGACGTTCATGCGCCTCATCCTGCGCCAGCTCGGTCTCCGGTATCAGACGCTGGTCGAGATCGAGGGGGTCGGGCGTGTCGACTTCCTCGTGGAGGGTTGGCTGATCATCGAGTGCGACAGCAAGGCCCATCACGAGGGGTGGGACAAGCAGCGGCGCGATCGTCGCCGTGACCTCGCCGCCGCGCGCCTGGGCCTGGTGACGCTGCGACCGCTGGCAGAGGACCTGCTCTACGACCGTCAGATCGTCATCGACGGGGTCCGCGGGCTCGTTTCAGGCTCTCGCCCTCGCCGTCGCCGCTGATTCCGTCGCCCTTTTCGGTGTGGCGGGTGCCGGACCGGATCGTAGCGAGGGTCATAACTCAGGCTGAACATGTCGTGAGGGCTTCTTTCGGGGCGGCTGACCGGTGAACAGCCTGAGTTATGCGCCGTGGCCGGGCTCGGCCGTGGCCTGGCGGGCGGCGCCAGCAGCGCCACCAGCGCCAGCAGCCCGACTCCTAGACGCCGCCGGGGCCGTGGTAGGTAGCCGAGGCGGAGACGGCGGCGCCGTGCGCCGTCGCCAGCACCGTCGTGACCGCCAGCCGGGCGACGGCGCTGCCGGGAAGCGGTGCGGCATCGACGACGGCCTGGATGCGACGTTCGAGATCGCTTCTGCTCGTGGCATCCACGAGCTCGTGCAGCAGCTGAGCGGCCACCGTGAGCGCGTGCAGGACGGCGACGAGGGTCGCATCCTGCGCCGTCGGGGCTCGGTCGCCGGCAAACACCTCGGCTAGCCGATCGCGGACCGCACGCTTCGGCGCCGGGTCGCTGATCGGGGTGCGGAGGGCGCCGAACCCCCACATGCGGCGGCTGCCTCGAGTGATCACGCCCGCGTCGACGAGCGCTGTGACGACCGCCGCATCGGGGATGAAGCGTCCCCAGCGCATGGTGCTCTCGAGGGTGCGGCCGTCACGGTCTCCGATGAGGCCGAGCCCGTAGTCGATCAGGAGCGTACCGGTCGGTTCCGTGGAGACCACCGCGATGCGGGGCGGTGCGGCATCGGTGACCGCGATGCGCCCCGCGATGAGCAGATCGGCCAGCAGCGCGGCATTCAACCCGTACCCGTACTTCAGTCCGTAAACCTCCGGCTCTCCCGACGGGCGGGTCAGCAGCAGATACAGTTCCTCAACGGTGAGCATGCCCGCACTGTAGCAAGCCGAGTGCGTCTGAGCCACACACAGGGACGCGGCGCCCAGACAACCCGCGCCAGGCGGGACCGCGCCGGCACCGACCGGGCTCAGCGCCGGCGCAGCAGCCCGACCTTGTCGTACACGTCGGCGAGGGTGGCGTCGGCGACTGCGGCGGCACGGTCGGCGTTGGATGCCAGCAGCCGGTCGAGCTCCGCGGGGTCGGCCAGCAGCTCGAGCGCCCGCTCCCGGACGGGGCCGAACTCTGAGGTCACCACGTCGGCGAGCCCCTTCTTGAAGTCACCGTAGCCGCGGCCGGCGTACTCGTCCTCGATCGACGGGATCTGCCGACCGGTCAGTGCCGCATAGATCGTCAGCAGGTTCGACACGCCCGGCTTGGTCTCGCGGTCGTAGCGGACCGAACCCTCGCTGTCGGTCACGGCGCGCATGACCTTCTTCGCCGAGACCGCCGGGTCGTCGAGCAGCCACAGCACCCCGGCATCCGACTCCGCCGACTTCGACATCTTCGACGTGGGGTTCTGCAGATCGTAGATGCGGGCGGTGTTCTTCTGGATGACCGGGATCGGCACCGTGAACGCCTGGCCGAAGCGGCCGTTGAACCGCTCGGCGAGGTCGCGGGTCAACTCGACGTGCTGGCGCTGGTCGTCGCCGACCGGGACGATGTCGGTCTGGTACAGCAGGATGTCCGCTGCCATCAGGATCGGGTAGGTGAACAGGCCCACGTTTGTCGCGTCGGTGCCGTAGCGGGCGGACTTGTCCTTGAACTGGGTCATCCGGCTCGCCTCACCGAAGCCCGTGATGGTCGACAGGACCCAGGCGAGCTCGGCGTGGGCCGGCACGTGCGACTGCACGTACAGCGTCGAGCGCGACGGCTCGATGCCCGCGGCGATGTACTGCGCCGCGGTGCGCCGGGTCTTCTCACGCAGCTCGGCGGGGTCGTTCGGCTGCGTCAGGGCGTGCAGGTCGACCACCGAGAAGAACGCCTCGTAGGCATCCTGCAGGTCACGCCACTGCAGGAGAGCGCCGATGTAGTTGCCGATCTGAAGGGAGTCGGCGGACGGCTGCATTCCGGAGTAGACGCGTGGTTTGCTCACCCGACGATTCTAGGGGCAGCCATATCGCCGCCCGGCGGCGCCGCAGCGTACGGCGCCGTCAGCTGCCGTTCGAGATGACGGCATCGCGGATCTGCAGCACGATGGCGGCGAGCTCATTGAGTCGTGCGTCGATCCCGTCGAGTCGTGTGTCGAGCTCATTGAGTCGTGTGTCGATCCCGTTGAGTCGTGTGTCGAGCTCATTGAGTCGTGTGTCGATCCCGTTGAGTCGTGTGT
>JASGGN010000070.1:0-6783 GCA_047605005.1 Microbacterium sp.
CCTTGACGGCGTCGTCGGCGTTCTGGCGCTCGATCTTGTCGGCGATCTGGTACACAGGCACGAGCCGGTCGTACGCGCGACCGGCGACGAAGTCGTAGGTCTGCTGCGTGTACGCGGGGAAGACCGGGTAGGGCCGGATCTCCTTCGCGGCGGTGTTCGCGACGACGTTCTGGGCCGCGACGAGCTCACGGATGAACGGCTTCGCCGCCTCCAGCCCCTGCGCGACGACCTCCTCGGACGGCTTGGTGGCGCCGCCCTTGATGAGGTTCCAGCTGTTCTCAGTGGCCTCGGCCTCGACCATCATGATCGCGACGTCGCCGTCGTCGAGCACACGACCGGCGACCATGAGGTCGAAGACGGCCTCTTCGACCTGCGCGGCATTCGGGAACGCGACCCACTGGTCGGCGTGCTCGCCCTGACCGGGGATGAGCGCGAGGCGGACACCTGCGATCGGGCCGGAGAACGGCAGACCCGAGATCTGCGTGGAGAGGGACGCCGCGTTGATCGCGAGCGCGTCGTAGAACTCGCCGGGGGCGATCGACAGGACGGTGACGACGATCTGCACTTCGTTGCGGAGGCCCTCGACGAACGACGGGCGCAGCGGGCGGTCGATCAGGCGGCACACCAGGATCGCCTCGGTGGAGGGGCGGCCCTCGCGGCGGAAGAACGAGCCGGGGATCTTGCCCGCGGCATACGAGCGCTCCTCGACGTCGACGGTCAGCGGGAAGAAGTCGAAGCCCTCCCGGGGGTGCTTGCCGGCACTGGTGGCCGACAGCAGCATCGTCTCCTCGTCGAGGTAGGCGGCGACGGCGCCCTGAGCCTGCTGCGCGAGGCGGCCGGTCTCGAAGCGGATGGTGCGGGTGCCGAAGCGGCCGTTGTCCAGAACGGCTTCTGCGGCGGTGATTTCAGGACCTTCCAAAAGGTCTCTCCTTCTTTGTTTAGACTCGCACGCGCGTCTCGCGCGCGAGATCGTGCGAAGGAGCAGGAACAGGCAGATCCAGACACGCGACACTTCACGTCGCCGTCAACGCTGGTCACCAGTCGAAGATCACCGCCGGCACACCCGTGATCTCGATACACCGCGCTTCGCGCGGGACTCGATCACCGATGGCTTCCGGGAACCCACCACAGGGGACCAGCTTCCTGCCGGCCTGCTCCAGCTGCCGCGGAAGATCCACGGCATCCTCTACGAGCCTACCAGCCAGCTTCGCGCTCATGATGTGAGCGTCCTTGCCCGCCGTCGGGCGTGCCGATGACAGGCTGAACCGCGCCACAGCCCGCCGGAGGAGCCTCGGAACCTCACCTCGGCCTGCTTCCGGCACACACCGGCTCACCGACCGGGAGCTTCCGGGGCGTCCTGGTAGGGAGAGTGCCCGCTCAGGTTGTCCCCCCGGTTGGCGCGCGGCGTCGCCTGCCGGGACGGGGCATCGCCGTAGGCGGCGCGCACGCGCGCGACGTGCGTCGGGGCATCCGGCACGGTCGCGGGGCGGTTCTTCGCGAGCTCCCGGCGCAGCACCGGCACGACCTCGCCGCCGAGGATGTCGAGCTGCTCCAGCACCGTCTTCAGCGCAAGCCCGGCGTGATCCATGAGGAACAGCTGCCGCTGGTAGTCGCCGAAAAGCTCGCGCATGCCGGCGTAACGGTCGATGACCTGCTGCGGTGAGCCGACCGTGAGCGGCGTCAGCTCGCAGAAGTCCTCGAGCGAGGGCCCGTGCCCGTAGACGGGGGCGTTGTCGAAGTAGGGACGGAACTCGTCCACGGCATCCTGCGATCTGGCGCGCATGAACGCCTGGCCGCCGAGACCCACGATCGCGGTCTCGCCGGCGCCGTGGCCGTAGTGCTCCCAGCGCTGCCGGTACAGGCCGATGAGGCGCTGGTAGTGCTCGGCAGGCCAGAAGATGTTGTTCGCGAAGAAGCCGTCGCCGTAATACGCGGCCTGCTCGGCGATCTCAGGCGTGCGGATCGAGCCGTGCCAGACGAAGGGCGGGATGCCCTCGAGCGGACGCGGCGTGGAGGTGAAGCCGTGCAGCGGCGTGCGGAACGTCCCCTCCCAGTCGACGACGTCCTCGCGCCACAGTCGGTGCAGCAGAGCGTAGTTCTCGAGCGCGAGGGGAAGCCCCTGACGGATGTCCTTGCCGAACCAGGGGTAGACCGGGACGGTGTTGCCCCGGCCGAGCATGAGGTCGGTGCGGCCGCCCGCCAGGTGCTGAAGCATCGCGTAGTCCTCCGCGAGCTTCACCGGGTCGTTCGTCGTGATGAGAGTCGTCGCGGTCGACAGCACGATGCGCTCTGTCTGCGCCGCGATGTAGGCGAGCGTCGTCGTCGGGGATGACGAGAAGAACGGCGGGTTGTGGTGCTCGCCGATCGCGAAGACGTCGAGCCCGACCTCTTCGGCGTGCTTCGCGATCGTCAGCACGTCGCGGATGCGCTCCGCCTCGCTCGGCGTCCTGCCCGTCGTGGGGTCACGGGTGATGTCGCTGACGGTGAAGATGCCGAACTGCATGCCGTCCGTGGTCTGGGTCACTCCTCCACCGTAGCCACGTGCGGCCGGCGCACGTCGCCGTCAGAGCACGCGGAGCACGCGGCGCACGCATCGGGCGCGCCGGGTCAGTGGTCGCTCGTTGCCGGATGGATGCCGCCGATGCGAGCACGAGTGCCCACCCTTCGCGCGCAACGTCGAACAGTGGTCGCTCGTTGCCGGATGCCGAGGCGTGAAGCGACCACGAGTGCCCACCGATTCGCGACGCTCCTCTCGCGGCGGTGCCGCGGCGGCTCCGCGGCGGCGAGCTCAGCCGCAGCAGGGTCACTCAGCAGGGTCAGGCCGCGGCGCTCACGCGAACAGCGGGGCACCGATGTAGGATCCGGACTCGGCACCGGGCGGGATCGCCCAGATGCCAGAGCCGATGTGGCTGATGTACTCGCTCATGAGATCGGCCGACAGCGCCTTCTGCACCGTGATGAACTGCTCCGGCGAGCGCTGGAACGCGAGGAAGAACAGACCCGCGTCGAGACGCCCGAGCTCGTTGTTGCCGTCGACGTAGTTGTAGCCGCGGCGCAGGAGCCGCACGCCGTCGTTGCTCTCAGGGTGGGCGAGCGCGACGTGGCTGGCGGGGTCGATGAGGGCCTCGCCCGAGGCATCCGCCGCCGCGAAGTCGGGGTCGGTGAGCTCGGTGCCGCCCGACAGCGGCGCGCCCTCGGCCTTGTCGCGGCCGACGATGCGCTGCTGCTCTGCCAGGCGCACGCGGTCCCACGTCTCGACGAGCATCGCGATCTTGCGCGCGACGAGATAGGAGCCGCCCTCAAGCCACACCGGCTCATCGCCCTGGGCGACCCACACGTGCTCGTCGAGCGCAGCCGTGTCACTCGCGAGGATGTTCGCGGTGCCGTCCTTGAAGCCGAAGAGGTTACGCGGCGTCGACTGGTCGCTGGTCGTGCGCGAGGTGCGCCCGAAGCCCAGCTGCGACCAGCGCAGCCGCGCGCGACCGAACGCGATGCGGCTGAGGTTGCGGATGGCGTGCACGGCGACCTGCGGGTCGTCGGCGCACGCCTGGATGCACAGGTCTCCGCCCGAGAGATCGGGGTCGAGGTCGTCGCCGAGGAACGCCGGGAGCTTCTGCAAAAGGGGCGGCTGACGGTCTGCGACGCCGTAGCGGTCCTCCCCCTCGTCGGTGAGGAACAGCGTCGGACCGAAGCCGAACGTGACGGTCAGTCCGCTCGCGGCGAGCCCGAGCGCCTCGCCCGTGTCGTCGGGCGGCGCCTGGAGCGACCCGCCGACGGCGCCGGTCGCGCTCACCTCGAGGCCCTGCGTGATCCGGGAGGCGGCGTACGTCCAGTCCTGCAGCAGTTCGACGAGGTCGTCGCTGGTCGTGCCCGACATCATGTCGAACGCCGCGAAGTGCAGGTGGTCCTGCACCTCGGTCGTGATGCCCGCCTGGCGCTCGCCGAAGAACGGATATGACGTGGATGCCGCGCTCGCGCGCGCTCTGCCGACCGCGACACCCGCCGCCGAGCCGGCGCCTGCGCCGAGGGCGAACCCCGCCGCGCCGATGCCGGCGGCGAGCCCGATCAGCCCCCGCCGGCTCAGGCCCGCGCCCGATCCGGTGCCGGCCTGCTCGGACTCGCCGCTGCCCATCAGGACAGGAGCATCGACGTCAGCTGCGACAGAGGCTCGGCGAGCGCGTTGATGAGGTCGGACAGCTCGCGCTTGTCGTCATCCGTCAGCTCCGAGTAGTTCACGAAGCCGTCTTCGAGCGAGCCGTACGCCGCGAGGGCGTCCTCGAGCGCCTCGTAACCGGCGACGATCTCGTCGGCGAGCGCCGCGCCGTCGTCGCCCTTCGCGCGCACGAGGTCTTCGACGAGCGAGAACGCCATCTGGGAGCCCTCGACGTTGGCGGCGAAATCCCAGAGGTCCGTGCCCGACCACCAGTCCTCCTCGCCGCTGATCTTGCCGGTGGCGACCTCGTCGAGCAGCGCGATCGCGCCGTTGGAGATCCCCGCGATGCCCTGCTCATCCAGCGCGTCGAGGAACTCGTCGGAGTGCACGTAGTCGTACAGCTCCTGCACGTCGGCCAGCAGCTGGTCGCCGATCTCGACGCGCTCGGCGTCGGTCGAGGGCGACCAGTCCAGCCACGCCGAGGTCTCGCCGTCGGCGTTGAGCGCGTCCTCGTCCGGCACCCACAGATCCTTCTCGATGCGGTGGAAGCCGGTCCAGTCCAGGCCCTCCGCGACGGCGTCGACCTCGCGGTAGTCGATCTTCGGGTCGAGGTCGCCGAGAGATTCGGCGATGGGCTCGATGCGCTCGTAGAACACGCGCGCTTGTGGGAACAGCTCACGGGCGGTGTCGTCGTCGCCTGCCTCGTAAGCGGCGACGAACTCCTCGACGGCGGGCAGGAGCTGCCCGACCTGGTCCTTGACGAACGCGGCGTACAGATCGATCGCCTGCTGCATCAGCTCGGCATCCTCACCGGTGATCTCGACGGCCTCGCCCGTGACGGTGAAGGATGCCTTGCCGACACCCTCGCCGAGCATGCCGGGCTTGCAGACCGTGTAGTAGTCGCCGGGCTGGGCGACGACCGTGAGGGTGCGGCTCGCAGCGGGAGCGATGTTCTCGACCTCGCCGATGATCTGCAGCCCGTCGTCGGCAAGCAGGTAGAACTCGGTCACCTCGTCGCCCGCGTTGGTGACCTCGAAGGTGAGCGTGCCGCTGGTCGCGGTCGCCGCCGAGACGGTGCAGTCCGTCGCGGTCGATGAGACCGTCAGCGCTTCTGAGACCTCGCTGCGGGCGACGCAGCCGGTGAGGGCGAGGGCGGCGAGGGCGGCGGCCGAGACGGCGCCGACGGTGCGGAGTGCGATCATGCTGATCCTTGCTGTGCGTGTGTGACGGGTTCTTCGGTGCGGGATGCCGACGGGACGCGCGGACGACGCTGCCCGCGCACGTATGCCGTTCCGACGACGACGAGGTAGATCGCCCAGGCGATCACCTGGAGCCAGGACATCTGAGGCATGAACCCGATCGTGGCCTGGAGCACGGTGTGCACCACGCCGCCCGGCGCGATGAGGCGCGAGAGATCGAACGCCCAGCCGAAGGGGAAGCCCGCGCCGCCGACGAGCACGGCGCCGGTGGCCGGGTCGACCGGCGCCGCCGCGCCGAAGGGCCCGGGCAGCACGCCGGCCTCCTGGAGGTCGTGGATCGCGTAGGCGAGCACGCCCGCCGCGACGACGACGAGCACGACGCCGGTCCAGGAGAAGAAGCGGCGCAGGTCGACGCGCACCATACCGCGGTGCAACAGCCAGCCGAGCCCCGCGGCGACAGCGATGCCGAGCAGCGCGCCGATCAGCGCGCCGGAGCCGTCGCCGAAGGACTGCACCATCGACCACAGCAGCAGGGTCGTCTCGACGCCCTCGCGCGCGACCGAGACGAAGCCGATCGCGACGACGCCCCAGAGACCGCCCACGGCGAGCACACGTTCCAGCTCGCCCTCGAGGTCGCTCTTGAGGGTGCGCGCCGTCCTCTGCATCCAGAACACCATCCCCGTCACCATCGCGACGGCCACCAGCGACAGCAGACCGCCGATGACCTCCTGCGCCTCGAAGGTCAACGCGTAGGCGCCGAAAGTGAAGAACGCGCCGATGCCGAGGGCCAGCAGCACCGCCAGCCCGATACCGGTCCACAGCCGCGGCAGCACATCGCGCCGCTCGACCCGGGTCAGGTAGGCGACGAGGATGCCGACGACCAGCGCAGCTTCGAGGCCTTCACGCAGACCGATGAGAAAGCTGGCGAGCACGGGCGGAACGGGTTCTCCGAGTGGGCGGCAGCGCGCTTAGGTAAGGCACGCCTAATGGGTACCCTCGTACGTTAGCCGAAGCAAGAGGCATCCGCCACTTCGACCGCAGCGGCGACACGGGAGAGGCGCGCACGACGGCCGGGGTAACGAACGGCAACAGAACCCCGGCATCCATCGCGCCGCGCATATCCTCGGGTCATGTCAGATCTGAGCCTGCCGATTCTCGACCTCTCGCTCCTCGACCAGGGCGACGAAGCCGCCGCCCGCTTTCGCGAGCAGCTGCGCGCCGCGACCCACGACGTCGGCTTCTTCTACCTCACCGGAACCGGCGTCACGCCCGAGCTCGAGCAGCGCCTGCACCGCACGGCGCGCGCGTTCTTCGACCTGCCGGAGCAAGACAAGCTCGCGATCGAGAATGTCAACAGCCCGCACTTCCGCGGGTATACGCGCATCGGCGGCGAGCGCACGCAGGGCAAGGTCGACTGGCGCGAGCAGATCG
>JASGGN010000071.1:0-6660 GCA_047605005.1 Microbacterium sp.
TCTTCACCGACAGCGGCGCGCGGCGGTCGCTGTTGCCCTCGCGCAGCACGGGGTTGACGGCCGAGCCCTTGATGCGGTCGTAGCGGGCGCGGATGTCTTTCTCCTCGACCGTGACGGCGTCGTCGGGGTAGTCGGGGATGTCGTAGCCCTGCGACTGGAGCTCTGCGATCGCCGCCTTCAGCTGCGGGATGGATGCCGAGATGTTCGGCAGCTTGATGATGTTCGCCTCGGGCAGCGTCGCGAGCCCCCCCAGCTCGGCGAGGGCGTCACCGACCTGCTGCTCGGGTGCCAGGCGCTGCGGGAACGCCGCCAGGATGCGCCCGGCGAGGGAGATGTCGCGGGTGTCGATCTCGACGCCCGCCTGCCCGGCGAAGGCCTGCACGATCGGCAGGAACGAGGCGGTCGCGAGAGCCGGAGCCTCGTCGGTGTGGGTGTAGATGATGGTGGACTCGGGCACGGCGGGTCTTCCTGTCGCGAACGTTGCGGGATCGGCATCCACCCTACCGCAACCGGAAAAAGTATCTTGATATCGAGATATCTCGGGCTCTTGCACGGTGAGGCGGGTGAGGGATCTCACATGAAACGAACGGTTCGCCGCCGTCTTGATGCCAGTACCCTATGAAACATGAGCGAGCTGCGCCTCGAGGAACTGTCGGCCGCGACGATCGTCGCCGTGAACACGATGTCGCTCAAGCCCGGTCAGGAGCAGTTCCTCGCGCCGACCAGCTACGCGGTCGCGGGTGCCGTGGTCGATCCGCGCACGGCGTGGCAGCGCGTCGTGCTCGACGGCGACGAGGTCGTCGGGTTCGTCAGCGCGAACTTCGACCCCGACGCGGAGCAGGAGCACTTCCGCTCGGTGCTGTGGCGGATCAACGTGGATGCCGACGACCAGGGCCGCGGCGTCGGCCGCTTCGCCGTCGAGCAGCTCCTCGAACAGGCCCGCGCCCGCGGCGTCGATCGCGTCACCGTCATCTACGAGGCCGGCCAGGGCGGCCCGGAGAACTTCTTCACCCGCGTCGGCTTCGTCCCGGTCGACGAGACCGAATACGGCGAGGTCGTCGCCGAGATCCGGCTGTAGACCCAGGCACCCGCGCCGATCCCTAGAAGGGGGAAAGGCCTCGAGCCCCCTCCCCCTTCTCGGCCCCGTCGCTTCACCGTCCGCATCGATGACGCTCAACAGCGACGTTGCGGCCGTCGCCTCTCAGGCGCAGCGATGCTCTTCGCCAGCAGATCCATCCCCGCGGTGGTGAACCGCGTCGCGCGCGCCGCATGCGGCAGTCCCGCGACATAGAAAACTGCGGCGGTCGCCGGACGTCCGATGAGCTTCGTCACGGAAACTGCATGGACGGCGCCGACCGTCAGAACCCTTCGCCGTTCGGTCACGTGCAACATCGTGTGAGTGACCCGCCGCGCACCGTCGTCAACCTCGAGCCGAGACGAGGCGAGGCGTCCGAGCAACCAGGCCGCGATGACGGCGACGAGCGCGATGAGCACGACAGCCCACGGCCGCGCATCCGCCTGCGCCCCAAACCACCACGCGATGCCGCCAGGCAGGAGTGTCGCTGCGAGAATGCCCGCCTGCCCGAAGGCAGCGGACCGCCCTCGCTGCGTAAGCCCGATCGCCGCACCTTCTTCGGCGAAGGACCGGAGCACGACATCACCCACGATCCGACGCGGAAGCGCGGGCAAGAGCAGGTTTCCACCCAGCTGCACTGACGAATCCATCGTCAGGACTGAGAGGCGGACGCGCCCGAGGAGCGTCTCGATCAAGTTTCGCTGCACGACGACTCCGACGACGCTGAGCGGGTCGATCCGCCGACGGTGGAGGGAGAGCAGCCCGTAGGCGATTTCGAGCGTGCCATCGCTGTCTCGTCTCACTTCGAACCCCGCGAAGCGAATGGCCATTAGCGCGAATCCCAACAGCAGCGCCGAGCAGCAGATCGCAACGACCATCAGAACGGGCGCCACCGCGAAACTCCTCTCCAACCCACCGGTGAGACCAGTCGCATCCAGGAGATCTACGGCGGTGAAAACCGCCGCAGCTCCGAGCACGGCAAACTGCCCGAATGAAAGACCTGCGACTAGCAGGTCGCCCACTCGCGCTCGGTAAATCAGCTCCGACCGCTGGTCGGTGGATTCGCTGACTCGCTCGAGCTCGGTCGCGGCGCCCTCATTCTCCGTCGTCGGCCGACGCGCCTCGAAGTGGCCCACGATGACGTCGCGGTCGACGTTCGACACCCCGGGAATCTGGATCCGAGTCCTCTCGTCGCCGGTCTGCGCGAGGGTGATCGCGTGCACGCTCAACAGGCGATGAGCCCACGACTGCCGGGTGTCGCACGCCGTGACGTCCGACCAACTCATCGTGCGCTCCTTCGGGGCGACGACACCCGTACGCAGACGCACATGTTCCTCGGTCACGACGACACGGGTAAAGGCATACCGCCACGGCGGCTCGGCGACGGACATCACGATGAGCGGCACGAGAACCAGAAGCGCCCAGCGCCCCGGCCAGAGCCCCGGCGTTGTGAGATACAGCACCGCCGCGGTCACGCTGCCGAACAACATGACACACGACTCGAGGTAAGCCGCCGGTATCGACCGAATCGACAACCGGCACACAGTCTCACTCATCAGGGCCACCGAGCTGGCTTGCGAGGACAGTCGAGCGGATGCGCTCAGCAGCATCGCGTTCCAGCGGACCGAGGTGTTCGAGCTCTACGATCGACAGCAAGCGGACCGAGACGAGCCCGAATGCGCGAAGCAACGGACCCTGGGAGATCTCGACGTTGAGGATCTGAGGCGTGGCAATCACGACCGAGCGTCTCCAGAGCCGCCCTCGCGCGATGTATACGTAGGCGCCGGTGACGCTATAGGAAGTCGTGCGCACATGAACACGATTGAGCCACGGCAACTCGATCGAGAGCGAACTCGTCACGAGCACACCCGTCAACGCCCAGAGAATGCCCCGCAACGACGAATCGGGAACAAAGGCAATCGCGCCCGCACCTGCGCAGCCGATGACCACCACGACCAGCGCATGCTGGACATTGAGGTAGCTCAACGCTCGGGGCGCGAGCCGCTGTTTGCCCGGCGAACCGGCGGCGGGGGGATCATTCGCATGAGGTTCGCTCGTGAGACGTTCGCTCAATTCGTTCATACACGCATCCACCCCACAATCGCTTGTTTCATGCTCGCCCCGGTTTGCGCTACGCCGCACCGCATTATCATGGAGTCGCTTCTGATCCGTTTCGCGAAGCACCCGCGGCCGGCGTCTTGACCGAGACGTCGGCCGCGCCCGTCCGTCACCGGATATCGGCTCGGAGCGTGCGGAAGTAACCTGCCGTGAGCGGAGCGGCGACGAAGAGGATGCCTGCCACCAATGCCGGGCCGACTGCTCCGCTCGCGCCGCCGATTTCGGAAATCGCGCTCAACCGAAACCATTTGCCGACGCCAGAGGCATCGAGGGCCAGCAGCGGATCGATCGCAAGCCCCTGAAGGAGCGAAAACGTCACGGCGATGGCGACTCGCGGAATCGCCGCACCGTAGGCGACGCCCGAGGCGATAGCAACAACCGCGCCCAGGAGCATCCCCCAAATGTTCACACCTTCGAGGCTCCACTGCAATGAGGCCCCGGCTATCCCCGCGAGCGCCGCGCTGGCGAGGATCGCAAGCGCAAGCGCGCTGACGATGATCGCCGCGCCCGCGATGACAGCGGCACCCACCTTTGCCCAGAAGACAAAACGGCGCCGCGGCTCTGCCGTGAACAGAGTGACGACATCTCTCGACTGCCAATCGCCCGCCATGATCATGATGCCCAGAATCGGCGCCAGCATGATGACGAAAGCGCTCATGCCCATCAGCGCTCCGATGACGTTGACTTGCCCACCCCCACCTCCAAGAGTGACTGCGGCGACGCCAAGAGCGGCGAGAACCCATGTTCCGACGAGAACACCGAGGACCCACTGCGTTCCGCGAGTTGCAGCCACTTTCCTCAGCTCGACTCGCAGCAGACGAGCGAAGCGACGGTGCGAGGCACCGAACGTACCGGCCATGGCAATGGTCACGCTGACCTCCCCGCCACGTATTCCCCCTGCGTCAGACGCATGTACGTGTCTCGAATCGACTCGCGCTCCCACACGAGCTCTTCGACAAGAATCGCGTCCTCGAGGAGGATCCGGCCGATCGCGAGCGGATGCGCTCGGACACGGAAGTGCAACGACGTTTGCTCCCACGTATAGTCGATGCCGCGCCGGTCGAGCGAAAGACGGAGAAGATCGGGCTCCGGGACTCTGACGAGGGCATGCTCGGGTGGAGAATCATCGACTCCTCCTGAGAAGGTCACCCGTCCTTGACTAAGCACCACCAGCCGATCAGCGAACCCTTGCAACTCCTGCAGCAAATGAGTGGAGAGGAGCACGGCGCCGCCATCCCGGGCGTGAGAGGTCAGGGTGTCACGCAGCCAGTCTGAGGACTCGATGTCCAGGCCGTTCATCGGCTCATCGAGGATGAGGTATTTCGGCCTGCCGATCAAGGCGATCGCCAGCCCCACCCGTTGCTTCATCCCGAGCGAGAGCGCACCAAAGCGTCGGCGGCGCACCGACCCGAGGCCGAGCAGGTCCATGACCTCCCGCGACCGGGACAGCGGGACATCTGCCAGGATCGCGGCCCCAGCGAGGGTCTCAGCGACAGAACGCCCGGAGTGATGCGCCGCAGGATCGATCATCGCCCCGACGTACTGCGACGGCACGCGAAGCTCCCGGTACTCATGCCCGTCGTAGACAACGACACCATCGTCAGCATGCGCCAGCGCGAGCATGATTCGCATCACAGTGGACTTACCCGACCCATTGGGTCCAAGCAGTCCCGTCACCGACCCCAAAGGGCAGGAGAACGACACATCGGATAGCACGCGCACCGGTCCGTACGACTTCGACACCCCGACGACGTCGATGCCTGCGCGGGCGGGGCGGTTCTCGGTTTGCATCCAGGTCTTCCAATTCAGCGGCGGAGGCACAGTCGCGCCGTGGGTTGAGAAAGTAGCCTCTCGGAGAGAGACCTTCGGTTCAGAGGTCTGGGGTAGCCGCATTGTGCGGCTACCCCAGAGAGTATGTCAACTCAGCCGATGCCGAGAATCTGGAGAATCCACTGCAGGATGGTGCCGAACGAGATGCCAGCGTTGATCCAACCCATCACACGCGCTGAATTCGACTTGATCCAGGCAACAACGCGGCTCACGTAGCGAGAGACGGCCGTGCCCCAACGCCCGATGTTCGCCAACACCCACGCAATGAATCTGAGAAGTGCACCCATCTTTGATCCTTCCGATCCGTTTCTTGGTTTCAAGGACGACGTCTGATTCGTGACCGCGATCCGGACGTCTCCACCGAAGTTATTGAGGCCGGAAGGGCGGCACTACCCGCGTTCGCACGGGCACGCTGACTCCTTTCGACGGGTCCGCACCGATCCAACGGTGCTAGACGAAAGTCGCAAAGAGGTAGCCGATCGTCGGGATCCGCGCACGGCGATGGATCACCAGTTCTGCATCGCCATAGAGTGCATTAAGCGACACCCATCAACGTCGGGTTCGAGGGGGTGGGTAAGGAATTGTGAGAGTTCACGATCGCATGGTTCAGGAGGATGTTCCCGCAGAAGCAGCCCTCGCTGCGGGCGAGGCGGGAACAGTCCCCAATGTGTTGCTTCTCGCAGACGAGGTGTTCGCCCTACGCGCGATCGGCTACGCGCTGGCCGAGGTCGGTGTCCATTCACGCATCCGGGCGCACCTCCTCGCCGAGAGACTCGAATGGTCGGATGTACAGGACTCGGTCGTCATCGTCGACTGCGGCGCCGGCACGAAAGACTGCCTCAAGCGCGTCACTTCCGTCGCGGCAGCCCTCCCCGGGCTCCCGATCATCGCGCTCGTCGGCACGACGACGCGGCAGACGATGCTGGGACTCTTCGAGGCGGGTGCGCGAGCTGTCGTCGCGCGGGACTCCCCTCCAGACGACCTCAGGGGCGCCATCGCCGCCGCCAGCTACGGACTCTTCACGTTCTGTCAACTGACGGCAGCTCAGTTGACGACGCCACCCGATCCAGTGCGAGCCGGCGTGCATGCAGACTCTCGCGCGGCGCTGTCCCCACGAGAGCTCGACGTCGTACGACTCCTCTGCGGCGGACGCTCCAACGGCGAGATCGGCACGGCGCTCAACATCGCCGAATCAACGGTGAAGTCATATTTGGCGAGCATCATGGTCAAATGGTCCGCGCGTGATCGCCTCGAGGTCGCGCTCACCGCGGTGAGATCCAGGCTCGTGATCATTGGGTAGCCGAACTATACGAACCGTCTCATCGAGACGCGAGAGGACAGACATGGCCGAGTCAGGCATCCGGAAAGCTGACGCAGCCGCGTTCGCTGCGCTCGTCATCGTGGCGACAATCACCAGTCTCGGGATCGCGCTGTGGACCGACATCGATGGCGCGGTCCGCTGGGTCGTCACGATCGCCGCAGGCATCCTCGCCGCCGCCCTCACCTATTCCGTCGTATCGCGGCGCAGTCGTCGCAGCAGCGAGGACCAGTAGTCAGGCTTTCACAACTCGCCGTCAGACGAGCGACTGCTTCCAGGCCCGCGTCGCTCGCCGTCAGACGAGCGACTGCTTCCAGGC
>JASGGN010000072.1:0-6612 GCA_047605005.1 Microbacterium sp.
CACCGAAAACGCAACGGGAGACCGCGGTTTCGGTGCACCGATGCAGTCTCGCGGGGGCGCCAGGGGCGCGGGGGAGCGCGGGGGGCGCGAGGGGGCGGGGGGATGCCAGGGGGGCGGATGCCGGGGCTCAGGAGGCGGGGGCGAAGATCGCGGGCCACCAGACGGCGGCCAGGGGGTAGCCGACGAAGGCGATCACGTCGATCAGGGTGTGCGCGATCACGAGGGGCATCACGCGGCCCCAGCGGTGGTACACCCAGCCGAAGACGATGCCCATCGCGACGTTGCCGAGGATCGGGCCGAACCCCTGGTAGGCGTGATACGCCCCGCGCAGCGCCGCCGTCGACAGGATGATCGTCCACGTGCCCCACCCCAGCCGGCGGAGGCGATCGAACAGGTACCCGATGAAGATGACCTCCTCGGTGAGCCCCGCCCGCAGCGCCGCGATGAGCAGCAGCGGGATCGTCCACCACGACGAGTCCAGGGGCGAGGCATCCACCTGCACCGTGATCCCGAGCGCGCGCCCCGCGACGTACAGTCCGAGCCCCGGCACGCCGATGACGAGCACGAGCAGGATGCCTGCGCCCAGGTCCCGCCCGAAGCCCCGCACCCCCCGGAGATCCAGCCCCACCTTCCGCAGCGCCGACAGGCCCGGCTCCCAGAGCAGCCAGATCACCAGGGCGATCGGGGCGAACGCGAAGAACTGCGCCACGAATTGATACAGGACATCCCACAACTCCGCCGCAGCCGCCCCCGCGTTCAGCGACGTCGACTGCTCGCCCAGCGCCTCGGTGCGGGTGAGCGCCTCGACGAGCGAGAGCACGGAGTACACCGCCGAGCGCCCCACCGACAGCGCGAGCACGATCGCGACCTCCCACCACAGGTGCGCACGGCGAGCGGGAGGAACCTCGGGGAGCGCGATCACAGCGCCATTCTCACAGCCCGAGGCGATGCGCGGGCTGTCGGACCGCTCAGAGGCGGGAAAGCCGACGGCTGCGGCGTCATCTCGGCGACGTAACGATTCTGTTGCCGACATGGTGACTGTCCTAGCTCAGACATAGGGACGTAACCGTCCACGCCGGATGCGCGCACCACGCATCCGGTGTCCCACTTGTACACAGGAGGAAGTGTGCGAAACTCTCGCATCGCAGCAGCAGCCGGGGGCATTCTCATCGCCGCCGCGCTCGTCCTCTCCGGGTGCGCGTCGAACAGCGGCGCCACGGGAGAGGAATCGTCGTCGGCATCCGACGGCATCGTCAGCGTCGCATGGTCGGAACCGGAGAACCCGCTCATCCCGGCCAACACCAACGAGGTCAACGGCGGCCAGGTGCTCAACCAGCTCTTCGCCGGTCTGGTCTACTACAAGGCCGACGGGTCGTGGGACTACGACGCGGCGGAGTCGATCGAGTCTGACGACTACATCAACTGGACGATCACGCTCAAGCCTGACCAGACGTTCTCGGATGGCACGCCCGTCACGGCCGAGTCGTTCGTCAAGGCCTGGCAGTGGGCGGCGGCTGACCCGGCACTGCTGAACCAGTGGTGGTTCATCGACGCGATCGCGTTCGAGGGCGGCACGTACGACGGCGGCGAGGACACGCTCGCACTGGAGGTCGTGGACGACACGACGTTCACCGTCCAGCTCGCACAAGCCCGCGCCGACTTCCCCGTCGCGCTCGGCTACACCGTGTTCTTCCCGCTGCCGGATGCCTTCTTCGACGACCCGGAGGCCTTCGGCGAGGCGCCGATCGGCAACGGGCCCTACAAGCTGGGAGAGGAGGGCTGGGTCCACGGCGAGAGCCTGTCGCTCGTGCCGAACGAGACGTACGACGGCCCGCGCACGGCCCAGAACGGCGGCCTGGACTTCACGGTCTACGCGACGCTGGATGCCGCCTACGCCGACCTGCTGTCGGACAACGTCGACATCCTCGACTCGGTGCCGACCTCGGTGCTCGAGACCTACAAGGACGACCTCGGCGATCGTGCCGTGGAGCAGGCGAGCGCCGTCTTCCAGTCGTTCACCATCCAGTACGGCCTCGAGCACTTCGGCGACGACGAAGAAGGCGCGCTGCGCCGGGCCGCGCTCTCGCACGCCATCGACCGGGAGGAGATCACCGACGTGATCTTCCAGGGCACCCGCACGCCGGCGGAGGACTTCACCTCCCCCGTTATCGCGGGATTCGACCCGAGCGCGGTGGAAGGCTCCGACGTGCTGGAGTACGACCCCGACCTCGCGAAGGAGCTGTGGGAGCAGGCCGACGAGATCAGCCCGTGGTCGGGAACCTTCCAGCTCGCGTACAACGCGGACGGCGACCACCAGGAGTGGGTCGACGCGGTCGTCAACTCGATCAAGAACGCGATCGGGATCGACGCCGTGGGCCTTCCCTACCCCGACTTCGCGGGGCTGCGCACCGAGGTCAACGACCGCACGATCCAGGCGGCGTTCCGCACCGGCTGGCAGTTCGACTTCCCGTCGGCCGCCAACATCCTCGGCGCGCTCTACGTCACCGGTTCGGGCTCCAACGACGCCGACTACTCGAACGCGGACTTCGACGAGCTCTACAGCGAGGGGCTCGCCGCCCCGACGCAGGAGGAGCAGTCGGCGCTGTTCAACGAGGCGCAGAAGTACCTGTTCGAGGATCTGCCCGCCATCCCGCTGTGGTATGGCGCCGTCACTGCCGGCTACTCGACGCTCGTGGAGAACGTGGAGTACGGCTGGGACAGCTGGCCGCTGCTCTACCAGGTCACCAAGTCCGAGTAGGAAACCGATCGGGCCACCCGCGGGGCGAAGCGCGCGCCGCCCCGCGGGTGGGTTCCGACGCGAGTGAGGAGCTGACCTCCCCATGACCTGGTACATCGCCCGCCGGCTGCTGCAGGGCATCCCGGTCTTCTTCGGCTCGACGTTCATCATCTTCACGATGGTGTTCGCCATGCCCGGAAACCCGGTGCTGCGCATGTTCGGCGACCGGACCCCGTCCGAGGCGCAGATCGCGGCGCTCGAGGAGAAGTTCCACCTCGACGAGCCGTTTCTCGCGCGCTACTTCCTCTACCTCGGCGACGTCATGCAGGGCGACCTCGGCACGACGTACGCCGGCCAGTCGGTCAACGAGATCCTCGCCCGCACGTTTCCGACGACCCTGCGGCTCGCGCTGCTGGCGGTGCTGATCCAGCTCGTCGTGGGCGTCGTGGCGGGGCTGATCTCAGGGCTGCGCAAAGGCGGCATCTTCGACCACGTCACGCTGCTGGTCACGCTGCTGATCATCTCGATGCCGGTGTTCGTGCTGGCGTTCGTCGGGCAGTGGCTCTTCGGCATCCAGCTCGGCTGGTTCCGGCCCACCGTCGGGGCGGGCGCGCCGTGGAGCGATCTGATACTGCCGGCGATCGTCCTGGCGGGCCTGAACCTCGCCTACGTCGTGCGGCTCACGCGCGCATCGGTCATCGAGACGATCCAGAACGACTTCGTCCGGATGGCGTACGGAAAGGGCCTGCCGCGTCGGCGGGTCATCCCGGTTCACGTCCTGCGCAACTCGCTCATCCCGGTCACGACCAACCTCGCCGCCGATTTCGGCATCCTGATCGTGGGCGCCACCGTCACGGAGGGAATCTTCAACGTGCCCGGCGTCGGCAACGAGCTGTTCAAGGCGATCAACCGCCACGACACCCCCGAGATCGTGTCGATCGTCACGATCCTCGTCATCGTCTACGTACTCGTGAACATCGCCATCGACCTGCTCTACGGCGTGCTCGACCCGAGGATCCGCTATGTCACGTAAGGCCCCCGTCCGCACCGCCCCGCACTTCGTCGCCGACCTCGACGAGCAAGGTCTTGGCGCCGTCGACGCGGTGCGCGTCAGCGACCGCGCGTCGAACCTCTGGCTCGACGCGTGGCGTGACGTGCGCGGACGCTGGATGTTCTGGGTGTCGGCCGGCGTCATCGTGTTCATCGTGTTCGTCGCGCTGTTTCCGAGCGTGTTCACGAGCGTCCCCCCGAACGACCAGTGCTACCTGTCGAACTCGAACGCGGGGCCGCAGCCCGGTCATCCGCTCGGCTTCACGAAACAGGGCTGCGACGTGTTCTCGCGGATCGTGCACGGCACCGGGACGTCGCTGTCGGTCGGCATCATCGTCACCGTGCTCGTGGCCGTCATGGGCATCGTGATCGGCGCGTTCGCCGGCTACTACGGCGGCTGGCTCGACTCGCTGCTGATGCGCCTGGGCGACATCTTCTTCGCGATCCCGTACATCCTCGCAGCGGTCGTGATCATGTCGATGTTCCTGCACGAGCGCAACATCTGGGTCATCTCGCTGGCGATCGGTTTCTTCAGCTGGCCGGCCACGGCCCGCATCCTCCGCTCCGAAGTGCTGCGGGTGCGCAGCCTCGACTTCGTGATGGCGTCGGAGGCGATCGGCCTGACGAAGCTGCGCACGATGTTCACGCACGTCATGCCCAACTCCATCGCTCCGGTCATCATCATCTCGACGGTCGGCCTCGCGGCCGCGATCACCGCGGAGGCGACGCTCTCCTTCCTTGGTGTGGGGCTGCCGAACAACGTCTACATGTCGTGGGGCAATGACATCTCCGCCGCCCAGACGAGTCTGCGCACCGCCCCGCAGACGCTTATCTATCCCTCGATCGCGCTGTCGGTCACCGTGCTGGCGTTCATCCTGCTCGGCGAGACCGTGCGCGATGCCCTCGACCCGAAGGCGAGGGCCACCCGATGAGCACGCTGAGCCCCCTGCTGTCGGTCGAGAACCTCGAAGTCGCCTTCAAGACGCAGGACGGCCTGGTGCCGGCGGTGCGCGGTGTCAGCTTCGACGTCTATCCGGGGGAGACGATCGCGATCGTCGGCGAGTCCGGCTCGGGGAAGTCGACGACAGCGCACGCGATCATCGACCTGCTCCCCGGGAGCGGCCGCGTCACCGGCGGAAGCGTCGTCTTCGAGGGGCGCGATCTCACGAAGATCGGCCGCTCGGAGATGGAGGCGGTGCGCGGCAAGGAGATCGGACTCGTCCCGCAGGACCCGATGAACTCTCTGAACCCCGTGCACCGCATCGGCTTCCAGGTGGAGGAGACGATCCGCGCGAACGGATTGGCCAAGAGCAGGCGAGAGGTGCGCACGCGCGCGATCCAGGTCCTGAAAGAAGCCGGTCTGCACGACGCCGACCACAGGCTCCGGCAGTTTCCGCACGAGTTCTCCGGCGGGATGCGGCAGCGCGTGCTCATCGGCATCGGCTTGTCGTCCGACCCGAAGCTGCTCATCGCCGACGAGCCGACGAGCGCGCTCGACGTCACGGTCCAAAAGCGCATCCTCGACCATCTCGAAGAGCTGACGGCCCAGCGCGGCACCTCGGTGATCTTCATCACGCACGATCTCGGACTCGCCGCCGAGCGCGCCGAGAACCTCATCGTCATGCATCGCGGACGCATCGTGGAGTCGGGGCCCGCCCTGGAGATCCTGCAGAACCCGCAGCATCCGTACACGCAGCGGCTCGTGTCGGCGGCGCCGAGCCTGGCCTCGCGGCGCATCCAGGCGGCGGTGGGCTCTGACGCCCCCGCCGTGCCCGCCGTGCCTGCCGTGCCTGGGACGGAGCTGGACCTCGCGGCGATCGCCGCACCGGCGGCGCGGAACGAGGCGGTGAGCGCGGCTGAGGCTCCCGCCGTCATCGAGTTCCGAGACGTCACGAAGGTCTTCCCGATCCGCGGCAGCGGGCTGCGTTCGACACCGTTCACGGCGGTGGATGCCGTGTCGTTCCAGGTGCCGAAAGGATCGACCCTCGCCCTTGTCGGCGAGTCGGGGTCGGGCAAATCGACCGCAGCCAAACTGCTGCTCCAGCTGGAGCGCAAGACCTCCGGCACGATCCTCGTCGACGGCACCGACACCGATAGCCTGCAGGCCGGCGAACTGCTCGCTCTCCGGCGACGCATGCAGCCCGTCTTCCAGGATCCGTACGGATCGCTCGACCCGCTGCACAACATCGGGAACACGATCGCCGAGCCGCTGCGCGTGCACCGCGTCGGCGACGCGGCGGCGCGGAAGGCGCGGGTGCTCGAGGTGCTCGATCAGGTCGCCCTTCCCGCGAGCGTCGTCAACCGCTATCCGAACGAGCTGTCGGGAGGGCAGCGTCAGCGCGTCGCGATCGCGCGAGCGATCGTGCTGCGGCCCGACATCGTCGTGCTCGACGAAGCGGTGTCGGCGCTCGACGTGCTCGTGCAGGCGCAGGTGCTGAACCTGCTCGCAGGGCTGCAGGCGGAGCTCGGCCTGACCTATCTGTTCATCACGCACGACCTCGCGGTGGTCCGCGTGATCGCCGACCATGTGTCGGTCATGGAGCAGGGCCGCATCGTCGAGCAGGGCACGGTCGACGAGATCTTCTCGAACCCGACGCAGGAGTACACGCAGCGCCTGCTCGAGGCGATCCCGGGGGCATCCATCTCCTTCGGACGCGTGAGCTGAACGGAGGGATGCCGGTGTCACCTCCGGCCTCGCGCGGGCGCCGCGGCATCCGCTTGTAGAATGGGAGGCGCTCCGCTCGGAGCGCTCTCCCTCTTCGCAAGGACCCCTTCATGGCGCACGCCCTCCGTCCGGACCTCCGCAACGTCGCGATCGTGGCGCA
>JASGGN010000073.1:0-6131 GCA_047605005.1 Microbacterium sp.
AAGACGGCGGCGTTCGCGCTGCCGATCCTCTCGCACCTCGACCTGTCGCAGAAGACGCCGCAGGCGCTCGTGCTCGCCCCGACCCGCGAGCTCGCGCTGCAGGTGTGCGAGGCGTTCGAGTCGTACGCGGCGCACCTGCGCGGCGTGCACATCCTGCCGGTGTACGGCGGCCAGGGCTACGGGCAACAGCTGTCGGCGCTGCGCCGCGGCGTGCATGTCGTCGTCGGCACGCCCGGGCGCATCATGGACCACCTCGACAAGGGCACGCTGGATCTTTCCGAACTGCGCTTCCTCGTGCTCGACGAGGCCGACGAGATGCTCAAGATGGGCTTCGCGGAAGACGTCGAGACGATCCTCGCAGAGACCCCCGACACCAAGCAGGTGGCGCTGTTCTCGGCGACGATGCCGGCATCCATCCGCCGGCTCGCGGGCACGTACCTGAAGGATCCCGACGAGATCAACGTCAAGGCGAAGACGACGACCTCGGCGAACATCACCCAGCGCTACCTCGTGGTCTCCTACCCGCAGAAGGTCGATGCCCTCACCCGCATCCTCGAGGTCGAGCCCTTCGAGGGCATGATCGTCTTCACCCGGACCAAGAACGAGACCGAGACGCTCGCCGAGAAGCTGCGCGCCCGGGGCTACACCGCCGCGGCGATCAACGGCGACATCGCGCAGGTGCAGCGCGAGCGCACCGTGAACCAGCTGAAGGATGCCAAGCTCGACATCCTCGTCGCGACCGACGTCGCCGCCCGGGGGCTCGACGTCGACCGGATCAGCCACGTCGTCAACTTCGACCTGCCGATCGACACCGAGTCGTACGTGCACCGCATCGGTCGCACGGGGCGGGCGGGGCGCACGGGCGATGCCATCAGCTTCGTCACCCCGCGAGAGCGGCGGATGCTGGCATCCATCGAGAAGGCGACGCGCCAGCCGTTGACGGAGATGGCCCTGCCGAGCGTCGACGACGTCAACGCGACCAGGCTCACGCGCTTCGACGACGCGATCACGGCGGCGCTCGCCGACACGGAGCGCATCGACCGCTTCCGCGACATCATCAACCACTACGTGACCCACCACGATGCGCCCGAGGCCGACGTCGCCGCCGCGCTCGCGGTCGTCGCGCAGGGCGAGACGCCGCTGCTGCTGGATGCCGACGCGGACGTCGCCCCGCCCCGCGAGCGCTTCGACCGCGATTCCGACCGCCGGTCGCCCCGCGAGCGCAGCGAGTCGAGACGTGGTGACCGCCCAGAACGCGACGATCGCGACCGCCGTCGGTCGAGCGGCCCGACCACGACCTACCGCATCGAGGTCGGGCGTCGCCACAAGGTCGAGCCGCGGCAGATCGTCGGGGCGCTCGCGAACGAGGGGGGCTTTCGCCGCGAGGACTTCGGGGCGATCCAGATCCGCCCGGACTTCTCGCTCGTGGAGCTTCCTGCCGA
Source organism: Microbacterium sp. (assembly GCA_047605005.1). Lineage (GTDB taxonomy): Bacteria > Actinomycetota > Actinomycetes > Actinomycetales > Microbacteriaceae > Microbacterium. The sequence goes on from JASGGN010000073.1 coordinate 1,443, forward strand.
CCTGCCTCGCGAGACCCTCGAGCGCCTGGCGAACACGCGCATCTCGGGTCGCCTCATCGAGATCAAGCCCGACCGCTTCCAGCGCTCCGCGAAGCGGCCCGAGCGCCGCGGCTGAGCCCCCGGCGGCTGGCTCAGGGCCGGCTCAGGGCGATCATCGCGGTGGCGGCGTCGCGCGGGATCGTGACGTCGAGACCGGTGAGCTCGGTGAAGCGCGCGAGGCGGTTCAGCACGGTGTTGCGGTGACAGAACAGTCTCTGCGCCGTTCGTTGCACGCTGCCGGTCGCGAAGTACTCCTCCAGCGTCTCGACGATGCGGTCGCGTTCGTGCGGAGGGCACGAGGCCCATCGATCGGCGACGACGGGCCGAAGATCGACCTTCTGGTCGATCAGCGCCCGCCGGGCGAGCAGCGGGATGCTGTGCTCCAGGTCGACGACCTGCTGCCGCAGGGCGTCTGTCGCGTCGAGCACGCCGAGCAACGTCCTCGCGGTGCCCGGGACGGCGGCGAGGCCACGCACGCCGCGGGCACGAGAGACGCGAATCGCCTCCAGGGGGAGGGCCGCGTCACCGGTCGACGAGGGCCAGAACACGACGGTGGCACCGCTGAAGCGGTGCGTGAACACCTGCGTGGAGCGGGGCACTCTCTCGACCGCGGCGGCAAGCCGATCCTGGGAATCGGCCTGGTCGGCGACGACGACGGTGAACTGGTCGCCCGCGTCGCACCCGATCTGGAACGCGACGGTGCGGGCGAGCGACTCGTGCGGAGTGGTGAAAAGCCGACCGATCGTCGCCTGGCGCAGGTTGGTCTCGTGCTGCGCCAGACGAGAGGTCTCGCTGTTGTACGACGACATGACCGCGGCGGTGAACCGGTCGACGATGCGCCAGGTCGGTTCGACCTGCGCTGTGAGGACGACGGCATCGCGGGGCCCGCACATCTCCAGGAGACCTCCCCAGATCACCCCGAAGTCGAGCTGGAGCGCGATCGCCACCGACTCGGCCGGCACGCGCTGGAACGCACGTCGCCGCCCGAGGTCGCCGGCCACGACGTCCAGTCGATCGCCGCTGTGCCCGTCGCGGATGCTCTCGATGAGCAGCCCGATGCACGTGACCGCCGTCTCCAGCAGCTCCTGATCGCTGACGGCGCTCGACTCGGGCTCATACCCGGGCACGGCGTGCACGCGGCCGACGTACTGCTCGGCGAGCTCGGGGACCAGCGCGTGCAGCTCGTCGAGGAGCTCTCGCCAGCGGCTGGAGGTCGCCCCGCCCTCGGAGATCGCGCCGGCGCTCACGGGCGGAGCTCGCCGGGTCTGTGCAGGTGAACAGTCATCTCTCTCCTCGCTCGTGCATGCGATGAGTCTGGCAGGTGACCGAGTCGGATCGCCGTCTCCGGCTTGTGCAACCGCACAGCCCTGGGCGCCGAAAGCGCGGCGTGCGTCCAGTGACTGTCCTCTCGGCCGCCGACATCATCGGTAAGACCCGACGAATGGAGTGCGATGAGCCTCACCGAGCACAGCCTTCTCGCCGCGAGCTTCCTGCACGATTTCGCGACGATGAGCACGTTCGGCGCGACACCGGCGGGCGGGGTCGACCGCCAGGCCGCCTCGCCGGCGGACATCGCGCAGCGCAACTGGCTGCACGGGCTGCTGGAGAGCCACGGCATCGACGTGCGCTACGACCGCATCGGCAACCAGTTCGGCCTCGTCGAGATCGTCCCGGACGCTCCCTACGTCGTGGTCGGCTCGCACATGGACTCGCAGCCGACGGCGGGCCGGTTCGACGGTGCCTACGGGGTCATGGCGGCAGTGCACGCGGCGTTCCGGCTCATCGACGAATGGGCTCGGACCGGCCACGTGCCGCGCTACAACCTCGCCGTCGTCAACTGGTTCAACGAGGAGGGCTCGCGCTTCATGCCGTCGCTGATGGGCAGCTCCGTCTACACGGGTGTCATGCCTGTCCACACGGCGCTCGAGACGACGGACCCCGGCGGCGTCACCGTCGCCTCGGCGCTGGGTGAGGCGGGGTTCCTCACCGAATGGGAAGGGCCGGATGCCGTCTCGTGCGCCGAGATCCACGTCGAGCAGGGCCGCCTCCTCGAAGACTCCGGGACGACGATCGGCCTGGTCACGGCGACGTGGGCCGCGAGCAAGTACGAGATCACCGTCGAGGGTGCGCAGGCGCACTCCGGCGCGACGGTCATGGCGGACCGACAGGACGCCCTCTACGGCGCCTCGCTGCTCGTCGTGTTCGCGCGCCAGCTGGCCGACCGGTTCCCCGGCCAGCTGCACACCGCCGTGGGCAAGCTCGACGTGTACCCGAACTCTCCCGTCGTCGTGGCCTCGCGCGTGCGGCTGCTGCTCGACCTGCGTTGCGTCGACGAGAGCGTGCTGGCACAGGCCAACGCCGCATTGCGCGCCGCGTTCGCCGACATCGAGCGCACGGCGAACGTGCGTGTCGAGCAGCGGCTCTCCCACGAGTGGGGGATCGACCCGTTCCAGCCCGCCGGAGTCGAGCTCGCTCGCGAGGTCGCCGCTTCTCTCGGTCATCCGCACGACGAGATCCTCACCGTGGCCGGCCATGACTCGGTCAACATGAAGCGACGCGTGCCCACCGTCATGCTCTTCGTGCCGTCGGTCGACGGGGTCTCGCACAACGAGGCCGAGTTCACCCGCGACGACGATCTGTGCGCGGGTGTCGAGGTGCTGACCGAGGTCGTGCGCCGACTCGCCGACGGGGCGCTGGCGCAGTGACGGGGGAGGACATGACCGACCGGGCCGCCCCGTCGGGGATGAACGAGGGACGCTTCCACCGCATCCTCGCCCCGCAGCCGTCGCCGGCATTCGAGTCGGAGTCGGAGCTGGTCTCCGGATGGGGGCGCAAGTGGGGCGCCGCCGACGAGGTGGGCCGCGTCCGCACGATCCTGCTGCGGCGGCCGTCGAGGCTCCTCGAGCGCGTCGCCGAGCTGGGGGATGCCGCGTGGGAGCCCGAGCTCGACGCGTACCTCGACCCGGAGCGGCGCTGGTACTGGACGGGGCGCGAGCTGCCCGACCTGGAGCGCGCGCACCGCGAGCACGACGCGCTCGCGGAGACGCTGCGCGGCCACGGTGTCGAGGTCGTCTACGCCCCCGATCTCGACGGGTTCTCCAAGAGCGTGTTCACGCGTGACCCGCTCGTCACGGTGCCCGGGGGTGCGATCATCCTGCGGCTCGCGCCGCGCATGCGCCGCGGCGAGGAGCAGTCGATCGCGCAGACGGTCGCGGCCACGGGCCTGCCGATCCTCGCGACGATCGGTGGCACGGGCGTCGCGGAAGGCGGCAGCTTCATCAAGGTGCGCCCGGATCTCGCCTTCTTCGGCACCTCGGTGCGCTGCAACCCGGAAGGGTACCGGCAGCTCGCGCGGATTCTCGACGATCGCGGCATCCGCTGTGAGCGCTACCAGATGCCGGGCTACCAGATCCACCTCGATCTGTGCATGGCGATGATCGACGACGATCTCGCCGTCGTGAACCCGAGCATCGCGCCCTACGATCTCATGGCGCGACTGTGGGAGCTCGGCGTCGAGACCGTCGACGTCGCTCCCGGCGAGGACTGGGCCTGCAATCTGCTCACACTCGATCGCCGTATCGTCCTGTTCCCCTCGCATCTGCCGCGCACCGCCGAGATCCTCGCGAACCGGCACGGCGTCGAGGTGATCCCGATCGACTACCGCGAGATCAACAAGAACGGCGGTGGCATCCATTGCTCGACGATGGAGCTGCAGCGTGACTGGTGAGCGCACGGGCGGTGATGTCGTCGTCGAGACCCTGACGGCGCTCGGCGCGACCCACGTCTTCGGCATCCCAGGACAACATGCCCTCGGACTGTTCGACGCGCTCCGCCGCAGCGAGCTGCTGCCGGTGAGCTCGCGCGTCGAGAACAACTCCGCCTTCGGGGCCGATGGCTACGCGCGGGTCACGGGTCGCGTGGGCGTGCTGTTCCTGTCGACGGGGCCGGGGGCGCTCACGGCCCTCGCCGCTGTACAAGAGGCACGCGCCACGAGCGTCCCGCTGCTGGTGATCTCCAGCCAGGTGCCCCGTCGCGGGCTCGGCGGCACGCGCAACGGGATGCTGCATCAGCTCGACGACCAGCAGGCCAGCGCGCGGAACGTCACGAAGTCCACGGCTCTCGTGCGGGATGCCGCGCAGCTCCCGTCGGCGCTCGCGGATGCCTGGGCGCTCGCCCAGGCCGCGCCGGCCGGCCCGACCTGGGTCGAGATCCCGGAGGACGTGCTCTTGGGTCCGGCCGGCGTGCCGCCGGTGTGCGACGTCGTCGCAACGGTTGCGCCGCGGCCGGCGCGCGGCGAGCTCGTCGTCCAGGCGGCCCGGCTGCTGTCGGCCGCCGAGCGGCCCGTCATCCTCGCCGGCGGCGGTGCGCGGCGCTCTCAGACCGGTCCCGACGGGCTGCGGCGGGTCGCGGAGGCACTGGGCGCGCCCGTGGTCTCGACCGTCGGCGGCAAGGGTGCCATCGCATTCTCGCATCCGCTGTCGGCCGCATCGTGGATCGAAGACCGTCACACGACGGAGCTTCTCGAACGGGCGGACGTGCTGCTGGCGGTCGGCACGGCGATCGGCGAGATCACGAGCAACTACTTCACGTTCGCTCCGGAGGGTCGGTTGATCCAGATCGACGCCGAGCCGCGCGTGCTCGGGTCGAACC
>JASGGN010000074.1:0-5674 GCA_047605005.1 Microbacterium sp.
GGCGCGGGCATGCCGGCGCTCGCGAGCGCCGCGGCGGTCGCCCCGCGCACGCGCAAAGCGCGCAGAGGCCTGCCGCCCGGCGGCAGGGCGGGATCGTCGTGCGACCCCCAGCCGTCGGATGCCACGGTCAGCGCGTCGAGGAGGCGCAGGCCGCCGGCATCCGCCTTCTTCCGCAGTGCCGCCACGAGCCCGGCACCCGGAAGGTCGGCACCGCCTTCGATCGCCGCGTCGGTGTAGACGACGGCGATGAGGGCGTCGGTCTCGCCGATGCGGCACACCATGCCGATCGCGCTCGACGCGACGGTCTCGTTGTGCTCTTCGGGAGGCAGGTCGAGGCGCATGGCGCCGAGGCTGCGGCCGCGTGCCATCGGCACGAGCACGAGGCTGTTCCTCGGGGTGCAGCCGAGCAGGCGCGGGACGAGGGCGAGGAACTGGGCGGGATCTGACGCTTTCACAGTGACGGACATGGGGACGATCGTGCCCGCGCGCAGCGCCGCGTGGGCGTGCGGCAGCGGCATCCGTGGACAGATCTGCGAAATGGGTGTCTGTGGACAACTTCCGTACCATGGAGCCATGGACTCCCTCTGGGCCGGCGTCGTCTGGTCGTTGCTGCCGACGATCATCGTGCTCGGCCTGTTCGCGTTCGTGCTGCGCTCGATCCTGCGGATGGACCGCACCGAGCGGCGCACCTACGCCCGGATCGAAGCCGAGGAACGCGCCAAGCGCGGTATGCCCCCCTCTGCCGACGAGGACGCCCGCAGCTGAGGCGGCTCTGAGGCAGCTCTGCCGAGGCCAGTCACTACGCTGAGGGTGGGGACTGATCCGGCCGGAAATGGCCCGACTCGCCCCGGGAAGGGCCTGAACCGGCTCGGGAAGGGGGTGCGGGTGCTGAACATCACAGTCAACTGGACGTGGACCTGGTGGGTCGTCATCCTCACGCTGATCGACATCACCGTGCGCATCCTCGCGGTGATCTTCGTTCCCCGCAACCGTCGCCCCACGGCCGCGACAGCGTGGCTGCTGGCGATCTACTTCATCCCGTTCATCGGCGTGCTGCTGTTCCTGCTGATCGGCAACCCGCGACTGCCGCGCAAACGGAGACAGAAGCAGGAGCGCATCAACGAGACCATCCGCGATATGAGCCGCGGCCTGGACATGGGCACACTGCGCCCCGATGCGCCGGAGTGGTTCCGCGCGGTCGTTCGCCTGAATCGTGACCTCGGTGCGATGCCGTTGTCCGGCGACAACGGCGCGACGCTCATCTCGGACTACGAGGAATCGATCGACGCCATGGCCGCCGCGATCCGCGAGGCGAAAAGCTATGTGCACGTCGAGTTCTACATCCTGCAGACGGATGCCACGACCGAGAGCTTCTTCGCGGCGCTCGAAGAGGCCGCGGCGCGCGGCGTGACCGTGCGCGTCCTCCTGGATCACTGGGCCAATCGGGGCAAGCCGTTCTACGAGCAGACCCTCGCACGCCTTGACAAGATGGGTGCGCAGTGGCATCTCATGCTCCCGGTGCAGCCGCTGAAGGGCCGCTACCAGCGCCCCGATCTGCGCAACCACCGCAAGCTCCTCGTGGTCGATGGCGTCGTCGGGTTCCTGGGATCGCAGAACGTGACCGACTCGACCTACAACCTCCCCAAGAACATCGAGCGCGGGCTGCACTGGGTTGACATGATGGCGCGGCTGGACGGGCCGGTCGTGGCATCCATCAACGCCGTCTTCCTGTCGGACTGGTACAGCGAGACCGACCACGCCATCCAGGACATCGACGTGTTCGGCGTGCGGCGCGGCAGCGGCGACCTGGACTGTCAGATCATTCCGTCGGGGCCGGGGTTCGAGTTCCAGAACAATCTCAAGCTGTTCATGTCGCTGCTGTTCGCGGCGCGGGAGAGGCTCATCATCGTCTCGCCGTACTTCGTGCCCGACGAGGGACTGCTGCTCGCGATCCAGACCGCGTGCCAGCGCGGTGTGCACGTCGAGCTGTTCGTCTCCGAAGAGGGCGACCAAGCGATCGTCTACCACGCGCAGCGCAGCTATTACGAGGCGCTGCTGCGGGGCGGCGTGAAGATCTACATGTACCGGAAGCCCTTCATCCTGCACTCGAAGTCGATGTCGGTCGACGACGAGATCGCCGTCATCGGGTCGAGCAACATGGACATGCGCTCCTTCGGTCTGAACATGGAGATCTCGCTGCTCGTGCGCGGCGAGGAGTTCGTGTCGCAGCTGCGCGCGGTCGAGGACGAGTATCGCGCGCTCAGCCGCGAGCTGACGCTGGAGGAGTGGCAGCAGCAGCCCTTGCGCTCGACCGTGCTCGACAACCTCGCCCGCCTGACCTCAGCGCTGCAGTAGGGGGTCGGGGCGCTGTCGCGACGCGCCGCCCCGGCGCACGCTGAGGGACTCATGCCGGGTGGGCCGCGGCGCACGGTCCTGGAGTCGCTCCGGGTGGGTCGCGGCGTTTTGCGGGTGTCGGCATCCGCGGCTCGCGCTTCGCCGCGACCGAACGCAGGCAAAGGTGCTGCCGTCTTGTTGGGTCGCGGCATATCGAGGGTTTCCTGTTGCAACATCCACAGGATGCCGCGACCAAAAGCGGCGGGCGCGCCGCGCATCGCCTCCTGCACAGGCGACGATTTCCGGCGGTCCGGCTGCGATGCTGTGGACAACCGCCCGCTGCGTGCGGATGCGGAGCACGCTGAACGGATGCAGCGGCGTCCTCTCCCCTCCTCTCTTGGCACGGCGTTCTCCGTGGGCACCGCTCTCGGTCGCGGCGTGACCCCGTCGCGGCTTCGCGCTGGAGATCTGTTCGCACCGTTTCACGGCGTGCGCGCTCTGCGGGCCGAGCATCCTCCGGAGGCGCCCGAGGCGATCCTGCGAAGGCGCGCGAGCCACTATGCGAATCGCATGAGCGCGCACGAGTTCTTCACCCATGTCACGGCTGCGGTCGTCTGGGGCCTGCCGTTGCCCTACGGCGTCGTCGCCGGCCGCCGACTGGAGGTGGCGGTGACGTGGCCGTGTCGCGCTCCGGAGAGCCAGGGGATCACGGCTCACGCGCTCAGACCGACGTTGGCGCACCGATGCGTGCACCCGGGCACGGGGTTCTGGGTGTGTACGCCCGCGACGACGTGGGCGCTGCTGGGCGCCGTGCTGACGCGGGTCGAAGATCTCGTCGCCGTGGGGGATGCGATCGTGCGGGTGCCGATGCATGCCAAGGACCCGCCGGCGCTCGGCACGATCGACCAGCTGCGTGCGGCGATGGAGGCGGGCCGCCGCGTGGGGATCAATCGCCTGCGGGAGGCTCTCCCCCTCGTTATCGAGCGCTCACGATCGCGCCCGGAGACGTGGTTGCGACTGATTCTGCGGGATGCCGGCCTGCCGGCGCCCGAAGCGAACTTCGATGTCATCGAGCACGGGGTGTGGCTCGGTCAGGTCGACCTGGCGTACCCCGAGCTGCGGATCGCGATCGAGTACGAGGGCGAGTATCACCTCACCGACCCCGCGCAGTGGGCCGCCGACATCGCCCGCATGGATCGGCTGGTCGAAGCGGGGTGGCGGGTTCTGCGAGTCACGAAGGAGGGCGTGTTCACCCACCCGATGCACACCGTGGAGCGGGTGCGTCGCGCCATCGCCGTCGCGACTCGATAGCCCCGCTGCCGCGAGCGGGCGTCCCCTCGGGTGCGCGTCCCGGTGAGAGGCGCGCGTCGAGCACCGCTCGGTCGCGGCAATACGCGCGTGCTGGCATCCATCGTTCGCGTATTGCCGCGACCGAACCTGACGGCAAGCGCCCGGGCGTCTTCGGTCGCGGCAACATGCGGCCGGCGGATGCCGACACCCGCAAAATGCCGCGACCGAACAGAGAGGTCAGCCGATGCCGCGGGGATCAGCCGACGCGCACGAGCAGGTCGCCGACCTCGCAGTCGAGCGCCCGGCAGATCGCCGACAGGGTCGAGTACCGAATCGCGCGGGCGCGGTCGTTCTTCAGGATCGAGAGGTTCACGACCGAGACGCCGACGAGCTCCGACAGTCGCGTCAGGGTCATCCCGCGCGCGGCGAGCAGCTCATCGAGCCGGCAATGTGAACCGCTGGCCTCCTCGTCGCCGGCCGGGCTCACACGAACCCCTCGGTGTCGCGCTGGAGGCGGATGCCCGCCTGGAATACGTAGGCGAGGGCGAGGATGCCGAATCCGACGACGATCGGCAGCGGCTCGAACAGGAACGCGGGCTGGGGCAGCTCCCCGAGGGAAGGTCCGAGTTCGGTGGCGGCCATCATCTGACCGAATCCACGGAGGCTCTGGCTGAGCGCGCTGCCGAAGATCGTCGCACAGCCGGCGAGGATCGCCGCGGAGACTGCGGAGCGATGGAAGGGCTTGCGCGGGATGATGCGCGCCAGGAGGTAACCGAATGCGCCTGTCGCCAGTCCGACGCCGACCGCGCCGAACAGATCGGCGAGCGCGAAGCACCACACGGCGCCGACCGAGAGCGCTTCGGCCGTGACGACGAGCCAGTCGCCGTGTGCCTCGACGATGCCCGGCCCGATCTCGATCGGGATGTCAGCCAGCAGTGTGATCGGGTGGCGCGTGGGATCGATCAGGCGGAAGATCCCGGAGATGAGGCCCTGGCCGGCGATGAACCCGCCGAGACCTCCTCCCGCGATCAGCACGAACAACACGGTCATCCCGTCGGCGCGGCCGATCTCACTCGTCTTCACCCTCACTCCATATCGATAAACGATGTTACCGACTAGCGATATGCACACCGCGGGGGCTTGTCAACGGTGGGTTGCGATGATCTCGAAGCACCCGCGCTGCGCGCGGGCACTCGATCACCGGGCGGCGGAGCCTCCTGGGGCTTTGGTCGCGGCAGAGTGCGGGTGTAGCCAGCGGAAACCAGCGCTTCGCCGCGACCGAATGCGGAACCGGGATGCCGAGTGCGCGACAACCCCGGCATCACGCCGACGGCGAACACGGGCATCGCGGCCCCGGGGGCTGGCTAGCCTCTAGGTAAGCGCCAGAAGTGCCAGAAGACTCGGCGCCCGGAGGAGCCTGCCATGTTCGAGAGATTCACGGACCGTGCCCGTCGTGTGGTCGTCCTCGCCCAGGAAGAGGCGAAGATGCTCAACCACAACTACATCGGCACCGAGCACATCCTGCTCGGCCTGATCCACGAGGGCGAGGGCGTCGCCGCGAAGGCCCTGGAGAGCCTCGGGATCTCGCTGGACGCCGTCCGCGAGCAGGTGCAGGACATCATCGGCCAGGGCCAGCAGCAGCCCACCGGGCACATCCCCTTCACGCCGCGCGCCAAGAAGGTGCTCGAGCTGAGCCTGCGCGAGGCGCTGCAGCTCGGCCACAACTACATCGGCACCGAGCACATCCTGCTCGGCCTCATCCGCGAGGGCGAGGGCGTCGCCGCGCAGGTGCTCGTCAAGCTCGGCGCCGACCTGAACAAGGTGCGCCAGCAGGTGATCCAGCTGCTTTCCGGCTACCAGGGCAAGGAGCCCGCGGGCGTCGCCGCCGGCGCCGGCGAGCAGAACGCGCAGGCCGGAGCCCAGGGCGGCTCGGCCGTGCTCGACCAGTTCGGCCGCAACCTCACGCAGGCCGCGCGCGAGAACAAGCTCGACCCGGTCATCGGTCGCGAGAAGGAGATCGAGCGGGTCATGCAGATCCTCTCCCGCCGCT
>JASGGN010000075.1:0-5666 GCA_047605005.1 Microbacterium sp.
CACGGATCAAGCTTCGCCACCTATACCCAAACACTTAGCGGCGACACGCTACTAGCCGGTGCCTTCGACCGAGGCAGCCTTGTGATTAACCCGCTGATCCTTGCCGAGCTGTCCGTACGCTTCGCCTCCGAACAGCAGCGCGACGCCGCACTCATGCCCTTGGGGCTCGTGCGTGAGCACCTGCCCTTTGAAGCGTCCTTCTCCGCGGCGCAAGCGTTCACCGACTATCGGCGGCGAGGCGGCTCACGCACAGGGGTACTGCCCGACTTCTACATCGGAGCACACGCTCATGTGGCGGGCTACACACTTCTGACGCGCGACGCCCGTCGTTACCGCACAGCCTTTCGAGGCCTGGATGTCATCGCACCCGACACTCACGGTTGAGAAGGGCTGAAGTTTTGCAATGAGGTCGCGGTCTTGCCGCGCGCGGGGGCCGTGAACAAGCACCCCGCCAAAGGCTCCGAGCGCGTCAGCGGGCAGCTTGTCAGCGGTAGGCGGCAGGCAAGGCCGCGCGGTGCACGCAGCGCATACGGCTCAGGTCGAGCGAGAACCTCCCGATACCCGTGCTTCATTCAGCGTCCGCCCCTCAGGGTCCAAACGGCGCAAAATGGCCCCGGAGTGGAGTCCGGGGCCATTCGCTCCCCGGCTTGGACTCGAACCAAGAACCTGCCGGTTAACAGCCGGCTGCTCTGCCAATTGAGCTACCGAGGATCAGCCGCCCGCGCGCGGGCAACCCGACCATACTAGCAAAGCAGGTGGCATGGTCAGAAACGCGAGCGGCGTTCAGGACGCGAGCCGGGCCCTCCCGTCGGGGGTCCAGAGGATGTCGTCGGTGCCGTGGCCGAGCCCGACCGGGTGGCCTGCGCGCAACACCAGGACGTCGGCATCGAGGTCTCGCACGGCGGCCTGATCGTTCGTGACGACGAGAATCGCCATCCCACGCTCGTCGCGACGGCGCAGCAGAGCGTCGCGCGCGGCACGACGCACCTCGATGTCGAGATTCGCGTAGGGCTCGTCGCCGACGAAAACGCGCGGCTCCAGCACGAGGGCCCGGGCGAGGGCGACGCGTTGCCGCATCCCCGAGCTCAGCTCGTAGGGGTATTTGGCGGCCGCACCGAGCGGCAGCTGCATCTCGTCGAGCAGGCTCGCGATCTGCAGATCGAGCGCACGCTGGTTGACGCGGTGGTCGCGTGAGGTGATCGGCGCGCCGATCGCCTCGGACACGGTCGAGCGTGCCGGCAGGGTCATGCCGCCGTCTTGGGCGAGGTAACCCGTCGCGACCCTGCGGGCGCGCACAGCGCGCCCGCGCTTGCGCACCGAGATGCCGGCAACGCTCGCGCCCCCTCCGACGACCGTGAGAGAGGAGTCGTCGGAGGCCGCAAGAAGCGCCGCAAGGCTCGATTTTCCGGCTCCCGTCGCCCCCATGAGCACGAGGGCCCGCCCGGGGGCGAGGGTGAACGTGATGCCCTCCGCAACGCGCACGCCGCCGCGCGCCACTGAGAGATCATCACAGCGAACGGCGACGTCGTCGGGAGTGGCGCGGGCCATGCCCTCATCTTGCCGTGTCCGGCGTCCGCGCGCCACCAGAGGCGGGGCGGCAGCGGCGGCATTGGCGGCAGCGGGGTTCCGTCGACGGGGACACCTCGCCTCCACCCGCCGATCACGTGCCGGCGCGTGGCGAGGTGCCCGCGCAGCGCGTCAGCGAGGTGCCCGCGCAGCGCGTCAGCGATGTGCGGCGTCGCAGTGGGGATATCGCGCTCACGGAGTCGGTAAGGTCACCGTGGTTTCGATACGCCGCCTACGGCGGCTACTCAACCACCGGAAGGGAAGGCCCACTACGGAGCCACCCGAAGGGAAGGCCCGCGACGCGACCACCGGAAGGGAAGCCCCGACTGCTACTCAACCACCGGAAGGGAAGCCCCGACTGCTACTCAACCACCGGAAGGGAAGCCCCGACTGCTACTCAACCACCGGAGGGGAAGCCCCGGCCGTCACACAACCGCCCCCCAGGGGAGGCCCCGCTACGGGGCCACCCGAAGCGGGGCCGCATTCCCCCAGCGATCGAGAGCCTGTGCGGGATCACCCGGCGTCGGTCAGGGTCGCCCGGAGCGCGTCGAGGTCGCGCAGCGCGAGGCGGACGGCCCGCCCGTCTTCGGACTCGGCGGGAAGCCGCTGGATCGCACCGAGCAACTCTCGCTTCTCGCGATCGACGGCCCGGACGCGCAGGCGGCGGGCGAGCGCGAGGGTGGATGCCTGGGCCTCCGCCTCGCTCAGGGCGGGAAAAGACGCCGTCAACAGCTCGACCGCCAGCGATCGGTAGGGTTCCCGCACGCCCTCGGCGGCCATCGCGGCCCAGCCGACCCGGGAGCGGTCGGGCTGAGCCCGGACGCTCTGGCGCACGGCATCCAGCGCGGGGATCTGCATCGGCAGCGCGAGGGCGGCATCCACCTCCCCCGCATCGACGAGGTGCCCGTATTGCAGGATGCCCATGAGCGCGTCTCTTTCGAGCGCGGCGTCGGCGGTGCGGGGCAGCGTCGCGAGCGTCATCCGGGTCACGGGCTCGGCCTCGCTCAAAGGAGCCGGCACCGGGTGCAGCTGAGCCGCGGCGGCTTCGCCAGGGCGCGCTGAGGGCGCAGGTGTCCCAGAGCGCACAGACGCCCCAGAGCGCGCGGAGACGCCGGCGCGCTCGGCCCGCTGGACGGCGGCGCGGACCTCACTGAGATCCATCCCGAGCTTGCGCGCCAGCACGCGGGTGTAGCCGGGGCGCAGCGCCGGGTCGCGGATCTCGCTCACGATCGGCGCCGTCGCGCGCAGCGCCCCGACACGCCCCTCCACACTCGCCAGGTCGAAGCCGGCGAGCCGCTGGTCCATGACGAACTCGAACATGGGGGTCTTCGTGTCCAGGAGCGCGCGCACGGCGGCATCCCCGCGATTCAGTCGCAGATCGCACGGGTCGAGGCCGTCCGGAGCGACCGCGACGTAGGTCTGGGCGGCGAAGCGCTTCTCGTCGCCGAAGGCGCGCAGCGCCGCCTTCTGGCCCGCGGCATCCGGATCGAAGGTGAACACGACCTCGCCCGCGCCGGTGTCGTCGCCCATCACCCGGCGCAGGACCGTGATGTGCTCCGACCCGAACGCCGTTCCGCAGGTCGCGATCGCGGTGGTCACACCGGCGAGGTGACAGGCCATGACGTCGGTGTATCCCTCGACGATCACGACGCGGTGAGAGCGGGAGACGTCCTTCTTCGCCAGGTCGAGGCCGTAGAGCACCTGCGCCTTCTTGTAGATCGCCGTCTCGGGGGTGTTGAGGTACTTCGGGCCCTGATCGTCGTCATACAGGCGCCGCGCCCCGAATCCGATCGTCTGGCCGGTGAGGTCGCGGATCGGCCAGACCACGCGCCCCCGGAAGCGGTCGTACACCCCCCGCTGACCCTGCGAGAGCAGTCCCGCCGCGAGGAGCTCCTCGTCGGTGTACCCCTGACTCTTGAGGGCGTCGCGCACGCCGCTCCACCCCTTCGGCGCGTAGCCGACGCCGAAGTGCGCGGCGGCTCCCGCGTCGAAGCCGCGTTCGCCGAGGAAGCGCCGGGCGCTGTCCGCCTCGGGGCTGGCCAGCTGCGCCCGGAACCACTCCGCCGCGGCGGTCGACGCCTGGTAGAGGCGGGTGCGCCCGCTCGACTCGGGGGCCGCTCCCCCGTCCTCGTAGTGGAGCGTGTACCCGATGCGCGCCGCGAGGCGCTCGACGGCCTCCGTGAACGAGAGGTGATCCATCGCGCGCAGGAACGAGTACACATCCCCCGACTCACCACACCCGAAGCAGTGGTAGTAACCCACCTGAGGTCGCACGTGAAAGCTCGGGCTGCGCTCGTCATGAAACGGACACAGGCCCTTGAGCGACCCGACGCCGGCAGACTTCAGCGCGACCCGCTCACCCACGATGTCGGCGATGTTCGTGCGCGCCTTCACCTCGTCGACGTCTGCCTGCGCGATGCGGGCCATCAGGGCACCTCGGGGGGCCAGAGCCCTGCGATCGGCTCGGGCAGGGCGAAGCCGGCGTGCGCCGTGACGCGCGCGCCGCTCGGCCACAGGCCCAGCTCGCGCAGGTCGACGGAGCCGACGAGCCGCGCATGCCACTCGATCGCACGCCGGTCGGTGAGGGTCGCGACCTGGTCGACGACGACGCGACGGCGCGCGGCATCGGTGTGTGCTGCGGCGAAGTCCTCCGCATGCAGAGAGTCGAGGTGCTCGGGGCGCTCCCACAGAGCCGTCGACAGGCGCTTCAGCACCTCACGCTGCTCCTTGTAGAGCCCTTTGCGCCCGTCGATCGACACCACGAAGGCGCCCAGGATGCCTTTCAGCGCCGCCATCTCGACCTCGATGACGCGCGGCACGATGACGCGGCCGCGATACCGGGTGAGGGCGCCGGTGCTGTAGTGCTCGCGCGTCGCGGTGGTCGCTGCGCGCGCGAACCGGCCGACGATGTCGGACATCAGATTCTTCAGGCGCGCCACCGAGGCCCGGTCGCCGGAGAAGGTCGTCAGCCACTCGGGCAGCCGGCTCAGACGATAGAGCGCGTCGGCCAGCTCATCGCGAGCGTAGCCGAAGCCGACCCACGCCTGCATCGCGGTCAGCAGCGCCTCGCGCTCACGGGGGTCGGCGAGGCGCGCGGGGTCGAGGTAGCCGTTGAGGACGGCGTCCTCGAAGTCGTGCACCGAATAGGCGATGTCGTCGGAGAGGTCCATGACCTCGGCCTCGATGCAGCGCACGCGCCCCGGAGCACCCTCACGCATCCAGCGGAAGACGTCCTCGTCCTCGGGGTAGACGCCGAACTTGTCGCGTCCGCCGGGGTCGGGGATCGCGTGCTCCGCCGTCCACGGATACTTGCAGGTCGCGTCGAGGCTCGCGCGCGTGAGGTTCAGGCCGACGCTCCTGCCCTCCGGCGTGATGACCTTCGGCTCGAGGCGCGCCACGATGCGCAGCGTCTGCGCGTTGCCCTCGAAACCGCCGATGTCGCTCGCCCAGTCGTTGAGCGCCCGTTCACCGTTGTGCCCGAACGGCGGGTGGCCGATGTCGTGCGCGAGGCACGCCGTGTCGACGACATCCGGGGCGAGCTCGAGCGCCATCGCCAGCTCGCGGCCGACCTGCGCGACCTCGAGCGAGTGGGTCAGCCGGTTGCGGGCGAAGTCGGCGGCGCTCGTCGGGCTCAGCACCTGGGTCTTGGAGGCGAGTCGCCGCAGCGCCGCGGAATGCAGGACACGGGCCCTGTCGCGGGCGAAGCTGTCGCGCTGCGAACGGTACGTCTCGGGGAGGAACCGCTCCGCGTCGTGGTCGTCGTATCCCGTTGGACGACCCGAGGAAACGCCGACGCCGTCAGCCGCCACTGGTGTCCAGCTCCGCGTCGGCGAGGGTGCGGGAAGCCTCGCTCGACAGTTCACGCGACGACAGCCACCCGTCGGGCAGGGCCGGTCGCTTGGGGGTTCCCGCCCGCCCGCGCTGGCCCTCGGCGGGCGCCCCCGGGTACGGGGCGTCGAGGTCGAGCGTGGCGATCAGGGCGTCGATCTCCGCGAGGGTCGAGACGGTCGCGAGCGCGCCGCGGGTCTCACCGCCGACGGGGTACCCCTTGAAGTACCACGCGACGTGCTTGCGGATGTCGCGGCATCCACGGCCCTCGT
>JASGGN010000076.1:0-5602 GCA_047605005.1 Microbacterium sp.
GGTGACCTTGAAGCGCTTCTTGGCGCCCGAGTGGGTCTTCTGCTTCGGCATGTCTTCATCCTTCGTTGTGGTTCCCGCGGGACGGGAGTCTGTGGGGCCGGAACCTCCCCGGCCGGGAGCCTATTCGGCGGGGCTGGCCTGAGGTGCCGTGGGGGAGACGGAGCGCGCCTGACGCGCCGCCTCCTTGTGGGCAGCCCGCTGCGCGTTCTGCTCCGTCTTGACCTCGGACTTGTTCTTGTGCGGTGCGATCACCATGACCATGTTGCGGCCGTCGATCGTCGGATTGGACTCGACGGCACCGAACTCCGCCACGTCCTCGGCGAACTTCCTCAGCAGGCGCACGCCCTGCTCAGGGCGGGACTGCTCGCGACCGCGGAAGAGGATCATGGCCTTGACCTTGTCCCCTGCCTGCAGGAAGCCCTCGGCGCGCTTGAGCTTGGTCGTGTAGTCGTGCGCCTCGATCTTCAGCCGGAACCGGACCTCCTTGAGGACCGTGTTGGCCTGGTTGCGACGTGCTTCCTTCGCCTTCTGCGCCGCCTCGTACTTGAACTTTCCGTAGTCCATGATCTTGACCACGGGAGGTTTCGAGTTGGGGGCGACCTCGACGAGGTCGAGATCCGCCTCCTGGGCCAGACGCAGGGCGACCTCGATGCGGACGACGCCGACCTGCTCGCCCGCGGGGCCGACGAGGCGGACCTCGGGGACGCGGATGCGGTCGTTGGTGCGGGGATCGCTGATGCGGAACTCCTCTGTCGTTCGGGTGGATGCCATCGGGGCGCAGGGTTACGCCTCGGGCGAAAGAGTCTCACGACCACCCGGCACGACGCGGAGGTCGGCTGGAAGTTCTGCACCCTGACCCACGTGCGGGGCTACCCGGCGCCGATGGTGCTGGCGGCCCGAGCGGAGTGCGTGACCCGGTAGCCTGGAGCGGCAAGCGCGGGTGGGATGTGATCCACTTTCGATCCGGAGCAGAACACTCCGGTGCGTGTTGATTCTAACAGAAAGCGAAGCGTGGACACGAGCCCCCTGTCCCCCGACCACATCCGCCACCCCGAGGATGCCGAACGGCTCGCGCAGTGGGAGGAGCAGGAGCGCTCTGCAGCCGCCGCGACGCGCGATATCGCCGAGGTGCCGGCGGTCGAGATCATCACGACGGCGGCCGTTCACCTCATGAGCGCGGCGGCGGTCAAGGTCGGCCTCGCCGACGACCCCGCCAGCCAGACCGACCTCGACGAGGCCCGGAAGCTCATCAACGCGCTCGCGGGCCTTATCACCGCCGGCGCCCCCGAGATCAGCGACATGCACGCCCGGTCGCTGCGCGACGGGCTGCGCTCGCTGCAGCTCGCGTTCCGCGAGGCATCCCTCATTCCCGACCCGATCGGCCAGGGCCCCGGCGAGAAGTGGACCGGGCCCGTCACCTGACCCGCCCGAGCACACCCGCGGCACGCGGCGTTTCGTCTCGTCGCTGCGCTCCCCGCTCAACGTCCGGGAAGGTTTTCCTCGGGCGTTGAACGAGCGCCGCGAGACGAAACGCAGCGACTGTCAGCGGGCGCGGAGGAGCTTGACCGTCAACGAATCGACCAGGACGGCGATGCGATCGTCGGCGGCCCAGCGGGCGGCCAGCCGCTGCAGAATCGCGTCGAGCTCGGCCTGATCGAGACCGTCGGCAAGCTGCAGCCGGACGACGAGCTCCGGGCCCCGCAGACGTCCAGTCGGGTCGCCGTCGGCGACCGAGAGGTCGAGCACGCCGAGCTCCGCCCCGATCGACTCCTGAAGCCCCGCGAACACCTCGGGCGACAGATGCGCGGGCTCCCACGGCACACCCTGCCCGATCGCCCAGACGGCGGGGCGCCGCAGCACGAACTCGGTGGCGGATGCCGGGTCGATGACGATCAGGTCGGTGTCGTCCGCGGCCGCAGACAGGGCGGTGCGCACGCCGTCGGCGGGGACGGGGCGCGCCGAGGCATCCCACGCCGACAACGCCGCGACCGAGGTGAACACGGGGAGCACCCGGCGCCCGTCGGGGGCGGCGACCGTCACGATCGACAGCTCCTGCGTCTTGTCGACGGGCAACCCGTACGGGCCGAGCTCGGGCTCACCGGCATCGCCGTGCGCGCCGGTCTCCGCGACGAGCGGGATGAGCAGGCGCGCCGGGCGGTAGGCCTCGACGACCTCTGCCGCACCTCCGGTGCCGGCGTGGAAGGCGACGAGGGCCGCCAGCAGGGCGGGGTCGGCCGAGCCGTCGTCGCCGGCGTGCGGGTTCGGCGCGAAGCCGCGCCCCTGCCAGGGCACCCCGGCGGAGTCGGCGGGCGGGTCGCACGCGTGGCCTTCCGCGCCGTGGTCGCCGTCAGCCCGCGGCGACATCCAACGCCTCGGCGAGCGTGAAGGCGCCCGCGTAGAGAGCCTTGCCGACGATCGCGCCCTCGACGCCGAGCGGCACGAGCTCGCGCAACGCCGCGATGTCATCGAGGTTCGAGATGCCGCCCGACGCGACGACGGGCCGGCTGGTGCGCTCCGTGACCTGACGCAGCAGCTCGAGGTTCGGCCCCTTCAGGGTGCCGTCCTTCGTCACGTCGGTGACGACGTAACGGCTGCACCCGGCATCCTCGAGCCGGTCGAGCACCTGCCACAGGTCGCCGCCCGCGCGCGTCCAGCCGCGCGCGGCGAGCGTCGTGCCGCGCACGTCGAGGCCGACAGCGATCTGCTCGCCGTAGCGGCCGATGACATCCGCCGCCCACTCGGGGTTCTCCAGCGCCGCGGTGCCGAGGTTGATGCGCGCGGCGCCCGACTCGAGCGCCGCCTCGAGGGTCGCGTCGTCGCGGATGCCTCCCGACAGCTCGACCTGCACGCCGCGCAGCTGCCGGATGACCTTCCGCAGGACGGCGGCGTTGCTGCCCCGGCCGAACGCGGCGTCGAGGTCGACGAGATGGATCCACGTCGCGCCATCCCGGGCCCACGTCAACGCGGCGTCGAGCGGGTCGCCGTAGTTCGTCTCGGTTCCCGCCTCACCCTGAGTGAGGCGGACGGCCTTTCCGCCGGCGACATCGACGGCGGGCAGCAGGATCAGTTCGGGGGTCGACGCGAAATCGTTCATGGCTCCGGGGTGGGTGGGTTCGGCGCCCGCGGCCGTGTCTGCGCGCGGGCTCACCGGCCCGCAAGCGGGCCGGGCACAAGGAGAGAGCCTACTCGCCCCGAGGCAGCGTTCCGATCCAGTTCGACAGCAGCCGGATGCCGGCGGCCCCGCTCTTCTCGGGATGGAACTGCGTCGCCGACAGCGGCCCGTTCTCGACGGCGGCCAAGAACGGCGCGCCGTAGTCGCACCAGGTCAGCATGGGCTCACGGAACGGTCTCTGGACCTCGAGACTCCAGTGCTGCGCGCCGTAAGAGTGCACGAAGTAGAAGCGCTCGTCCTCGACGCCCGCGAACAGCGCCGAGCCGGCATCGGGACGCACCGTGTTCCACCCCATGTGCGGCAGCACCGGCGCGTCCAGCTCAGTGACCGCGCCCGGCCATTGGCCGAGCCCGGCCGTGTCGATACCGCGCTCGACGCCGTGCTCGAACAGGATCTGCATTCCGACGCAGATCCCGAGCACCGGCCGCCCGCCGGCCAGTCGCCGCTCGATCAGCTCGTCGCCGCGGCTCGAGCGCAACGCTTCGGCGACGGCGCTGAAGGCTCCGACTCCCGGCACGACCAGGCCCGCGGCATCCCGGATGAGGCCCCGGTCGGCGGTGAGTCGGGCGTCGGCGCCCGCCGCGACGAGAGCTTTCACGGCGGAGTGGACGTTGCCCGAGCCGTAGTCCAGTACCGCGACGAGCGGGGCCGTCACAGCGCGCCCTTCGTGCTCGGAACGCCCTGCACGAGCGGATCGAGCGCCTTCGCCTGACGGAATGCGCGCGCGAACGCCTTGTACTCCGCCTCGGCGATGTGGTGCGGATCGCGCCCGCCCAGGACCGTGACATGCACCGTCAGCGCGCCGTTGAACGAGATCGCCTCGAAGGTGTGGCGCACGAGCGAGCCGGTGAAGTGGCCGCCGATGAGGTGGTGCTCGTAACCGGCCGGCTCCCCCGAGTGCACAAGATAGGGCCGGCCGCTGATGTCGACGACCGCCTGCGCGAGCGCCTCGTCCAGCGGCACCAGCGCATCGCCGTAGCGCGAGATCCCGACCTTGTCGCCGAGCGCCTGGCGAATGGCCTGACCGAGCACGATCGCGACGTCCTCGGCGGTGTGGTGCGCGTCGATGTCGGTGTCACCCGACGCGCGCACCGTGAGGTCGGTCAGCGAGTGCTTCGCGAAGGCGGTGAGCAGGTGGTCGAAGAACGGCACCGACGTGTCGATGTGGCTGCTTCCGGTGCCGTCGAGGTTCAGTTCCAGCTCGACGGTCGACTCGCTCGTCGCGCGGCGGATGACGGCCGTGCGGGGCGCGGGGATACTCATGGTCCGAGTCTACCGACGCCCCCGATGCGGCGCCTCGGACGAGAACCCGGGGGCATCGGTCGGCAGCGATGCTCTTTCGGCCCGGCGTTCAGCAGTCGGCTCGGCACGGTGTGAAAGCACAACACCGTGCCCGAGCGGCTGCTGAACATCCTCGAAGCGCGCCTCTCCGTCAGTCGCCGAGGCTCACGACCGCGCGCCGCCCGGGCCGAGAGAGGCGAGCGCGTCGAGGAACGCGGTGGATTCGGCCTCCGTGCCCGCCGTGACCCGGAGGGTGCGCGGCAGGCCCACGTCGCGGATGAGAACGCCCCGGTCGTAGAGTGCGCGCCACGTCGCCGCCGGCTCCTCGACGCCGCCGAACAGGATGAAGTTCGTCCAGCTCTCGAAGGGCTCGTAGCCGAGCGCGTCGAGCGTCGCGAAGATGCGCTCACGCTGGGAGATGATCTCGTCGACCGTCGCGAGCATCGCCGGCGCGTGCTGCAGCGCCGCGACGGCGGCGGCCTGCGTGAGGGCGCTCAGGTGGTAAGGAAGCCGCACGAGGCGCAGCGCGTCGATGATCGCGGGATCCGCGGCGAGGTATCCCACGCGCGCGCCGGCGAAGGCGAACGCCTTGCTCATGGTGCGCGACACGACGAGTCGCTCGCGCCCCGGCAGCAGGGTGAGCGCCGAACGCGCGTCGCGCGGCGCGAACTCCTGATATGCCTCGTCGATGACGACGATTCCCTCGGATGCCTCGTACACCGCCTCGATGACGTCGAGCCCGAGCGGCGTGCCGGTCGGATTGTTCGGCGAGCAGAGGAAGACGACGTCGGGTTCTGCAGCACGTACCTGCTCCGCGGCGTCTTCCGCGGTCAGCGTGAAGTCGACGCCGCGCGTGCCGGCCAGATAGCGAGCACCGGTCGCGCCGGTCAGCAGCGGGTACATCGAGTACGTCGGCGCGAACCCGAACGCCGTGCGCCCGGGGCCGGCGAAGGCCATCAGAACGTGCTGCAGCACCTCGTTCGAGCCGTTCGCCGCCCAGATCTGATCGGGTGCGAGCCCGTGGCCGAGGTATTCGGCGAACCCCTCCCGCAGCGCGGTGAACTCGCGGTCGGGGTAGCGATTGACCTCGCGCAGCGCACGCGCGACCGCGTCGAGGATGTCGTCGGCGACATCCTCGGGCACGGGATG
>JASGGN010000077.1:0-5315 GCA_047605005.1 Microbacterium sp.
TGTTCTCGGAGACGAGCGAGGCGAAGGTGCGCGGCTACCAGCCCGGCCGGTTCAGTTTCAACGTCAAGGGCGGCCGCTGCGAAGCCTGCTCCGGCGACGGCACGATCAAGATCGAGATGAACTTCCTGCCCGATGTCTACGTCGACTGCGAGGTCTGCCACGGCAAGCGCTACAACCGCGACACTCTCGCCGTGCACTACAAGGGCAAGAACATCGCCGAGGTGCTGGAGATGCCGATCTCCGAGGCGGCGGAGTTCTTCGAGCCGATCCAGGCGATCCACCGCTATCTGAAGACTCTCGTCGACGTCGGCCTCGGGTACGTGCGCCTCGGCCAGTCGGCGACGACTCTCTCGGGCGGTGAGGCGCAGCGCGTCAAGCTCGCGACCGAGCTGCAGCGGCGCTCGAACGGGCGCAGCGTGTACGTGCTCGACGAGCCGACGACGGGCCTGCACTTCGAAGACGTCGCGCGGCTGCTCGAGGTGTTGAACGGACTCGTCGACAAGGGCAACACCGTCATCGTCATCGAGCACAACCTCGACGTCATCAAGTCGGCCGACTGGATCATCGACCTCGGCCCCGAGGGCGGCTCCGGCGGCGGGCAGATCGTCGCGACCGGCACGCCGGAGCAGGTCGCGGCGGTGGCGGGCAGCTTCACGGGCGCCTTCCTCGCGGAGGTGCTCGCGGCTGGGGCAGCCGAGCCCGCTGCGGTCGTCCGCGAGCCCGTGCGGAAGGCCTCCGGAGCGCGTGAACCCGCCGGAGCGCGCAGGGCGGGCTGAGATGGCGAACGCCCTTCCCTACAAGCCGGGTCCGGGGGAGATCCCGACCCAGCCGGGCGTCTACCGGTTCCGCGACGCCGAGGGCCGGGTGCTCTACGTCGGCAAGGCGAAGAACCTGCGCGCGCGGCTGTCGAACTATTTCGCACCGCTGGAGACCCTCCACGAGCGCACGCGCCGGATGGTGACGACCGCGACGAGCGTCGAGTGGACGGTCGTCGCGAGCGACGTCGAGTCGCTGCAGCTGGAGTACATGTGGATCCAGGAGTTCTCGCCCCCGTTCAACGTGCGCTACAAGGACGACAAGTCCTATCCGTACCTCGCGATCACCCTCGCCGACGAGGCGCCGCGCGTCATCGTCACGCGCAACCGGCGCATCCCCGGCGCGCGCTACTTCGGCCCCTACCCCAAGGTGTGGGCCGTGCACGACACGATCGACCTGATGATCAAGGTCTTCCCGATCCGCACGTGCTCGGATGCCTCGTACAAGAAGGCCATGGCCACCGGCCGCCCCTGCTTCCCCGGCCAGATCGGCCGCTGCGGCGGACCCTGCTCGATGACCGTCACGATCGAGGAGCACCGCGCGATCGTCGACGACTTCGTCGCGTTCATGTCGGGCGGTGACGCGCGGTTCACGCGCGAGCTGACCCGGCGCATGCGCGAGGCATCCGCCGCCACGGACTACGAGGCGGCCGCTCTCTACCGCGACCGGCTGCAGGCGATCGACGCGGTGCTCAGCCGCAGCTCGCTCGTCCTCGCCGAGGACACCGACGCCGACCTGTTCGGCATCGCGGAGGACGAGCTGTCGGCCGCCGTGCAGCACTTCGTCGTGCGCGCCGGCCGCGTGCGCGGCGTGCGCGCGACGACGATCGACAAGGAGCTCGACATCTCCGGTGCCGATCTCATCGACCAGGTGCTGCAACGCACGTACGGCTCTGCGGCTCCGGGTGACATCCCTCGTCAGGTGCTGGTTCCCGCGCTGCCCGCAGGCGCTGCCGAGCTCGAGCAGTGGCTGCAGGACAAGCGGGGCAAACGCGTCACGGTGCAGGTCGCGCAGCGGGGACGCAAGGCCGATCTGCTGCGCACCGCGACGCTCAACGCGCAGCAGGCGCTGCTGCTGCACAAGACCCGGCGCACGTCCGACTACACGGCGCGCACGAAGGCGCTCACCGACCTGCAGCTCGCGCTCGGGATGGGCGAGGCGCCGCTGCGCATCGAGTGCTACGACGTGTCGCATCTGGCGGGCACGAACGTCGTGGCATCCATGGTCGTGTTCGAGGACGGGCTGCCGCGCAAGGACCAGTACCGCTCGTTCTCCGTCGCCGAGACGACCGACGACACCGACTCGCTCTACCAGGTGCTCACGCGCCGGCTCGCCCACGTCGACCGTGACGAGGCCGCGCCGGGCGTTTCGGCTCGACCTTCGCTATCGATCGGGACTCTCGGGGCGGCCGATGCCGACCCGGCGGTCGCTCCACGAGCACGGGGAGACGAGACGCAGGACCCCGACGCGCCCGTCGTCACCGAGCGCAAGCGCCCGCGGTTCGCCTACCGCCCCCAGCTGCTCGTCGTCGACGGCGGGGCGCCCCAGGTCGCCGCAGCCGCCCGCGCGCTCGCGGACGTGGGGCACACCGAGATCGCGCTGTGCGGCATCGCGAAGCGCCTCGAGGAGATCTGGCTGCCGGGGGAGGAGTACCCCGTCATCCTGCCGCGCACCTCCGAGGCGCTGTACCTGCTGCAGCGCCTGCGCGATGAGGCGCACCGCTTCGCGATCACCCATCAGCGCACGCGGCGCCGGCGCGACATCACGACCGTTCTGAGCGAGGTCCCCGGGCTCGGCGAGACGCGCATCAAGGCGCTGCTGAAGCACTTCGGATCGGTCGCCGCCCTCGGGCGCGCGAGCGCCGAGGAGATCACGCAGCTTCCCGGGATCGGCCCCAAGCTCGCGGCAGCGATCGAGGAGCGGCTCGCGCGTCGTTAGCGGTCGGTCGGAGTCGATAGTCTGTCAGGGATCCTGGGGAGGACACGTGACAGCGGATGCCGCCGGCGGCGAGGTCCTGATCGTGACCGGCATGTCGGGCGCGGGGCGGACGACGGCCGCCAACGCGCTCGAAGACCTCGACTGGTACGTCGTCGACAACCTGCCGCCCCAGATGCTGCGCCCTCTGCTCGAACTGACCGAGATGGCGGGCGGCGCGCTGCCGAAGATCGCGGCCGTCGTCGACGTGCGCGGCCGTGACCTGTTCTCCGAGCTTCCGGCCATCGCCCGCTCGCTGCGGGACGGCCGTCAGTTGCGCGTCCTGTTCCTGGATGCCTCCGACGAGGTGCTCGTCCGCCGGTTCGAGTCGGTGCGCCGGCCCCATCCGCTGCAGGGCGACGGGACGATCCTCGATGGCATCCGCCGCGAGCGCGAACGGGTCGCGGTCATTCGCGAGAGCGCCGACGTCCTGATCGACACCAGCAGGCTCAACATCCATCAGCTCGCGACGCGCGTCGGCGACCTGTTCGCGGAGCCGGGGGATGCCCGGCACGTCGTCACGGTGATGAGCTTCGGCTTCAAGTACGGACTGCCGACGGACGTCGACCTCGTCGCCGACATGCGGTTTCTGCCGAACCCGTTCTGGATCCCCGAGCTGAGAGGGCTCACGGGGGAGGAGGCGCCCGTCCGCGCGTTCGTCCTGGCGCAGACCGGTGCGCAGGAGTTCATCGAGGCGTATGCCGCCGCGCTGCGTCCCGTGCTGGAGGGATACCAGCGGGAGAACAAGCGCCACTCCGTCGTCGCGATCGGCTGCACAGGCGGCAAGCACCGCTCCGTCGTGACCGCGATCGAGCTCGCCGCGCGTCTCGCGGCGGTGCCCGGCGTCGCTGTCCGGGTGCGGCATCGCGACCTCGGACGCGAGTAGGCTGGTCGCTTGTCCCCCGACCTGACCAGTGAAGGAACGCCGTGTCGCCGACCGCAGACGTGAAGACCGAGCTGGCCGCCGTCCGCGACCCTCGTCCCACGGCTCGGGTGGCGGAGCTGACGGCGATCCTGCGGTTCGCGGGGGGTCTGCACTCGATCGCGGGGCATGTGGCCGTCGAGGCGGAGCTCGAGTCCGATCTGCTCGCGCGTCGCGTCGCGCGCGACATCATGGAGCTGTACGGGGTGCGCCCCGAGTTGCATCGGGTTCAGGCATCCGGAGGTGGCGTCGGCGGCACGTTCGCCGTCCGCGTCATCGACGGAGGCGAGACCCTCGCCCGTCAGACGGGTCTGCTCGATCAGCGTCGCCGGCCCGTCCGCGGGCTGCCGAACAAGCTCACGACCGGCTCTCGAGCGGACCTCGCCGCTCTGTGGCGCGGCGCCTTCCTCGCCGCCGGAACGCTGTCCGAACCGGGGCGCTCGGCCGCGCTGGAGATCGCGTGCCCCAGCGGTGAGGCGGCGATGGCGCTCGTCGGCGCCGCGCATCGGCTCAGCATCGCAGCCAAGGCGCGAGAGGTGCGCGGCGCGCCGCGCGTCGTCGTGCGCGACGGCGACGCGATCCGGCTCGCGCTCGCCGAGATGGGCGCCGCGGGAACCGCCCACGCGTGGGAGGAGCAGCGGCAGCGGCGCGAAGTGCGCGCGGGCGTCAATCGCCTCGTCAACTTCGACGACGCCAACCTGCGTCGCTCGGCTCAGGCCGCCGTCGCCGCGTGCGCGCGCGTCGAGCGAGCGCTCGAGATCCTCGCCGACGAGGTGCCCGAGCATCTGCGCGAGGCTGGTGAGCTGCGTCTTTCCCACCGTGACGCGAGCCTGGACGAGCTCGGTCACCACGCCGATCCGCCGTTGACGAAGGATGCCGTCGCCGGCCGCATCCGTCGGTTGCTCGCGATGGCCGACAAGAAGGCCGCCGCCAGCGGCATCCCCGGTACCGACGCCGCCGTCCCCGAGGGCTTCGAGGACTGACTCGGGGTCGGTCCGGCCTCGCTCGTGCCGCCGAGACCGCCCGTACGCGTCGAGACCCGCGCCCCCGGCGGCGGGCTCGACGCGAAAGCGCGGTCTCGGCACCCGCGGTCACGCGGAGCAACAACCCGGCGCCAGGAACCCCGTGCGTCAATAGGATGGAAAGCGGCCCTTCGCCGCGCGTGCCGCGCGGCACTGACAGGAAGAAGATCCGATGGCGAAGTACACCCTGCCCGACCTCCCGTACGATTTTGCGGCGCTCGAGCCGCACATCAGCGGCAAGATCATGCAGCTGCACCACGACAAGCACCACGCGGCATACGTCGCCGGTGCGAACACCGCGCTCGACCAGCTCGCCGAGGCGCGTGAGAGCGGCAACCTCGCGAACGTCAACAAGCTCGAGAAGGACCTCGCGTTCAACCTCGGCGGTCACGTCAACCACTCGATCTTCTGGACGAACCTCGCCCCCGCCGGCGACGGCGGCGGCGAACAGCCGGAGGGCGAGCTGAAGGCCGCGATCGACGAGTTCTTCGGTGGCTTCGAGAAGTTCCAGGCCCACTTCACCGCGGCCGCGACCGGCATCCAGGGCTCCGGCTGGGCGGTGCTCAGCTGGGACGTGCTCG
>JASGGN010000078.1:0-5222 GCA_047605005.1 Microbacterium sp.
CCCCGGCCCCGCGCCCCCGGCCCGCGCCCCGGCCCGCGGCCCCCGGCCCGCGAGACTTCACTGGTGCACCGAGACTGCACGCACAGCACGCAGTCTCGGTGCACGGATGAAGTCTCGCGGTGGGGTGGGGTGGGGTGGGGTGGGGTGGGTGGGGCGGGCGGGGGGCGGGGCTCAGGGTCGGCGGGGGAGCCGCCGTAGAATGGCACGGACATGTCCCCCGTCTTCGACTGCAGCGATCCCGCGCAGCTGCTGCCCGGCATGCGGCAGGCCCGCCAGGCGATCGCTCGCGGCGAGCTCGTCGTCATGCCCACCGACACCGTGTACGGCGTCGCCGCCGACGCGTTCAGCCCTGCGGCCGTCGCGCGCCTGCTGGCGGCCAAGGGGCGCGGCCGGCAGTCGCCGCCGCCCGTGCTCGTCTCGGGCGTGGACACGCTGCGGGCGCTCGCGGCCGAGGTGCCCGAGCCGGTGGAGCGGCTCGTGGCCGAGTTCTGGCCCGGAGGGCTGACGATCGTGCTGCCGGCCCAGCCGTCGCTGGCCTGGGACCTCGGCGACACCGATGGGACGGTCGCGGTGCGGATGCCGGAGGACCAGCTCGCACTGGAGCTGCTGACCGAATGCGGGCCGCTGGCGGTCTCCAGCGCCAACGTCACCGGCTGGCCCGCCGCGATCGCGATCGACGAGGCCCGCGACATGCTCGGCGACGCCGTCGCGGTCTACCTCGACGGCGGCATCTCGCGCACGGGCATCGCCTCGACGATCGTCGACGCCAGCGGGCTGGCCGCCGGCCGGCCGATCGCCGTGCTGCGTCAGGGCGCGATCCCTCGCGCGGCGCTGGCGCGTGTGCTGGGCGACCTCCTCGAGCCGGAGGCGCCGCCCGAGGCGCAGCCCACGCCGGGGCCCGACCCCGCGCCGCAGCCCGCGCCCGACCCCGCGCCGCAGTCCGCGCCCGCGCCGGAGCAGAACCCCGCGCCCGAGCCCTCCGCACCGTCCGGCCCCGATGCGGTCGACCCGTGAAGTACTACGTGCTCGTGGTCGTGCTGACCGCGGCGACCACGCTCGCCCTCGCGTGCATCGTGTGGCGGGTGGGACTGCGCTACAAGATCTATCCCGGCATCCGCGAGCGCGACGTGCACACCACGCCCACGCCGCGCCTGGGCGGGGTGGGCATGTTCCTGGGCGTCGTCGCGGCCTTCGCGCTGTCGTCGCAGGTGCCCTACTTCGCGATCTTCTGGGACGATCCGGCCCGCAACTGGGCGATCCTCGGCGCGACGCTGCTGATCGTCGTCGTCGGCGTCGCCGACGACCTGTGGGACCTGGACTGGATGGTCAAGCTCGGGGCGCAGTTCCTCGCCGCCGGCATCGTGGTCGGCGTCGGCGGCATCCAGATCTACCAGCTCCCCATCGGCGGGCAGACTGTCGTGTCGAGCTGGATGAGCTTCGCCCTCTCGGTGCTCGCGATCGTGATCGTCATGAACGCGGTGAACTTCATCGACGGGCTCAACGGCCTCGTCGCCGGGGTAGCGCTCATCGCCAACGGCGTGTTCTTCGCCTACAGCTACCTGCTCGTGCGCGACACCGGGGCCAGCAGCTACTCGAACCTGGCCTCGTTCATCGCCGTCGTGCTCATCGGGGTGTGCGTCGGGTTCCTGCCGTTGAACTGGTATCCGGCGAAGCTGTTCATGGGGGATGCCGGGGCCTATATGCTCGGCCTGCTCATGGCGGCATCCGCCATCGCGGTGACCGGACAGCTCGAGCCGCGCATGCTCGGCGACAACGACGTGTTCGGCCGGTCGCAGCTGCTCGGCGCGTTCATCCCGATCCTGCTGCCGATCGTGATCGTGCTGCTGCCGCTGCTGGATTTCGGCATGGCCGTGGCCCGTCGCACCCTGAAGGGCAAGTCGCCGTTCTCGGCCGATCGCAAGCACCTCCACCACCGCATGCTCGACATGGGGCACAGCGACCGCGACGCCGTGCTGATCTTCTACGCGTGGACCTCGATCGTGAGCCTGTCCGTGCTGCTGATGTACATCGGCACCACGGCCGACTGGCCCGGCCTGTACTGGCCCGGCGTCGGCTACCTTCTGGTCGGAGGAGCCGCCTGCGTCGTGGTGACCACCCCGCCCGCCCGCCCCGCACCCGGCATCGCCGCCCGCCCCGACCCGGAGCCGTCATGACCCGTCCCTCCAGTTCCCTGATCCTGCGCAGAACCCTCGTCTGGTCGGCGGTGGTCGCCGCGGTCATCGCCGTGGTCGCCTCCGTCGTCGGCTGGTTCGTCGCCGGCGCGAACGGCGTGTTCAGCGCCCTGCTCGGCGTCGGGCTGTCGGCGCTGTTCCTCGGCACGACGGCGGCGATCATCCTGTTCGCCGGCCGCATGGAGGGGCCCGCGAAGCTCCACCTGTACTTCGGGACGATCATCGTCGGGTGGATCGTCAAGCTCGTGATCTTCGTCGTCGCCCTGCTGCTGCTGCGCGGGCAGCCGTGGGTGGAGGGCCGGGTGTTCTTCTTCTCCGTGCTCGCCAATGTGATCGCCTCGCTCGTGATCGACATGGTCGTGATGGCGCGGTCGCGGGTGCCCTATGTGGGCGATGTGGAGCTGCCGACGCTGCCCGCCGACGACGTCGACGAGCAGCCGCGACGTGCATAACGCGGCCAATCCTTGCTAGGGTGGGGGAGTCGCCGAGGTGAGGCGCGGAAACCCAGCGATGGTGGTCCGCAATCCGCCGGATGACGCTCATGACCCATCGTCGCGCCGATGCTCATCGACGCCCCGAAGCCGGAGCCCACGCTGTTTACTCACGTCGCGTCCTTGATCGCCAGTGCCGCCGCGAGCGATGACGGCGGGTTCGAGGGCCCGTCGATCGACGAGTTCTTCCCGCCGGCGCTGCTGTTCGCCGGCACGCCGTTCGAGCTGAACCGCCTGATGGCCATCCGCATCCTCGTCGTGGTGCTGCTCATCCTCATCTTCTGGCTCGGCACCCGGAACATGAAGATCGTCCCCTCTCGCGGCCAGGCCGCGATGGAGGCGATCATCGGGTTCGTCCGCAACGGCATCGTCTACGACACGCTCGGCGAGCGGCTCGGCCGCAAGTACGAGCCGATCATCATGACGATGTTCTTCCTGATCCTCGGCATGAACATCACCGGGGTCATCCCGGGCCTGCAGCTGGCGGGTACGAGCGCCATCGGTCTGCCGATCGTGCTGGCGCTGACCTCGTGGGTTCTGTTCATCTACGCGGGCATGCGCGAGAAGGGCGCCAAGTTCTGGAAGGACTCGTTGTTCCTGCCCGGCGTGCCCAAGGTCCTGTACGTCCTGCTGACGCCGCTGGAGTTCCTCTCCACGTTCATCGTCCGCCCGGTCACGCTGGCCCTGCGACTGACGATGAACATGATCGCCGGCCACATGCTGCTGGTGCTCTGCTTCACCGCGACGCAGTTCTTCTTCTTCACCGTGCTGGCCGAGGGCAACATGCTGGGTCTGCTCGGAGTCGGCTCGTTCGCCTTCGGCATCGCGTTCACCGTGCTGGAACTGTTCGTCGCGGCGCTGCAGGCGTACGTCTTCGCGATCCTGACCGCCATCTACATCCAGCTTTCGGTGGCCGAAGAGCACTGATCGCTCGGTCCACGAAGTCAATCCACCCCTGAAAGGAACCGTCCCGTGAACATCGTCGGACAACTCGCACCCCTCGCCTTCGGCCTCGCCGTCATCGGCTCCGGTATCGGCGTGGGCTACGTCATCGGCAAGACCATCGAGTCGGTCGCGCGCCAGCCCGAGCTGCAGGGGCGCCTGAGCAGCCTGATGTTCCTCGGCGTCGCACTGACCGAGGCCCTCTGCTTCATCGCGATCGCCGTCGCGTTCATCCCGTTCCCCGCTCCGTAAGCGAGCCCGAACAGCCAAGGAGTCGGAATGCTGACCGCATCCGTCATCGTCGCGGAGGAGGCGCACAGCCCGGTGATCCCGGCCGTGCCCGACCTCATCTGGGGCACGCTCGCGTTCGTGATCGTGCTGTTCTTCTTCACCACGAAGGTGCTGCCGAGCATCAACAAGGCGCTCGACGCGCGTCGCGACGCCATCGAGGGCGGCATCGAGCGCGCCGCGCAGGCCCAGGCGCAGGCCGCCGCCGCGCTGGAGGAGTACACCGCCAAGCTCGCCGAGGCCCGGGGCGAGGCGGCCGAGATCCGCGACGCCGCCCGCGCGGACGGCGCGAAGATCGTCGCCGAGGCGAAGGATGCCGCTCAGGCCGAGGCCGCGCGGGTCACCGCGAGCGCGCACGCCCAGATCGAGGCCGAGCGCCAGTCGACCTTCGTCGCGCTCCGCAACGACGTCGGCACGCTCGCGCTCGACCTGGCCGGCGGCGTGATCGGGGAATCGCTCTCCGACGACGCCCGCGCGCAGTCGGTGGTCGACCGCTTCCTCGCCGAGCTCGAGGCCGACGACACGAAGCACGAGACGGGGACCACGGCCTAATGGGAAGCGCGACCACTCAGGCGCTCGCGGCGACGAGGGCGGCGCTGAACGCCGTCCAGGGGATCGACCTCGGCACCGCCCGCGAGCTGTTCGCCGCGGCGCGTGTCGTCGGCGACTCGCCGCAGCTGGGCGGCGCGCTGGCAGACCCCGTGGCGGCTCCGCAGGCCCGAGCGCGCGTCGTGACCGATGTGTTCGGCAGTGTGCTCGCCGCCCCGGCGCTGAGCCTGCTCACGGCAGCCGCCGAGCAGCGCTGGTCGCGCAGCGAAGACCTCGTCGACGGCATCGAGGACCTCGCCGTGCGCGCGGCCTCCGTCGCCGCCGGCGACGCTGATCTCGAGGGCGAGCTGTTCGCCGTCTCGCAGACGGTCGCGGCCCACCCGGAGCTGGAGCTCGCGCTGGGCAGCAAGGTCGGTCAGTCCGCCGCGAAGGGCGCGCTCGCCGAGCGCGTGCTCGGCGGGCGGGCGAGCGAGGCGACCACGCTCATCGTGTCCGCCCTCGTGCAGCACCCCCGCGGGCGCCGCGTGCACCAGCTGCTGGCCATGGCGATGCGCACCGTGAGCGACCAGCGCGGCCGGACGGTCGCGACCGTCGTGTCGGCACTCCCGCTCACCGCGGCGCAGTCGGAACGACTGGTCGCGGCCCTCGGGGCCAAATACGGCCGGGGCGTCTCGCTCAACGCGGTGATCGACCCGGCGATCGTGGGCGGACTGCGCGTGCAGATCGCCGACGACGTGATCGACGGCAGCATCTCCGGACG
>JASGGN010000079.1:0-5050 GCA_047605005.1 Microbacterium sp.
GGAGCGCTGATCTCATGGCCAAGAAGAGCAAGATCGCGCGCAACAACCAGCGCGAAGAGGTCGTCGCCCGCTACGCCGCAAAGCGTGCCGAGCTGAAGAAGACCCTCGTCGACCCGAACGCCACCGACGAGGCCCGCGAGGCCGCCCGCGTCGGCTTGCAGAAGCTTCCGCGCAACGCATCGCCGGTGCGTCTGCGCGGCCGCGACGCGATCGACGGCCGTCCCCGCGGCTACCTGTCGAAGTTCGGCATCTCGCGTGTCCGTTTCCGCGACATGGCGCACAAGGGCGAACTGCCCGGCGTGACCAAGTCGAGCTGGTAAACCACCCGCTTCACGGACGGCCTGCCCCCTCGGGGCAGGCCGTCCGTGTTTCGCTCGCGAGCGCGCCGGTTGCGTTCGAGCGCGCTGGTTGCGTGCGCGCAATAAGCGGCGCACTCATCGCTGAGCGGCGCACTCGGTGTGGCTCGCGCGTCTCGATGCCTGACGCGGCGGGTGTCGAGCCTGCGGCGGGTGCTGCGGGCAGCCGCGTAGCCTCGACGGGGTCCCACCGGTCACATGCGCCACAGCTGACACGCAACATGCCGGGAAAGATGGCACGGGACGTCGAGAAATCCGCAGAAATCCGCCGTTCGTGGGTATATTCGGGGGCGGTCCATCCGACCAAACCGGGCACTGGCCCGGTCCGATGTCACTGATGGCGGCACCCGCTGCCGTCTGGAGGAAAATCCCCATGGCTATCACCAAGACCGAACTCGTCGCCAGCATCGCCAGCGCGACGGGCGAGAGCCAGGCCACCGTCGGCCGCGTCATCGACGGCCTTTTCTCGGCCGTCTCCGAGGCTGTCGCGAACGGCGAGAAGGTCACGATCCCCGGCTTCGTCTCGTTCGAGACGGTCGACACCGCAGCCCGCACGGGCCGTAACCCGCGCACCGGCGACGAGATCGCGATCCCGGCCAGCAAGCGCG
The DNA here is from genome assembly GCA_047605005.1 of Microbacterium sp. Lineage (GTDB taxonomy): Bacteria > Actinomycetota > Actinomycetes > Actinomycetales > Microbacteriaceae > Microbacterium. The sequence goes on from JASGGN010000079.1 coordinate 965, forward strand.
TCAAGGTCACCGCTGGCTCGAAGCTCAAGGCCACGGTCAAGTGAGTCGAGGCGCGTCAACGCCGCGAAGCGGCGTTGACGCGCCTGCGACGCAGGTTGCTTGGATTGAGTAGCGTGCTCGCGCGCGTATCGAAATCTAGCCGCGCTCTTGTGCGCGGCGTATCGAAACCTCCGCACGACCTGAGGAGGGGGATGCCGCAAGGCATCCCCCTCCTCGTTCCCCACCCCCGCGTAGGCTGGACGGGTGTCAGCCCGAGGCCCCCGAGCAATCAGGGTCGCAGGGCCTGCGATCCTCGTCGCGGCGGCGCTTGCGGCGCTGGTGGCCGGGCTCGCCTTCGGCGGCGGCGCAGCTCCCCTCCTGATCTCCGACCCGGGCCCGGTCGTGCGGTGGGGGCTTCCTGCCGCCACGCTCGCCGTGAACCTCTCCGCGGCCGGCATGCTGGGTGCCCTCGTGCTCGCACTGTTCGCCCTTCAGGCGCAGACGGCGGCCTTCGAGACGGCGCTCGCGATGGCATCCGGCGCCGCTGCCGTCTTCACGGTCTCCGCCGGCGCGACGGCGTTCCTGACGTTCCTCGACATCTTCAACGCGACCCCGAGCGCGGATGCCGAGTTCGGCGAGCAGCTCGGCCGCTTCCTCGTCGAGACCGACGTCGGGCGCGCGTGGGCGATCACGACGGTCGCCGGCGCCGCGCTCACGGTGCTGATCTTCGCGGTACGCGGCTGGACGTCGACGCTGCTGGTCGCGGCGCTGGCGGCGGCCTCGCTCGTCCCGATCGCGACGCAGGGACACTCGGGCGACGAGGCGAACCATGACACCGCGGTCGTCGCGCTCGTGCTGCACGTCATCGGCGCGGCGGTGTGGCTCGGCGGGCTGCTGCTGCTCGTCGCGCTGCGCCCGCGACTGAAGCGCGAGGAGATGACCGACGTTCTCGGTCGATATTCCTCGATCGCACTCGCCTCGTTCGTCGTCGTGGCACTGTCGGGCGTCGTGCGCGCGGTGGTCGGCCTTGTGGCTCAAGATCGGGTGTCCTGGCAGAGCCTCGCCTCGCCCTACGGCGTGATCCTGCTCGTGAAGGTGGCGATGCTGCTCGCGATCGGTGCCCTCGGGGCGCGCTTCCGCCTCGGTCTCATCGCCCGCATCCGCGCGGATGCCGCGGGCAGCATGAAAGCGGTGGATGCCGACGAGGTCACGGATGCGAGCGACGCCGCACCCGCCCGCCGATTCTGGGGACTCATCGCTCTGGAGCTCGCGTTCATGGGCATCGCGAGCGGTGCCGCCGTCGCGCTGTCGCGCACCGCCTCCCCCGTCGACACGACGCTGTCCGACACTCTCACCCCCGCCGAGATCCTCACCGGGTCGCCGCTGCCGTCCGAGCTCACCCCGCTGCGCTGGATCACCTCGTGGGACCTCGACCTCGTCTGGGCGTTCGCCGTCGGCTTCGGAGCGTTCTTCTACGTCGCGGGGGTGCTGCGGCTGCGCCGCCGCGGTGACCGCTGGCCGGTGCACCGGACGGTCCTGTGGCTGGCGGGCCTCGCGCTGCTGTTCTGGGTGACCAGCGGCGCCGTGAACGCCTACCAGGACTACCTGTTCAGCGTGCACATGGTCGGGCACATGCTGCTGTCGATGGCGATCCCGATGCTGCTCGTGTTCGGCGCGCCGGTGACCCTGGCATCCCGCGCCATCGCGCGGCGCGACGACGGCACCCGCGGGGGTCGCGAGTGGATCCTGTGGGCGGTGCACACGCCCTTCGCGCGGGTCGTCACGCATCCGCTGTTCGCGGCCGCGATGTTCATCGGGTCGCTGTGGGCGTTCTACTACACCGACCTGTTCCGCTGGACCCTCTACGAGCACGTCGGCCACGAGTGGATGACCCTGCACTTCCTCGTCTCGGGGTACCTGTTCGTGCAGTCCCTCGTCGGCGTCGACCCGGTTCCGGTGCGCTTGCCGTACCCTTTCCGTCTGCTGACGCTCATCGGCGTCATGGCGATGCACGCGTTCTTCGGCATCTCGATCATGATGTCGACCGGCCTCTTCGCCGCCGAGTGGTTCGGCGCGATGGGCCGCACGTGGGGCGTCGCGCCGCTGGTGGACCAATACGACGGGGGTGGCCTCGCCTGGTCGATCGGCGAGATCCCGACGCTCATCCTCGCGATCACGGTCGCGATCCAGTGGAGCCGTTCGGACGAGCGCCTGCAGCGCCGCTCCGACCGGCAGGCCGACCGCACCGGAGATGCCGAGCTGGATGCCTACAACGCCCGCCTCGCCGCTCTGGCCGAGCGCGACGCCCGCGAGTGATCTCGGCACACCCGCCGCTGCGCGGCGGGCACTCGATCACCGACGACAGGCCCGGAACCTCCCGACCGGTGTGAGGAGCCGCGCGGAGCGCGGCGTATCGAAACCACGGCGATTCGCTCAGCTCCCGCCGGTGACCTGGATGGACGCCGTCCCGTCGGAAAGGATCGTCACCGATCCGCCGACGGAGAACGGCACGTCCTCGTCGAGATGGCTGATGCTGCCGTCGTAGATCGACTGGATGTCGACCTCGATGTGCGCGGCGGCCGTCGCCGGCGTGATCGCCCACCCGGCTCCGTCGGGCTCGAGGGCGACCGCCGGCTGCCGCTGCATCGACCACACCGGGGCGCTGGCGATGCGATTCTGCACCACGATCCCAAACGGGCAGCCGGTCGGTTGCAGCACCTGCTGCGTCGCACACTCGGTGAGGAACGACTCGACCTGCTCCTGCACGACGGCGGTGAACTCGGTCGTCGGCTCCGTCTGCACATCGACCGGGACGCTCGCGAGAGGAGTGTCCGACAGGACCGCCACGCCGGCGCTCGTCGAAATAGCGGTGTCCACCGAGATCGAGTACAGGCCGGGAGAGAAGACCAAGAGGGTGACGGGGTCGAGCGGGTCGGCATCCGCGCCGTCAGGGGAGACCTGCCGCGTGTCGAGGTCGAAGCCGTTGACAGAGAACTCCCACGCGCCGCGCACCGTGAGCTCGATCGCCGCGAGGGGGCTCGTCTCGAACTTCCAGGCGGGCGCGACGCCGATCCAGCCGGCCGAGGCGATGCGGAACGACGAGGTGCCGGCGTGCGAGCCGGCGCGATAGCCGACCGTCACCGTCGTGACCCCGTCGTCGCCCTTCTCGGCATCGACGACGGTCACATCGGTCAGCGTCGCGAGTGCGGCCGAGCGCAGCAGCGCCTCGCTCGCATCGGTGGGCAGGCCGGATGCCGACAGCTCGGACGAGTCGACCGACACGCCCGGCAGGGCGAGCGCCTCGGCCGCCTGGCCGCGGCTGAGCAGATCGACATAGCGCAGCACGAACGCCGACGGGCTGTACAGCTCGCGGTAGAGCACCGCCGCGGTCACCCCCAGCGCCGCGACCAGGAGCACGCCGACGATCGCGAGCGCGGCCAGGTCGAAGGCGAGCCGCCGCGTGCCGCGCGTCGCCGCCGTGGCACCGGTCACCGTGCCGCCTCGCCGCGCGACGCCCGCGGCATCGGCATCCGTCGCCGCGGCCGCTTCGGCGGGATCGGGCGCCCGGCGCTCGGTCGGTGTGTCCACAGCCCCCAGTCTAGGAAGCGGACCCCGCTGACTAACATGGTCCGGTGAGCATCCCTTCCCTCTCACCCGAGCAGGAGGAGCTCTTCCGTCTCATCGAGGACACCCGCGAGCACGTCTTCGTGACGGGCCGGGCCGGCACGGGCAAGTCGACGCTGCTGCAGCACCTCGCCTGGAACACCGGCAAGCAGGTCGCCGTCTGCGCGCCCACGGGGGTGGCGGCGCTGAACGTCGAGGGCCAGACGATCCACTCGCTGTTCCGGCTGCCGATCGGGCTCATCGCCGACAGCGATCTGGAGCAGCCCGAGCCCGCGCGCAGGATCATGAACGCGATCGACACGCTCGTCATCGACGAGATCTCGATGGTCAACGCCGATGTGATGGATGCCGTCGACCGTTCCCTGCGTCAGGCACGCCGCCGCCGGTCGGAGCCCTTCGGTGGCGTGCAGATCGTCATGTTCGGCGACCCGTACCAGCTCGCGCCGGTGCCGCCGCGCGGCGACGAGCTGCGCTACATCCGCG
>JASGGN010000080.1:0-4729 GCA_047605005.1 Microbacterium sp.
CCACGACCGTGTTGTCGGCCGTGTCGCGCATGAGCTCGAGCTCGTACTCCTTCCACCCGAGGATCGACTCCTCCAGCAGCACCTCGTGCGTCGGCGAGTCGCGCAGACCCGCGCCGCCGATGCGGCGGAGGTCCTCCTCGTCGAACGCGAAGCCCGAGCCGAGCCCGCCCATGGTGAAGGACGGGCGCACGACGAGCGGGTAGCCGAGCTCGGCGGCACCGGCGAGCAGGTCGTCCATCGTGTGCGCGATGACGCTGCGCGCGACATCCGCTCCCGCGTCGAGCACGAGCTGCTTGAAGATCTGACGGTCCTCGCCCTTGCGGATCGCGTCGACCTTCGCGCCGATCAGCTCGACGCCGTAGCGGTCGAGGATGCCCTGCTCGTGCAGCGCCATCGCGGCGTTCAGCGCCGTCTGCCCGCCGAGGGTGGGCAGGATGGCATCGGGGTTCTCCTTCGCGATGATCGTCTCGATGACCTCGGGGGTGATCGGCTCGATGTAGGTCGCGTCGGCGAAGTCCGGGTCGGTCATGATCGTCGCCGGGTTCGAGTTGACGAGGATGACCCGCACACCCTCCTCGCGCAGCACCCGGCAGGCCTGCGTGCCCGAGTAGTCGAACTCGCACGCCTGGCCGATGACGATCGGCCCCGACCCGATGACGAGGACGCTGGTGATGTCAGGGCGCTTAGGCATTGTGTGACTTTCCGGTCGTTGAGCGAGCGAAGCGAGTCGAAACGTCGTGAGTAGCCGCATCCCCCGGTGATTGAGTAGCCGCCGTAGGCGGCGTAGCGAAACCACCACACACCGTCGCGTCACCGGGTCTCGATACGCGATCCTGCGGATCGCTCCTCGACCACCGGGGGTCATGCCCCGCCGCTCGAGAGCTGCGCACCAGCTCGGCGAACCGGTCGAAGAGGTAGTTGGCGTCGTGGGGACCTGCGGCGGCCTCCGGGTGGTACTGCACGCTGAAGGCGGGGATGTCGAGCGCGCGCAGGCCCTCCACGACGTTGTCGTTGAGCCCCACGTGGCTGACCTCGACGCGGCCGTACCCGTTCGGACTGGAGAAGGTGCCCTCCAGCGGCGCGTCGACGGCGAAGCCGTGGTTGTGCGCCGTGATCTCGACCCGCCCGGTCTGCTTGTCGAGCACCGGCTGATTGATGCCGCGGTGGCCGAACGGCAGCTTGTACGTGCCGAACCCGAGCGCGCGGCCGAGCAGCTGATTGCCGAAGCAGATGCCGAAGAACGGGAGGCGCTCGTCGAGCACCGCGCGCAGCAGCGCGACATGGTCGTCGGATGCCGCGGGGTCGCCGGGCCCATTCGAGTAGAACACCGCGACCGGGTCGACCCGGCGGATGTCGTCGATCGTCACGTCCTGCGGCAGTACGTGCACGTCGAACCCGCGCGCGGCGAGGTTGTCGATCGTGGACTGCTTGACGCCGAGGTCGAGCACCGCGAGGTTGCCGATGCGCTCCGACGTGGCGGGTGTCACCTGCGCGTGGGGCACCGAGACGGCGGCCGACAGGTTCTGCCCCGCCATCTGCGGTGCCGCCCGCACGATGCGCAGCTGCTCGTCGGAATCCAGCGCGGCCGCCTCGCCGGAGAACACTCCGCCGCGCATCGACCCGCTCGAGCGCAGCACACGGGTGATCGCGCGCGTGTCGACGCCCGAGATGCCCACGATGCCGTCACGGACGAGCGCGTCGTCGAGGGACTCGTCGGCGCGCCAGTTCGAGACGATGCGCGAGGGGTCGCGCACGATGTAGCCGGCGACCCAGATGCGACGCGACTCGGGGTCTTCCCCGTTCATGCCGGTGTTGCCGATGTGCGGCGCCGTCTGCAGCACGATCTGCCCGGCATAGGAGGGATCCGTGAGGGTCTCCTGGTAGCCGGTCATCCCGGTCGCGAAGACGACCTCGCCGAGCGTCGTGCCGCGGGCGCCGTACGCGCGGCCGGGGTGGCGCGAGCCGTCCTCCAGCACGAGGACGGCGGGGTCGGTGGAGAAAGAGGTCATGCGTCGGTTCCCGTCGGGGTCGGGGTGAGGTCGGGGGATGCCAGGGAGACCGGGGGGCCCGGGAGGCTCGCGGCGATCGCGTCGGCGAGGGCTCGTGCGGAGACATCCTGCGGGCGCAGATAGCTGTCGACAGCCTCGGCGGTGCCACCGGTCTCACTCGTGCGGGCGGCGCGCCAGGTGAGCCGCACGAGGCCGCCGGGCTCGACAACACGGTCGATCGCGACGGTCGCGAGCTCCACGGCCTCGATGCTCGAGGCCGTCAGGAACAGGCGAGGCGTTCCCGGCAGGTCGAGGGCGACGCCGCGGTCGGTGACCGTGACGTCCAGGCGCGAGCGGAAGCCGAGGCCGCGGATCGCGAGGCGTTCGAGCGGGTCGCCGTGGCGGGTGGTCGCGACGTAGAAGCCCGACGCCGTGGCGATCGTGGTCGCCTGCGCGGGGATGTCGCCGGAGGGGGCGACGAAGCCCGCGTCGCGCAGCGCGCGGAGCCGCCACGCGAGCAGCCCGAGCCCGACGAGCGCAACGGCGACGGCCGTCACGACCAGCAGCGCGCCTTCGCGGGTCATGCAGGCACCGTCCCGGGCTCATCGACGACAGCCCCGTGCGCGACCGTCACGGCTCCGCGGGAGAAGGTCCAGCGCACCTGTCCCGGAAGCTCCCGTCCGAGGTACGGCGAGTTCGTGCTGCGGCCGCGGAGGTCGGCGGCTCCGAACGTGCGCACGGGAGCGGGGTCGTACAGCGTGAGCGAGGCGGGCGCGCCGACCTGAAGGGGCGTGCCGGCGTCGCCCAGGCATCCGATTCTCGCCGGTGCCGCCGACATGACGCGTGCGACGGCGTCCCAGTCGAGCAGTCCCGTGTCGACGCATGCCAGGTGCACGACGCGCAGGGCCGACTCCAGGCCCACCATGCCGTTGGCGGCGGCCGGCCATTCGCACGACTTGGCCTCGGCGGGGTGCGGGGCGTGATCGGTCGCGACGATGTCGATCGTGCCGTCGGCCAGGCCCGCGCGGACGGCGAGGACGTCTTCGTCGCGACGCAGCGGCGGGTTGACCTTGTAGCGCGCGTCGTAGCCGCGCACGAGCTCCTCGGTCAGCAGCAGGTGGTGCGGCGTCACCTCGGCGGTGACGTTGACGCCGCGCTTCTTGGCCCACCGGATGATGTCGACCGATCCCGCCGTCGACAGGTGGCACACGTGCAGGCGCGATCCGACGTGTTCGGCCAGCAGCACGTCGCGGGCGATGATCGACTCCTCCGCGACGGCGGGCCAGCCCGCGAGGCCGAGCTCGGCCGAGACGGCGCCCTCGTTCATCTGCGCTCCCTCGGTCAGGCGCGGATCCTGCGCGTGCTGCGCGATGACGCCGCCGAACGCCTTCACGTACTCCAGGGCGCGCCGCATGATGAGCGGATCCCACACGCACGAGCCGTCGTCGCTGAAGACGCGCACCTTCGCCCGCGAGGATGCCATCGCGCCGAGCTCCGCAAGCCGCTCGCCCTTCTGGCCGACCGTGACGGCGCCGATCGGCTGCACATGCACGTAGCCGGCGGCCTCGCCGAGCGCGAGCTCCTGTTCGACCACACCCGCGGTGTCGGCGACCGGAGAGGTGTTCGGCATCGCGAACACGGTCGTGTAGCCGCCCGCGGCGGCCGCGCGGGACCCGGAGAGGACGGTCTCGGAGGCCTCGTAGCCGGGCTCACGCAGGTGCGTGTGCAGGTCGACGAGGCCGGGCAGCGCGATGAGCCCGTCGGCGTCGACGACAGTGGCTCCGGCGCGCGTCGCCCCCGTGCCGACCTCGGCGATGACGCCGTTCTCGATGAGCAGGTCGGCGGCAGCGCCGCCTGCCAGCCTCGCCCCGCGGATGACGGTGGTGCTCACAGGTTCTGCTCCTCTGCTTTCGTCTCCCGCTCCCCCGACAGCAGCAGGTAGAGCGCCGCCATGCGCACCGAGACACCGTTCGCGACCTGCTCGAGCACGGTCGAACGCGGCGAATCGGCGGCGTCTGCGGAGATCTCCAGGCCTCGGTTCATGGGGCCGGGGTGCATCACGATGCTATCGGCTGGGAGGGCGCCCAGGCGCGCGGCATCCAGCCCCCACCTGCGGGAATACTCCCGCTCAGTGGGGAAATACGCGGCGTTCATGCGCTCCAGCTGGATGCGCAGCATCATGATCGCGTCGGGCGCGTCGGCGATGGCGGCGTCGAGGTCGTAGACGACGTCCGACAGCGGCCAGGAGGCGTGATTCTGCGGCAGCAGCGTCGGCGGGGCGACGAGGGTCACCGAGGCCCCGAGCGTCGACAGCAGCCACACGTTCGAGCGCGCGACGCGCGAGTGCAGGATGTCGCCGACGATCGCGACGCGAAGGCCCGTCAGGTCGCGCCTCCGGCTGTCGTCGCCGAAGAACCGCTTGCGGATCGTGAAGGCGTCCAGCAGCGCCTGCGTGGGGTGCTCGTGCGTGCCGTCGCCGGCGTTGACGACGCCGGCGGTGATCCACCCGCTCGTGGCGAGCGTGTGCGGGGCGCCGGAGGCGCCGTGGCGGATGACGACGGCATCCGCGCCCATCGCCTGCAGGGTCTGCGCGGTGTCCTGCAGCGACTCGCCCTTCGAGACCGACGACCCCTTCGCGGAAAAGTTGATGACGTCGGCGCTCAGGCGCTTGGCGGCGGCCTCGAAGGAGATGCGGGTGCGCGTGGAGTCTTCGAAGAAGAGGTTGACGACGGTCTTGCCGC
>JASGGN010000081.1:0-4184 GCA_047605005.1 Microbacterium sp.
TCGCCGACGACGAGAACCGCGAGAACGAGGGCGACATCATCCTGTCGGCGCAGCTGGCGACCCCCGAGTGGCTCGCCTGGACGATCCGATGGTCGAGTGGCTTCCTGTGCGCACCGATGCCCGCCGAGTGGGCCGACCGCCTCGACCTGCCGCCGATGGTGGCCGTCAACGAGGACGCCCGCGGCACCGCCTACACCGTGAGCGTGGATGCCTCCGACCGCGTCTCCACCGGGATCAGCGCGACCGACCGGGCGCACACGCTGAATGTGCTCGCCGACCCGGCATCCACCCCGGCATCCGTCATCCGCCCCGGGCACATCCTGCCGCTGCGCGCCGTCGACGGCGGCGTGCGCGAACGCGCCGGGCACACCGAGGCGGGCGTCGAACTGATGCGCCTGGCCGGGCTGGAGCCGGTCGCCGCGATCGGCGAGGTCGTCGCCGAGGACGGCTCGATGATGCGCCTGCCCGGGCTGCTGGAGATGGGCGAGCGCGAAGGCATCCCGGTCATCACGATCGAGCAGCTCATCGCGCACCTCGACGGCGCGGCCCCGGCACCCGCCGAACACGCGGCGCGGCGCCGGGTCAGCCTGCGCGCCGAGGCGCACGTGCCGACCGCGCACGGCCAGTTCCGCTTCCTCGCTTACAAGGATCGCGTGACGGGCACCGACCACATCGCCGTCGTCTCGGGGGATCTCACCGAAGAAGCACCCCTCGTGCGAGTGCACTCGGAATGCCTCACGGGTGAGGCGTTCGGGTCGCTGAAGTGCGAGTGCGGTCCGCAGCTGGATGCCGCACTCGACGCCATCGAGCAGGACGGCGGCGTCGTCGTCTACATGCGCGGGCACGAGGGCCGCGGCATCGGGCTGATCAACAAGCTGCGCGCCTACAGCCTGCAGGAGCGGGGTCTGGACACCGTCGACGCGAACCTCGCGCTGGGCCTTCCGGCCGATGCGCGCGACTACGCCGCAGCCGCCGGCATCCTCGCCGACCTCGGCGTCGAGCGGATCCGCCTGCTGACGAACAACTCCGACAAGGTCGAGCAGCTGCAGGGGCTCGGCCTCGATGTCGTCGAGCAGGTGCCGCTGCTGGTCGGCGTCGGCGCGAACAACCATCAGTACCTCGCGACCAAACGCGATCGCATGGGGCATCTCATCGACCCAGGGCAGTTGGCGACGCAGCTGGATGCCGCGCTGGCCGGCAGCACCGTCTCGACCTCGGAGGAGCACGTATGAGCGGGCATGGCGCACCGGAGACCGGACCCGTCGACGCGGCGGGGCTGCGGGTGGTGGTCATCGCGGCATCCTGGCATGACGCGATCTCGGACGGCCTGATCGCGGGCGCGGAGCGGGTACTGACCGCCTCCGGCGCCTCCTGGCGCGTCGTGCGCGTGCCCGGTTCGTTCGAGCTGCCGGTGGCGGCGAAGACGGCGCTGGATGCCGGGGCCGACGCGGTCGTCGCCCTCGGGGTGATCATCCGCGGCGGAACCCCGCACTTCGAGTTCGTCTCCTCGGCCGCGACCGACGGCCTCACCCGCGTCGCCCTCGACGCCGGCAAGCCGGTCGGCTTCGGCGTGCTGACCCTCGACGACGAGCAGCAGGGCCTCGACCGGGCCGGGCTGCCGGACTCGACCGAGGACAAGGGTGCCGAGGCGGCGGATGCCGCGCTGCGCACCGCGCTCCTGCTCCGCGAGCTGCGCCGCTCCTGACTCCCCCGCCGTCCCCGCCGTCCCCGCGAGACCGCACCCGTGCACCGAAACCGCAGACGGCAACCGCCGTCTCGGTGCGCCGATGCGGTTTCACGGACGGGAGAGGGTACGGCGCGAGAGGGTACGGCGCGAAGGGGCCGCCCATCCTTCAGCTAGGCTGAGGCTATGGAGATCCTGCGGCACGTTGTCGTCCTCTTCCACCTCGTCGGCTTTGCGACGCTCTTCGGCGCGTGGGTCGTCGAGGTGTTCGGGCAACGCCGGCTCACGCCGCTCATGAACTGGGGCATGCTGATCGCCGCCGTCACGGGCCTCGCGCTCGCCGCCCCGTGGGGCATCTCCTCCGAGCTGAACTACCTCAAGATCGGCGTGAAGCTCGTGATCCTGCTCGCGATCGGCGCCCTCCTGGGCATCGGCGTGGCGCGCCAGCGCCGCAGCGGCCAGGTCGCCCCGGCGCTGTTCTGGGCCGTCGGCATCCTCACCGCCGTCAACGCCGCCATCGCGGCGATCTGGCGCTGAGCAGAGCCCGAACCGGACCGGATCCCTCGGGCTGCCCCGGGCCGCAAAGGTGGCGCGAGTCGGTCCAGGAACAGAGCGCATCGCCGGGTATTCGTGGAGCGCGATCGCCGGCGCCCTGGGCGTGTCGAAGCAGGCCGCGCACAAGAAGTACGGTCGAAGGGAGCCCGGCGCCACCGGGCCGCATCCGACGAACGTCAGACGAGGAACCCCATGTCGAACCCCCGCGCGTCCGCGCCCGCCCGCGGCCGCTCGCGACGAACCCGCGGCACCGACGAGGGCCCGCGCGCGAGCCTGGGCCAGCTGCTCCCGTTCCTCTTCGAACACCGCGGCACCCTCGCCATCGTCACGGTCCTGAGCATCGCCGCCGCGATCGCGACCCTCGCCCAACCGCTCGTCGTGGGCCAGGTGATCGATCGCGTGCAGAATGCCGAGCCGCTCGGCATCCTCGTCTGGGTGCTCGTCGGGCTCGTGATCGGCGGGTCGATCGTCAGCGGCATCCAGCACTACCTCCTGCAGCGCACCGGAACGGCGGTCGTCTTCTCCAGCCGGCGACGGCTGATCGCGCAGCTGCTGCATCTGCCCGTCCAGGAGTACGACGCACGCCGCACGGGCGACCTCGTCTCGCGCGTCGGCACCGACACGACGCTGCTGTACGCCGTGCTCACGCAGGGGCTCGCCGACTCCGTCGGCGCGGCGCTCATCTTCGCCGGCGCGATCATCGCGATGCTCCTGATCGACCCCGTGCTGCTGGTGCTGATCCTCGTCGTCGTCGGGGCGTCGGTCGCCGTGGTCGGCGCGCTCAGCGGACGCATCCGCCGCGCGACGGCGAGGCAGCAGGAGCGGGTCGGCGACCTGGCGTCGGGCGTCGAGCGCGCGATCGGCTCGATCCGCACGATCCGCGCGGCCGGTGCCGCGGCGCGAGAGCAGGATGCCATCGACGCCACCGCCCGCGGCGCCTACGACGCAGGGGTGCAGGTCGCAAGGGCGTCAGCGTTCGTCGTGCCGATCGCGGGCATCGCGCTGCAGGTCTCGCTGCTGGTCGTCCTCGGCGTGGGCGGGTTCCGCGTCGCCGCGGGCGCCCTTGAGATCGCACAGCTGGTGACATTCGTGATGTTCCTGTTCTTCCTCGTCCAGCCGCTCGGCTCGTTCTTCGGCGCGATCACGTCGGTGAACCAGGCGCTCGGTGCGCTCGGACGCATCCAGGAGGTGCTGGCGCTTGAGACCGAGACGGCGCGGGATGCCGAGCTGGCGGCATCCGTCGCCGCGGGCGACACCACCGTGGGCGACACCACCGCGCCGATGGCGCCCGCGATCGAGTTCCGCGACGTGCGCTTCGCCTACCCCGACAGCGTCGTCGCCGCCCGCCGCCGGAGCGAGAGCGAGGCCGCGGCCCTCCTCGCCGAAGTGCACGCGGATGCCGCTGTCGAGACCCCCGACGCCGATGCGCCCGGCGAGGTGCTGCGCGGCGTCTCGTTCCGCGTGCCGCGCGGTGCCCGCGTCGCCCTCGTCGGCCCCTCCGGGGCCGGCAAGTCCACGACCCTCGCCCTCATCGAGCGGTTCTACGACCCGACCGGAGGAACCATCCTTCTCGACGGCGTCGACGTGCGGGCGATCGACCGCGCGCGGCTGCGCGCCCAGCTGGGGTACGTCGAACAGGATGCCCCGACCCTCGCCGGCACGATCGGCGACAATCTGCGGCTCGCCTCGCCCGAGGCATCCGACGCCGCGTGCGAGCGCGTGCTGCGGGCGGTCAACCTCGGCGAGGTGCTCGAGAGGTCGCCGCTCGGGCTCGACGCTCCCGTCGGCGAGGCAGGCGTCATGCTCTCGGGCGGCGAGCGCCAGCGCCTCGCGATCGCCCGGGCACTCTTGGCCGCTCCCCCGATCCTGCTGCTGGACGAGTCGACCTCATCGCTGGACGGACGCAACGAGCAGCGCATGCGCGAGGCGATCGACGCCGTCGCCG
>JASGGN010000082.1:0-4092 GCA_047605005.1 Microbacterium sp.
CGAGCTACGTCATCGGCAAGGCCGTCGCCACCGAAGACGAGGACTGGGACTTCTAGAAGATCGCCCCGGTGGTCGAGTAGGCGGCGAAGCCGCCGTATCGAGACCACAGCCCGTGAGGGCTGGCGAGCGGCCCGGAACTGGCTGCTTCTGCCGGCTGCTTCTGCAGATCCGGGCCTCTTTTCGTGGTCGCTCTCAAAACGCAGAGCAGGACCACAATGAATACCCGTCCGATGAGACCGGGCGGCGGATGCCTTCGCGCTGCGCAAGCCTGCACACGCTGCGCAACTTTCCGCAGCGTGAGTAGGGTTCCGCAGCGCGTACGGCAAACGTCGTGATCACGTCACCCGCGAGCGGCCCGGTATCGTGAACAACCGAGCACGGCGCAGGAGCCGCTGCGGAAAGAGGTCGCCCCATGCCCGTTCCCCTCTGGATCGCCGATCGGATCGCCCGGCTCATGCAGCGCGGCCCCGGCAGCGCGAAGATCGATGACGAGATCTCGTTTCGAGAGCTGCCGGCGACGACCGCGGAGGTGACGATCCCGACGCGCCACGGTCAGGTCGCAGCCACCCTGTATCTCCCGCAGGGCGGCGCCGCGGGGCGCGGCGTGCACATCAACCTGCATGGCGGCGGGTTCGTCATGCGGCATCCGGAGCAGGATGACCCGATCTGCCGGTATCTCGCGGCCAAGGCGGACGTCACGGTCGTCAACGTCGATTACGATCCGGCGCCGCAGCTCCGCGCGCCCGGATCGATCGAGCAGGCCCTGGATGTCGCCCGCTGGGCGGCAGAGCCCGAGCGGGACTGGGATGGTGCCCGGCTGACGGTCGGCGGCGCCTCCGCGGGGGGAGCGCTGGCCGCGGGCGTCGCGCGCCTCGCGTTGGAGGAGGGCTCCCCGCGGATCAGCCTCCAGGTGCTGCTGTACCCGCCGCTCGACCTCACCGTCCCCGCGAAGACGAAGAAGATCCCCGGCAAGGAGAACTTCCTCGTGCGGCTCGGGCCGATCTTCGACACGGCGTACGTCCCGCGCCGCGCCGACCGCGCCGACCGGCTCGTCTCCCCCGCGGGCCCCGCCGACACGACACCCCTCGACGGCATCGCCCCCGCCGTCGTCGTCACGTGCGAGAAGGACATCCTGCGTGAGGAGGGGATCCGCTACGCCGAACGACTGGAACGGGTGGGCGCGCTCGCCGAGCACATCGACCTGCCCGGTGTCGGGCACGGGTTCAACATCCTCGGCAGCCCGCGGGAGCTTGTCGAAGGTGCCTACGGGCGCGTCGCGCGGCACATCGTCAGCGCCCCGGGAGCGGCACCCGACCGGAGGTGACGGCGGCGATGGCGCCGCCGTCGACGAGCAGGTCGATGCCCGTGATGAAGGTGGCCTGCGGGCCGAGGAGGAATACGACGGCATCGGCGATGTCGCTCGGTGTGCCGATGCGGCCGGTGCCGGAGTGCTCGACCATGGCGCGCATGAACGATCCGGAGGGGCTGTCGAGCTCAAGGCGGCCCATCGCGGTGGAGATGACCCCCGGGCTGACGGAGTTGATGCGCGCGCCGCGGGCGCCCCAGGGTCCGCTCGCGTTCTGCACCTGGATGCGATTGGCGCGCTTGGCCGTGGAGTAGGCGACGCCGGCGCCGCCGAGCGCCTCTGCGCTGAAGAAGGGCAGCGAAAGCAGCTCGGATGCCGGAGTGGTGCGGATGAGGTGCTCCTGTTCCGGCGTGAAGCCGGGCCCGAGATAGCCGGAAGAGCTGGAGATGACCACGCCCGCAGCTGCGGGGGAGACGACGCCGGCGAACACCTCCAGCACGTGCGCGACGCCCAGGAGATCGACGCGGAGCACGGCATCCAGCGGCGCCTGCGTGGGGGAGACGCCGGCCGTGTGGACCAACCGCATGACCGGGCCGAGGGATGCCGCCGTCTCGCCGAGTGCCGCGACGGACGCGCGGGAGGAGACGTCGACCTGCGCTGTGTGGACGTCGAAGCCGTCGACGGTCATCGACTCCGCGACGCGCGCGAGCAGCTCCTCGTTGAAGTCGGCGAGCAGGGTGGTGCGGCCGACGGCGAGACGACGGGCGATGGTCTCGCCCATTCCACCGACGCCGACGACGACGAGCACTTCGGGCATGGAGGCTCCTTCAGGGGGTTCACGCCGGGGGGGCGACAGGCGCTGTCGCGGATCATCCGATATCTGAACAGTGTAGAGAAATTGACGTGCGACCGTCGCCGGCTCGCCGTCTCACGGAGCGGACGGTGCGGATGCCGCGGATGCCGCGGATGCCCGCGGGTCGTCCGCGACGCTGGGCGCGACGATGCCCGTGCCCAGGAACGCGATCAGATCCGCGATCAGCACCTCGAGGGTGACGGGGAGGTGTTCGCGCTTCTGCTGAGCCGCCTGATACCGCGCGAGCGTCTGCACCGCGCTGGTGAGCGCGACCTGCCACCGCTCGTCCAGCACGGCCTCGGGGACGTGCGGAACGAGACGTCCGAGCAGCGCCCGCAGCGTGAGCACCGAGCTGCCCGCGTGCACGTCCACCCCGACGAGTCCCTCGTAGCCGCCCTCTTCGACGACCAGGCGTGAGAGGAAGGCGAGGTAGTGGTTGTCCTCCTGGAGGTGGATCGCGAGCGGCCAGATGAACGCGCTCAACACGTCGGAGACGGTCGGGCGGCTGCCCTCCAGCACGAGGTCGGCCACGATCCCGGCGCGGCTGACCTCGCTCTCGCCCCCGCGGTACTCCATGAGGGCACGCACGAGCTCGTCGCGATCGCCGAAGTGGTATTGCACGGCGGCGTGGTTGCGCTGGCCTGCGGCGATGCCGATGTCGCGCAACGGCGCGGCGGCGATGCCGTGCTCGGCGAAGACCCGCTCCGCGGCGGCGAGGATCCGTCGCCGTGTCGCCTCACCGCGGACGTTGCGACGTTCGCCCCCCGAGCGCAGACCGTTGCGCCGATGCGCGGTGGGTTCGGTCGGAGAGGGGGTCACGCCTAAGAATGTAGCGGTATGCGCGCGACGAGCGGCGCGAACGCCGTCGCCACCGTGTAGACGCCGCCGAACAGCTCGGCGCCCGCCGCGGTCAGCAGCGGGATCAGCGCATCGGCGGCATCGGTGCCCGGTGCCGGGTCGACGGAGGCGATCACGACCCGCTCGACGGCCCCCTCGCCGGCGATGCTGAGCGACCCGGAGTGGTCCGTCAGCACGAGCCGGGGGTCGCGCAGATCGACATCGAGAAACCCGCCGTGGGCGGTGAAGCGCACCGAGCCGCCGAACACCAGACGCAACTGGTCGTCTGCGCGCGTCGCACTGACCAGGGGCCAGGAGAAAGTGCCGTCATCCTCTTGCCTGGCCCCGTCGCTGAGTCGTGTCGTGCCGGCGGCGATGTCGCGGACATAGTGGAGGAACGAGTCCTTCACGGCCCAGCGCAGCTCGCCGCCGCCGGTCACCGCGTGTGCTCCGGGGGGAATCCGGTCATGCCCGGCTCAAGCTGAAGGCCCAGAGCGTTGAACGCCGTGCAGTGCATGTCGTACGTGCCGATCGTGAACACGAGATCGATGAGCTGCTGGCGGTCGAACTGCGCCTCCAGCTGCGCCCACGTGGTGTCGTCGATCTTCTTGGCCACGCAGAACTCGTCGACGGCCCGGACGATCGCGGCCTCCTCCGGCGTCCACACCGGAGAGTCCGGTCCGGTCGAGAGCGCGTCGAGCTGCTCGTCGGTGAGATAGCCGCCGGCGCGGCTCATCCGCACGTGCTGCGCCCACTCGTACTCGCCGTGCCCGAGCCAGGTGGTGCGGACGATCACGATCTCGCGGACCGCATCGGAGAGGGTCGAGTGTCGCAGATGGTTGGAGAACGGCATCCACCCCTTGATGAACGCCGGATGCCAGGCGTAGATCCCGAGGATGTTGGACTGCGGCCGGGCGGCGGCGCCGGGAGGCGGGGCCATGCCCGCGGGGGCGTGCGCGGCCAGGACCGAGAAGGCGTCGTCGACCTCGTCGTCCCAGTCGTCAGTGGGGCGCGGGGGAATGCGTGGCGTCGTGGTCATGAGCTCAGCCGATGAACGATCCGCCGTTGACGCTGAGCGTCTGGCCGGTCACATAGG
>JASGGN010000083.1:0-4077 GCA_047605005.1 Microbacterium sp.
CCCTTGAAGTACCACGCGACGTGCTTGCGGATGTCGCGGCATCCACGGCCCTCGTCGTCGAAGAACTCGACGAGCAGCTCGGCGTGGCGGCGGAACGCGGCGGCGACGAAGCCGAGAGTCGCGTCGGGACGGATGCCGGGTGCACCGAACGCCGCGGCGAGATCGCCGAACAGCCACGGACGGCCGAGGCATCCGCGGCCGACGACGACCCCGTCGCAGCCGGTTTCGGCCATCATGCGCACGGCATCGTCGCCCGACCAGATGTCGCCGTTGCCGAGGACGGGAACGCTCGTGACCGCCTGCTTGAGCCGCGCGATCGCCTCCCAGTCGGCGGTTCCGGAGTAGAACTCGGCGGCGGTGCGGGCGTGCAGCGCGATGGCCGCGACGCCGGCGTCCTCGGCGACGCGGCCGGCGTCGAGGTAGGTGAGATGGTCGCCGTCGATGCCCTTGCGCATCTTCACCGTCAGCGGGACGGCGCCGGCGGCGCGCACCGCACGGGTGACGATCTCGCGGAACAGGCCGGTCTTCCACGGAAGCGCCGATCCCCCGCCCTTGCGGGTCACCTTCGGCACGGGGCAGCCGAAGTTGAGGTCGATGTGGTCGGCGCGGTCCTCCTCGACGAGCATCCGCACGGCGGCCTCGGTCGTGGCCGGATCGACGCCGTACAACTGGATCGAGCGCGGGGTCTCGGACTCGTGGTGGGTGATCAGGCGCATCGTCGTGGCGTTGCGCTCGACGAGGGCGCGCGTCGTGATCATCTCGCTGACGTACAGCCCGGCGCCGTACTCACGACACAGGCGCCGGAAAGCCGTGTTCGTGATGCCCGCCATCGGCGCCAGCACGACCGGCGCGTCGAGCACGATCGGCCCGATGCGCAGCGCCGGTGTGGCAGCGGGCGCTGCCGGGGCGACCGGGGCGGGAGCGGTGAGCGTGGACATCCTCCCCATTCTCCCAGACATGACCGCGCTTCAGATCGCCTGTGGCTGGCGCAACCGGCATATCGTGGACGACATGACCGAGACGACGACCGTGGACATCCGCGACATCCCCTACCGGGGCGCCGACGGCGCCGAGCACACCCTCGCCGAGTTCGGCGACAAGACGCTCCTGGTCGTCAACGTCGCCTCGAAGTGCGGGCTGACCCCGCAGTACGAGCAGCTGGAGCAGCTGCAGCGCACCTACGGCGAGCGCGGGTTGCAGGTCATCGGCTTCCCGTGTAACCAGTTCATGGGTCAGGAGCCGGGCTCGCTGGAGGAGATCCTCGACTACTGCGCCATGACCTGGGGGGTGAGCTTCCCGATCGCGGAGAAGATCCGCGTCAACGGCTCGCACGCCGCTCCCCTGTACAAGGCGCTGAAGAAGGCCCGCAACGCCGAGGGCGCGAAGGGGCCGATCATGTGGAACTTCGAGAAGTTCCTCCTCGCCCCGGACGGCGCCGTGCACCGCTTCCGCCCGCAGACGAGGCCTGACGCTCCCGAGGTGGTCGCGGCGATCGAGGCATCCCTTCCGGCGTGAGCGTGTCCTGCGCTGTGCCGGGACCATGAAGCCTCGAGAAGCCCGCCCCACCCGGTTCAGCAGTCGCCCACGCATAGTCCCGCCCGCGCACGACTGTGCCGAAGCGACTGCCGAACGGGAGGGCTCCACGCCACGGGGACTCTTCCGCGGGCGCGGAGTCTGCGCTCAGGCCTGCTGCCGCTCGGCCCACACCTGGCGGAGCACCTGCGCGAACGCCTCGGGCGGCTGCGCTCCGCTGACGCCGTAGCGCCCGTCGATGACGAAGAAGGGCACGCCCTGGATGCCGTAGGCCCGCGCCTGCGCCTGGTCGGCGCGGACATCAGGGAGATAGCGCCCCGATTCGAGCGCTTCGCGTGCGGCATCCGCATCCAACCCGGCCTCGGCCGCGAGAGCGACGAGGTCATCGATCCGGCCGACGTGGCGCCCCTCGGTGAAGTAGGCGGACATGAGACGCTCCGCCATCGCGTGCTGCGCGCCCTGCGCCTTCGCGAAGTGCAGCAGCTCGTGCGCCTTGACGGTGTTGGTGTGCTGGAGCAGGTCGAACCGGTATTCCAGCCCCGCGCCGGCGGCGACTCCCGTGACGCGGTCGAGCATCTCGCGCACGCTGTCGGGCGACATGCCCTTGTGGCCCGACAGGAAGTCGACCTCGTTTCCGTCGAAGTCGACGGGCGTGTCGGGGGCAAGCTCGTAGGAGTGGAAGATCACCTCGACGGCGGGGGCATCCTCATCGCCCGCGGTCTGCGCGAGCCCGTTCTCGAGATTGCGCTTGCCGATGTAGCACCACGGGCAGGCGATGTCGCTCCAGATGTCGATGGCGATGGGGTCGGTCACATTCGGGTGCAACCGCCGGCACCCCGCGTTCTATTCCGCCGTCGGGGTGTCGACGGCACCGCCGAACCGGCGGTCGCGGTCGAGATACAGCCCGATCGCGTGCCACAGGTCGGTGCGCGAGAAGTCGGGCCACAGCGTGTCGAGGAACACCATCTCGGCATACGCCGACTCCCACAGCAGAAAGTTCGACGTGCGCTGCTCGCCGCTCGAGCGCACGAACAGGTCGACGTCGGGCATGTCGGGCACATACAGGTGGCGGCGCAGCGTCTTCTCGGTGATCGCGGACGGCTTCAGCCGGCCGGCGGCGATCTGCTCGCCCATCGCGCGCATCGCGTCGATGATCTCGTGCCGGCCACCGTAGTTGATGCACATCGTGAGGGTCAGCACGTCGTTGCCCGCCGTGAGCTGCTCGGCGAACTGCAGCTCCTTGATGACCGATCCCCACAGGCGCGGTTTGCGCCCGGCCCACCGCACGCGCACGCCCCACTCGTTCAGCTGGTCACGGCGGCGATGCAGCACGTCGCGGTTGTAGCCCATGAGAAAGCGCACCTCGTCGGGCGAGCGCGCCCAGTTCTCGGTCGAGAAGGCGTAAACGCTGAGGTGTCGCACCCCCACCTGGATCGCCCCGGCGACGACGTCCAGCAGCACCTCCTCGCCCGCGCGATGGCCCTCGATGCGGGTGAGCCCGCGGCGATTGGCCCAGCGGCCGTTGCCGTCCATGACGATCGCGACGTGGTTCGGCACGGCGCCACGAGGGAAGGCGGGCGGGTGGATGCCGGTCCAGTCCAGCGGCCGGTAGGGGACAGCGTCGCGGTGCGTGTAGGGCTTGGGGGTCACCGGACGGTCGCTCCTCGGGCGGGCTCACGGCGCTCTGGCTGCTGCACGGCGGGTCGGGTGACGGCAGGCTCGGAGCGAAGGCCGGTGCGTTCGAGGGAGCGCTCGACGTGTGAGAGCGAGCGGATGCCACGCTCGAGGTGGTACTGCGTGTATGCGGCGACGAGGCCGGATGCCGCATCGGAGGCATGCGCGCTCGCGGCATCCACCCCGTCCCACTCCCCCGCGATGAGCGCGCGCAACAGGGCGCGCGTCTCGGGACGGACGCGCGGAGCGCCGGCGGGGGCACAGTCGGCACAGACGATGCCGCCCAACGCGGGGACGAACGCATCGTGCGGCCCCACCGCGCCACAGCGCGCGCAGTCATCGAGCGCGGGAGCCCAGCCCGACAGCGACATCGCGCGCAGCAGGTACGAGTCGAGCACGGCGCGGGCGGCGTGGCCGCCCTGCGACAGCGTGCGCAGGCCCCCGACGAGCAGGAGATACTGCTGCGGCGTCGCCTCGGCCTCGTTCAGCCGGTCGGCGGTCTCGACCATCGCGTGCGCGGCGGTGTACCGGTCGTAGTCGGCGGCGATGGGCGCACCGTAGGCGCCGAGGGACTCGGCCTGCTGGACGATGTCGAGCGAGCGCCCCTGGTACAACTGCACGTCGGCGACCATGAAGGGCTCCAGACGCGCTCCGAACCGAGACGACGTGCGCCGGACGCCCTTCGCGACGGCACGCACCTTGCCGTGACGGCGGCTGAGCATCGTCACGATGCGGTCCGCCTCCCCCAGCTTGTGGGTACGCAGGACCACGACCTCGTCGCGGTAAGTGGGCACCTGTCGATTATCCCCGCCGCCGCCGACATCGGCTCGCATTGACCGGCGTCCGCGGCCGGATCGGCATCCACGCACA
>JASGGN010000084.1:0-4047 GCA_047605005.1 Microbacterium sp.
GACCGGGGCGGCCGTCGGTCGCAGCGGCCAGCGGGGGCACTCCGGCGGGAGAGTGCGGGCGAAGGATGCCGAAACGATCGCATTCTGGAAGAACGACCCCGCGCTGTGCGTGTCGGGATCGGCATCGTCGAGCACCATCCCCTTGCTCGCGCGCGTGCGCAGCACCGCGTCGCGGACACCCTGCAACGTGATCGACGCATCGGCATCCAGCCCGAGCGCCTGCCGCAACTGCGCGCCGGGCACGGGGCACGGTCCGTCGCCGACCTCGGCGAGCTCAAGGGTGATCGAGAGGATGATGCCCACGCGGCGCGGCGCATGCCCGTAGTGGGCCTTGAGGATCGAGGTGCGAAAGCCCAGCTCGAGGTCGCCGGCGGGAACGGTCTCGATCTCGCCGGTCGCCTCGTCGAGCAGCTCGACCTCGACGAGGGTCTCGACGATCTCCTGGCCGTACGCTCCGACGTTCTGCACCGGCGCGGCGCCGGCCGTTCCGGGGATGCCGCTCATCCCCTCGATGCCGGCCAGGCCCGCACGCACCGCGTACGCGACCAGGTCGTCCCAGTCGTGCCCCGCCTCGACGCGCAGGCGCACGCTCCCGGCGGCCGCGCCCGGGAGGCGCTGGATGCCGCGCGTGCGCACGAGCACCACGGTGCCCTCGAAGGGCTCGTCACCGACGAAGAGGTTCGATCCCCCGCCGACGACGAGCCAGGGATCACCGGCCGCCCATACCTCTCGAAGGGCCACGACGAGCTCGTCGCGGGTGCGGGCCTCGATCATCCGCGCGGGGACGCCGCCCGCCCGCAGCGTCGTCAGCTCCGCGAGGGCGACGGGCGCGATCTCGGGCACGGGTCAGCCGCCCAGGCGCACGCGCGCCTGAGCCTTGCCGAGCACGGCCGTCTCACCGAACAGCACAGTGAGGTCGATGCGCGCGGCGCCCTCCTCGAGTGCGCCGACCTTCGCGACCACCCGCAGCTCGGCACCGTCTGCGGCATCCACGACCACGGGGCGCGTGAAGCGCACGCCGTACTCCAGGATGCGGCCGGCGTCGCCGAGCCACGGCACGAGAGTCTCGATCGCGAGGCCCATCGTGAGCATGCCGTGCGCGAGGACTCCCGGCAGACCCACCGAGGCTGCGACGTCGTCGCGGTAGTGGATCGGGTTGAAGTCTCCCGACGCGCCGGCGTAGCGCACGAGCGACTCGCGCGTGAGGTGCACGGTGCGCTCCGCCACGACGTCGCCGACGGCGAGCGCAGCGGTACCCGCGGAGATCGATCCGGTCACGATACCTCACCTCCGATCAGCAGGACGGAGGTCGCCGTCACGACGTGGGAGCCCTCGGCATCCGTGATCTCGGCCTCGCTCGTGACCATCGCACCCTTCCCGAACGGGCGGACGTTCGTGATCCGCAGTTGCGCGACGAGCTCGTCGCCGGCCACGATCGGGCGCGTGTAGCGGAAGCGCTGCTCGGCGTGCACGGTGCGCTCCAGCGCGATGCCGGAGTCGGGCTCTGCCAACAGCTGCTGGAGCGTCAGATCCTGCACGACCATCGCGAACGTCGGCGGTGCGACGACATCGGGGTAACCGAGCTGAGCGGCGGCGGCGGGATCGGTGTGCTGCGGATCGGTCGCGAGAACGGCGCGCGCGAACTCGCGCACCTTCTCCCGTCCGACGAGGTAGGGGGCCGTCGGAGCGAATTCTCGGCCGACCAGCTCGGGGTTCACGGACACCCCTCGATCCTATCGGCGCGCGGGGGATCCTGGTCAGCGCGCGCGGCGGGCGCGCAGGGCGCGCTGGGCCATCTGGAACGCGATATAGGTGAGGAAGACCGCGAACAGGATGTTGGCCACGAACGGGTCGAGCAGCGTCGCGATCCACGCGCCGACTGCCGTCGTCGTGCACGCCGCGACGCCCACGAGAGCGGCGGCGCGCAGGTCGACGTTGCTGCGCCGGATGTTGCCGACCGTTCCCGAGACGGCGGTCGGGATCATCATGAGCAGCGACGTGCCCTTGGCGATCAGGTCGCTCGTTCCGAACAGGATCATCAGCGCCGGAACGACGACGACGCCACCGCCGACACCGAGGAGCCCGGAGAGGATGCCGGTGATCACGCCGAGCACGGCCAGGCCCGCTCCCGACCACCAGGTGAGCACCAGCTCGGCATCGCGCGAGGGCACGACCACGAACAGCATCACGACGACGACGGCGAGGAAGCAGACGAACCCCCAGCGCAGCGCGTTCTGCGGAAGCCGGGCGAGCAGCCAGGTGCCGATCTGCGCGCCGACGACCGCGAACGCGGCGAGGATCAGCGCCGCGATCCACGCGACCGAGCCGTTGACGGCGTAGGAGATCACCCCGACCGTCGCGGTCGGGACGATCGCGGCGAGCGAGGTGCCGGCCGCGAGGCGCTGATCGAAGCCCAGCAGCAGCACGAGCATCGGCACGATGATCGTGCCGCCGCCGACGCCGAACAGTCCCGACAGCAGCCCGGCGCCGAGGCCGACGCCGACGCACGACAGCCAGAAACGGGCGCCGCCGGGGCGGGCGTCAGCGGGGAAAGTCTCTGCAGAAGGCACGCTTCATGCTATCCGGGCCGATCACGCCGCCGCCGCCAGCCCGGCGCTACTCGGCCGCCGCCTGCTCGAACTGCGAGCGGTACAGCCGCCAATACGCGCCCTCCGCCGCGATGAGCTCCTCGTGCGTGCCCTTCTCGACGATGTCGCCGTGCTCCATCACGAGGATGAGGTCGGCGTCGCGGATCGTCGAGAGCCGGTGCGCGATCACGAACGACGTGCGCCCCTGCCGCAGCGCCGCCATCGCGTGCTGCAACAGCAGCTCGGTGCGGGTGTCGACAGAGCTGGTCGCCTCGTCCAGGATCAGCACGCTCGGGGATGCCACGAAGGCCCGCGCGATCGTGATGAGCTGCTTCTCCCCCGCCGAGACGTTGGCCGCGTCCTCGTCGAGCACCGTGTCGTAGCCGGCCGGCAGCGAGTGCACGAACCGGTCGACGCGCGTCGCGACGGCGGCTGCGGCGATCTCCTCGTCGGTGGCGTCGGCGCGCCCGTAACGGATGTTCTCGCGGATGGAACCGGCGAACAGCCAGGGATCCTGCAGCACCATCCCGGTGCGGGCGCGCACGTCGTCGCGGGTGAGGGTCGCGATGTCCTGCCCGTCGAGCAGGATCCTCCCGCCGTCGAGCTCGTAGAAGCGCATCAGCAGGTTGACGAGCGTCGTCTTGCCGGCCCCCGTCGGCCCCACGATCGCGACCGTCTGGCCGGGCTCGACGCGGAACGACAGGTCGCGGATGAGCGGCTTGTCGGGGGCATAGCCGAAGGCGACGTGCGCGAACTCGATGACGCCGGGGCCGTCCTCCAGCGCGGGGGCGTCACCGGCATCCGGCGCCTGCTCATCCGCGTCGAGCAACTCGAAGACGCGCTCGGCGGACGCCGTGCCGGACTGCACGACCGCCGCCATGCCGCCCAGCTCCGACAGCGGCTGCGTGAACTGCTGCGAGTACTGGATGAACGCCTGCACGTCACCGAGACGCAGCTGGCCGGATGCCACCATGAGCCCGCCGAGCACGGCGATGCCGACGTAGCTGAGGGAGCCGATGAACATCATCACGGGCATCATGAGCCCGGAGAGGAACTGCGCCGTGAAGGCGGCCCGGTAGAGCTCCTCGTTCTCGGCCTGGAACTTCTCCCGCGCGTCGCGCTCCCGCCCGTAGACGCGCACGAGGGCGTGGCCCGAGAACGACTCCTCGACGCGCGCGTTGAGCCGCCCGACCTTGCGCCACTGCGTGGCGAACGCCTTCTGCGACCGCGGCCCGATGATACCGAACAGCACGCCCATCAGGGGCAGCGCGACGAGGGCGACGAGGGCGAGCTGCCACGAGATCGAGAACATCATCACGAGCACGCCGACGACGGTCAGGAGGTTGGTCAGCGCGTTCGACAGCGACTGCTGCATCGTCTGGGTGATGTTGTCGATGTCGTTCGTGACGCGCGAGATGAGCTCGCCGCGCTGCACCCGGTCGAAGTACGACAGCGGCAG
>JASGGN010000085.1:0-3577 GCA_047605005.1 Microbacterium sp.
TCGTCGAAGATGTCCTGCACGCGGATGCCGACCCGGTTGATCTTGTCGGCGTAGGCCGGACCGATGCCGCGGCCGGTGGTGCCGATCATGCGCTTGCCGAGGAAGCGCTCGGTGACCTTGTCGAGCGTGCGGTGGTACTGCGTGATGACGTGCGCGTTCGCGCTGATGCGCAGCCGCGAGGTGTCCAGACCCCGTGCGTGCAGCGCGGCCAGCTCGGCGAACAGCACCTCGAGGTCGATGACGACGCCGTTGCCGATGACGGCATTGACGCCCGGCGAGAGGATGCCGGAAGGCAGCAGGTGCAGGGCGTACTTCTCGTCGCCGATGACGACGGTGTGGCCGGCGTTGTTGCCGCCGTTGAACTTCACGACCCAGTCGGTGCGGTCGCCGAGGAGGTCGGTGGCTTTGCCTTTGCCCTCATCCCCCCACTGCACGCCGACGATCACGATGCCTGGCATGGGCTGCTCCCTTTCGGTGGCGGAGGGGATTACACCCCATCCTATCGAGCCCTGCCCCGCGCCCCGCGCTGCGCGCTCGCCGCGCAGCGCGCCACCCGCGATCGCGTTTCCCGAAACATCCTGATCTCACGCAGTCAGGCCAATCCGCGACGAAGCATCCTGATCTGGCGAAATCACCTGATCTGGCGAAATCGGATGCGGCGGGCCGGGACGCGCCGGGTCAGGGCCGGAAGCGGATCGGATACCGGATCGGGCCGGTGTTGCCCGACACCGGCAGCCACTCGCCCGGGCCGTCGGGCTCGGCCAGCGGCATCCGCCGGGCCAGCAGCGGCAGCGCGACCGACATGTCGGTGCGGGCGACGAAGTGGCCGAGGCAGTGGTGGATGCCTCCGCCGAAACCGCTGTGCAGCGGCCGCTCGTCGTACGTGATGTCGAACGGCACGTGCTCGCCCATCGCGCGCGGGTCGGTGCCGACAGCGTGCGACATCACCTGCACGATGCCGCCGGCGGGCACTCGCAGCCCGTCGAGGTCGACATCCTCGATCGCCTCCCGCGTCACCCACGTGACGGTCGGGTTCACCCGCATGACCTCTTCCACGGCGCGGGCGCCGAGCTCGGGGCGCTCGCCGAGCAGCGCCCACTGGTCGGGGTGGGCGAGCAGCGTCTGCAGCGCGAGGCCGAGCTGGTTGCGCGTCGTCTCCATGCCCGCGAACGCGAGGAACACCAGCGCGACGCTGAGCTCGCGCCGCGACAGCGCAGGCTCGACCCCTGAGCCTGTCGACGGGTCGCCCTCCTCGTGCGCCTGGATCAGCGTCGTCACCAGGTCGTCGCGCGGGTGCGCCTGCCGGTCGGCGATGACCTCCTCGATGTAGCCGCTGAGTCCTTCCAGCGCCGCCTCGATGCGCGGCAGGTCGTCGCGCACCCGGATGCCGAACGACTTGCCGAGGTCGTCGGCCCAGTGCGCGACCTGCGGCCACTCGTCGTCGGGCAGGCCAAGCAGGAAGCACAGGATGCGGGATGCGTAGGGCTCGGCGAACTGCGAGACGAACTCGACGCGCCCCCAGCCGTCGGCTCCGGGAGCGGCGAACCCGTCGATGAGCTCGTTCGCGAGGGATTGGAAGCGCGGCCGCATGGCCTCGATCGTCTTGTTGCGAAACGCCGGCCCGAGCAGCCGCCGCAGGCGCAGGTGGTCTTGGCCCTCCAGGCTCAGCAGGGTCTCTTGCCACCACTGCCGCCACGGGCCGTCGTGGATGCCGTTCTGGTCGGGCCAGCGCGCATTGCCCTGGCGGAACCGCTTGTCCTTGAGCAGCGCCGTGCCCTGCTCGTACCGCAGAATCGCCCACCCGTAAGGGGTCTCGGCGTACCAGCTCTCGTCTTGCGCGGCATGCATCTCGTCGGAGGTCACGTCGAACGCGGTGTCGGCGAGATCGAGGAACGGGATGCTGCGCGCCATGCCGCGATCCTAAGGCCCGGCGCAGCGCAGGAGATGGGCCGAGCGCAGGATGCCTTGTGCCGCAGCCATCCTCCCCCCGGCCCATTCCCTGCGCTCGGCCCGGCGCAGCGCTCGGCGCCGGGCCGACCGGCATCCCCTCGTAGGATTGAACTCATGTCGAAGGTCCTCCAGTCCCTGCCTGTCGGCGAGCGCATCGGAATCGCGTTCTCAGGAGGGCTTGACACCTCCGTCGCGGTGGCGTGGATGCGCGACAAGGGCGCCGTGCCGTGCACGTACACCGGCGACCTCGGCCAGCCCGACGAGGACGACATCGCCGCGATCCCCGGCCGCGCCCTCGAGTACGGCGCCGAGCTGTCGCGCCTCGTGGACTGCAAGCGCGCCCTCGTCGAGGAGGGCTTCGGCGCGCTCGCGTGCGGCGCGTTCCACATCCGCTCCGCCGGCCGCACCTACTTCAACACGACGCCCATCGGCCGCGCCGTCACCGGCACGCTGCTCGTGCGCGCGATGAAGGAGGACGGCGTCGACATCTGGGGCGACGGGTCCACCTACAAGGGCAACGACATCGAGCGGTTCTACCGCTACGGCCTGCTCGCCAACCCTGCGCTGCGCATCTACAAGCCGTGGCTGGATGCCGAGTTCGTCACCGAGCTGGGCGGGCGCGCCGAGATGAGCGCGTGGCTCGTCGAGCACGGCTTCCCGTACCGCGACTCGGCCGAGAAGGCCTACTCGACAGACGCCAACATCTGGGGGGCGACGCACGAGGCCAAGACCCTCGAGCATCTGGATGTCTCGCTCGAGACCGTCGAGCCCATCATGGGCGTGCGCTTCTGGGATCCTGCGGTCCAGATCGAGACAGAGGATGTCTCGGTGTCGTTCGACCAGGGCCGGCCTGTCGCGCTGAACGGCGTCGAGTTCGCCGACCCGGTCGCCCTCGTGCTGGAGGCCAACGCGATCGGCGGCCGCCACGGCCTGGGCATGAGCGACCAGATCGAGAACCGCATCATCGAAGCCAAGTCGCGGGGCATCTACGAGGCCCCGGGGATGGCGCTGCTGTTCACCGCGTACGAGCGGCTGGCGAACGGCATCCTCAACGAGGACACCCTCGCCACCTACCACGAGCAGGGCCGCCGCCTCGGCCGACTCATGTACGAGGGCCGTTGGCTCGAGCCGCAGTCGCTCATGCTGCGCGAGTCGATCCAGAAGTGGGTGGGGTCGGCAATCACCGGCACGGTCACGCTGCGCCTGCGCCGCGGCGAGGACTACACGATCCTCGACACGGCCGGGCCCGGGCTGTCGTACGCGCCCGAGAAGCTGTCGATGGAGCGCGTCGGCGACGCCGCGTTCGGCCCGACCGACCGCATCGGCCAGCTCACGATGCGCAACCTCGACATCGCCGACTCGCGCGCGCGGCTCGAGCAGTACGCGGGGCTCGGGCTCATCGGCGGGGCGACCGGCGACCTGGTCGGGCGGCTGTCGCCGGGCGAGGCGGGCGAGATCACCGAGCACGCGTCGGGCTTCAGCGCCGAGCGCGAAGAGCTCGCCGAAGCAGTCGACGAGGCATCCGGCTCCGCCGCCTATGAGGACTTCGGCGCGGACTGAGCCTGTCGAAGTCTGAGCCTGTCGAAGTCTGAGCCTGTCGAAGTCTGAGCCTGTCGAAGTCTGAGCC
>JASGGN010000086.1:0-3507 GCA_047605005.1 Microbacterium sp.
GGGAAGACATGAGCTTTCCTCGGCGTCCCCTCCGTCCGTTGGGCGCGCTGCTGGGCCAGGCGCAGGCGCGCTTCCACGAGGAGTGCGAGCGGCAGCTCGCCGTCGCTGGCTTCGCGGACATCTCCCTGTCGCACAGCATCAACGTCTTGAGACATCTTCGGGCGAGGGCTCCGCGTCGCATCTCCGAAGTGGCGCGGATATCGAGTGTGACGAAGCAGGCGATCAGCCAGCAGGTGGCCTATCTCGCCGATCGCGACTACATCGTGGTGACTCCCGATGAAAGCGACGGGCGGCGCAAGTGCATCATGCTCACCCCTCGTGGCGAGGCCTGCCTGCAAACGATGGGGAGGATTTTCGGCGACGTCGAGAGTGAATGGCGGGCGCGCCACGGCGCCGAGCGCATCGCCGAGTTGACGGCGGTCCTCGAGGCGATCGTGGCGCATCCCGGATGACCCAGCGCGGCAGCTACGTCATCCGACTCCCCGCCGCCCCGCGCATAGAGGCGTTCGGTGCGCATGGGCCGAAGGTCCGCATCGAGGTTTCCGATCGCTTCGACCGGAACGATGGCAACCTGGCCGCCCGAGCGACAGTCGCTGGCCGGACGATAGACCCCACGGTGTGAGTTCGGCCTGCATCACCTTATAGTTGGCTGGGTAGTCGAGTTGCGACGATCGCGGTGGGAGATGACATGCACAGCGACAAAGACCAGACGACCCCCGATTCGGGTGCCTTCGAGCCTGCGCCTGAGGCGGTCGAGACTCCCGCTGCCTCGCCGCTGCCCGGCGAGGAGGTTTCGGGACTCTCGGCGCCCGCAGATGCCGCGCCCCCGCTCGTGCCGGCCCCGCCCCCCTTGCCGCAGGCACCCGCCCAGCCTGTTCTCGCGGCACCAGAGCTGCCCGCTGCGGGCACGGCCGTCGACGGAGCGGGTGCGTCGACCGTTGCCGCTCGGCCGACGTGGCTCGACCCCCGCACCGTCGGCCTGGCTGCCGTCGCGGGCGCGATCGGGGTCGGCGCGGCGCTTGCCGCAGCTGTGCTCGTCGTGCTGCTCACCCTGCTGTTCGCGTTCGCGGGCGGCGGCTTCTCCGCTCTCGACGGCATCGACCTCGGCGACGTCGACCTCAGCCAGGCCCCCGTCGTCAGCGTGGTCATCTGGATCGCGACGTTGGGGCTGTTCGGCCAGCTCACGGGCGGAACGAGTCTTTCGATCTTCGGTGTGGAAGCCACCGCGACCGTTCTCGTCAGCTTCGTTCCGGTGCTCGTGCTGCTCGCCGCCGCAGGGGCGGCGGCCTGGTGGTCGTACCGGCAGGAGCGCGCCCGCCGAACGGCCTCCCGCGTCGGAGTGTGGGCGCTGGGGGTGGCCGCGGGACTCGGCGCCGCCCTGCTCACCCTGCTGTTGAGCCCGCTCAGCAGGCATGACATCTCGGCCGACGCGACGATGCTGGGCAGCGTGGAGATCACGATCTGGACGATGACGGCGGCGTCCTTCTTCGGACCGCTCGCGACGGTGACGCTCGCGGCGGTCACCGGCCGATGGCTGGCTCGCGGCATTCCGGCCCGCCACTTCGGGGCCGCGCTGTGGCAGGCGCCGAGCAGATTCCGCTGGGGGACGCGTGACCTGTACGACTATCTCGTCGTGCTGACCGTCGTTTTCACGCTCGCCTCGCTCGTCTCCATGTTCGTCATCGGCGAGGGGGCGGCGGGCGCGTGGCCGCTGACGGTCGCCGTCGCCGCTGTGCTGGCGGCATCCATCGGTCATCTCGGCGGGTACTCGCTGACGGCGGAGGTGACCGGCGTCGATGGGTTCTCGCAGGTGCTGTGGCTGTTCAGCCCCGACGCGAACGGGTTCGTGTGGGTTCTCCCGTTGCTCGCTGTCATCAGCGCGCTCGCGGCATCCGTGCTCATCGCGCGGCGCCGAGCGATCGTGCCGGTGCCTCTCGGGCGGGCGTGGCTCCTGCCCGTGCTGATGCTTGCCGCGTCGCTGTCGGTCGGGCTCCTTCTGGGCGACGTCGCGTCGCACGGCGAGGCGTCGGCTGTCGGCGCGAACATGTCGTACCGTGCGGGGCTGGCCCCGGTGTGGTGGACGTATCCCCTCGCGTTCGTGTGGGGAGCGATCGTGGAGGCTCTGACACGGTTCGTCGCGCCGGTGTTGCTGGCGACCTGGCCGGTGCTCGGCCGGGTGAAGCTGAGCGGCGAGCCCGCTGCCGCAGCCGCGCCCGCGACTCCGGCCTTCGCGGCTCCGCCAGCGCCGGATGCCCCGGCTGACGGATCGGGCAGCGCACCAGCCCAGCCGTCCGTTTCCGCGACGGCATCTGACGGCGCGGCGTCTGCGGCGGCTCCGCTGAGCCCAGCCGCCAAGCGACGTCTCCTCATCGGCGGCATCGCGGTGGGAGCGCTCGCGGTGGTCGGGATCGCCGGCGCCGTCGTCGTCACCGTGCTGCAAGGCTCGGTCTTCTCGCCGAAGGTCGCCGTCCAGACGTACCTCGATGACATCGCCGCCGGTCGTTTCGCGTCAGCCTTCGAGCTTTCCGGAGGCTCCGCGACGGGAGATGTCGCCCTCGTGGAGAGCGACGATGTGGAGTTGGCGTCGGCGATCGAGGACGTCACCCTCTCCGATCCGCAGGGGTCGGGCGAAACGCGCACGGTGGAGGTCTCGTACACGGTCGGCGGGGAACGACAGACGAGCACCGTCGTCGTGCGGTCTGCGGGCAAGCAGTTCCTCTTCTTCGACAGCTGGGAGATCGACCAGGGCATCGAGACGGACGCGTACGTCGGAGGCTACGGGCTCGAGGAGCTCGTCATCGGCGGAGTCAGCGTCCCGCTCGTCGACGAAAGCGCGTCCCTCATCGCCTATCCCGGTGTGTACGACGTCGCCGCCCCGGAATCGACCTGGCTCACCCTTGAGACCGATTCGTTGACCGTCACGTCGATCGGCGGCTCGGTGACGGCGAGCGTCGTGGCCACCGACGCGTTGCAAGAAGAGGTGCAGAGCCAAGTCGACGCGATCATCGACGAGTGCGCGGCGACGGCCGAGGCGGCGCCCGACGGGTGCCCCTTCTCGCTCTACTCCTGGGGCGACACCCGCAACGTCGTCTGGACGGTCGCTGAATACCCGGTCGTCGAGCTGTCCGGCGTCGACTACTTCTCGACCGAGGAGTACGGCGAGGTCTCCGTGACCTACGAGTACAGCTGGTACGACGACGAATGGAACGCGGGCGATGACGAGGTCTCGATCGCCGTCTACGGTGAGATCGAGATCTCCGGGGACACGGTGACCGTCACGCTCGAGTGAGCCCGGGGCCCGTGTCCGAGCCCCCACCTACACTTGACGGGTGCCCATCGTCCCTGTCGCAGACTCGAAACTCAGCGTGCGCGGAGCCCGCGTCCACAACCTCAAGGACGTGGACGTCGACATTCCGCGCGACGCGCTCGTCGTGTTCACGGGGCTGTCGGGTTCGGGCAAGTCATCCCTCGCGTTCGACACGATCTTCGCGGAGGGGCAGCGTCGCT
>JASGGN010000087.1:0-3465 GCA_047605005.1 Microbacterium sp.
GGCCGGTCGAGGCTCATTTTGTGTTGATCTCGGCGTCGGGATGCACGTCGGGACACTCGCGGGAGCCGTGCGGACCTGACCTCCTGCCACATGACGGCGAGGTCACTCGACCTGCGCGAAGACGAACCCCTCCTTCTTCATGACCCGGCGGCGACGCTGATGCATCCGCTCCAGAAGCGGTACAGCGGCGTCACGAAAGTCGTGCACGGTCGCGACCGCGTCTGCATCATCCGCACCGCAGGTAACGCGACCGATCTGCTGGATGACCCGCCCTTTGAACGACACCGGAACGGCGAGGAACAGTGTGTTCAGCGAGGGGAGGTCGATACCCTCGCCAGCGACCTTGTCGATCGCCACGATCACGAACGGCTCCCGCGAGGCATCCAGCTCAGCAAGGCGATCGCGCAGCGCGCGCCGTTCGACCGGAGCCTGACGCCCATGCATGGTGAGCACGGGAGTTGCCGTGCGCGCCCGGATTGCGGCGCCGAGAGCATCGAGGTGGTCGAGCCGGTTAGTAAGGATGAGGCAACGCCGCTCCTCTTCCACCGCCTTCAGAACCCGTGAGACGATCAGTGCGTTGCGCTCCTCATCAGCGACGAGCTCCGTGTAGATGGCCTGGATCGACGGCCCATCTGCACCGGTTTCGTCGGTCACGAATGCCGTCTCGTGCACGACGATCCGGCGCTCAGCGGCCGCGGGGACGTCAATGATGTGCCGAATCGGCCCGCATTGCATCGTGATGAGGCCGTCCATCTGGTCGGCGCGATACGGCGTCGCCGTCAGACCCACCCAGTGCCGAGCGTTCACGGTTCGGATCGCGGCTTCGACGGCCGGAGCGGCGATCGAGTGGCATTCGTCGACGATGATCTGGCCGTACTCGTCGAGTACGCTCGGGTCTCCGCTGCGGTGCGCGATCGACTGCATCATGATCAAATCGACCACTCCGCGGCGCTTCCGACGCCCGTTCCCGAGCTGACCGATCTGCTTGTCGCCGATCGTGAGGAACTCGGTCAGCCGCGTCCGCCACTGTTGGAGAAGTTCGGCTCTGTTCACCAGGATCGCCGTCGGCGTCGCCCGCGCGGCGATGAGTGCGCAGGCCATGACGGTCTTTCCCGCCCCCGGAGGAGCGACCAGCACACCCGTCTCATGCTGGAGCAGCGCCTGGACCGCCTCTTCCTGCTCCGGTCGCAACTCCCCGGTGAAACGCACGTCGATCGCCGCGGGGCCGACCGTGTCATCCTGGAGCTCGACGGTGAACCCCGCGTCGGAGAGCACACCGCGGGCCTCATCGAGCAGGCCACGGGGCAAGCGCAGTTCCGTATGGTCGTGCTCGAAGCTGGTCACGAGTCGCGGAGTGCCGAACGTGCTGAATCGTTGCGCCTGTTTGCGGTAGAACTCCGGATTCGAAACGGATGCCGCGTGCTTCAGCGCGCTGACCACGACGCCCGGGAGCCCATCGGTCGGAACGTGCACCAGAGCATCGCGCCGCAGGAGCACCCGCCGCCCGGCACCGCCTCTCGCGACGGAGGTGATCGCAGCCCTGCGAGGCCGGGTCGCAAGCGTCTCCTGCGGTCCCGCCGGCAATCGCGCGGGTGTGCCGAACTCCGCCAGCCGCCCCGCTGGCACCGGATCGACAGCAGCGAGCGCCGCGAACTGGTCGGCCAGCGGCTCCCAGGTCGCCGGGTCCGCGAACACCGTCGTCGCGTTCCGGCGGCGCCCACCCTGTAACGGCAGGGCGATCAGGTTGCCGAGCCGCGCTCGTCCCATCGAGCGCTGCGGCAGCGTGTCCAGTGCGGGGAAGAAGCGGTCGTAGCTGGACATCGAGATCGTCGACCGGTCGGACATCGCGGCACGCAGCAGCGTCGCTCCCATCGAACGCGCGGATGCCGCAGGCACGGCGGATTCGAAGAAGATCCACGCATGCGCCCCTTCGCCGGAGCGGGAGATCTCCGCGAGAGCATCGATCTGTTCCCGACGACATGCAGCGACGAAAGCAGCGGCGTCGTCACGCCAGTCGCCGTCATCGAAATCGCACGCGAGCAGTCGCGTGTGGTCGTCGGGAAGAAGGGGGTAGAGGCCGACATGGAACTCCCGATCGCCTTCGGCGGAGCCCCGCAGATGCCGCTCGATCACCGCATCCGTCAACGGCAGCAGGTCCTGATCGGTCGCCGCGTCGGTATAGAAGCCTCCGCGAACCGCGGGGCTCCAGCCCTTCTTCCCGGTTCGACGACTCACCCACGGCAACGCATAGGCATCCTCCCGACCGGCGAACCGGTTGCGGAACAGCGCAAGCTTGTCCGCTGGCGACGAGTCCTTCGTGACGGCGCTCCTCGCGACAACCTCGTTCGCAGCAGCACCGATCGCGACACGAGACACCGGACTCGCCGATTCCGTGGGCGGAGACATCCGCTGCGCGGTCTCGCGCTCGATCGCATGCAACTCCTCACGAGCAACGGCAAGCTCGTCCTCCAGCCTTCGCACACGCTCGCGCGCCGCACTGAGGCGTTGCGTGTCCCCCCATCACAGCGGCGCCCATCCCTCACCGGCTGAGACGCCACGACGCTCGCGGATCCTTGGCGGATCGCCGAGCCCAGCAGAGCGCATCTCCTCGAACATGCGCCGGACGCCCTCACCGAACTCCTGGGTGATGCTTAGGTCAGTACACACCCGGGCGATCCGTGGGTTTCGAGCGAAGCGCTTGATCGCGAGCGGATGCGCCGGGTCGACCAAGCCGGGGAATCGTCCGGGACTCTCGATGTCGATGCGGTCGACGTGGATGTCGTCACCCTGGATGCTGTACGAGCGATGCGCGATCGCGTTGACAACGCCCTCCAGCCACGCGTCTTCAGGCACCAGCCCGGTGTCCTCGAGGCGGCCGGACGCGGCGAGGGCACGACGGGTCGGCTGCCGTCTGCGGATGCTCGCTCGCGCGGCGTCGAGGAGCCGCGGAATCGGTCCCTCACGTCGGTCGTCACCGATCAGATTCTGTCGGGAACCGGATTCGCACCGCGTGCCCTGGAATCGGCTCACGCGCACCTGCGCTGATGGCAGAACTCGCTCAGGGTGCTCCGCGAACAACAACGCCCCGGCCACCGTCAGGTGATCGTCAACGGCGAGTTCCCACGCCTCAAGAAGCCTGGTTGCGTCAGGGACTCCGAGCACAGTGGCATACGTGTCGAGCAGGTCGCTTTCGCCGTCGCCCCGCACGCACTCATACAGGTGCATCTGCGTCGGAACCGTCGGGTCGGTGAAATCCACAGCGGCCTGCATCAGATCGTTCAAGCGCTTCGGGTCGCTGTCGCCCCCCTCGAGCTTGCCGTCGCTGAGACCGACGACGATTGTTCCACCATCGGCGTTCGCGAACGCCACGATGCTCTCCGCGAGCTTCTTCGGGTCGATGCGCGCTGGGGTGCGATCGAACCACTGACTTTCGGGCAACGCGAGCAAGCGTTCCGCGCGCTGCGC
>JASGGN010000088.1:0-3445 GCA_047605005.1 Microbacterium sp.
CGGATCGTCTCGATCCTCGACAGATTCGACGCGCTCGTGAACGACCTCTCGACGGGTCTGCCCGCCGAGCTCACCGCCCGCCGGCAGCAATACGAGCACTACCGCGACCGCCTGCTCACCTTCACGGAGGCGGCATGAGCACGATGCCCGTCAACGTCCAGATCCCCTCGGACTCCGAGGCTCCGGTTATCGCCGACTTCGTGGAGCACGCGCTCCGCATCGCGTATGTCGGGCGCGCGCACCTGGGGTCGCTGCCGATCGCGGAGTGGGAGGTGCCCGGCGTCTACATCCTGCTTACCGGAGATGGCTCGGGAAACGTGTACATCGGGTCGGCTCGTAGGCTGCGCGGCCGGTTGGGACAGCACAACTCGAAAGAAAAGCTGCCTTGGACGCGCGCGGTAGTCGTGAAACGCGATACGACGGACGGCTTCAACACCGCTGAGATCGGCTATCTGGAGGGGCGCGTGTCGGCCGAGATCGCCGCGCTCGACCGAGTGACCGTGATCCAGGGGCAGGCCAGCGGTGACGAAACCCTGCCTAAGCACATGATGCTTTCGCTGGATTCGTTCGTGAAGAGCATTCTCGCGGCGCTGCGGCTTACCGGCGTCGACACGACTCGGAGCAACCCTGAGCAGAACGTGGATGACGTCGTGACCCACAGCAGCCCGGGTCGGGTCACGTTCAACGCGAAGTTCGCCGATCTCGTGTCAAGTGGACTCGTGCGCGGCGGCGAGACACTTCACCTGCGCCAGGGCGCAGTCGAGGCGACCGGGACGGTGACGTCAGACGGTGAGATCATCGTTCGCGGCGTCACCTATCGTTCCCCGAGCGCCGCCGCCGCGAGTGCGCTGCGCTTACAGTCTTCGAACGGCTGGACTGCTTGGCACGTGGGCACCTTGACCGGCCCGACCCTCGATGCCCTGCGCCAACAGTGGTTGACTCAGCAGTCGACCGAGGTGGAGAAGTGATCCCCGATTTCTTCACTCCTCGGCCTCAGTGGGCCGCGCAGATCGAGCAGATCGTCGAACTGCTCGGGCGGGTCAACGCCTTGCAGGAACGTTCCGGACGTGTGGACGAGTTGCGCCGGCAGCATCGCATCGGCTCCGTGCAGTCGTCCGCCGCGATCGAGGGAAACGTCCTCAGCGTTGCCGATGTGGCAGCGATTGCCGCGGGCGAGCACGTCATCGCGCCGCCTCGCGACGTGCAAGAGGTGAAGAACCTGCTCGACGCGTACCGAGCGATCGACACGCTCGATCCCTGGGATGTCGACCACTTCCTCCATGCGCACGCCTTAGTTTCGTTCGATCTCGTCCAGGAATCCGGAGCATTCCGCACCGTTCCCGTCTACATCGTCGGGCCGAAGGACGATCTGCTGCACACCGGTGCCGACTCCGAGGCGGTCCCCGGGCTGATCCGTGATCTGTTCGCGTGGGGCGTCGCCAGCGAGCATCATCCGCTCATCGTGGCGAGCGCGACACACTTCATGATCGAGCACATCCATCCGTTCCGGGACGGCAACGGCCGGATCGGGCGGCTGTGGCAGACGCTGATCCTCAGTAGCTGGCGGCCGGAGTTGGCGTGGTTGCAGGCCGAAACGCTCATCGCTGAGCGGCGGCAGGCGTACTACGACGCCCTCCAGGACTCCCGGAAGCCCGTGCTCGATGCCAAGATCTTCATCGACTACATGCTTTCTGCCATCACCGCAGCGCTCCTCACGGCAGAAGCACGCGCACGACTTATTCCGCCATCTGGCGGGATAAATGGCGGGATAAATGAGGCGGTCCTTGCCGTGCTGCGACTCGACCCCACTCTCACCGCATCGGCCCTCAGCGTGCGCCTCGGGAAGGGGCAGCGCACGGTCGAGCGCGCCCTCGCCGATCTGCGTGCGGGCGGGCGCCTGCGCCGCGAAGGCTCGAAGAAGTCCGGTCGGTGGATCGTCGTCGAGAAGGAGTCGTGAGCGACGAGGCGCCGGCTCTGCGGTACGAGCCGATCGCCGTCTCCAGCGAGTCGCCGGTTCACGAAGGATGACATGGTTTCGGCTGGCATCCCGAGCCCGGCTCGGCGACGCCGAGGCCGCCATCCACCCCGAACTTCGGCCGGCAGAGGCGTGAGTGTTTTATACTTGCAAAGATGCATGTGTCGATAAATAATCGATGTCATGAGTGGTACTTCGCGAGTTGCACCCATGTTGTTCACGGCGCCGGACCTCGACGACCGTGAGCTCGGCGTGCTCGCAGAGATCTCAGCGCTGAAGAAGTCGCTGCGCTTTCAACTGGTCGAGCCGCGCCGGTGGCCGGGTGCGCTGCGACGCATGACCTTCGCCCGGAACATCCAGGGGTCGAACACGATCGAGGGTTTCGATGCGAAGCTCGACGACGCCGCTGCCGTCGCGCTGGGGGAGCCGACGCTCGATGCCGACACCGAGACGGCGATGGCGCTCACCGGGTACCGGAGCGCGATGACGTATGTGCTGCAGTTCGTGCAAGACCCCGCGCTGGTCGTCACAGAGCAGCTCATCAAAAGCCTGCACTTCATGATGACCAACTACAAGATGGAGAACCGGCCGGGTCTGTGGCGCAGCGGTTCGATTTTTGTGCAACGCGAGCAGACCGGGGAGATCGTTCACGAGGGCGCTGACATAGATCAGGTGCCCGCCCTCATGGATGCGCTGGTCGAGTCGATGAACGACCGCAGCGGAGATCCCCTTCTCCGAGCGGCGATGGTGCATCTGAACCTGGTGATGATTCATCCGTTCCGTGACGGCAACGGCCGGATGGCGCGGTGCCTGCAGACGCTCGTGCTCGCAGCGGATGGGACGCTGAGCCCTGTCTTCTCCAGTATCGAGGAATACCTCGGACAGAACGCGCCCTCGTATTACGAGGTGCTCGGCAGCGTCGGTGGCGGGAGCTGGCAGCCCGAGCGCGATGCGCGCGCCTGGGTGCGCTTCTCGCTCACCGCGCATCTGCGCCAGGCGCAGACGCTGCAGCGCCGCATCCGATCGAGCGAGCAGATGTGGTCCGACCTGGAGGCCATCGTGCAGTCCCGCAAGGTGCCCGAGCGGTCTATCCCGCTGCTGTTCGATGCCGCGTACGGCTTCCGGGTGCGCCGGGCGACCTACATCGCGGCGCTCAAGGACGGTGGCGAGGAGATCTCCGAGAACACCGCGACTCGAGACTTCAAGGTGCTCGTCGATGCCGGCCTGCTCGACGCGCATGGGGACAAGCGAGGCCGCATCTACACCGCAGCCGAGCCACTCCGAGAGGTTCGGGCGCGGGCGAGGGCGATGCAGGCGCCGCGGGACGAAACCGACCCGTTCGGAGGCAGCGAGTGAGCGACGCAGCGATCCCCGTCCACTTCGAGCCGATCACGGTCTCCAGCGAGTCGACGGTTGTCGCGGAGTTCACGCCGGAGCCGGCCGCGGTCGCCGCCTACCAGTCGGAAGCAC
>JASGGN010000089.1:0-3208 GCA_047605005.1 Microbacterium sp.
TCTTGTACCCGACGTCGAGGAGGACCTCGTCGCGGTCGATCTTCACGACGGTGCCTTCGATGAGGTCTCCGTCGTTGAAGAACTTGAGGGTCTTCTCGACCGCGGCCAGGAAGTCTTCAGCAGATCCGATGTCGTTGATGGCGACCTGCTTGGTGGCCGGGGCGGTCGTTGCGGTAGTCATGTAGTGGGTTGTCCTTGGATGGTTGGGGTCGGGCCGAACCTCGAGATCCGCACGCGCGAAGACGAGCGGATGCCGGGACACGGCGGTTGGATTCTCTTGCGATGCCACGCGCGCACGATGAAAAGCACACAAACGTGACG
Source organism: Microbacterium sp. (assembly GCA_047605005.1). GTDB lineage: Bacteria > Actinomycetota > Actinomycetes > Actinomycetales > Microbacteriaceae > Microbacterium. The sequence goes on from JASGGN010000089.1 coordinate 322, forward strand.
GCTCATGCTACCAGACCGCGGTCATGAGATTCGGGGGGCACGCATCGTCTCCTCCCCCGCGACTGTTCCCGGTGATCTGTCCACAGATCCGGCGGTCGACCTCCCGCGCCCCAGAGGTCTGCGGCAGGCTCGTCGTCATGACGAATCCGACGCGCTCCTCCTCGTCCGTTCCTCGCACCGGGGATGCCATCGCACCCGCGCCACGCCCCTCGACCGCCCTCACGGTGTGGACGGTCCTGGTGTTCAGCCTCGCGCTGGGCGGCGCCGCCCTGCTCGGGCTGGGGTGGCTGGCCACCCGCGCCGACGGCACAATGATCATCTACGTGTGGCTCACGGCGATCACGCTGGCCGTTCCCTGTGTCCTCCTGGCCGTCGCCGCGGTCGTGCTGATCATCCTGGCCGCCCGCGCACGGCGGCGCGGCATGCTCGCCTTGGCGATCGCTTCTCTCGTGTGCCATGTGCCGCTGATGGTCACGGCTCTCGTGCTGTTGTCGTGGTTCGGCCACTGATGGAGGGAGCGCTCACGCCTGGCCGCTGTGGAAAACCTCGTCGCCCGAAGTCGGCGCTGGCTAGCGTAGGCAGCATGGGCCGAGAGGTGGCGCGGATGACGCGAAGAACGCGCGGATGCCTTGCCGCGGGTGCGGTCACGCTGACACTCGCGCTGGGCATCACTCTCACCACGGCGTGCGCGCCCGATCCGTCGCCGACCCCGAGCCCTTCGACGACCGGCTTCGCCTCGGAAGAAGAGGCCTTCGCCGCCGCCGAGGCCACCTATCGGGCGTATGTGGATGCACTCAACGAGGTCGATCTATCCGACCCAGCTACATTTGAGCCCGTATTCTCAACGCTTTCGGGGTCCGCACTCGAGGACGAAAAAAAGTCGCTCTCCGAGATGCACGCAGACCAACTCACGGTATCGGGGGAGAGCGAAGTCGTTGGGTTTTATCTCCTGACGACCACGCCGCTGACTACAGTCGCATGTCTCGACGTAAGTGCCGTCGCCCTCACAGATGCAAACGGCGTGTCGCAAGTGAGCGATACTCGCCCGGACGTATACAGCTTCGAAGTCAGCTTCTACGAAGCATCGGGCACAAGCTTGCGTATCGAGTCGATGTCGGCGATCGAGGATCAACGATGCGCTGGCTCCTGATTGGCGGACTTGTCGTAACGCTATCGATCGCCCCCGCAGACGACGATGGATGTGCGGGTTCGTCCGCCTGGGGCGGGAACTGCTCCGTCGAGAACACCGGCACATCGGTCGAGATCGGAGCGACACAGCCCGGCGACAGCGATACGGAGAACTCCGAGAGCGACACCCCTCGCTCCTCGACCGACGACGGCACCGACGGTACTGACAGCACCGACGGCGCGGACGAATCGGACGCCGCCGACACCGCAGAAGAGGAGTGCGGCCTGTGCCGCGGTTCGTACTCCGTCATGGTCATCCGGCCCACGCTCGAAGACGTCGCGTCCTTCGCTCCGGCGCCCGTGGCTCTGGTCGACGAGCCGGACGGGGTCGGCGTCGTGGGCATGCCGGTCAACTTCGTCGTCGCCCCGGCCGTTCACGAGCAGGCGGGCGAGCTCTTCGACCTGGACGTCTCGGTGCGGTTCACACCGGCATCCGTCGTCTTCGTCCACGGCGACGGCACGACGCGCGAGAGCACGAGCTTCGGGTCGACGTGGGGGGCGCTCGGGCTGCCCCAGTTCAGCGCGACCGCGACCAGTCATGCCTACGGCGCGCGCGGCACCTACTCGGCGAACGCGATCGTGCGCTACACGGCGGAGTTCAACCTGGGCCGCGGCTGGTCATCGATCGACGGGGTGCTCGAGATCCCGACCTCGGCGACGGACATCCAGATCCTCGAGGTGCGCACAGCGCTGGTCGACCTGACATGCACCGAGAACCCGTCCGGCCCCGGCTGCTGAACCGGCAGCCTGCGGAAGCGCGCACGTGTCAGGATGACCGCGTGACCGATCGCCTCATGCTCCTCGACACCGCGAGCCTGTACTTCCGCGCGTTCTACGGCGTGCCCGACGCCGTGAAGGCTCCCGACGGTCGGCCGGTCAATGCGGCGCGGGGGCTGCTGGACATGATCGCGAAGCTCGTCTCGGCCTACGAGCCGACCCACTTGATCGCCTGCTGGGACGATGACTGGCGGCCGCAGTGGCGCGTCGAACTCATCCCGAGCTACAAGGCGCACCGCGTCGCCGAGCCCGTCGCAGCGGGCACCGATGTCAAGGAGGCCCCCGACGCCCTCGAGATCCAGGTGCCGGTGATCCGCGACGCACTCGCGGCGCTCGGCATCCCCCGCGTCGGCGCGCCCGAGCACGAGGCCGACGACGTCATCGCGAGCTTCGCGGCGCAGTCCGCCCTGCCCGTCGATGTCGTGACCGGAGACCGCGACCTGTTCCAGCTCATCAATGACCAGCGCGGCGTCCGTGTCATATATACCGGACGCGGCATGAGCAAATTGGACGTCCTCGATGAGTCTGCCCTCGTCGCTCGATACGGCATACGAGCGAGACAGTACGCCGACTTCGCCGTGCTGCGCGGGGATGCCTCGGACGGCCTCCCCGGCGTCGCGGGCATCGGCGAGAAGTCCGCCGCGACGCTCCTCGCGGCGCACGGCGACCTCACCGGAGTCGTCGCCGCAGCCCGGGCGGGCGTCGGCATCACAGCGGGAATGCGGGCCAAGATCCTCGCCGCCGCCGATTACCTCGCGGTCGCCCCCGCCGTCGTCGAGGCGGTCCGCACACTCGAGCTCCCGGAGGTCGACGCCCGCATCCGCGCGACGTCGACCGGCGACGTCGACACGCTCGCGGCACGCTGGAACCTCGGTGCGCCCGCGCGCCGCGCCGCAGCGGCCCTCGCGGCGCGCGCCGCGTA
>JASGGN010000090.1:0-3166 GCA_047605005.1 Microbacterium sp.
ATGGACCTCGGCAAGACCGAGGAGCCGTACTGGAAGAAGGTCTTCGACGGCTACGTCTGGACCCGGAAGTGGGCAAAGGAGAACACCCCCGACGTCGTCATCCTCGTCTACAACGACCACGCGACGGCGTTCGACTCGAACATCATCCCGACGTTCGTGCTCGGCACCGGCGAGCACTACCCGGTCGCCGACGAGGGCTACGGCCCGCGCCCCGTGCCCGACGTCAAGGGCTACCCCGAGCTGGCCGCCCACATCGCGCAGTCGGTCATCCAGGACGACTTCGACCTGACCCTCGTGAACGAGATGGTCGTCGACCACGGCCTGACGGTGCCGCTCTCGCTCGTCTTCGGCGAGGTCGAGGAGTGGCCGTGCCGTGTCATCCCGCTGCCGGTCAACGTCGTGCAGTACCCCGTGCCCTCGGGACGCCGCTGCTACGAGCTGGGCAAGGCGATCCGTCGCGCGCTGGACAAGTGGGACGGTCCCGAGCTGAATGTGCAGATCTGGGGCACCGGCGGGATGAGCCACCAGCTGCAGGGACCCCGCGCTGGCCTCATCAACGAGGAATGGGACAACGCGTTCCTCGACCACCTCATCGCAGACCCACTGGGCCTGACCGAATGGCCGCACATGGAGTACGTCGACGAGGCGGGCTCGGAGGGCATCGAGCTCGTCGACTGGCTCATCGCGCGCGGCGCGATGGACGACCAGTTCGGCGGGGGCGCACCCGAGGTCAACCACCGGTTCTACCACGTTCCGGCGTCCAACACCGCCGTCGGCCACCTCGTCATCTCCAACCCGACGCGCGTCACCGACGATGCCGCGCAGCCGCAGGATGCCGTCGCTCCGGCCGACGCGATCGCGGTCCCCGAAGCGGTCCCGGTATGAGTGATCGCAAGGTCAGAGTCGCCGTCGTCGGCGCGGCCGGCGCGTTCGGCATGAAGCATCTCGACGGACTCGCGCAGATCGAGGATGCCGAGGTGACGGTCGTCAGCGGCACGCGCCCCGAGCCGACCCAGACCGTCGCCGAGCAGTACGGGATCCCGACCGCGGTGGTGGGGCTGGATGCCGTGCTCGAGCGCGACGACGTGGACGCCGTCATCCTCGCCACGCCAACACAGCTGCACGCGAGCCAGACCCATGCGGTGCTGGCGGCGGGCAAACACGTGCAGGTCGAGATTCCACTCGCCGACTCCTTGCCGGATGCCGAGGCGACCCTCAAGGTCGCCGAGACATCCGGCAAGGTCGCGATGGCCGGTCACACCCGCCGTTTCAACCCGTCGCATCAGTGGGTGCACAATCGGATTTCGGCTGGCGAGTTCGCGGTGCAGCAGATGGACGTGCAGACGTACTTCTTCCGCCGCACCAACACCAACGCCAAGGGTGAGGCGCGCTCGTGGACCGATCACCTGCTGTGGCACCACGCGGCCCACACGGTCGACCTCTTCGCGCACCAGACGGGCCGCATCATCGAGGCGAACGCCATCCAAGGGCCGATCCATCCCGTCCTCGGTATCGCGATGGACATGTCGATCCAGCTGAAGGCCGACACCGGCGCGATCTGCACCCTGTCGCTGTCGTTCAACAACGAGGGCCCGTTCGGCACCTTCTTCCGCTACATCGGCGACACCGGCACGTACATCGCCCGCTACGACGATCTCGTGGACGGGAGCGATCAGCCGATCGATGTATCGCGGGTCGCGGTGTCGATGAACGGCATCGAGCTGCAGGACCGCGAGTTCGTGTCGGCGATCCTCGAGGGTCGCGAGCCGAACTCGTCGATCCGCCAGGTGTTCGACTGCTACCGCGTGCTCGGGGCGCTGGACGAGCAACTCCGGTGACGCTCACGGGAATGATCGGCCAGCGGGTTGGCCTCGGGTGCATGTCGCTCAGTCACGCCTACGGCGTGCCGCCCGCTCCCGAGGAGGGCGCGGAGATGCTGCGCGGGGCGCTGGAGGACGGCATCCGGATGCTCGACACCGCAACCCTCTACGGCGGCGGGCGCAACGAAGAACTCGTGGGTCGGGTGCTGCGCGGGCTCGGCTCGGCGAGGCGCGACGAGGTGTACCTCGCCAGCAAGGGCGGCATGGCGGTGATCGACGGAGTGCGGGTCATCGACGGCAGGCCGCAGACGTTGCACGCCCAGGTGGATGCCTCGCTGCGCCGCCTCGGTGTGGACCACATCGACTTGTACTACCTGCACCGCTGGGACAGGCAGGTTCCGATCGGCGAGAGTGTCGGAGCGCTGGCGGAGGCCGTTGCTGCGGGAAAGATCGGCGCGATCGGCCTGTCGGAGGTGTCGGTGGCTCGGCTGCGCGAGGCACAGGAGGTCACCCCCATCGCCGCCGTGCAGAACGAGTATTCGCTGTGGACGCGCAACGCCGAACTGGGGATGCTCGAGGCCGCCGAGTCGTCGGGGGTGGCGCTGGTGGCGTTCTCACCGCTGGGGCGCGGCTTTCTCGCCGACGCCATCGCGGCCCCAGAAGACCTCGCCGAGACGGACATCCGGCGCTCGATGCCGCGGTTTCAGCCCGCACACTGGCCCGTCAACGCGGCGCTGTTGCCGAAGTGGCGGACGCTGGCGGCCGAGGCCGGCTGCACGCCGGCGCAGCTCGCGCTGGTCTGGCTGCTTTCGCGCGGAGAGCACGTCGTACCGATTCCCGGGACGACATCGCGCGCGCACGCGAAAGACAACCTGACCGCCGCCTCGCTCGCCGTCGACGCCGAGCTGCTGGAGCGTGCCGGCGCCCTCGTCGACACCGCGACGGTGTCCGGAAACCGCTACGCACCTGGCCCTGCGGCCGAGGTCGATGCCGAGACCTTCGAGGCAGTCCCGTGAGGGCTATCTCATCGATGGCGACGCGGCATGTGCTCACCGCGCTCGCTGACGCGGCCGTGACCGCCGGGTTGCCGCCGATCTCGATCGAGTCGGTCGGCGGCGTGGATGCTGCGCGCCGCGTCGCCGCGGGCGAACCGTTCGACCTCGTCTTCCTCGCCGCGGACGCTCTGACCGCGCTCGGCGCCGAGGGGCACGTCGACCCTGCGTCGATCGTGCCGCTGATGCTGTCGCAGACCGCGGTCGCCGTGGCGTCGGGGACGGATGCGGCGGCGACCTCGCCCGCCGGCGCGGCCTTCCCGGATGCGGCTGGGCTGCGCGAGGCGCTGCGCG
>JASGGN010000091.1:0-3057 GCA_047605005.1 Microbacterium sp.
AGTCGTGTGTCGAGCTCATTGAGTCGTGTGTCGATCCCGTTGAGTCGTGTGTCGATCCCGTCGAAACGTCTGTCGTGTTCGACGGCTTTTGTGGTGATGAAGCCGACATGATCTTCGAGTCGATCGAATCGTTTGCCGATGTCCGACAGCTGGCCATCGACCCGAAGGAAGCGCGCATTCATCGTGTCGTGTAATCCCTCGACGCGCTTCTCGCCGCCCTCGGTTCGCTTCTCGTTACCCGAGATTCTCTTTTCGAGACCTTGCGCATTGAGGAGGAAGGATTCGGTGTGTGCATCAATGCGGGCACGCAGATCGCGCTGCTCGTCGATGCTCTGGCTCAGCAGCCGAGCGATGTCGTCGAGAGTAGGCGCCGCTGTGGTCACCGTGGTCACGGTACTCCTTTCGATGCGGCGCGTGAAGGCTCGTGTCTGAGGCCCTCAACTCGTCCGGCACGGAGCAACGCTAGTGTGCTCCGGTGCGCCAGGTGTCCGGGGTGCCCTGATTGTGGACAAGCCAGCTGCGCGCCCCGCCTGTGGAGGAGGCGATGCCGTGACAACGCGAGAACTCAGAACGCGTAGTCGGCGATGACGGGAGAGTGGTCGCTCCAGCGGGTGTCGTACGACGGTGCGCGCACGACCCGGTAATCGGTGACGCGCTCCGCGACCGCCGGGGTGGCGAGGTGGTAGTCGATGCGCCAGCCGGTGTCGTTGTCGAACGCCTTGCCGCGGTTGGACCACCACGTGTACGGCCCGTCGACCTCGCCCGCCCAGCGCCGACCGACGTCGACCCAGCCGAGTCCCGTCCCGCTCGACCCGTCGACGCCCGTCACCTCGGCGCCGGCGGGGCCCGTGAACCGGTCGAAGTACGCGCGCTCGCGCGGCAGGAACCCGGCCCGCTTGACGTTGCCCTTCCAGTTGCGGATGTCGAGCTCGCGGTGCCCGACGTTCAGGTCGCCCGTGATGAGGGCGTTCTCGCCGAGCTGCGGCATCCGCGCCGTCATCGCGTCGAGGAACGCGTACTTCGAGACCTGCTTGTCGGTGTCGGCCTCGCCCGTGAAAACGTAGGCGCTGACGACGGTCAGGGTGGCGCCGCCGATGTCGAGGTCGGCCTCGATCCAGCGCCCGCGCGAGTCGAGCGTCTCGTCGCCGAGCTCTGTGCGCCAGATCTCCAGCGGCGCGCGGGCCGCGATCGCGACTCCCGCGCGCCCCTTGGCGAGGGCCTCGTCGTTCACGACGTGCCAGCCGGGAAGGGCGGCGATGAGGTCGGATGCCTCGGCGCGCACCTCCTGCAGGGTCAGGATGTCGACGTCCGCGGCATCCAACCACGCGTGCATGCCCTTGCGGACGGCGGCGCGGATGCCGTTGACGTTGACGGAGGCGATGCGAAGGCGGGATGCGGCGGGCACCGCACCAGCCTAACCAGCACGCCCGACATCGACCGCGCCTCACTCCGTCGGCGAGCCCGCCTCCAGCAGGAGCAGCTCGTCGAGCGCATCGCGCAGGGCGCGGTCGGCGCGCCACGCCTGCCACCAGGGCGCGTGCGCCCGGGAATCACGTGCCGAGCGCACGCGCTCGCGCGCTCGCCGGATGCTCTCCTCGTGGGCTGCCGTCCTGAGCTCGGACTCGCTCGGAGTCCACAGGCGGATGCCGGTGTCCGCGGCCGCGACGGCGATCCACGCGGCCGCGCTGAGCAGGAAGATCCCCGTCACCTGAAACCAGACGAGCAGCCCGACGAAGATCGCGAGCGTCGCCAGCAGCGGGTTTCGCGGCGCCACGCCCAGCAGGTAGCCGGTGCCCACCTGCAGCGCGGTGAGCCCCGTCGCCGCCAGGAGCGAGCCCGAGCGGATGGCGGGCCAGGCCAGCGCCGCTCCGGTGAGAAATCGCAGCAGCACGGCGAGGGCGAGAACGTAGACGCCGAACGAGACGGCCACGGAGGCGAGGGCGATCAGGAGCACGTACCAACCCGAATGGGTGCTCCAGTCGAGGGCGTCGAAGACGGCGTCGAGTGCCCAGGTGCCGACCGAGCCGATGGAGAACCCGATCCCCAGGGTCGCGGCGAGCAGGACGGCGGCGACCAGGTCGCGCAGCTTGAGCATGACGATCCCGCGCGCATCGGGCGGCAGCACGAGCATGATGCGCACGGCGCGGCGGGCGAACGAGATAAACCCGATCGCCGTCCAGATGGCGATGACGACGGCCGCGGCACCGGTCAGCGCCAGCACGCCGCGGGCCCCGGTGGCGATGGCCGCCACTTGCGCGGGGGTGAACAGCCCCTCGTCGGAGATGATTCCGGGCACGTAGCTGTCGATCGCCTCGATGAGCGCTGCGATCGCCGCCGGGCTCGCGCCCAGCCAGATGCCCGCGGCCGCGAAGGCGACGTAGATCGCGGCGAAGACCGCGAACATCGCCTGGTAGCCGACACCCGCCGCCAGCAGAAAGCCGCTGTGGTCGAGGAAGTGCTGCCACACGCGCACGGGAAAGGACGCGATCGTGCGCTGGGTGAGCGCCTCGGCGCGCGCGAGAGCACCGGTCGGAGGCGATGAGGCATCCGTCGCCCCAGCACGCGCGTTCATGGCTGTCACACTACCCACCCCCGATAGCGCCTCGCGTGGCGCGTCTGGCGTGGCGGATGCCGTGGCCTCGGGCGCGTTCCTCCGTGCTCGCGCCGCGGAATACCGCTCGCGCTACGGAATGCTGCTCGCGCTGCGGAATACCGCTCGCGCTGCGGAAGAATGCGCAGCGCGAGCAGCAAAGCGCAGCGCGACCGGGGCTGCGGTGGGATCGCCGTCAGAGTCGGCGCGGAGCATGCGCGCGGGGAGCTGGCGCCCACCGCGCAAACCCCGCCGCAGGCGCAAACCCCGCCGCAGGCGCGCAAACCCCGCCGCAGGCGCGCAGGCCCCGCCGCAGGCGCGCAGGCCCGCGTCCGGCGCGCAAACCCCGCCGCAGGCGCGCAAACCTCAGTGTCGCAGGATCGCCTGCTTGACCTCGGAGATCGCCTTGGTGACCTCGATGCCGCGCGGGCACGCCTCGGTGCAGTTGAAGGTCGTGCGGCAGCGCC
>JASGGN010000092.1:0-2944 GCA_047605005.1 Microbacterium sp.
GCGTGGGGCGTGCTCGTGAGCGAGTTCATGCTGCAGCAGACGCCCGTGACCCGCGTGATCCCGCACCTGGAGGCCTGGCTGGAGCGCTGGCCGACGCCGACCGACCTCGCCACCGACCCGCCGGCTGCGGCCGTGGCGCAGTGGGCGAATCTCGGCTACCCGCGGCGGGCGCTGTGGCTGCACGGGGCCGCGACCCAGATCCACGACCGGCACGGCGGAGTCGTGCCGCGCGACGTCGACGCTCTGCTGGCGCTCACCGGCATCGGCGACTACACGGCCCGCGCCGTCGCGGTGTTCGCGTACGGCGACCGGCATCCCGTCGTCGACACGAACACACGCCGCGTGCTCGCGCGGGCGCTCGGCGGGCGCGCGCAGCCCGGCCCTCCGTCGCCGCGCGACCTCTCGGCGATGGCGCAGATCCTCCCGGCGTCGGCAGCGGCGGCAGCCGTGGTCAACGCCGCGGCGATGGAGCTCGGCGCCCTGGTGTGCACCGCGCGGTCTCCGCGATGCGATGCATGCCCCATCGCGCATATCTGCGCCTGGCATACGGCCGGCCACCCCGACACGGGCGATGACCGGCGCAAACAGGCGCGCTACGAGGGCAGCGACCGTCAGGCGCGCGGTGTGGTGCTGCGCGCGCTGCGAGAAGCCGCGGCTCACGAGCTGCCGCTCGAGTCGATCGTGGCGGACTGGCCCGACCCGCGACAGCGCGACCGTGCGATCGACTCGCTCCTCGCCGACGGACTCGCCGAGGCCTCCGGCGGGATGCTGCGTCTGCCCGGCTGACCCGCGTCACGCCCTCAGCCGCTGACGTGTGACGTGTGACGTCCCGGGGTTTCCCGCGCGAGCCCGCGCACCCGGTGCTGCGCACCTGGCATCCGTCCGCCCGGCCCGCGCAGCGCGACCACGCCGCAAATCCGCGCGGGCGAGGGCTGCAGATCATCGGCACGGACGACGCAGGCCCGACCGACGACTCGGGTGCCGTGGAGTTCCGTGCGACCTCCCTCGCCGACGGCGGAGCGTCGGCATCCTGCACGAGCGCTCGCGCCTCCTCCGGGAGGAAGGGCACTGGTTCTCCCTCGGCGGGACTACTCCTCGTCAGCCTCGCGGGGTTTGACGTAGGGGTCGGCGTCGCCGGCGTACTGGGCGGATGCCGCAAGGCCCGCGACGGCCTCATCGCGCTCGCGCGCTTCGCGCAGCAGCTCGGCGATGTGTCCCGCGCTCTCGGGGAGAGCGTCGGGGATGAACTCCAGCGAAGGGGTCAGCCGCACCCCGAGCTTCTTGCCGACCTCGCTGCGGAGCATCCCGGTGGCGGCTTTGAGGGCTGCCGCCGTGTTCTCGCGCTCCTCGTCGCCGCCATACACGGTGTAGAAAACCGACGCGTGCTGCAGGTCGCCCGTCACGCGCACGTCCGTGATCGTCACGAACCCGAGCCGCGGGTCGCGTAGCCCCTTCTCCAGCCGCTCCGCGATGAGCACGCGGATGCGATCCGCAAGCCGAGCCTGTCGTTCGTTCGCCATCTCATCCCTCACTTTCTTGCCGTGGGTGACCGAAGTCGGCGGAGGCGGTCGTGTCGTGGAGGCACTTGGGGCAGGGGCCCTTCTTGCCTCCACGACACGACCGCCGGAGCCGCCGCCAGGCTTCGTCTCCGCGTTTCGTCTCGCTTCGCTCGCTCAACGAGCGCCTAGGCTCAACGACCGTCTTCGCGAGACGAACGCCTCGCATCAGCCGCGGGGCTTCTCCACCATCTCGGTCGTCTCGATCTCGTCGCCGATCTGGATGTCGTTGTACTTGCCGAGGCCGATACCGCACTCGAAGTCGGTGCGGACCTCGGTGACATCGTCCTTGAAGCGGCGCAGCGACTCGATCGCCAGCCCGTCGGCGATGACGACGCCGTCGCGGATGACGCGCGCCTTGGCGTTGCGCGTGATCGTCCCCGAGCGGACGATGACACCGGCGATGTTGCCGAACTTCGAGGAGCGGAACACCTCGCGGATCTCGGCGACGCCCGACTGCACCTCTTCGTATTCCGGCTTGAGCATGCCCGTGAGCGACTGCTCGACGTCGTCGATCGCGTTGTAGATGACCGAGTAGAACCGGACGTCCACACCCTCGCGCGCCGCGCGTTCGCGCGCCTTCGCATCGGGGCGGACGTTGAATCCGATGACGATCGCGTTGTCGATCGTCGCGAGGTTGATGTCGCTCTCGGTGATCGCGCCGACGCCGCGGTGGATGATCCGCAGCTGCACCGAGTCGTCGACCTCGATCTTCAGCAGCGACTCCTCCAGCGCCTCGACGGCACCGGAGACGTCGCCCTTGATGATGAGGTTGAGCGACTCGACCTTGCCCTCTTCCAGGGCGCGGGTGAAGTCCTCGAGCGAGATGCGCTTGCGAGCCTTGGCCAGCTGCGCGTTGCGCTCGGCAGCCTCGCGCTTCTCGGCGATCTGGCGTGCGGTGCGGTCCTCCTCGGTGACGATGAAGGTGTCGCCGGCGCGCGGCACCGAGTTCAGGCCCTGCACCTGCACCGGACGCGACGGCGCAGCCTCTTCGACGGCATCCCCGTTCTCGTCGATCATGGCACGCACACGACCGTAGGCGGTGCCCGCCACGATCGCGTCACCGACGCGGAGCGTGCCCGACTGGATGAGCACCGTGGCGATCGAGCCGCGGCCCTTGTCGAGCTTGGCCTCGATGGCGACGCCGCGGGCCGCCTTGTTCGGGTTGGCGGTGAGGTCCAGGCCCGCATCCGCCGTCAGCAGGACGGCGTCGAGCAGGTCCTGGATGCCGGTGCCCGCGCGCGCTGAGACGTCGACGAACATGACGTCGCCGCCGTACTCCTCGGCGACCAGGCCGTACTCGGTCAGCTGCTGGCGCACCTTCGCGGGATTGGCCTCGGGCTTGTCGACCTTGTTGACCGCCACGACGATCGGCACGTTCGCGGCCT
>JASGGN010000093.1:0-2870 GCA_047605005.1 Microbacterium sp.
GAAGATGAACCCGTTCGTGACGACGCTCGGCATGTCGCTGCTGCTGTACGGCATCTCGATGCTGTGGACCGGGGGCCAGCGTCTGTCCGCCCCGGCGGGCTCGATCATCCTGACGTTCGCGACGACCAAGTGGCTCGGGCTGCCGGTGCCGGTCTACGCCGTCTTCTTCATCGCGCTCGTGGTCTGGTATGTCCTGACGCACACCCCGTTCGGACGTTCGCTGTACGGCATGGGGTCCAGCACGCCGTCCGCGCGGCTGGTCGGCATCCGCGTCGACCGCAACCTGTGGTGGGCGTTCGCCATCGCGTCGCTGCTCGGCTCGCTGGCCGGCATCATGCAGCTGGCCCAGGTCGGCAGCGCGACCGCCAGCGACGGCGGCTCGCTGCTGTTCAAGGGCATCACGTTCATCTTCCTGAGCGCGACGGCCATCACGCCCGGGTTCTTCAATGTCTGGGGCGCCGTCATCGCCGGCATCCTGTTGTCAGTGTCGGTCACCGGCCTGACCTTCATGGGCTTCGCCGGCTGGACCACCAACGTCTTCAACGGCATCGCGCTGATCACCGCCGTCGCTCTGTCGACCTACCTGGGGCGGCGCAAGAAGCTCGGCTGAGCGGCGTGGCCCCGCTCATAGCCGCGCTGCCTAGGATGAGGTCCGTATCGCCCTCATCGAACCGGGAACAATGCCGTGACCGACGCTCGCAAGCTCGATCTGAACCTCATCGTCGTGCTCGACGCCCTCCTGACGGAGCGCAATCTCACGCGCGCCGGCGAGCGGATCGGCATGACCCAGCCCGCCGTCAGCGGCGCGTTGTCGCGGCTGCGTGAGCTGTTCGACGATCAGCTGCTGGAGCGCGACGGCCGCGGGTTCACGCTGACCCCGCGAGCGGAGTCGCTCATCCCCATCGTGACGGAGTGCATCGCCGAGGTGCAGCGCACGTTCGACGTGCTGCCCGAGTTCGACCCCGCGACGAGCACGCGGACGTTCTTGGTGAGCGCGAGCGACTACGTGCTGTCGGAGATCACGAGCCCCCTCATCGGCCTGCTCGAGCAGGAGGCACCGTTCACGCGGGTCGAGTTCAGCGGTCTCGCGATCGACGCCGATGTCTCCGCCGTCGACCTGCTGCGCTGCGACGTGACGATCGCCGGCACCGGCCGCGGCATTCCCGGCAAGCGCGCGTCCTTGTTCAGCGACCGTTTCGTCTGCGTCGTGGATGCCGGAAACCCCGCGCTGCGCGACGGCGAGCTGTCGATCGAGGCGCTGCGCGAGCTGCGGCACGTGCGGTCCGTCTTCGGCGCGCATGCCTCGACGCACATCGACGACATGCTCGCCGCCGCCGGCATCGTGCCGTCCGTCGCCGCGACGGTGCAGGGGTTTCTCCCGGTGTCGTTCACGGTCGCGGGCACGCCCTGGGTGGGCTGGGTACCCGAGCGCACCGCGAACCGCTACGCGAGGGCGCTGGGCCTGGTCGTCGCGCGGACTCCGATCGCGCCGGGCGTGCTCGTGGAGGCCGCGCACTGGCATCCGTCCAAGACCGACGACGCGGCGCTGCAGTGGCTCGTGCAGCTGCTGCGGCACGCCGCCGAGCTGGTCGAGTTCGGCTCGGAGAGCTGATCAGGCTCAGAGCGGGATGCCGAGCTCCCGCCGAGCTCAGCGTGCGCGGACGAGCCGTCCGCAACCCGCGCGACGCGCGGTTCGGGAGGAGATTTCCGCTCGGGAGGATGCGTTCGCCGCCATCGCTCCTCCCGAAGAGAAATCTCCTCCCGAAGGGCACGGCCCGGAAGCCGGACTCCTCTGGCCGTCGCGAACCAACCACCAGATGCTACCGAGGATCGGCGATGCCTCCGCGCGCTGATTCCACCGCGCCACATCGACCGCGCCTGGTCACTACCTGGTCAGCGAGCTCGCCGATCGCTCTCATCGGCACATCGTTTGCCCGCAACAGGGCCGGCGCGGCGGTGCAGGCCGCACGCCGATTCGGCAGTTCGACCGGAGCGAGCCGCCCTAGCGACAGCCCGGCCCGAGGTCGTCTGGAAGCGAGCGACACCATGCCCGATAGCCTCGGGCTATATTGAGCGCCAGTTCACGGGCACCAAAGACAATCAGAATCCCGACACAGTGTTGAACATCAACGGCGGAGGGCACTTCCGGAGCAAATCTCCGTATTCACGCAGGTTCAGCGTCGCCGAGCTCTTGATGTAGGCGGCGATAGCCTGATACCACCCCGCCGTGCTGCCAAACGTGTCGAGGAACACGGCCTCACTCGGAGGGTCGTCACTGGGAAACCCCTCGGCAACAATACAATCATGGTTCGCCACTTCCAGGGCGTACAACTCCCGCTTCTGCGCGTCTGACCACAAGAACGGCGTCTGGGACCGCGTATATCCAGTCGATTCACCGCACTCCTTCTGATCTTCCTCAAACGCAGAGGACTGACCCTCCGGTATCACCAGCTCAGGCGGGGACGTCAACGACCGGCTAGCGTCCCATCCTTTCTCGTTCAAGCACGCGACATACCTCTCCTCCACAGGCGAAGGAGGAAGGGCTTGCGCATCCGCAATAGGACTCGTCGTGGTGGGAACCGGAGCAGGGCTCGCGCAACCCTGGACACCAAATGACAGCGCAACAACCGCACACACAAACACGACCCGCCTCGTCAGTGAGCGGCACAGCTCATCGAGAGAGGACAGGAAAAGCCCGTCGTGGCGGTTGGAAGTCGCTGGCAGCACCGAGGCCGGACAATGGGACTTCCAACAGAAGGAGAGCAAGGCCACAGCCCGCAATCTCGATGTCGTTAGTGACACGCCCTCTACATTCGGTAGCGGAGGCGGGACTCGAACCCGCGACCTCACGATTATGAGTCGTGCGCTCT
>JASGGN010000094.1:0-2860 GCA_047605005.1 Microbacterium sp.
GTGTCCTGCACGGCGCGGATGACGTCGCGCGCGAGGCCCTCCGCCTCCAGCTCGGGGGTCGTGACGGTGTCCAGCAGCACGAAGCCGCCGCGGGCGAGCAGGGCGATCGCGGTGCCCTCGGCGACGCCGCCAGCCTCGAGCGTGAGCTCGTACTCGCCGGGCTCGAGCGCGATGCCGTCGACCACCACGGCCCCGTCCCGCTCGGTCCACAGGCCCGCCTTGGCGCCGGCGATGACGTGCTGCACCTGCTTTCCGAGGCGCGGGCCCGCGGCGCGAGCGTTGACGGCGAGGCGCGGGCTGATGCCGTACTGCTCCGCCAGGCCCTCGGTCAGCTCGACGAGGGCGACGCCCTTGACGTTGAGCTCGTCGCGGAGGATGTCCTCGAACTGGGCGAGCGACGCGGCATCCGTCACGGCGACCGTGAGCGACGGCAGCGGCAGGCGCACGCGCTTGCCCTCCTTCTTGCGCAGCGCGTTGGCGACCGACGAGACCTCGCGCACGGCATCCATCGCGACGCGGATATCGGCGGCGGGGGCGAACACTGAGGCGTCCGGCCAGTCCTGCAGGTGCACGCTGCGCCCGCCGGTCAGCCCCTGCCACACGCGCTCTGCGACGAGCGGGATGAGCGGGGCTGCGACGCGGGTGAGGGTTTCGAGCACCGTGTACAGCGTGTCGAACGCCTCCCGGCTCGCCGGGTCGTCGGTCACGCCGACCCAGAAGCGGTCGCGCGAGCGACGGATGTACCAGTTGGTCAGCGCCTCGGCGAAGTCGCGCAGGCGCGCGGCGGCGGTCGTGGAGTCGAGCGCCTCGAGGTCGGCGGCGACATCGCGGACAAGGTCGCCGGTGAGCGCCAGAATGTAGCGATCGAGCACGTCGGCCGAGTCGGTGCGCCAGCGGGCCCCGTATCCCGCGCCGCCCGGACCGGTCGCCGCGTTGGCGTACGTCGCGAAGAAGTACCACGCGTTCCACAGCGGCAGCAGGAACTCGCGCACCCCGGCGCGGATGCCCTCCTCCGTGACGACGAGGTTGCCGCCGCGCAGCACGGACGATCCCATGAGGAACCAGCGCATGGCATCCGAGCCGTCCCGGTCGAAGACCTCGCTGACGTCGGGGTAGTTGCGCAGCGACTTGCTCATCTTCTGCCCGTCGCTGCCGAGCACGATGCCGTGGCACGCGACGCCCGAGAACGCCGGACGGTCGAACAGGGCCGTCGAGAGCACGTGCATGACGTAGAACCAGCCGCGGGTCTGCCCGATGTACTCCACGATGAAGTCGGCGGGGGCGTGCGTGTCGAACCACTCGCGGTTCTCGAACGGGTAGTGCACCTGCGCGTAGGGCATGGAGCCCGAGTCGAACCACACGTCGAAGACGTCCTCGATGCGCCGCATCGTGCTGCGCCCCGTGGGATCGTCGGGGTTCGGCCGGGTGAGGTCGTCGATGTAGGGTCGGTGCAGATCGACCTCACCGGCCTCGTTGCGGGGCAGCCGACCGAAGTCGCGCTCGAGCTCTTCGAGCGAGCCGTACACGTCGACACGGGGGTGCTCCGGATCGTCGCTGCGCCACACCGGGATCGGCGAGCCCCAGAACCGGTTGCGGCTGATCGACCAGTCGCGCGCGCCCTCGAGCCACTTGCCGAACTGCCCGTGCTTGACGTTCTCGGGCGCCCAGGTGATCTGCTCGTTGTTCGCCACGAGCCGGTCCTTGATCGCCGTGACACCCACGAACCAGCTGGAGACGGCCTTGTAGATGAGGGGGTTGCGGCAGCGCCAGCAGTGCGGGTACGAGTGCTCGTAGCTCGCCTCGCGCAGCAGCCGCCCCGTGGCCTTGACGAGGCGGATGAGGGGGCGGTTGGCGTCGAACCACAGCTCCCCCGCGACGTCGCGGACCGATCCGCCGAAACGCCCGCCGTCGTCGACCGAGATGATCGTGGGGATTCCCGCCGCCGTGCAGACCCGCAGGTCGTCCTCGCCGTAGGCCGGCGCCTGGTGCACGATGCCGGTGCCGTCGGTGGTCGTGACGTAGTCGTCGACGAGGATCTGCCAGGCGTTCTCGATCCCGCGGATCGACGCGTCCACGAAGTAGTCGAACAGCGGCTCGTAGCGGATGCCGCCCAGCTCCGCCCCAGTCAGAGTGCGGGCGACAGCGGCCCGCGCCGCGTCGACGGAGTCGTAGCCGAGCTCCTTCGCGTGATTTCCGAGCAGGTCGGATGCCAGGAGGAACCTCTCGCCGTCGGCGGTCGCCCCGTTCGGGCCCGCGGGCACGACGGCATAGGAGATGTCGGGGCCCACCGCGAGGGCGAGGTTGGTCGGGAGGGTCCACGGGGTCGTCGTCCAGGCGAGTGCGCGCACGCCGTCAAGGCCGAGGGCTGCGGCATCCGCCCCCTTCAGCGGGAACGTGACGGTGACCGAGGGGTCCTGACGCATCTTGTAGACGTCGTCGTCCATGCGCAGCTCGTGGTTGGAGAGCGGGGTCTCGTCGCGCCAGCAATAGGGCAGCACGCGGTAGCCCTCGTAGGCGAGGTTCTTGTCGTAGAGCGTCTTGAACGCCCACAGCACCGACTCCATGAATCCGGTGTCGAGGGTCTTGTAGCCGCGCTCGAAGTCGACCCAGCGCGCCTGGCGGGTGACGTAGTCCTCCCATTCGCGAGAGTAGACCATGACCGATTCGCGCGCCTTCGCGTTGAAGACGCCGATGCCCATGTCCTCGATCTGGCTCTTCTCGGTGATGCCGAGCTGCTTCATCGCCTCGAGCTCCGCGGGCAGGCCGTGCGTGTCCCACCCGAAGACGCGGTCGACCTTCTTGCCACGCATCGTCTGGAAGCGCGGGAAGAGGTCCTTCGCGTAGCCGGTGAGCAGGTGCC
>JASGGN010000095.1:0-2822 GCA_047605005.1 Microbacterium sp.
GGATCGTCGCGCCGACATCCACCGGCCGCCGCCCGGCATCCTTCCGTCCGGAGATAGAGATCGAGGGCGTGAGCACCCGCGTTCTCATCGAGCAGCTGACCGCCGTCGATCCCGAAAGACGTCTCGGCGAGTTCGCGGGCCGGCTCAGCAGCGTCGAGCTCGCGGCCGTCGATCACGCTCTGCGCGGGGTCCTGGCCCTCGACTAGGGTCAGCGACCGGGTTCGCCGTCGGCGGACAGCCCGTGGGCATCCCGGTACAGGGCGGCGAACGCCGCCCGATCCTCTGGCTCGCCGACCGCGGCCGTCGCCGCGCGCACCTGCTCGTCGGTGGCGTCGGGCCTGCGCAGGCGGAGGCTGTCGGCGATGGCCCCGGGGAGGAGGAACATCTCCTGGGTGAGCACACGCCCAAGACTGCGGAGGTCACGCCTAACGGCTGTCGGGCCAGCGCGCCGTGTCTCGCGCGAACGCGACATCCGAGGGCAGTCGGCGCACATTCGCCTCCTGTGGCGCCTCGGCCATCGTCCGGCGGGCCATGACAAAATGGGTCGGTGAGCATGATGAGCGGCGCACCGCAGGAGCACGGCGAGAAGATCGCCGACTTTTCGACATACGTCGCCGCTCAGCAGGCGGTGTCGCAGCTCGTCCAGGCCGACATCCCCGCGCGCGACATCGCGATCGTCGGGCACGGGCTGCGCTCGGTCGAGACGATCACGGGGCGGCTCGGCTACGCCGGCGCGGCGCGGTCGGGGGCGATCAACGGCATCCTGCTCGGCCTGCTGTTCTCGGCAGTCTTCGTGCTCGGCACGCCTTCCGCCGGCATCCAGCTGTTCCTCGGCGTGATGCTCGTCGGCGTCGCGATCGGCATGCTCCTGAGCCTCGCGATGTACGCGATGCTCAGGCGGCGACGCGACTACACGTCGATGACGCAGGTGGTCGCCGACCGCTACGAGGTGACGGTGCTGCCGCGCAGCATCCACCGGGCGCGCGAGATCGTCGGCCACGTCGTGGTGCCGGCCGCGCCGCCCGCGCCGCCGGTCGACCTGTCGACTCCGCCGCAGTACGGCGAGCGCATCATCGACCCGGTCATCCCCTCTCCGTCGACGGATGCCTCGGGCGACGGTGCCGGCTCGGGCACAGACGACCGCTCGTCGTGACGAGAGGATCTGCCGCGCCGAGTTCACGGTGGATCCGAATCGTCAACCATGAGAGTGCATCAGCCGCCCGAGGGTGCGGATGCCGTGTGCGCTCTCGTCCGCCGGATGCGCTCTCGCGGGATGGAGGCGGGGTCAGGGGCGCAGACGGGCGATCCAGCGCTCCACCTCGTCGGCCGTGCGGGGGATCGCGGCGGACAGGTTCTGGACGCCGGTATCGGTGACCAGCACGTCGTCCTCGATGCGCACGCCGATGCCGCGGTACTCCTCCGGCACGGTGAGGTCGTCGATCTGGAAGTAGAGCCCCGGCTCGATCGTGAAGACCATGCCCGGCTGCAGGATGCCGTCGTAGTACATCTCGCGGCGGGCCTTGGCGCAGTCGTGCACGTCGATGCCGAGGTGATGGCTCGTGCCGTGGACCATATAGCGGCGGTGCTGCCCGCCCCGGTCGGCATCCAGCGCCTCTTCTGCGGTGACCGGCAGCAGCCCCCACTCGGCCGTGCGCTGCGCGATGACGGCCATCGCGGCCTCGTGCACGGCGCGGAAGCGCACGCCGGGCTTCGCGATCGCGAAAGCGGCGTCGGCGGCCTCGCGGACGGTCTCGTAGACCTTCCTCTGCACGTCGGTGAACGTTCCCGACACCGGCAGGGTGCGCGTGATGTCGGCCGTGTAGAGGCTGTCGACCTCGACGCCGGCGTCGACCAGGAGCAGGTCGCCGGGGATGACCGCGCCGTCATTGCGCGTCCAGTGCAGGTAGCAGGCGTGCGGGCCGGAAGCGGCGATCGTGTCGTAGCCTTCGCCGTTGCCCTCGGTGCGGGCGCGGTGGTGGAAGACGCCCTCGACGGCGCGTTCCCCGCGCGCCGTCGCGACGATGCGGGGGAGGCTCGCGACGATGTCGTCGAAACCGCGCGCGGTGACCTCGACCGCCAGGCGCAGCTGCGCGATCTCGTATTCGTCTTTGACCAGGCGCAACTCGGAGACGAACCGCGTGAGATCCTCGTCCTCGTCGAGCACGAGATCGCCCTCGTGGGCTTCGAAGTCGTCCAGGTGCGCGGTGGCCAGGCCGAGGTCGCTGGCGACCCCCGCGAGGGCGGGGCGGGGCCCGATCCAGAACTCGCCGATCGCCGCATCGGAGTAGAACTCCGCCGTCGTGCGGTCGGCGCGCTCGCGCAGAAACAGCGTCACCTCGTGGGTGCTCGGGTCACTCGGGCTGCTCGGGCTGCTCGGGTCGAAGACGAGCACCGAGTCGGGCACGGCGTCGCTCGCCCAGCCGGTCAGGTGCGAGAAGGCCGAGTGCGCACGGAAGGGGTAGTCGGTGTCGTTCGAGCGCTGTTTGTAGCCGCCTGCGGGGATGACGAGGCGCTTGCCGGGGAACGCTGCCGAGAGCGCGTCGCGGCGTGCCGCGGCGAACGGGGCCTGCGCACGCGCCGGCGGCGTCTGTTCGGGGCGGTCGGCCCATCCGGTCGAGATCGTCTCCAAGAAGCCGCGGGGGAAGGGCTGCTTGCGGTTCTGGTTCGGCGGCGGCGCGGGAGCCTCAGCGGGGGCGGCATCGGAGGCGATCGTGTCGCTGTCGCTCGTCATGGCATCCAGTCTCGCACCTGTCCGATGCGCGAGAGCTGGCACTCGTTGTCGCTTCGCGTCGGGTCAGGCGGCCACGAGTGCCGTCTGAAGG
>JASGGN010000096.1:0-2788 GCA_047605005.1 Microbacterium sp.
GCTTGGCGCTTGTGGCTCCCTCGTGCCCGGCGAAGCGTCCACGACTGCCACCCGACTACCACCCGACCACCACCCCCGCCCCAGACGCGAAAGAGCCCGCCCCCCGGGGGGAGCGGGCTCTCGCGATGAAGCCGGCGGAGGCTCAGAGAGCGGCGACCTGCTTCGCGATGGCCGACTTGCGGTTCGCGGCCTGGTTCTCGTGGATGACGCCCTTGCTCACGGCCTTGTCCAGCTTCTTGGATGCCTTCGCGAGCGCCACCTCGGCGGCAGCCTTGTCGCCGGCGGCGACGGCCTCGCGGGTGCGCCGCACCTCGGTCTTCAGCTCGCTCTTGACGGCCTTGTTGCGCTCGTGCGCCTTCTCGTTGGTCTTGTTGCGCTTGATCTGCGACTTGATGTTGGCCACGTTCGACGTGCTCTTTCGTTCGGAGTGATGGGGATGAGTGCCGCAGGGCGGTAGAGGGGCGCCGCGCGGCGGTCGTGTGAGGTGGGACCCACACGCAAGCCAAAGGCCGAGTCTATCAGGTCTGGATTTTTTCTGGAACGCTTCCACGGAGGGGGAGTGCGCGCATCACGGCGCGGCGTGCGCGATGATCGACTCGACGGCGCCGCGCGGCGCCGTCGCCCGCGAGGAGCCGCCCGTGTCTGAACATCCGCCCGCACCCGTCTCCTCGCCCCGGCGCGTCGGCGCCCGCTGGTTCCTCCTTTTCACGCTGGCATGGCTGGCGCTGTGGACAGCGCAGCTCACGCCGCTACAACTGCTCATCCCGCTGCAGCTGAACACCTCCGACGACGCAGACGGCTGGATCTCCGGCGTCGTCTCGTCGGGGCTGGTGCTCGCCGTCGGCGGCCTCGCCGGGGTCGTCGCCGGCCCGCTCGCGGGAGGCCTGAGCGACCGCACGCGGGGCGCGCGACGTCGCCCCTGGGCGGTCGGGGGCGTCGTGCTGGCGGCGGCATCCCTCGTCGGGATCGCCTTTGCGACCGGGCCGTGGGGCGTGGGCCTGGCCTGGATCGGGGTCTCGGTGGGGCTCGCCGTCGCCTCTGCCGCATTCGCCGCGCTCATCGCCGATCAGCTCACCGACCAGCGCGGCGCGGCCTCGGCCGCGGTGTCGTCGTCGCAGGCGCTCGGGATCGTCGTGGGCGTCGGCGTGATCGTGCTGCTGGGCCTCGGCGTCGTCGCCGGGTACCTGCTGCTGGCCGCGTTCGTGCTGATGGCGGGTGTCGCCGCGGCGCTGCTGCTGCCCGACCCGCCCGCTCCGGAGGCGGCCACCACCGCGCGCGGGGCGCGCGGCCGGCGACGTGCCGCCCTGCGCGACCACGACTTCTTCTGGCTGCTGGCAGGTCGCCTCATCGTCAACATCGGCAACGCGCTGGGCACGGCGCTGCTGCTGTTCTTCCTGCTGTACGGACTGCACCGCGACCCCGCCGGTGCCGAAGACGAGCTGCTGCTGCTGATCGTCATCTACACGGTGTTCGTCGTCGCGGCCTCGATCGTCGCGGGCAGGGTCTCCGACCGCAGCGGCAAGCGCTTTGTCATGACCGCTTTGTCGGCCGTCGTGCAGGGCATCGCGTCGCTCGCACTGGCGGTGTTCCCCTCCTTCGCGACGACGATGATCGCCGCAGCCCTCCTCGGCGTCGGGTACGGGGCCTATATGGCGGTCGGGTTCGCTCTGGCGACCGAGCTGCTGCCGTTTCCCGACGACAGCGCCCGCGACCTCGGCATCGTCAATGTCGTCGCCGCCCTGGGCCAGCTGCTCGGCCCCGTCATCGGCGCGGGCCTGGTGGCGCTCAGCGGCGGCTTCGGGCTGCTCTTCGCGGTCGGCGGCGCGCTGTCGATCGTCGGCGGCCTCATGACCTACGCCATTCGGGTGCGGCCTGAGGCCCCACCGGGCTCAGCGGCCCACTGACGCGCTGACGCGTCGATCGTGGCGAGCGCGAGGTCGAGCACCGCATTGAACACGCGCGGGCGCATCGCGGTGACCAGGTGGGAGGTGCGCGGCACGACGATGAGCTCCGCCTGCGGAACGAGCGAGACGAACAGGCGTTCGTTGATCCGCAGTTGGTCGTACTGCCCGTTGACGAACCACATCGGCACCTCGATGCGCCGCAGCGCCGCCAGCAGATCGAGCACGGAAAGGCTCTTCAGGGCGACGTCCTGCGCGTCATAGGCGTAACCGCCGGCGCCGAAGTCCTCGCGGGTCTCGGGCGGCAGGGTCCGATCGAGCACGAGATCGGCGACCCACTGCCCGTGGCCGGGCAGGCGGTCGAGTACGCGCGCGAGGGCGCGGTAGGCGGTCAGCCCCGCACCGCGGGGGAGCGCGGTACAGGATGCCGCGATGAAGGCATCCACCGGCGGCGCCTCCTCGGCACCGACGTACGCGATCGACAGCAGCCCGCCCATCGAGTGGCCCGCCAGCAGCACCGGGCCGTCGTCCGCCGCGCGCCGGACGGCAGCGTCGATCGTCGCGAAAGCTCCGTCAAGGGTGAACGTCTCCCTCATGCGCGACCCGTGTCCCGGCAGATCGACGGCGATCGCCGCGACGCTTCGGGAGGCGAGATGCTCCATCTGAGCACGCCACATCGTGGCCGACGTGCGGATGCCGTGCACCATCACCACCGTCGTCGCCACCGTCTCAGCCTAGAAGTCCCGGAAGGAGATGCACTCGATCGCCCCGGTAGAATCGCCTGGACATGTCCCCCCGCGCCCTGAAGCCTCTCGAGCCGTCCGCGACCCCTCCCGAGCTGATCCGCAACTTCTGCATCATCGCCCACATCGACCACGGCAAGTCGA